>NZ_NEGZ01000020.1 GCF_002127585.1 Janthinobacterium sp. GW458P
CATGAAGGCAAACGTGAACAGGAAAAAGCTCAGGGTTTGCTGCACCAGCAGGGGGCTGGACTGAAAATCGTGCACGATGGCGGGGAAAGACGGCAGATAGGTGTCGATGGCAAGCGGTCCGACCATGGCCAGGCCCGCCAAAATCCAGATTAATAATTTAGTCACGTCGAAGAGTGTTTTTGTTAGGTCGTTATCTTGTGGTAGTGGCAATAACCGGGTGGCCGCCAGCTGATCTGGGCTCGTTATGTATCTTTCGCATACCGAAGCGAAATGCTTTCCTGGTTTTGTCATGGGCTGCCGCTAAGCGGGGGCGACCTGGCCTGCGTGCCGTTTTTATGGAAGTGATGCCCTATGCACTGCAGCTGTCCCGCAGCACCCGCCGACGACACGGCCCAGTGGAACCTGGGAGCCGTGATCCAGGCCTTGCGCAGCTCGCGCGAAGACAAGCACAAGATCCGCCACAACGGCAGGGTGCGCGAACTGCCGTCGCGCGAAGCCTTGACTGCCATCGTCAACGGCCTGTCGGCGGCGCTGTTCCCCATCCATTACCAATTGAGATTTTTTTGCCCACTCGACGATAAATTGTTTAGGTCAGAACGGCCCCTCCCGAACCAGTATTCAGTTTAACAAACTCAACTAGTACAACATCAACTAACCGCGACGCATAGTTATCCTCGGCAGGTGTCAACTGCCTGCCAGTTGATTGGCACTCGGTGCAGTTTCCGATCAGAGCGAACCGTTGTCGACCTCCGTGCTGATCAGTGGGCGGTGTTTGGCCTCTTCAAGCTCGCGTTTGCACTGGTAAATGGCATCGCGCAGCGACTGCTGATAATACTCGTGGTCACGTTGTTGGGAGCTACAGTTTTCTCTTTGAATGCAATCGCGCTCCAACTCATTCAAGTAGGCGGCATTCGCTGCAGCCAGCGCGGCTTCAGCTTGTTCAACGGTTTTACTCATGGACCTGTCCTCACACTGGATGCCGACCAGATATCGGGCGCCGAAGCGCGGAATTTCTTTTTAAAGACGACTGCGCAAGTGGTGATTTCTATGCATTCCAATTACTCTTTAGCGCCAAAATAGTCGGCAGGGTACTCAACGCCGTCATCCGGGTACACCCGGCGATAGCCACCGGCGTTGCAATTTACTTCGATTACGAAATCGAGGTAAAGGATTCGTGCCTACTCCAGCCATGCAGCTTCTGGAACTGCCGCGTCCCATGGGGCACTGAAATCTGGAGCTTGAATTCCTGCAATATGCCGTAGGTTTCGCGAGTGGCAACACTGCAACCAGTACACAGCCGACGATCACCTCGCTTTTAGAGCTTCATACCTACCGCCAGCCGGTTAAATGCATTCATCAAGGCCGCGGCCAAAGTCAGATCGGAAATTTCGACATCGGAGAAATGTGCTTTCAAAGGCTCATATAGCTCGTCAGGCGCGCCCTTTTCGCTAATATGGGTAAGCGTCTCGGCCCATGCCAGGGCGGTACGCTCGCGGTCATTAAATAATTCGCTGATTCGCCATCCTGCGAGGCAATCCAGCTTCTCTTGCGGCATCTTGCATTCGCGCAGGGCCTGCGAATGTTCGCCCAGGCAGTAAGCACAGCCATTTATTTGCGAGATGCGCAAATAAATCAATTCAAGCAGCGGCAAACCTAGCGAGCTCGCGGCCAGCGCCGTATTGCAGGCGAGCAGACCTTGATAGGCTGCAGGCGATAGGGAACGAAATGGCAATCTAAGTTGACTCATGGTGAAACTCCTGCGTAGAAAAAAGGGATCAGGCATAAACAAGTTTGTTGAACCGAGGTTCCAGTGCCAGTCGGACACGCGCATGTTCGAGCGTGGCACGGACGGCCTCTTCTCCGAATACTAAGCCTTGAAGATAGCTGAAGTGCAGGTTGAACAGGCCAAGGGTGTTAAGCACGTGGCGCAGGTAAGTAGTGAGAAAATCTGGTTGCCGTGCCCGTTCTCCCTGATGAAAACCACCGGAACCGACCAGCACGTACACAGGGCGGTCGCTCAGGAGGCCAACTTTGCCATCGGGTCTTGAATTGAATGTCCGGTGAATTCGCAGGACATAGTCGATCCAGAGCTTGAGCGCGGCAGGGATCGTGAAGTTGTGCATTGGGGTGGCAATGAGCAGCATATCGCTGCGTTCCAATTCGGCGATCAGAACTTCGGAGGCCTCAAGTTCCGGCGAGTCGAACGGCGTATCAGAGGTCAGGGCACGGGCATAGTCCATACCGAGTGGCGACAGTGGATGTGCGCCCAAGTCTCGCTTGACAAGTTCGAGCCGCGGATACTGGTGCTGCAAAGATGAAACTAGTTCCAGTGCTAACTGGTTTGCATGGGAAACCTGCCCATTCGGGCTGGCATTGATCAACAGGACATTGTTCATGCCAGACTTTCTGGCCGAAGGCTCTGCGTGAAATGCATGCCACGGGCCAACAGCCCCTGGCGAAAATAGAAACGTTGTGCCAATGGCATATGCAGGCCTGTATCCAGCACGAAATGATCACAACTGCGCTGCATGGCCTCCTCCCGAACCGCAGTCAACAACCGCGCTCCCAGGCCGCTGCGCTGAAGATCAGAGCTGACCACTAGATCATCGACGTAAATGAAACGCCCGTAGAGCAGGTTTTCCAACGCGCGATAACCAGCCAGGCCGACCATGTGCTCGCCGGCCCACGCCGCCAGTAAACGGTAGCCCTGCTCGCTCTGCCGAACCAGTTGTGCCACGTAGGCGGCCGGATTGGCGATATGCGGCCTTAAGCCGCGCATCAGATCGAAACTGGCCTGAAAGGCCTCCTTGTCTTCGAGGTGTTGGAGTGTGTAATTCATGTCTGCAGTCCGTTGTAGAGATATAGCTCATCTTAGGGCTGCAATGGCTTAAACTACAGGGCCAAAAAATGCTTAAATGACTAGGCCATGATTTTTCCCTTCCTGCCGGACCGCAGCCAGCCAGCGCCGATCTATCGCCAACTTTATCAGCGATTCCGTGATTCCATTGCCGACGGCCGCCTGCGGCCGGGAGACCGTGTACCTGCAGTTCGCTCATTGGCTGCGGAGCTGAACTTGGCGCGCGGTACAGTGGAAGCGGCCTACCAGTTGCTGATTGGTGAAGGTTATTTGATTACGCGTGGGGCAGCCGGGACAGTAGTCTCAACGCAACTGCCGCCAGTTTCCTCGTCCATACTTCGCGGCCCAGTTATTTCGACGGTGTACCAAGCCACCCATTCCGGGACGCTGCCGCTGGCACTGCAGATGGGCCTGCCCGCGCTGGACGCGTTTCCCCGTAAGCTCTGGACAAGACTGGCGGGTCGCCAGCTACGGCAGGATGGTGTCGAGGGGCTCGTCTACCCGGACGCACGAGGCCATGCCCCCTTACGCGCGGCCATTTCGACCTATCTGGGGATTTCGCGGGGTATCACTTGCCACCCGGAACAGGTTTTCGTGTGCGCCGGCTATCGCGCGTGTCTGGACCTCATTCATCACACGCTGATGCAACGAGGCGATACGTGTTGGCTAGAGGAACCCGGCTACTTCATGGCCAGGAATGCCCTACTGGAAGCCGGTGCACAATTGGTGCCGGTTCCAGTAGATGAGCAAGGCCTGGATGTTGCGCAAGGCATCGCCCGTGCTCCAGATGCCCGATTCGCAGTGGTCACGCCGACCCACCAGAGTCCGCTGGGTATATCGCTGTCGCTGCCACGTCGCTTGGCTTTGCTAGACTGGGCCAACCGCCGAGGTAGCTGGATCATCGAGGATGATTATGACAGCGAGTACCGTTATCTAGGTAAGCCCTTGCCGGCCCTCAAGAGCCTCGACCAGCAGGGCCGCGTGCTCTATACCGGTACCTTCAGCAAGGTGCTGTTTCCAGGTCTGCGTTTGGCCTATCTGGTTGTGCCGGCCGAACAGGTCGATGCGTTTGCCCGTCTGGCTGATCGTCTGCATAACTACTGCCCGTACGTGCTGCAGGCAACCGTAGCCGCTTTCCTCAACGAAGGGCACTTTGCGCGACATCTAAACAAAATGCGGAACCTCTACGCGCGCCGCCGTCAATGGCTGGTCGATGCACTGCGTCAGCAATTCGGCGCGCGTCTACTGATCACTCCCCAGGCGGGCGGCATGCATCTCGTTGTCGGCCTTCGCCAAGGTGATGATATCGAGTTCGCTCAGCGTGCCCAGGCCGTTGGCATAGTCGTCGAACCTCTGTCACGGTGGTACCTGGAGGCCAAACCAAGGCACGGCTTGATTCTTGGATTCACGAACATAGCCAGTCCCGAACAGGCGTCGGCGATGGCACTTCGGCTGGATAAGATCATCTAAGACGGTGAAATTTTAGTAGCGCTGTCTTGAGTCGAACCAACGCTCAATAGATTTATCGGCAGCAGGCAGACCGTATTCTGGAATGTCGGTGCCCGTCTGGCTCATGTCATTCGCGGCCTGGTTCTTTGATGTTCAAGAGTCCTTGCGTTTAGTCTCAAAAGGGGGATAGCAACGTATTTTCCATGCCAGTATCTGTGCGCAAATAGGGTGGCTTTAAGAACTATTCATCCGAATTCCATAGATTCTCCATGCTGCATCGCTACAGTCAATCGCTGATGTATTTCTCGTCAGCGTGTTTGTCCCGCATGCAAGCCATGACAGTCGTAGAGAGAAGGGATGCATTCGGGACGCGCTGGACAGTAGCTGAAAAATATAGAAAACATGAAATTAGAAGCCATCACCACGTCGGAATCACCGCACGAAACCAGCCCCCACACACTAAAGAAAATTTTCTCAATTGCCGTTTTGGCACATGTGATCATCTGGATAATATTGCCATTATTATTTCAAAGCAATATTGCGCTAGACATGGCCGAGGGTTTAGCTTGGGGAAAAGAATGGCAACTTGGCTATGAGAAAGACCCACCATTGTTTCCATGGGTCATACAGACCCTGACATCTTGGTCAAATAGAGGGCTATGGATAAGCTATCTCGCAGGACAATTGTGCGTTGTCACAGTTTTCTTTGCCGTGTGGCAGTTGGGACGGCGAGTTGCGACTGAAATGCAGGCACTGATCGGTGCATTGTTGTTAGAAGGCGTTTATTATCTCAATCTTCCGGTTTTGGAATTGAATGACATCGTATTGCAGATGCCGTTTTCCGCCCTGTTTGGTTGGTTGCTACATAAGGCGATCCAAGATGATCAGCTGGGGCACTGGATTCTTGCGGGTTTGGTTTCCAGTTTAGGTTTGTTGTCGCGCTATTCTATGGGGGCATATATCGTACCCATCGCGCTATTCGTTATTATTCACCCAGCCTCCCGTCGTCGCCTGTACTCAAAAGGCCCGTGGCTTCTTATGCTGACATCCACACTAGTATTCCTTCCACATTTATACTGGATCATAAAAAGTGATTTTATTTCAATAAAGTATGTCGGGGACAGAGCGCCTGAAATTACACATGCATTTACTTTTATAAAGGAGTACTTTTCATTTATTGGGGCACAAATTTTAGCACTGTTACCCATGCTGGTAGTGGCATCATTTTTGTGGCGATGGCGGTCATCTCGTGTCTGGCTAAGGGCGCGATGGCATGACTTTGACTTTTGCTATATTGCTGTTTTAGCTCTAGGACCGGCAATTTTTTCCTTGTTGCTATCTTTGCTAGCGCAGCGCCCATTGAGGGCCATGTGGGGGGCGCCGCTGTGGTTTTTTACGGGGATTTTTATCGTTCTTCTTTTTCAGCCCATCTTGACGCAAAAACGTTTTCGTTACTTTATCCGTTCCTGGATTGTACTACTGATATTTCCTGCTTCTTTCTTTATTGCAGAGAAAATTTATGGAACTGACATTACCGGAAATGAGCAGGCCGTCAACTTTCCCGGCGAAAGTTTTGGTAGTGAAATCAATAACAGGTGGTACGCAACGACGAAACGATCATTGAAATATGTCATTGGAAATACTTGGAATGCAGGGAATGTCGCATTTTATGCAAAGGACCGGCCGTCTATCATATTCTCTCATGCAGATCTCCGTGTAAGCCCTTGGGTGAAAATAGAGGACCTTAAACAAGCAGGAGCTGTCATTGTGTGGAATATGCAGGAGGAGGGCATTGCGCTGCCCCAGTATCTTGCCGCGAGATTTCCAGATGCAGTTGTTCAGCCCGCATTGACCGTGAAAGGGAAACGATTTCATCATTTTGGCGTCGCCTACCTTTTACCGCAGTGACGGAATGCAAAGTACGTTTTTTCGCTGCTAAGCTGAAATGAAATATCATATCAAATGATTAATATTATTTAAATTGTGGCGGCAATAATCTTGTCTGAGGCTGGTTCGTCAGCGATAATTCGGCAGTATTTTAATTTTTTCTCTGCTGTGTAGGTGAATAGCCCGTTGGCAGCCAGTTTTCAAAAGCGATGAAATGAAAGCGAATGATTTTTACTCTTTTCGGCGCATAATGAAGCATATTTTTATGAGGAAGCTAAGGGAAATCGTCAGCAACGGAAAATGACTTCCAATAAAATCAAAGGGCAACGGCATCTTCTACGCCGGCGCATGATGGTGCTTGAGAGTCACCAACCTAGCAGGCAATTACCCGCATCTTCACTGCAGCCACAGTGAAGGTTTGCAGCGATTACAATCGCGCCTGCCATCGGGAAGGGGAGGGGCGATCAAAGAGGAAACAAATGCAGAACGACGAAGTCCACAAACACCCGAATCTTGGGTGATAGATGAGGACTCGACGGCCAAAGTACATGAAAAATCATACTGTCATGATTGTAATCATCTAACACACTGGTCAAACTTCCTATTTGCAATTGCCGGCGAACCGCTATTTCTGGCACACAAGCGATACCCAAACCCTCTTCAGCGAAGCAGACCTGTGGATCAAGAGTGTTTGTCACCATACTGGCTTGCAGGTTAAAGCTGGACGCGCCGGCAACTTGCAATGGCCAGGCGTCCAGCTTGCCAGTGCTGGGGAATCGATAGAGCAAGCAGGAATGCTTGATCAGGTCTTCGGGCGTGAGCGGCAAGCCCGCTACCCGAAAGTACTCAGGCGCGCCAACCATGACTTTGCGACAGGAGCCGATGCGACGGGCTGTTAGTCGGGAGTCGCTAGGTTCGCCAGTACGAATCACGGCATCGAAACCGTCTTCAATCACGTCTACCAATCTGTCCGAGTAATCAATGTCTAGCAGAATGTCGGGGTAAAGCCGCTTGAAGGCGGCCAGTTTTGGCATGAAGAGTGTGCCAACTGATGGCAGACTAATGCGCAACTTGCCACGTGGCGTATCCCGATTTTGTAATAGCTCAGCTTCGGCCTCCTTCACCTCTCCCAGAATACGGCGGCAACGCTCCAGAAATTGCGCACCTTCCGCCGTAAGACTGACGGTGCGCGTGGAGCGGTGAAATAGCCGTACGCCAAGTCGCTCTTCAAGACGAACAATGGCCTTGCTGACGGCCGATGCCGAAATGCCGAGCTGCTGCCCCGCAACTGTGAAACTGCGGGTTTCTCCGGCATGAACGAAGACGTTCAACGATCCCAGATTGTCCATATTTTTTATCCTTATTTATGACTCCAAAGTCATATGTATTTTCAACTGTAGCCTATTTTTCCTTTATCGATTGACGTCCACACTGTGATCATCCACTGGCGTGCCATCTGGCTGCCGATGAAGAACATAGGAAAGATACAAATGAATAATACGAATGCCACTTCGGCTCAGAGCGCGGATCGGCTGCCATTTGTCGCGCTTCTGGCCTTGGCGATGACAGGTTTTCTGGCGTTGTTAACCGAAACCATTCCAGCCGGAATGCTTACACAGCTAAGCGAAGGAATGGGGGTATCGCAAGCGCTTGCTGGACAGTTCGTTACGCTCTACGCCATTGGATCGCTAGTCGCAGCCATCCCGTTGACGGCAGCAACGCTGGCCTGGCGACGCCGACCATTGATGATTGCGGCGTTATTCGCCATGTTGCTCTTCAACATGGTTACAGCATTGACCTCCAACTATGTCGTCGCCTTGTCAGCACGATTTTTGGCCGGCATGGCAGGCGGCCTGATTTGGGGCATGCTGGCCGGCTACGCGCGACGCCTGGTGCCAGATCATCTCAAGGGGCGTGCCTTGGCCGTGGCGGGAATTGGTGCGCCGTTAGCATTATCGCTGGGCGTGCCGCTGGGCACATTACTGGGCGCTACCCTAGGCTGGCGTACTACCTTTGGAGTCATGTCGCTGCTGACGCTGGGAGTGATGGCCTGGATCTCTCTGCAGGTGCCAGACTATCCAGGACAAGCGGCAAAGAAGCAAACCCCTGTGTATCAGGTTTTTAACACTCCCGGCGTGCGGCCGGTCTTGGCGGTACTGGCGTTCTGGATACTCGCGCACAGCATTCTCTACACTTACTTGATGCCCTTCCTTGAGCCAGCGGGTTTGTCCAATCGGGTCGATGTGGTGCTCCTGCTCTTTGGTGTGGCATCGCTGGCTGGTATCTGGATCAGTGCCATGTTAATAGACCGTATGCTACGGTCTTTGGTACTGCTCAGCCTGGCGGGTTTTGCGCTTGCATCGCTTGCCCTTGGCCTAGCCGGCACTCAGCCGTGGGTCATCTATATCGCTGTAATCGCATGGGGCCTAACCTTTGGCGGCTCCGCTGCCTTGTTACAAACTGCATCGGCCGAGGCCGCCGGGTCAGGCGCAGATGTGGCGCAATCGATTCTGGTTACCGTATGGAATATTGCCATCGCAGCCGGTGGCCTTATCGGCGGAATTTTGCTGGAAACATCAGGTGTCGGTATTTTTCCCTGGGTATTGTTCATACTATTACTCATGGCTTTCTTGATAACCTGGGCTTGCCGTACGCATGGATTCCCTGGGAGGGCTGGCCGAATATCGTAGTTCCAAAAAATCAGGACTCTTGCCCGACCATATGTGTATACGGTTACAACCGATACTATGGATGCCTGAAAGGTTAGAAGAATCAGTATGGAGGAATGCAGTCCGAAGGCGGCGGGCGTTCAAGAGTTTGCAGGGCGAGAATGCACGGTTAAAGAAGTCAATGCGACAGAACCTCATTTCGCCAATGCAGACCAGCACTGAACTAGATAATTAACGTTTCTTTACCGTTCGATTGACAAGGAAATCGTACGCTACCTCCATGAATAGAATAGGAGAATCTTTGTGCACCTCGTGCCCTGCATAAGGGATGTTCAAGAAGACAGAACCTTTTATTTGATCTCGCAGTTCAGCAACGCTCTTTAACGAACAAAGATGATCTTCGTCGCCACGCACCAGCAACGTTTGTGCCGTGATCTGTTTGATCCGGTTGCCAGGGTAAGCACTGTGTTTGATATTTGTCCAGAGCGATACAACCGATTTGATCAACACATCGAAGTCTGGCTCTGGATTGTTCTCTTCGTAGTAGGAAACTGCGTTGGGGAACTTTGTCTTCCAGAAACCAGCTGTCACGCCACTTAACATGGGAAGGGCAGGGTCATCCGCCTCCATTTGACTTTGAGCCGCCACCGCCACAAGCCCCCTAATCCTCGACGGGGTTTCAGCTGCCATGCGCAAGGCAGTGATGCCACCGTCACTAAAGCCCAGTATAGAAAAATAATCGAGTTTCAAATGCGCGACGATGGCTTCAACATCTGCTTGATATTGTTGATAGGTCAAGCGAGATTTTCCGAGCGTCGACTTGCCATGACCACGAAAATCAATGCCAATCAATCTAAATTCACTTGCAAGTTGTCCTACAATCCCATTGAAGTCTGTGAGGTTGCCTAAGCCGCCATGCAGTAACAGTAATGGACTCCCGATCGGATTGCCTATGATTTCGAAGTATATTTCGGCGTCATCAACTGGTAAGTACTGACCTGATGAATGAGTAAAAAAAGCCATGGTGAATTTATCCTTGCAAAATTTTAGTTTTTGATTCGCGGATCATACAAGGGTTGACTGTCAGTTTTTGTCAGTATCTGAGCCGTTTGCACTGAATCGCCATCAGTTTAGGTATTTCTGATTCATCACTTTTGCCCACTGTGGATTGGGGCCGGTGGCTTCAGCCGCCGATCCAGCAGGTTTGGCGCAATGGTGACTTCATCCCTGTCGACAGTGTCCGTCCTGCTGTTGGAAGGCCCGGCGACTCCATCGCGAGCCGAGAACAGCGAATCCAAGCGAGGCAACGCCGATTGCGGCTCCCACCCAAGCAACAGCTGGCAGTCCATGACCGAAGCTGATCGGCAGTCCGGCAAGCAGCGGTGCAAGCGTCAGACCGGCTTGAAAGGCTGACGTGTTTGTCGCCCCTGCAAGCATCGGCGCATCGGGAGCGATCGCATAGACCCGGCCCCAAATTGGCGGATTTAGCAGGAAGCCCGAAACGCCGAGCAGAAATACCAGTACAATGGTCGCCACCATATGGGACGCCAGCAGCGCCATCGCAGCGGATATGACGATCAGGCCAGCGATGCCCACCACAAGCGTGGCGAACGGATAGCGATCAGCAGTACGTCCCCCAATCGTCAGCCCGATGAAGGCACCAACGCCAAACAGAGTCAGCACAGCGGGCAGCCACTGGTCGGGCAATCTACTCACCTCGAGCATCAAGGCCCCGAGATAAGCGAACGTGCCCATGTAGGCGGCAGTGGTAGCCGCCGTCGTAGCATAGGCCACCCAAAGAACCGGGGACTTCATGGCGCGCAACTCAGTGTTGAGGTCAGGCGCCGCCGCATCGCCAGGTGCCTTGTTGGGCAAAGCGAGAAGGCCGGCGACCGCCGCCACAGCAGTAACCGCGATGACGGCCCAGAATCCGCCGCGCCAGCCGGTTGAATCGCTGATGAACGTTCCTGCGGGGCCGCCCAGAACCATCGCGGTGGTCAAGCCACTGACAACGATGGAAAGTGCCTTGGCGCGGCGATCAGGAGGTGAAAGTTGCACGGCGCTTGCTGCCGCAACCGCCCAGAAGCACGCATACGCCAAGCCCATGACGAACCGGGCGGCAAGAATGGGCCAATAGCTTTGCGCAAGGAGGCTTAACACCGTTGCAGCGATGAAAGCCACCTGGCTGGCGAACAAGGTGTTGCGCTTAGACCAGTGCAGCGTCAAGATGGCGAACGGCGGCCCGCCTATCAGTGCACCCACTGCGAATGCGGAAATCAAGGTTCCCGCCGTTGGCAGCGTGATGTGCAGATCTGCCGCAATCATCGGGAGAATACCTCCCATCAAAAACTCGGCGCTGCCCATCGCAAACAAACTCAGGGCAAGAAGGTAGACGGCAGATGGAATGGCCGTGTTGCGCTCTTGGGGCCGCAACGGGGTTTCGCCGGCGCTGGGGGTGACGATGCTCACGTTTTCTTGCATTGTAGTTCTCCGATGGATTGATTTGAGAATCGAGGTTTGCCATCAATCCGCCGTGGCGGATTGCCGGCATGTGGGCACAAAGCCATCCCCATGCGGCGTGTCCAGCAACGGTTCCGTTCATTCCCACACCCGCTTGAGCAGTGCGGTAGACAGATACTCGTTCCTTTCCGTTGCCGAAAATGTCGTTTGCAGGCATGATAAAAGTTGAAGTCAACTTCAAGTCAAGGGGGGCATCATGGATATTTCAGAGGTCGCCAGGCGCACAGGCATATCGGCCTCTTCGCTGCGGTTTTATGAAAAAAAGGGTTTAATCTCAGCAACCAGCAGCGCGGGGGAGCGGCGACACTTTGCACCGGACGTGGTCAATCAACTGGCATTGATTGCGCTCGGACAGGCAGGGCAACTCTCTCTGGAGGAAATCCGCACGATGCTTTCTCCCACTGGTGCCCCGCAGGTAGACAGGAATGTACTAGTGGCCAAAGCTGACGAAATCGACGCGACTATCAAGCGCCTACAAGCCATGAGCGAGGGTTTGCGCCATGCTGCACAATGCCCCGCTGCCAGCCACGCGCAATGCCCCAACTTCCAGCGTTTACTCAAGGTTGCTGCGGCGGCAAAGTTGAAGCAAAGCAGGTCGACAGCTATTAACGCATCTCCTGGTAGTCTTGTTGCCCGCCAAGCGATGAGATCAAAAGCAAAGTGAGGCGGTCCCAGGTAATTGTCCGATTTTTGACCCGGGCGAATGACCAGACTATAAAAACGGTTGATTCAGCTATGGACGTGTTCAAACACTCAATGACGAGGCAGAAAGCCTTCGCCCCCGAATTTACCGGCCTTTTGTATGGCGCGTTCGGCAACATTATTGGTAAACGGTAGCGATAGACAGCGTACGCACAGGAGAACGGTATCGTTGTATTGGCGCATGCGGTGTAGCAGAGTGAAGGTGAAGGACTGTTCGTATCGGTCCCTTTGGCTAGCCTTGCTTACTTTCGACCCAAGCACGTCCGGTCACTCAAGAAGCACCTGGATCGAGCTGTCCGCGTGCGCAAGAGAGAGCGTGGGAATGTCGGGGGGGGGGGGATGAGATTTTTGTCATCCTCATCACCATGGGCAGATACGCCAATGCTGACAATGGTTAGCATGAATTTACGCAGGTCGGACAGTCACATCAGGTCATTTGTGCAAATTAATGATCATCAGTGAGTGCGGGCGGATCAGCAAGACATGCCGTAATTTGCTGGCGTAGCCAGTCGATACCACCATCATGCCAACTGCTCGCCGACCAATGAAGGCGAATAGACAAAGTCGGGAGCATGAATGGAAGTTTGAGTATGCTGAGTGGCTTCTTGCGTTGGTCAATGATGAGCTTGGCGAATCGCTCAGGAACGACTGCAATGTAGGATTTGCCAACAAGTATTTCCGGCAGTATGAAAAAACTGGGAGTCGTAATGACTGGCACCCTAGTCTGTGCCTGCAAACGGTCAAGGACAGCATGGTGAGCTGAACTTGGTATATCAGCGACTGCATATTGAAGAAACTCGCTGTTGGCATTGACTGGCGCCGACGTGTCGTGCAGGCCAACATATCTATCCTTGAATAACAAAATACTGGATTTACGCGATTTAAGCTGCGGAATCCAGCCAAACGCCATGTCGATACTTCCATCATGCAATCTGTCAGCAAGAGAACCTTCCCAGTGCGCAACGACACGGATATGGATGCGCGGAGCATAAAACGCCACCCGCTGCATCAGCCGGTTCAGCACAAGAAGTTGACCAACATCTGTCATATAGATAATGAAAGTACGCCGTGAAGTTGCGGGGTCAAACGTAGCAGGCAGGCTCAGCGCCGCCTCCAGCGCCTTCATAGCCTCCGCCACCGGGAGGTACCACTTCCGGGCCATTTCAGTCGCTTGCATCCCTTCCGCACTGCGTATGAAAAGAGGGTCACCAGTAGTTTTTCGCAACCGGGCGAGCACTGTCGATACAGCTGGCTGAGTCATGCCAAGAGTATCTGCGGCGCGTCCGATATGGCGTTCGCGAAATACGGCAATAAATACTTTCAGTAATCGTAAATCCAGCTGGTCGAACATTGCGTTTCTTTTCATATTGTTTTCATCAACCCAGATCGCGCACGTGCATGTCATCGAAATTTTAATACTTCCTGCATTGCCACGAGTCTACTAGACCTGGCACCATCCATACCGGCGCCGCATTATTGCCGATGCCGCCACCTCCCGTATCCTGCAAGATTCATTCTCCGGCTCATTCGCATTTCCGAATAATACGCATGCCTACGTAACCAGCTAGCCAGCTTGATTGAATCTGGATAACGGTGAAGGCACAAGTGCCAGCCATTTTTTAGCATGCCATACCTCAAGGATGCATGGAAAGAGTTGAACGTGACATCAATTGGAATCCAACTGGCAGGGTGAAGGAGAATATGTGCCAACAACAGCATACGCCAGCGCTGCGGCCGCAAACAGTGCTCCAGCAATGCTGACGCCGGTCCAGGCAGCGATCGGAAAGATCCACGCGCCGATGAACGAGCCGCTAGCGGCCCCAGCAAAATTGCCTGCCATCATGGCTGCGGTCAGACGGCTTCTTTTCTCGGGAGCCAGGCGATATACCGCACTCATGTTGGCGACATGAACGCCCTGTATGCCCATATCAAGCAGCACGGCGCCGATAATCAGTGCGATTACATGTTGTTGGCCGAGCATGATTGGGAGCCATGAAAGCAGCAGCAACATCAAGCCCAAAATGGTCGCGCGATTGCCTAAACCACGATCGGCCAGGTGTCCAAATGGTCTGGCAGCCATGGCGCCAGCGGCGCCAGCCAAACCAAACAGACCAATAGCAGTATTGGAGTAACCATGCGGCGGCCCCGCAAGCAGAAATGCCAATGGTGTCCAGAAAACACCAAACGATGCGAACAGGAACACACCTATCAAGGCACGCGAACGCAATATAGATTCGTCTATGTAGAGATGAAACAATGACACAAGCAAGTCTTTGTAGCTGAGATCCGTTGCGCTCTTAGACTTTGGCAACACTAACCTGAGCATGAGTGAAGCAGCCAGCATCATTATGGCGGCAAGCCAGTAAATAGCTCTCCAGTTATACAGGTCGGCGACGATGCCTGCCGCCACGCGGGCCAGCAATATTCCAAGAAGCAATCCTGCCATGAGTGTTCCGACCACGCGTCCCCGCTCATGCTTCGTCGCCAGGGTAGATGCAAATGGAATAAGAATCTGTGCAGCTACCGACATGCATCCTGCAAGGGCCGTACCAAAAAGCACAACGGCGATGCTACTGGCGGAGGCCGTGACCATCAAACCAATCGCTGCCATAACACTCATGGCGACAATCATGTTGCGGCGTTCCAGCACATCTCCCAACGGCACAAACAGCACAAGCCCGGCCGCGTAGCTCAATTGCGCCACAGTGACTATGCTGCCAGCTGCGGCGGCCGACAGGGAGAATTGTTCGCCCATGCTATACAACAGAGGCTGCGCATAGTAATTGCTGGCGACCGTTAGTCCTATAGCGATTGACATGAGTAAGACCATGGATGTCGTCATTTTCTGCTTGACTAACGATGTTGCCGTTGGTTTTGATGACGTTGATTCCATGTCTGCTTCCTGTCAGTTTATTGGTTCGATGTTACGTACCTGTAACTGGGGAGGCAATGTGTACAAGCTGATTTGTGTTATCCCGATTCGGCATACCCCCGGCCCCCACATTGCGCCGCTCGTGCTCTATCAACCACTGCTTGCGCGCAAGACCGCCGCCGTAGCTGGCCGGCCCGCCATTTTCATCTATCATCCGGTGGCAGGGAATGACGATAGCCACACGATTGGCAGCATTGGCACTGGTCATTGCTTGAACGAGCTGTGGCTGTCCGAGTTTCTCTGCCTGCTTGTCATAGCTAGCGGTGCTGCCATAGGGAATTGCTCGCAACGCTAGCCACACCGACCGCTGGAAGTTGCTGCCGGGCGTGTCGAGCGCTAGTGCGAACTGTTGGCGGGTACCCGCAAAGTATTCGCTGACCTCGAGCTCGGCCTGGCGGGTGTGCTGGTTTTCGCCGGTCAAGATGCGCGCCTGCAAGAGCCTTTGCAGATCCTTAAACTTGGTCTCCAGCATACGTCGGTCGACGAATTCCAGTAGACAGATGCCGCGCGCGGTTGCGCAAGCGAACATTGGCCCCAAAGGCGTGGTAAAACGATGAATGAGAATGACATGGGCGGCTTCCGTCGGTGCTCCTCCGGTCAGCTTCTTGCAGGTGTAAGCAAAACCGCTGAGTGAGTCGTAGCCGCTATCGAACGCAGTATCAGTCGCGCGGCGACCGGCCCTCAACTCTTCTAGAGCCGTATTGATTCTCAACGAGCGCTGAAAAGACTGAAAACTCATACCATGGTGTGCTTGAAACCATCGCCGGATGCGCTCTGGGCTAAGACCACGCTGCCGGAGCTGGCAGTCGCTCAAGCGCTCTTTGGGGTGTTGGCGCACCCAGGCAATGGCCTCGGCGACATCGGGTGGCGCGGTGTGGGCGTTCTCCGTCGGTTTGCATACCTTACACGGCCTGTAACCGGCATCAAGGGCTTCCTTGAAGTTGGTGTAAAACACCACATTTTCGCGCTTGGGTTTGCGTGCGCGGCATGTGGCGATGCAGAACACGCCTGTTGTCTTCACTCCGACGTAGAAGATGCCGACATGATCAGCCGCCCGATCGAGCAGTGCACGGTAGTAGGCATCAATTTCTTGGACATCAGTGACCAGCATAGGCAAATACCCGTTGAAAAGATTTCTCTTCGCGCACGGCGACAAACAGTTGCAGAAGGGTCTGCTGTATGCGACTGTGCAGGAAATTACCCATGCTGATGCGCTTGACGCCTAGCGTAGTGAGCTTTTCAACTGATGGTAAATTCGGCATGCACATCACGTTCAACGGCAGAGATACGCCAGCCACGATAGTCGCGATATCAGTCTCGTCGGTGACACCGGGTACAAACAGGCCATCGGCGCCGGTGGCGGCATAACACCGGCCGCGGCTGACTGTTTCCGTAAGTGCATTCGCAATGCCCAGTAGGAAGGTATCGGTGCGTACATTGAGGAACAATTCCACGCCGGCCTCCTTCAATCCAGTGCGGATATCAGCAAGACGCTGTACGAAGACGTCAACGTTCAACAATTCTCGCATACCGTTGCGCACCACACTATCTTCCAAATTGACTCCGACCACGCCCATATCCGTCAATTTGAGTAGATTATCCACCACCTCACTTGCTGTCTCGCCATAGCCGGCTTCTACGTCAACGGTTAGTGGCAGGTCAGTTACGGCTTGTAAGCGAGCGACCAGTGTTTTCAGATCAGCAAAACTCACACCCTCGCCGTCGGCATAGCCCAAAGTATCGGCGATGGCCGCACTGGAAGTGCCAATGACGGCATAGCCTGCGGATGTCGCCGCACGGGCACTCGCGGCATCCCATACGTTGGCGAGCAACAACGGTTCGGCTTGTTGATGTAGTTGGGCAAAGTTCATGAATAACTCCTGGTTAGAATGTGGCGCCAGTATGTCTGTTTGCCCCTTTGTTCTACAACCGAAAACCGGACGAGTATTTCTTTGCTTGCATACTAGTTGGCGGTAGGTACGCGTCCCGTGTTGCCTGACTAATGCGGTGCTATTATGGCAAGAAGGCTTGCACGATCAGTGATTCCGCATCAGCTAGAGGGCCGAGACAACGGGTGGCGAGGCCGTCGAAATAGGCTAGCGGATCAATAATATCCTCAGGCGTAAAGACGCCGCGACGATCGCCAAAGCCGCTGGCGAACAAGGGCAGAGTCATGGCGAGGGGGATGCTCGTCGCGCCTGCCATACCATCGGGAATGACCACCTTCAGGTGTGCGCTTGAGATCATGGCTCGCCCTTCGCGTCTGCCCCGTGCCCAGGCAAACAGCTCCGGTGGCGAGGGATCTGCATTGCGCTGCGCTTTACTTAGAGCGGTGCCTTGAACCTTATCAAGTTCAAGCGCAGCGCATTCAACGGACATGATCCCCTTGTCAATGAGGGAAGCGATCATTTTCAGATCACGGAAATCCTGGTCTGGGCCGATCATGACGTTTGCGCAAGTGGTGAGCGATGGAAACGCACGAGGCAATGTGACAGCCTCGGGGTGGCCGACTGTCCAGACGGGCAGCTCCCCGTAGCCAGGGTAGGCAATGATGTGCCGCTGCAGCGGTTTTACCTGGCGCAGTTGGCCTCTTTCCTGCTGCCTGATGGTACCTGTGAGTTGCTGTAACCAATGCACTGAAGCCGCGCTCGGTTTCCGCGGCTTGACCCGCGGGGAAGGCGTTGATGATTGATCGTTTCCGTCGACGATAGACCAGCCGGTGAGTAGTTCCTCGGTCTGGTCGAGGCTGGATGCTGCAACCATTGCAAGCAAATTGGTCAAGCCCGGACTGGCGCCGATGCCGATGATGGCGACAACGTTGTTTGCTTTGGCTAAGCTATCAAGCTGGAGCATCTCCAGCGTGGGCTCCCAATCATCGCAAATGTCTGCGTAGTGCTTACCCGCAGTGATAACGGCATGGAGAATAGGGACACCAAAGCGATAGAAGGGGCCTATGGTGTTGAGAACCACGTCGTGCGCGGCAAGCAGGGGATGCAGTTCACTCGGGGCGGTCGCATCACATTGAAAGGCTGCACCTTTGCTGCCCAAGCTATTTGCCACGGCAAGGGCCGCCTTGTGGTTCATGTCTGCGACAGTCACTGTTTCGACGAAGTCATAGCTCGCCGCTTCACGAGCGGCAATGCGCCCCATTTCGCCGCCACCGCCTAATATCAATACCTTCATTCTTTTCTCCTGTCTAAACTGTTAATAAATGGCGTTCAAGTACCGCATTGAGCTCTCTCAGATTCCTCAGATGAGTGGGGCTTCGCGCGCGGCCGCTTTACTGCGTAACCTCGTTCCCTGGAAGGTGATGCTCGTCGGCGTCCTTGCGATCTTGGTCAGTCACCGATGTCAGACGTGCCAGTTTTGGAGCGAGCCATAGCCTCAAGTCATCCATATAGGTGAAGATCACGGGAACAAAAACGAGACTCAGTAAGGTTGAGGTCATCAAGCCGCCGATTACCGCCACCGCCATGGGGGCACGGAAGCTTGCGTCGGCGCCGCTACTGAGCAAGGCCGGCACCATGCCTGCTGCCATGGCGATCGTGGTCATGACGATGGGGCGCGCCCGCTCAGCGCCAGACTGCATCAATGCCTGGAACCGTATCATCCCTTCGCGTCGCTTTTCGGTGGCGAACTCGACAATGAGGATAGAGTTTTTGGTCACAATGCCCATGAGCATTAGAATGCCAATGACAGCGGGCAGGTCCAGCGCAGCCCCGTAGAGAAGAAGACCACCCAGAGCGCCGCCGATCGAGAGTGGCAGAGCGGTCAAGATGGTAATCGGCTGTAGGAAGTCCTTGAACAACAGTACCAGTACCGCGTACACCATCAACACGCCAAAGCCCATGGCCAAGCCGAATTTCGTGAACATCTCATTCATGTATTCCGTATCACCGTACTCTGCGCGCGTAATGCCTGGAGGCAGACTGAGCGCGACGGGCAGCAGGCCGATACGGTCCTGCGCGGTGCCCAGTGTGGTGCCCGCAACCAAGTCGGCATCGACGGAGATGCGGCGCAGGCGGTCGAATCGATCAATGCGCGCAGGTCCCGCGCCAAAGTTCACATCGGCCACCGAGTGCAAAGGAATACTCTGGCCATCGATGGTAGGTACGCGCAGCTGGCGTAGTGTTTCCAGCTCGCTACGCGTTTTTGTACTCAGCGCGACGCGGATAGGCACTTGACGATCCGCAAAGTTGAAACGCGCGGAACTCGCATCGATCTCTCCTACCGTGGCAATGCGCATGACGGTACCTATGCTCTGCGGCAATGCCCCCGCGCGCGCTGCTTCGATCGGCCGCGGCCGGATCAACAGCTCCGGACGAAGCAGGGGCTCATTGACCTGTACATTGCTAATTCCTGGCACGCCCTTCATTTGCTTTTGCAACGCATGGGCCGTTTGCGACAATTTTTCGGGGTCGGCGCCAAGCAGGATGATGGATACATCCCGCGAATCGCCTTCTGCTTTGAAAGAAAAACGCATGTCCGGGAATTGGCTCAGTGTCTGTCGCAAGGTGTGCTCAAACGCTTTTTGGCTGATATCGCGCTTGTTTGCCGGCGTCAGCCGGACCAGCAGGGTCCCCGCACTGGTGCCATCCTGACCGCCAGCTGTGGCAAACACGGCAGCGACTTCCTTGTGCTTGCGCACCTCTTTGGTGATGGCCTGCAGCCTTGCGTCGGTTTGCTTCAACTGCGACCCCGGGGGAAGCGCGATACTGATCTGCGCCAGGCTTTGATCACTGACAGGCATGAAGCCCGTAGGCAACAAGGGTATCATCAGCAGTGAGGCGGCCAGGAAAGCACCAGCGGAAACGAGCGCCAGACCGCGATGCGTCAATGCCCATTCCAGAATTGCCAGATAGCGTCCCATCAAACTACCGGGCCTGACCTGCGCGTCAGTCCCGGGCTTGAAGGACGAACTTGGCTGCAGCAGATATGCTGCCAGCAACGGCGTTGCCAGGCGCGCCACCAGCAGCGAGGCCAGTACGGCAACGGACACCGTGATGCCAAATTGGGTGAAGTACTTGCCTACGTAGCCGCCAATGAAACTAACCGGAAGGAATACTGCGACGATGGTGGCCGTAATGGCAACGACTGCAAAACCGATGGCATCCGAGGCGTCAATGGCCGCCTGAAACGGTCGCTTGCCCATGTGCAAGTGGCGCTCAATATTTTCGATCTCAACAATGGCGTCATCGACGAGGATGCCGATTACCAACGTCAGGGCCAGCAAGGTCATGCTGTTGAGAGTGTAGTTTAACTGAGCCATCACGGCAAAAGTCGGCAAGATGGACAGCGGCAGCGCAATAGCGGCCACCAGCGTCGCCCGCCAGTTGCGCAGGAAGAAAAAGACGACCAGTACTGTCAGCGCTGCCCCTTCGACCAGGGTCATCATCGACATCTTATAGCTGGCGCGGGTATAGTCCACGAGGGAGATGATTTGCTGAATCTGCACATCGCCATAGGTTTTTTGCAACTTGGCAATGGCTGATTCCACCCCCGATGCAACCACGGTGTCGCTGGCGCCTTTGCTGCGAAATACCGAAAATCCGACAACTTCGCTGCCATTCAGCCGCGCCCGTTCACGTGCTTCCCCACTACCGTCAGTCACGCTGGCCAGGTCAGACAGCACGCTCCAGCGGCCATCCGTCAAGGCGATGGGGCGTGCCGCGAGTTCAGCAACGCTTGCCGCACTGCCCAGGGAGCGTATAGCCAGTTCCTGGCCTTTTAAGATGGTATGGCCACCGGGCACATCAATGTTTGACTGGACAATCTGCGCATTGACCTGGTCTGCGGTGATGCCGAGAGCTTCAAGCCGGTCTGGCTTGAGTTCAACGCGGACCTCCCGATTGACACCGCCGAGGCGCTGCACTTTCTGTACGCCAGGTGTTGCCAGTAACGAGCGGCTCACCGTGTCATCAACGAACCAGGACAATTCCTGCGGTGCCCGCGACGTCGAGCTGATGGCATAGTAAAGAATGGCGCCACCTTCAACATCGACCCGCGAGATGAGTGGCTCCAGTATGTTCTGTGGCAAGTCCGCACGTACATTGGACACCGCATCGCGCACGTCGTTGGTCGCCCGATCGGGATCAATACCCAGTTGGAACTCGACGGTCGTCAGTGAGACCCCTTCGCTCAAAGTGGACGTAACGTGCCGAATCCCGGCCATGCCGGCAATGGCACCTTCGACACGGCGTGTGACGGCGTTCTCCAGTTCGCTTGGAGCTGCGCCCGGCTGGGTAATCGCCACGGTGACGACAGGGAAATCGACGCGTGGATTGGAATTGATCGGCAGACCGACAAAGGCGCTCCAACCCGCAATTGCCAGAAGCAAGAACAGCAGCATGGTCGGTATGGGGCGGCGGATAGCCCAGGAAGAAAGCTGAAGATTCACAGAATGTCATCCTTCTTGTCCACAATGCTCACGACATCGCCATCGCGCAGGAAGGCCGAGGCGGTGGCCACCACACGTTCACCGGTTTTGAGGCCGGACCTGATCTCCATCAGGTCCGTGCCGCACATGGCGACCGTCACCTGACGACGTATTACCTTGCCGTCGTCATGCACCAGCATTACTGATGCCTGCCCCTTGTCAGTGATGGTTACCGAGCGGGAAGGCAAGGCTACCGCCAGGGATTTTCTGCCCAGTTCCAGTTGCGCTAGCGCAAACGCGCCGGTGCGTAGCTCACTGTGTGGATCGGCCAGGACAATCCGAATTTTGCCAAGCCTGGACTGGGGATCGATCCTGGGGGTGACTAGACGCACGTGGCCGGCGATAGGCCCAGGCTGACCGGCAACGCTAACGTGTGCAGCTGTTCCTTGGCGCACGCGCGCGAGGTCACCTTCGGCGATCTCGGCTTCGAGTTCGAGCTGTCCGGAGCGAACCAAGCGGAACAAGGGTTCGCCGCTTGCGAGCGCTCCGGCACGGGCACCACGTTCGACGATCAGTCCGTCCGCCGGTGCATGCACCCTTGTCTTACCCAATTGGCTACGGCTTTCGGCCAGGCGCGCAAGCGCTTGATCGATATCAGCGCGTGCCACCTGCAGGCTGGCCAAAGCAGATTCTGCCTGTGCTCGGCGTTCGTCGACTTGCTGTGCACTGACCGTACCAATGCCCAGCGGTTCGATGCGTTGAAAACTGGCTTGGGCTTCGCGATGCGTGGCACGCCTCTCACGTAAGGTGGCGCGCGCGCTGGAAAGTGCGGCCTCAGCCTGACTTACCTGGGCCATGAGCCCCGTACTTTCCAATTCGGCCAGCAATTGACCTTGCCGAACCGTGTCCCCCATCTCCACCAGCACACGGACGACACGTTGGTCCTGAAGGGCAGTTCCGATGGCGATCTCATCACGCGCCACCAGCGTGCCGCTGATGCGGGTGGTTTGTATCCATTCCGCTGGACTGGCGACGACAACGCCTACCTGGATGGGCGGTGTGCTGGACGGTGCGCTCGATTGTGCTGGCCAGAGTGCCCAGACAGTCAGCAAGGCGAGCATTGTGCCAATGCCTGCGATAAGGCGGTAGCGTTGGCCACGCGTGCGCGTGACCCCGGTATTCGATGAGCGATTCATAGGCTTCGCGGTTGCAAACAACCGATGTGAGGAAGATGGGAAAAATGAATGAGTAGAAAGCGGCGGATCATCTGCATTACTGCCGGAGCATGGGCGCTCGAATGAAATACAGGATCCAACGCGGCACGGCCGATTGCTCCATTGATGAGCGAAAGGAAGCAATTGGCGACTGATCCAAGACTCAGTTCTGGGGCTATCTGAGGCGTACTGCCAATAGGGGATAGCCTTTTTTCAAGCCGCCAGAGTGTTGACGATACGATCACATCGGGTTCATGCACCAGTCGCGTAAAGCGTTGTGCCGCCTTACGTCCGCCTTTATGAACGATCGCTTCGAGCATGGCCGGCTTGCTTGGAAGGTAATGAAAAAACTTGCCCTCGCTCATGCCGGCGTTCTCGCAAATGGCAGACCTGGAACTGGTATGGCAGCCGCTATGGGCAAAGTAAAAAAATGCTGTCTCACGGGGCCGACAGCGTTCGGATTTATGTTTTTAGGAATCATTTTTTTCGTCAAATATCTCATTTTTGAATTGCATCAATGCTGAATCTTTATTAGACTGATTACTCGATCTATTATTGATGCAACTGAAATGCATGTCAATCAAAATCAATCAAGGGACTTGGAATGAAGAAAAAACTGAACTTTCAGCTTGGACGAACGACGTTGGCATGCTTGCTCAGTGCCTGCCTGCTCGCTGGCTGCGTGTCGCTTGGCCCATTGCCTGACAAGAGCATGCCCGTACAGGGGGATTGGACCCGTCGAGGCAGCGTTGAAAATGCCCCTGGGACCGATCCGGCGACCTGGTGGGCTGCCTTCAACGATCCCGTGCTCGATACATTGGTGGCACAAACCTTGGCACAAAATTTATCAATAAAACAATCTTTATATCGCTTGCAAGCCGCCCGCGCATTGCTACTGCCCGCGCTTGCGCAAGGCCGCCCGCAGATCAATGCGGGCGTCACTGCCCGCCGCGAACAGCGACTGTCCGGTAACGGCAATCTTGGTGCTGAAGCCGGTGAGCAGAGAGGCGGGAATACCAACTCGGCCGATAATATATCCTTGCTTCGCGCGGAGCCGCGTGCCAGTGGCTACTACCAGATGGGTTTTGATGCAGCATGGGAAATGGATCTGTTTGGCCGTGTTGCTGCCAGTGGGGAGGCCGCCCGCAGCGCCGCGGGTGTCGCCTTGGCGGATGCACGTATTGCAAGGGTCTCCGTCGTTGCAGAGGTTGTGCGCACGTATATTGAACTGCGCGGTGCCCAGCGTCGGCACGTCTTGCTTACGGAGAATGCGCACGACCAAGAGCATATGGTGGCTATGGTGCTGGAACGGCAGAAGTCGGGCATTGCAAGCGATTTCGAGAACGATCGGCTGGTCGCCGGCGCTGCTGAGATGATGGCGCAACTGCAATTGCTTGAGCAGTTTGTTCGGCAAGCGGCGCAACGCATTGCCATACTGACGGGGCAAGCCGCAAGCGATGAGCGCTTGCCTGATGTGATGCCACAGCCCATGGCGGAGAGGCTCACGCTCAGATTGTTGCCGGCAGATGTCGTTAGAGTCCGTCCTGAAATTCAGCGGGCAGAGCATGCGGTGACGCAGGCTGGTGCAGAGCTGGGTATTGCCGTGGCAGATATGTATCCACGTCTGACCTTGGTAGGAGATCTTCTTGCAAGTAGTAACTGGATCGGTACGCCGCTTCCAGGGCGTTCCACCAATGCCAGTTTGGCCATGTCGGTCAACATACCGTTGCTGGACTGGGGCGCGCGTCGCGGCGTCGTCAATGCGCGTGAAGCGGCCTTGGCGGAAGCAATTGCCGGCTACCAAGAGGCCGTACTCGAAGGCATCGAAGAAACTGAAAATGCACTTACCGCGATCGAAACTGGCCGTCGCCGCGCGGTGCAGGATGCCAGGCGTCTTGAGGCGGCCCAGCGCTCCAAAGCAAACGCCCAATTACTGTATGAACGTGGTGTTGTGAACATGACTGAGCTGCTCGATGCCACTATCGCCTTGCGGCAAGCGCAAATGAGCAGTGCTGAATTGACGGAACAGCGGGCACTTGCAGTGGTGGCGCTGCACAAGGCAGTGGGAGGGGCAAGCCTCGATCCTGCTCATCGCATGGACACGCGTGCGAGGACCCGGGCTCCCGACGCATCATGAAGGCGCTTACCTTGTCCGTGATGTTGATATTGATGACAGTCTGCGCGCAAGCAGAATTGAGCGTGGCCACTGCAAGAATGGAAGCAGCGCATGCAGAATGGCTGAAAGCGTTGCGTGGACAATGCAAATTGCGTCCGCCAACGCTGCGCCTGAGGCGATTTCGGCTGCTGTTACGAATAAATCCTCTAAGCTGCCAAGGCCAGGAATCGAAACGCACAAAAAAGGCGAACACGTGCCAAGGGGCCGGCACTGACTATCATCGGCGCTATCGTCGGATATGACACACTGTCTGTAGCGGCGATACAGTCCGGCGTTACGCTAGCGGTCACGGCGGGGCACCTCGCCAGCCGGACGCTAACGTTCGGGCAAAGCGCAATATGCAGACAAACCCGCAAAATAGACGCAAGGCCTATGGCATGTGTCGTCATCTTAGTGGTCAGCATTCGACATTCCAAGCATCAATGCCAATGCCAGGCTTCCGCACTCCAATCTTCTATTTTAAGTACCCTCATGGTCCCCAAATCGAATGTCAATAAGTATTCATCTTCAATGAGCCGTTGTGTCGTTATTACAGGTTGTTCAGGTGCAGGTAAATCCACATTGCTGTCCGAACTCCAGCGGCGGGGGCATACCGTGATCAAAGAGCCCGGAAGGCGTATTGTGCAGGAGGAGATGCGTACCGGAGGGCGGGCCTTGCCGTGGCTTGATATGTCGGCATTCCTGCACAGGGTTGTCGAAATGGCATTAATTGACTATGCAGCTGCCCAGTGCGCGGAAGGGCGGTGGGTGTTCTTCGACCGAAGCATCATCGATGCGGCCGCTGCATTACAGGCGCTAGAGGGTTCGCTGCTGCTCGCACAGCTTGGAGAAAGCCATCGTTATCATCCTTGCGTATTTTTAGCGCCTCCCTGGCCTGACATTTATGTCAAAGATGCTGAGCGCCGACATAATATCGACGCGGCACTGGAAGAATTTGATAGGCTTGAGCGCGCCTACCCATCATTGGGATACGAGGTTGCGTTGTTGCCAAGGATCTGTATTCGTGAACGTGCTGATTTCGTGCTGCAGGCCTTGGCAGCTTGGTGACCTCTCATGCTACTGAAATCCCTGAGCGATGCTGCAGCAGCAACTCTCGGAGGGGGCGAGCAAAAATGCTGTTTCTGTTATGGCTGAGTAAGTCAAGACGTAACAATAAAGAACTTCGCATAACCAGAGGTTGCAGCGCTGACAGCGAGCGCAGCGCCTGAAACGACTCCCTGTAGCCTCAGGGGCATGTTGATCTCGGCGATTTTCGGGACCGCAGTTGCCATCTTTTTTGCCCGGACAGATCGTAAGCATCGCTATGTCTCTGTTCTGACCGCCCCCGAGGAAACTGGACGTTGCGATTGCAGGGGGCTCCAATGGTGCTGTAGCGTGGCATACGGCAGGCCGACGCAGCACCGGATTTTGCGCCTAGTCGCGCCAGTCCGGCGCGCACATGCCCTATCCGGGTGCGGCCCATGGCAACGCGTTATTGAGCCGCCGCTGGCTTCCAGAGTTCGGCTTGCCTTTCCATGCCCACTTTGAAACGGCGCCTCAATGTCTTGCGCGTCGAAAATCGTCAGCCGCTCATGGGGCCGTCCCAACCTTTCGGTACATGCGGTGGCCAGCGGCATTCAGAAGATTCAATTTTAGCCGCATATGGTTGAGTCAAGTAGCGCTCAGCATCGAGAGCTGCCATGCATCCTGACGCTGCCGAAGTAATAGCTTGACGATAATGCTGATCAGCAACATCGCCAGCCGCAAAAATGCCTTTGGACGAAGTTTGGGTAGTATTGCCCTTCAATCCAGATTGAATCTCAAGATAACCACTATTCATCGACAACTGGCCATCGAACAATTGTGTGTTCGGTTGGTGGCCAATTGCGACAAAAAGTCCCTTCACGGAAATATCGCGTGAACTGTTGTCCAATATCGAATTCACTCGTACGCCTGAGACACTGAAAGCGTCGCCCAGAACCTCCGCGATGGTGTGATTCCAGAGCAATTCCACTTTTCCGGCGTCGACCAAGGCAAATAGTTTATCTTGCATAATTTTCTCTGCACGCAAACTGCCGCGCCGGTGGACCAAATAGATTTTTCGGGCGATATTGGACAGATAAAGCACATCCACAACTGCAGTATTTCCACCGCCCACCACCACGACATCTTGCTCCTTATAGAAGAATCCGTCACAGGTTGCACAAGCGGAAACACCGCGCCCCTTGTACTTCTGTTCTGACTCAAGGCCCATGTATTTTGCAGTGGCACCCGTTGCGATAATCAAGGCATCGCAGGTGTACTCTGCGTTATTGCCGTTGAGTTTAAACGGGCGCATTGACAGCTCAGCATGGTGAATTTGGTCAAAAACCACTTTTGTATCAAATCGTTCGGCATGTGCCTGCATGCGTGCCATCAGATCAGGGCCTAGCAGGCCTTGACTGTCGCCAGGCCAGTTGTCTACTTCAGCAGTCGTCATCAATTGGCCACCCTGCTCAAAGCCTGTGATGACCATCGGTTTCAAGTTTGCACGGGCAGCATAAACGGCTGCAGTCCATCCGGCCGGTCCGGAGCCCAGGATGATGAGTTCGTGGTGGGTGGCCATATTCGTTATAAATTATGCTTAATAAATTCGATAACGTGTCGCTTGCCAATGGTACCAACCATATGATCGACAACCTTTCCATCTCTGAACAGCAAAATTGCTGGAACGCTTTGCACGCGGAACTTATTTGCCAACCTGTCAGCATTGTCGATATTGACTTCAGCAAAATGGGCGTCGTCCCGCAGCTCCTGTGCCACTTCATCATATACAGGCGCCATCACGCGACATGGTCCACACCATTCGGCCCAAAAGCGAACGACATGCAGGCCAGGAACGTGGGTCACCGCAAGGTCGAAATTGTTGTTATTTAATGAACTGATCATCACGCGTCTACTTTCTTAAAATTGATTGATGTCAGAATGTGTTGTCCTTAACAAAGATGCGGACCACACAATCAGTCGTTTCCCTGCCTACGTTCAAACATCATCCAGGCAGCCGGGGCAGGGCCCGGCACTTGAATGCAATGGGGATGCGCATTTATGGTCAAGGAAACGCGAGGCCCTAGGCTGCTTCTTGATAAGAATCTGTTTAGTCTTTCTTTCTTTCTTTGACCTTCTTGGCCATGGAGTTGCGGCCATAAAGGGGTAAGTCATTAGTTTTACTGTTGCTCAGAAAGAATGAGCTGGTGACTCAGAGTAGATACATTTTTGGTTTCAACATCCAAAAACTACATTCAATGGAATGATTGAATGATAGTCACGTGCAATGTTAATGTCAATGCAGTAAGCGGCCAGCCGTGCCATCGATGAATTCGTGATCTTGGCAGCAAGTGCGCAAGCCATGCCATCGCTGTTGCCGGCACTGCTAATGCCCGTAGTCGGTGCTACTGCGGCACCATGTAGACTTTTATCGCTGAAGAAGCAGTACGGCGGTATGTGATCCGAAGGCTTGCGGGAGCTCAAGCTTCTGCACGAAGAGAACGTTCGGCTGAAGAAAATGGCGGCTGGGCTGAGCCAGGGAATGGCGATCTTGCAGGACGTCGTTAAAAAAGGGGAGGGGGCGCTAAAGCGTGAGGGGGCGATCGTCTGCGCGGTGAGAATATCGTGACGGTTTACTGGTATCGTTGCCGAGCGCACGGCACCGAAATACTTGTTTGTCGACAACAGCAACGAATTGTCGGGGAAAATGCAGGATCTATGGGCCTACCACCATCTTACCAAGATCGATTTCAGCCGACCGGGCAAGCCGATGGACAACTGCTTCAGCGAAATGCACAACGGATCGCTGTGCGATTAATGTCTTAACGTTCGCCAGTCTGGAGACTCAGGCCGTCGTAGCGGCTTGGCGTATGGATTGCAATGGGATTTGGTCGCACACGGCCCTCAAAGACCAAACCCTGCTGCCCTTGCTCTGAGCGGGGTTTCTGGATGGGTAGACAATGACCATTGGCCGACCGAATTCTCGATCCTCTGGTGATGCTCCTGCCAGTCGTGGTCAGCGTCGCATCGCATCGATACGCAGGCCCGCAGCCTGCCATCCAGGAAAACCATCTTCAAGGCGTTGCGCCTTGAATCCCTTCGTCCTTAGCAGCGAAACCGCTTGAATAGAAAGTACGCAATAACGTCCACCACAGTAAGCAAGAATGTCCTGGTCGCGCGGCAGTTCGACAAAGTGCTGTTCTAGAGCCTCGGTTGGGATATTGATTGCACCGGGAATGTGTCCTTTCGCGTAGTCCTCCTCCGAGCGGACATCCAACAGCAGAACTCCTTCTTCCAGTCTGGTGATCAACTCTTCGACAGAGACACCTTCCAGGTGCTCCGAGTAGTGAATATCGCTCGATACCACACGCTGAATCTCTGCTTGCTGGAAATCGAGATAGTCGTGCAAGGCGGCAAGCATATTGGCAACTGGCCCGGTGCCAATCCGATACAGGACATGCTTGCCGTCACGGCGGGTTTGGACAAAGCCTGCGCGCCGGAGTTGCTGCAAATGCTGGGAAGTATTGGTGATGGAAAGCCCTGAGAGTTTCGTCAGGCGCTCCACCGAGCTTTCTCGCTGAAAAATGGCTTCCAGCAAGGCAAGACGATGTGCATGCCCCAGCGTTTTGGCGATGTCGGCCAGTTCGTTGAGGGTCTTGGATGGGGTCTCAATCATATTCATGGCTGCAGTCTCAGTTCTCTATTGACCTCACAATATCATCCATCTATCATTCCATCATCTAATGGAATGATGCAATGAAGAAACCTTCGAAGGAATCGGACATGACCTCGACAGCAGCTGCCCCTCAGGCCTCGTGGCGTGAGTTGTTCCACGGGCGTAATGGCTTACGCTCTATCGCGCTGGCCGGCGGAGTGGCACTGCACGCAGTAAACATCTATATCGTTACAACGATCTTGCCGACGGTTATCCAAGAAATCGGCGGCCTGGCTTACTACGCTTGGAACACTACATTGTTTGTCGTGGCGTCAATTGTAGGATCGGCTGTTTCTACCCGACTTATCGCCACAATGGGGCCCCGCCAGACCTATCTGCTTGCCTTGGCTGTGTTCTCGCTTGGCGCCGTGGGCTGCGCCTTGGCACCAACGATGCCCGTCATGCTGGCAGCCCGTACGGTGCAGGGGGTGAGCGGCGGCGTACTGTTCGCTCTCAGTTATGCCTTAATCCGGGTGGTGTTCGATTCGCACCTGTGGCCTAGGGCAATGGCGCTGGTATCAGGCATGTGGGGCGTAGCGACGCTTGGTGGTCCGGCTATTGGGGGAGTTTTTGCCCAGAACGGTCATTGGAGGTTGGCCTTCTGGGTAATGCTGCCCGCAGCACTCCTGCTGGCCCTTATCGTGGCAACCCAATTTCGCGGCAAGGAAGCTCAGGATACGGCCACAGGGCGCCTGCCGATTGCCTCCATTACATTGCTGGTGCTATCGGTCTTGGCAATTTCGATCGCCAGCCTATCGCAAAGCCTCGCTTGGAATGTGGGAGGTATCATTATCGGACTGATCATTGCCGCTCTGATTGCTCGAATAGACAGTCGAAGCTGCAACAAGTTGTTGCCTTCAGGTGCCTATTCCTTGTCAAGCCAACTTGGCGTGATCTATGCAATCATGAGTTTGCTGGTGGCAGGCCTGACGACCGAGATTTTTGTTCCCTACTTTCTACAGGTGATCCATGGTCTGACGCCACTTGTCGCTGGTTACATGACAGCGGCTATGGCGGGAGGGTGGACTCTGGCTTCGCTCTACAGTGCGACTAGCGATGACACTCGGGCGTATCGGCTGATCAGGATCAGCCCCGTCATAGTTACAGTAGCACTGACCATCCTAGCGGCAACGATACCGATTTCGACATGGCAGAACAAGGAAGCCAGTATTGTGGTTTATTGCATTGCTCTCACGTGTGTTGGCTTTGGGATCGGATTGAGCTGGCCGCACCTGCTCACGCGCGTCTTCGCGGTTGCCGCTGCTGGTGAAGAAACACTGGCATCCGCGTCAATCACGACTGTTCAGCTCTATGCAACGGCACTTTCCGCTGCACTCGCGGGCGTCATTGTCAATGGCGCCGGGTTGGCCAACCCAGGTGGAGTGGCAGGTGCCCAAGGGGCCGCCCTAGCGTTGTTCGCCTCGTTTTCTATCGCATCTGCGCTTGCCGTCCTGTTATCGACACGCGTTAAACGATGACGCTTTATTGTGGCAAGATCCAGGCAGTAACCGTGCAAATCCTTGCCGAGCGAATCATGAGCAGTCGCTCATCATTCTGAGCAATCCGTGACGGAAAAATCTGGGGATTGGGATTGCTCCCGAGTATCGTTGACGCCGATCTCGGTAAGCTGAAACTGCTGATTATGCCGGTGCGAGGTTTAAAACGTTGAAAACGACCTACGCAACGACCAAGGGTTGCGAGGCCATGTGCGCTTTACGCAAGTGACAGGCGGGAATTATCAATCTAACGGGCGAGGTCCGTAGGGTAGCCCGCATCGTCAAACGAGCTTTTGGCATCGGACTAGGAGCGCTGACGGAAGCCATCGAGTTGCTCGTCCAGGACCTAGGGGGAGCAGACTGCGTGACATCGGAGAACACGAGATCTCGTCAACTGAATCTAATTTTTGCTATACAGCCGATCAAGGAACATCTATGCAGCTGAGAAGAATCGTTCCGGAAGATTGGTCATGGATCCAGAGCTGGTTCGAGGATGAGCAGCTCAACAAGGCGCTGGGGCCGCTCGACGAGGCGTGGCTCGATCATGCCCTGCACGCCGAGAACGGCGTCCAGCTTGTTGGCGTCGAGGACAGCCTGCCCGTCGTCTTGATCGGCTGTGCCTGGAGTCCGGAAGCTGGCGGTCTCCACGGGATAACGGATATTGCTGTATCGCCGGTGTCGCGCGGGACCGGCCTCGGGCGCCGGGCAGTTGCTGCGCTCGTTCGCTGGAACTGCCATCCGCCGGCTGCGGGTTGGGTCGCCTTTGTCGATCAAGAGAACGCGGCCGCACGCGCTTTCTTCACGGAACTTACGTGGATATATCGCGGCGTCGACGACGAGATGCATCGCTTCGAGCTTCAGGTTACCTGAGCCTGGCGCGGCAAGGGACAACCCTCGGCCTCTTCGGCCGCTGGCTACAAGCTGTCACCTGGCTTTTCTTGGGGGCAAGGATTCGTCGTGCATTCCATCCCTTCTTTCCACCATCCTGTCCCCCGATTTTCGTCTTCCATCGCTGTAGTCAACCTGGCAACCCGGCTTTGGCCTATGATGGGCTGGCACATGCACGTGTGATGTTTCCCTTCATTTATCAACCATGAGGTGTCCATGATTCGCTATGTCCTGCCCGTCCTGTTGTTTGCCGGCACACTGCCGGCGCACGCCCAAGCTCCTGCCAAGGAGGCGCCGCTGATCGAGCGTGCCAAGCTGTTCGGTAATCCCAGCAAGTCCGGCGGCAAGCTCAGTCCGGATGGCAAGTGGCTGTCGTGGATCGCGCCGCGCGACGGCGTGCTCAATGTGTGGGTGGCGCCGGCTGGCGACCTGGCGCAGGCGCGGCCGCTGACGGAAGAGAAGCTGCGGCCCCTCCGCGGCAGCTTCTGGTCGCCCGATTCGACAACCGTGCTGTTCATCCAGGACAAGGGCGGCGACGAGAATTTCCTGCTCTACGGCGTGAATGTGGCAAGCGGCAAGCAGACCAATTACACGCCGTTCGAGAAAACCCGCGTGCGGATCGTCCAGATCAGCAGCAAGGTGAAGGACCGCATCCTCGTCGGCATCAATAACCGCGATGCGCGCTGGCATGACGTGTACAGCCTGGACCTGGCCAGCGGCAAGCTGACGCTGGTGCAGCAAAATGACGGTTATGGCGGCTACGTGGCCGACGAATTGCTCAACTTGCGCATCGCCAGCAAGGCGCGCGCCGATGGCGGCTTCACGTATTTCCGCATGACGGACGGCAAGGTCGACAGCGCGCCGCTGGCCGAGGTGGGCCTGGAAGACTCGCAGACGACGTCGCCGCTGGCCTTCACCGCCGACGGCAAGACCTTGTACTGGACCGATTCGCGCGGCCGCAATACCTCGGCGCTACTGGCGCAGGACGTGGCCAGCGGCAAGACCGCGGTGGTGGCGCAAGACCCGCACGCCGATATCGCCGATGCGCTGTACGACACGCGCACGGGCCGCGTGCAAGCCTATACGGTCAATTATCTGCAGCAGGAATATTTGCCGCTGACGGACGACCTGAAGGCCGACCTGGCTTTCCTGAAGAAGAATACCAAGGGCCAGTTCAATGTAACGTCGCGCACGGATGCCGACGACAAGTGGCTGGTGGGCGTCGACACCGTCACGGCGCCGCCGTCGAGCTGGCTGTATGAGCGCAAGAGCAAAAAACTGACGCAGCTGTACGTGACGCGGCCCGAGCTGGAAGGCGCGCCGCTGGTGCCCATGTATCCGCAGGAAATCAAGGCGCGCGACGGCCTGACCCTGGTGTCTTACCTGAGCCTGCCGCAGGCGTCGAAGGCGGGCGCCGGCGGCAAGGCCACGCAGGCGGTGCCGATGGTGCTGCTGGTGCATGGCGGCCCGTGGGCGCGCGACACCTACGGCTACAACAGCTATCACCAGTGGCTGGCCAACCGCGGCTATGCCGTGCTGTCGGTGAATTATCGTGGCTCGACGGGCTTCGGCAAGCAGTTCATCTCGGCCGGCGACCTGCAGTGGGGCCGCAAGATGCATGACGACCTGCTTGACGCCGTGCAATGGGCCGTCAAGAGCGGCGTGACCACTGCCGACAAGGTGGCCATCATGGGCGGCTCGTACGGCGGCTACGCCACCCTGGCCGGCATGGCGTTTACGCCGACCACGTTTGCCTGCGGCGTCGACATCGTCGGCCCGTCGAACCTGTTTACCTTGCTGCAAACCATCCCGCCGTACTGGGAAGCAGGCAAGCAGCAGTTCTACAAGCGCATGGGCGACCCGACCACGGAAGAGGGCAGGGCGCTGCTCAAGGAGCGCTCGCCGCTGAACTTTGCGCAGAACATCCAGCGCCCGCTGCTGATCGGCCAGGGCGCGAATGATCCGCGCGTCAACGTGGCTGAATCGGACCAGATCGTGGCGGCCATGGCGGCGAAGAATATCCCTGTCACCTATGTGCTGTTTCCCGATGAGGGCCATGGCTTTGCCCGGCCCGTGAACAACATCGCTTTCAATGCGGTGACGGAAAACTTCCTGGGCCAGTGCCTGGCTGGCCGCGCCGAGCCGATGGGCGCCACGCTCAAGGCGTCCACCGCGCAAGTCAAGCATGGCGCCGAGTTTGCGCCGGGACTGCAGGAGGCGATGCGCTAAGCACCCACGGCTGGCGAGTCGCCTGCGCGGGGCTTCCGGCCGTTAAAAAATGTCAACTCGACATTAATTTAATTGCAATGGGTTAATGTGCGGCCGCTCTCGCGACGGCGGCGCGCCACGCATTCTGGAGGCGGCGCGTCTGCCGCCGGCGCCGGTATTGCGGGGGGATGCCGCACGCGCCATTAGGATTGCCTTTTGATAATTTTCCCTTGGCGGCCAAGAGGCATTGCTGCCACAGCCGTTCTGTCAGGCGCGTTTGCCAGCTGTCAGAGTGTCCACGGGTGATCTTCCGCGCCGGCGACGATGCCTCCCAGCGTTGCCTGATCGCGCTCCGCATGGCTCTGGCGCAGGAACACGGGCAGGTCGGCCACCAGGCGGGCGAAGCGGGCGTCGCTGCACAGCGGGCCGGCGCCCAGCGCCCGCGTGGCCAGGTGCAGCACCAGGGTCGCCGCGTCTTCCGTTGCCAGGCGCAGGCGCAGGGCCAGTCCCATGGCGTCGCGTTGCGGGTGGCGGTCGATGTCGGCGGCCCCTTCGCGCAGCAGGGCGCCCACGGCGTGCAGCGCGCAGTCGATCTGGCCCAGCTGGGCCAGGCGCACGGCGTCGGGTGCGGCATGCTGCGCGCGCGCATGCAGGTGGCTGGCGATGGCGCAGGCGGCGCCATACCAGGCGGCCGCGATGCCGGCCGCGCCGTGCCAGAAGCCGGGGCGGCCCAGGTAGGCGCCCGGCGCGCCCACGGGAAAGGCGCGCGCGGCCGAAAAGGTCACGTCGACGCTGGCGCAGGCGTGCATGCCGACGGCTTGCCAGCCTTCGTCCGTGACGTGCACGCCGGGCTGCGCCAGTGCCACCGAAGCGAGGCAGGCCTGGCCCTCTTCATTCCAGCAGCTGAGCAAGGCATGGCTGAGGCCACTCGCGCCGGAACACCAGGCCTTGCGCCCGTCGAGCACATAACGGCCATCGGCCGCCTGCTGCAAGCGGACGCGCGCGCCCGGCATTTCCGCGCACCAGACGCCCCAGCTGCTGCCGGCCGGCGCGCCGGGGCCGTCGATCTCGGCCAGGATGGCCAGCGCATCGGCATGGCCTTCATACAGCTTGAGCAGGGAAAGGTCGATGGCGGCCACGGCGGCAAGGGCTTGCCAGCGTTGCAGGGTGGCGCCATGGCCGGGCAGCGGGAGCTGGTCCAGGCCCGCGTCGCGCAGGCGCCGCAGGCCGTCGATGGGCGCAAGCTCGCCGTCCTGCGGACGCAGCAGGGCGTTCAAGGCGGCGTGGCTGAAATCCTGGTGGGAGGCGATGGTAGTGGACGGCATGGCTAGCTCCTGTTTTTCAAGAGCTTATCTTTCTATTTTGGTAATGTCTGTTCGATTTTGCACATAGCCGTATCGGCGGGCACAARAGCATCACCGTGCTGGACGATGATGCCCCGCAGCGCTTATTTTTTCACGTAATGCATGTCCAGGACGTATGCGCCCTTGTCCAGCATCACCGTGTACAGTTCGTTGCCGCGCAAGGACAGGCCGCCGGGGATGCTTTGTGCGGCTTGCATGCCTTCGTCCCACATGCACGATTCGCCATTGTCCACGTCGACGCACCATTGCTGCTTGCCGTCCCGCAGCACATATTTCACGGTGGCGCCGCTGCGCTGGAAGGTATAGGCCGGGACTGACGAGGTGATCTTGTCGACGCGCAAGCTCGTTGCCGCGGCGTTTTCCGCCAGTTTGATCAGCATGTCGGCCGTACCGTCCGGCTTGCCCGTGATCTTCGCGCTCATGCCATCCGTCGCCACCACGGGACCGGAGCAATCGGCCTTGAAGTAGGTCTCGCCGGTCGGCGTCAGTTCCAGCGAACCGCTGCCGTCGCTCTTGAATGCGATGACGAGCTTTTGACGGTCGTGATTGTCGCAAGCCGACTGCCAGGTGCCGATGTAGGCGGCCAGTGGCGAGGTGCTGCCGGAATCGCCGGCAAGCTGCTGTGTCGTACCGCCGCCGCCGCCACAGCCGCTCAGGAGTGCCGCGGCCGAGCCGGCCAATACTGCCATTAATTTTTTCATTCAGGGTCCTTTTCATCCGGCAGCGGTGCGTGCCGTAAACGCGGCCTGATTATAGAAGTATTAATGCAGGGAAATTCTCACCGAATCTATCGCGAGCTTGATTTGGATCATATCGCGGCAATGCGCTGAAATGGTTTGACGGACTGAAGGAGGAGGCGCAACTGGCGTGCATTGCGCCGAATACGCGGCGCAATGGCTGCTGTATTGTTTGACATCGTGCGTCGCGCGCATACAGGCGCCGTCATTTTGCGAAATGGCGCCGATGGGGAGATTGCCGGCACCCGAGAAGGGCGCCGGCTGCCGCCCGCGCAGGCAAGCTTAAAACTCTTCCCAGTCATCTCCTGCCGCTGCCTTGGCCGGCGCGTGGCGTGCCGCTTGCGGCTTGGCAACGCTCAGGCGCCGGGCGGGCACGGGTGCCTCTGGCGTCACGGCGCGCGGCGTCGCCACGGCCGTCGGTACCGCCTGGCGCACCTGCTCGCCCAGCTTGAACACGCTGACCACGTCGGCCAGGTGGCTGGCCTGGTCTTGCAGGCTTTCGGCGGCCGCCGCCGCTTCCTCGACGAGGGCCGCGTTTTGCTGCGTCACGCCATCCATCTGCGCCAGCGCCTGGTTGACCTGGGCGATGCCGTCGCTTTGCTCGTTGGTGGCGACGCTGATGTCGGCCATGATGGCGGTCACCTTGCGCACGCTGTCGACCACCTGTTCCATGGTGGCGCCCGCTTCATCGACGAGCTTGCTGCCGGCCGCCACCTTGCCGACGGAATCGTCGATCAGCTGCTTGATTTCCTTGGCGGCAGCGGCCGAGCGTTGCGCCAGGTTGCGCACTTCCGTGGCGACGACGGCGAAGCCACGCCCCTGTTCACCGGCGCGTGCCGCTTCCACGGCCGCGTTCAGGGCCAGGATATTGGTCTGGAAGGCGATGCCATCGATGACGCTGATGATGTCGACGATTTTATTGGACGAGTCATTGATCGAGGTCATGGTCTCTATCACCCTGCCGACCACTTCGCCGCTCTTCTGTGCCACACTCGATGCGGAAGCGGCCAGTTGATTGGCCTGGCGCGCATGGTCGGCGTTTTCCTTCACCGTGCCCGTCAGTTCTTCCACCGAGGCGGCCGTTTCTTCCAGCGAACTGGCTTGCTGTTCCGTGCGGGCCGACAGGTCGTTATTGCCTTGGGCAATTTCCGCGCTGGCGCGCGCCACGTTGTCGGCGCTGGCTTGCACTTGCAGCAGCACGGCGTGGATCTTTTCCACGAAGGCGTTGAAACCCTTGCCGATGACGGCCAGCTCGTCCGTGCCCTGGACTTCCAGCTTGACGCGCAGGTCGGCGTCGCCGCTGGACAGGTCTGTCATGGTGCGGCCCAGCGTGCGCAGCGGGCGCGTCAGCTGGTTGACGACGAGTATCAGAATGCCGGCCGTGGCCGCCGCGCACAGCAGGGCGACGATCAGGGTGTAGGTCATCAGGTCGCGTGCCGAGGCGGTGGCCACGCTTTTCGGGAAGTTCAGCTCCACGCTCCATGGCGCGATATCCGGGTGGATCTGCAGCGGCTGCAGCAAGTGGATATAGCCTTGTCCATCCTCGTATTCATACGGTTGTCCCTGGCGCACCTTGTCCAGGCCGGCGGCCGGGATGTCGTCGGCCTTCTTGCCCAGCCGTTCGGGCGCGGGATGGCTGGCATACAGGCCGCCGTTCGAGATCAGGGCCAGCTTGCCGCCCTCGATCACCTTCAGGCCGGCCAGGATCTTCGCCAGGCGCGTGAGCATGAAGTCGGCGCTGGCCGTGCCCTTGAAGTGGCCGTCGATCATGATGGGCGCGACAAGCGAGGCCATTAGCACATCCTTGCCATCGACGGGGTAGATGTAAGGTTCCGTAAAGAAAGTTTTACCTGTGCGCTTGGGCACGTCATACCAGTCGTTGGCGCCAGGTTTCGGGTCAAAGACGATGGGTTCGACCTGCAGCTTGCCGCCGGCGCCCCGCGTCCAGTAGGGCATGAAGCGGCCGCTGGCGTCGTAATTCGGCTTCTGGTTGGCGAAATCCGCGTCCTTGCCGTCGAGCGCGTTCGCTTCCCACGTCACGGCAGCGCCCAGCAAGTCTTCCGAGCTGGTCAGGGTGGCCTTGGTCAGTTCATTGATCTGCTCGCGCTGCAGCGGCAGGCCGGCGCTTTTGGTGCCGCGCATGGCGCCGGCCAGGCCCGACACGCTGGACAGGTTGCTGGCGATGCGCGCCTGCAGCGCGCCGGCCACTTCGCGCGCCGACGTGCGCGCCAGTTCCAGGGCGGCCGCCTCGGCGCTGGCGCTGCTCTTGTAGCCGATGACGGCCGCCGTGACGCCCAGGCTGAGGATGGCCAGCGCGGTGGCGGCGACGCAGATTTTACTGTTCAGTGAGAGTTGCATGATGCTGTTCCTTGGTGGGGAGGGGTATTGGTGTCGCGGGCGTCGCGGGTAGCGCGCCTAGAAAGTCTTGCTGATGGCCAGCACGAAGGTGGCCGCGGCCGGGTTCGAGGTGTCGAACCGGCCGGCCGCATCGGGAATGCCCAGGGTGTAATGGTCGTAGGCGTCGGTGGCACCCCAGGCGCGCGTGACGGCGGCGCTGACGCTCCAGCCGCCTTCAAGCGCCCTGGTGACGCCGGCCCTGGCGTCGCGCCAGTTCCACATGGCGTTGCCGCTGCCCGCCACGCGGCCATTGCCGGCGTGCAGGTTCAGGGTCCAGGCATGGCCCAGGTCGACGTTCGCGCCCACGTCCAGGTAGCCGGTGCCGCGCGCATTGGTGATGCCAAAGAAGTCGCGCGTGACCGTGCGGTTGTACTTGGCGTACAGCATCTTGTAGCTGAGGCCCAGCGACAGCTCGCCATAGTCGTACTTGACGCCCGTGGCGCGGTAGACGGCGCCCGGGTACTTGTAGTAATACGCGAGCACGCTGTAGCCCAGTTCGCCCGCCGTGCCGCCGTAGCCGCCGTACAGATCCCATTCGACGGTGGCGTCCTGGATGTAGCGGTCGCTGACGGTGGAAGCCCAGGTGCCCAGCGACCAGCCGCTGGGGTGCGCATAGTCCAAGCCCGCCTGCAGCGCGGGCTTGCCCCAGGTCTGGCGGAACCCGCGCGAGATGTATTGCGTAGCGAGCGTTACATTGGCGCTCAGGCTCGCCGCGGCGGGGGCGTCGCCGGCGCCCGCCGTCTGCGCGTGTGCCGGCAGCACGGCCAGCAGCGTGCAGGCGCAGCAAATGAGGGAAAAGGCGGGTTTCTGGATCAGGCAAGGCATGGCAGTCGGCTCCGTAGTTTGCTGGCGGCGGCCGTCCAGGCGCGCTGCCCTGATGGTTGCAATAAATGCGGCAAAGATGCGGAAAGGACTTGTTGGCGCTCGGCTGGCGATGCAGGCATGCACGGTCGCGGACAAGCACCATGCAGCGTCATTTCAACATGCACGCATTCCCACCAAACGTAACCGAAAGGATAGGGCGTATGACTAGTGCAAGTCAATAATGTTGCACTGCGGAAATCATAAGTTGTTGTTTCCTGGCACTTTTTCAAGCGCCTGTCATGCGGCGGGCCGGCCCCGCTGCGCCGCCGTCCGCAAGGCGGCCAGCAGCCCGGGCAGGGCGCCGGACAAGGCTTGCATGCCGGCGGCCGGCAAGTCCGCCTGCGCCTCGACGAAGCCGGACGGCTGTCCCCACAGCACCTGGGCGCACAATTGCGCGCTGCTGTCGAGTCCCGATACGCTGACCAGCAGGGCCACTTCCTCGGGCTGGTCGTCCGGCACGTCCCCGAGCAGGCAGGAAATGCCGAAATGATAATCCTGGAAGGCGCTGGTCGTGCCGCTGGAAAACGCGAAGACGGAAGCGAGCAGCTGCGGCGCGCCGGCGGCAAGCTGCGGCAGGGCGGCGCGGAACAGGGGCAGCAAGTCGTTTTCCAGCTGGATCACCAGCGGATGGGTGTGGACGAGGACGGTCATGGCGGGATGGAATCATTGGCGGCGCGCGATGGTAGCAGTTTTCGCCGGCGCCGTGGTCCGCCGTCAGGCCGCGTAGCGGCTGGCCATGCTGGCGATGGTGTTCTTCATCTGTTCGCGCAAGGTGGCCGGCGCCAGCACTTCCACGCCATCGCCCAGGCCCAGCAGCCACCATTGCAGTTCGCGCGTGCTGGGTACGGTGGCGGTCAGGTGCAATGCGCCGTCGGGGCGCTCGCGCAATTGCTGGTCGGCGCTCAGCGGCGTTTCATACAGATGTTCGCCGCTGCGCCGCGCAAACACGGCTTCGAGCCGCAGCGGTTCGCCTTCGCGGATGCCCATGGCGCCGGAGGCGATGTAGGCGTCGATGTCGAAGCCTTCTTTTTTGCGCGCAGGCAAGTAGAGGATATCCGCCTGCTGCACGCGATGCAGCACCAGCGTGCGCACGTCGCTGTACTCGGCGAACAGGCACACCAGGTAGATCAGCTGGCCGCGCTGCACGATGGCCAGCGGATGGACGGCGTCGTAGCTGACGGCGGCGTCGGCGTCGCGTTTCTTGTAGCGCAGCTTCAGCTGGCGGTCCTGCAGCAGCGCCTCGTACACATTGCGCTGGCACGCCTCGTCGATGACGGGGGCCAGCAGCCGCTGCATGGGGGCGATGGTGCGTATCTTGTCCAGCCAGGCGGGCGCGTGGGCGCGCTCGTTGGTGGCGTTCAGGGTCTGGCGCGCGGCGCTGAAATAGGGCTGCATGCTGTCCAGGGTCGATGGCGGCAGGGCGTGGCGCAATTGCTGCTCCATCAGCGCCAGGGTCAGCGCGGCGGGCGTCGACAGCCCCGGCATGTCCATGCGCGCGGCGTTTTCCATCCAGCACCAGCCAAACGGTTTGCTGTCGAGCGGGCTTGTCAGTGGGAATATCTCGGCCAGGTCGAGCAAGTCGCGCTGGATGGTGCGGATGCCGATGGCAAAATCGATCGCCTTGAGCTTGTCGTGCAGTTCGGCAACCGTGATGGTGCGCGGCGCTTGCGGTATCAGGCGCAGCATTTGCCATTGACGCATGATGGTGGAGGGGCGTGGCGGGCGCTCGGACATGGTGTTTCCGTTCAATTCAGTGGCAGGATGTGTACTGTGGAGTACATAAGTTGTCGAATGGTAACATTAATTCGATGGCAATTACAGGGAGGCCAGCATGGCGGCCCTGACGCAATTGCGTCCCGCATGCTTGGCCTGGTACAGCAGCTTGTCGGCGGCGGCGACCAGGGCGGATGCGTCGGGCGCCGGTGCGCCAGGCCGGCAATCGATGGTGACGACGCCGAAGCTGGCCGTCGTCGCCGTCTGCCGCGCCAGGCTGGCGCGCAGGCGTTCGGCCAGGCGCACGCCGCCCGCCAGGTCCGTTTCAGGCAGGATCAGCAGGAATTCTTCGCCGCCGTGGCGCACCACGCTGTCGATGCCGCGGCGGGTGGCGTCGCCGAGCAGGGCGGCCACCGTGCGCAGCGCCGCGTCGCCAGCGGCGTGGCCGTGCACGTCGTTGATGCGCTTGAAGTGATCGATGTCGCACAGGATGGCGGTCAGGCTCAGGCCATGGCGCTGCGAACGGGCCAGTTCGGCGTCCAGCAGGCGTTCATCGAGGTAGCGCCGGTTGTAGCAGCCGGTCAGGTGGTCGCGCATGGCTTGTTCCAGCAGGATGCGGCGCTGCATGAACTGGGCGCGGCGCTGGCGCTGCAAGCCATGGCTGGCGCAGACGCCGCCCAGGTTCAGCGCCAGCAAGGTGGCGGCGTCGGCGGCCTGGCTGGCGCCGTGCAGGCAGAACCAGGCCAGGCTGGCGGCGCCGCCCAGGCCGGCGGCGTGCCGCGTGCCTTGCGTGATGCCGGCATATGGCAGCAACAGCAGGGCGCAGAAGGCCATGGCGTGCCAGGCGGCGTCGGCGTCCCGCAGCGAAAAACTCGTCAGGAAGCCGGCCATGCCCAGGGCGAGCACGGTGCGGCGGGCCGCCTCGCGGCAAGGCCCGGTGGCCGGGCTGCGCAGCGCCTGCCACAGGGCGCAAGCCATGGCCAGGCACCAGGCCAGCGCCAAGGGCCAGCAGTCGGGCGGCAGGAGCGCCGCGCCAAAGGCCAAGCTGGCGCTGGCGTACAGGGCCAGCGGCGGCCAGCCATGCGTCTGGCCCGGCGCCGGCAGGCGCAGATAGGCCGCTTCCTGTTGCGGATCGCGCAAGCGGGCCAGCCAGGGGTGCAGCGCCAGGCTGCGGGAGTCGTTGCTTGCATGGTGCTGCTGCATGGAAACCTGTCGGGTAGCGAATCGAAGCCTCATTCTTGCCCCGCCCTGCGACAAATTGCGACGCATCCCAAGCGTGCCCCTGAAAATCCCCAATTGGCCCTACCAGTGGCCTTAATCGTCGTGGTTGACGCGCGTGCGCACGAAGTCGATATGGCTTTGCATGGCCGTGCGCGCCTCTTCCGGCTGGCTGGCGCAGATGGCCTCGCACAGGGTGCGGTGCTGCGACAGCAGTTGCAGCGAGGTGGCGTCATCCTGCTGGCGCAGGCCCGTGCCGTTGAGCGTGATGTGTTCGCGCAGCATGCCGATGATGCTGGTGTGCAAGTGCAAGAACATGGTGTTGTGCGACGCCTGCGCGATGACTTCATGCAGCCGCGCATCGGCTTGCGCCTCGCCGTGCTTGTCGTCGACCGCGCGCGCCTGCTCCAGTTCGGCCAGCAAGGCCAGGATTTGCGCGCGTTCGCCCGCGCTGGCCCGCTGCGCGGCAAAGTAGGCCGTGGCTCCTTCGAGCACGCGGCGAAATTCCAGGATGTCATCGCGCAGGGCAGGGTGGTCGGCCACCAGCTGGCTCCACGGTGAAGCCATGCCGGTGCGCAATTGATCTGTCACAAAGACGCCGGCGCCGCGCCGGCTGCGCACGAGGCCCCGCGCCGCCAGCCGCTGCACCGCCTCGCGCACGGTATTGCGCGAAACCCCATATTGCTGCGCCAGCAGGCGTTCGGCCGGCAGTTGCGCACCCGCCGGCAAGCTGCCGTCCAGCAGGGCCGTCTCCAGCCTGCGCATCACCGTCTCGACCCTGCCCCGCGTCTGCATGCCTGTCGCCATCGCTGTTGTCTCGTCTGTTGTTTTCAAGTGGTCCGAGCAATTTGAAGCGGCGCGCGGAAGCTGGAATTATGCGTGAACCGGTCATTCTTAACAACACACAGCGGCGCCGCAGCAACACACAGAGCGCCGGGAGACACACTCATGCAGCCAGACCCGCGCCAGCCGCGCCACGCATCACGCCACTACCCGCCCGCACCGCTCCAGGTGTACCTGTTCGCCACCTGCCTGGTCGACCTGTTCGTGCCGCAGGCGGGGCTCGACGCGGTGCGCCTGCTGGAACGGGAAGGCTTGCTGGTGCACTATCCGCGCGGCCAGAGCTGCTGCGGCCAGCCCGCCTACAGCAGCGGCAACCCGGACCAGGCGCGCGCCGTGGCCCGCGCCCAGCTCGACCTGTTTGCGCAGCCGTGGCCCGTGATCGTGCCGTCCGGTTCCTGCGCCGGCATGATGCGCCACCACTGGCCGCAGCTGTTCCAGGACGACCCCGTGGCCGGTCCCAAGGCGCTGGAACTGGCCGAACGCGTGTATGAACTGAGCGAATTTCTCGTCTGCGTGCTCAAGCTCGACCTGGCCGGCCTGGCCCTGGCCGGTCCAGGGCAGGCCGATGAAAGCGTGGTGCTGCATACCTCGTGCGGGGCGCGCCGCGAGATGGGCACGCGCCCGCACGGCGTGGCCCTGCTCGACGCCCTGCCCGGCGTGACCCGCGTCGAACACCAGCGCGAGTCGGAATGCTGCGGCTTCGGCGGCACGTTCTCACTGAAACATCCGGACATTTCCGGCGCCATGGTCAGCGACAAGATCGCCTCGGCCTGCGCCACGGGCTGCGACCGGCTCGTCTCGGCCGACTGCGGCTGCCTGCTCAACATCGGCCACGCCGCCCAGCACCAGGGCGCGCCGCTGCCCGTCGAGCACCTGGCCAGCTTCTTGTGGCGCCGCACGGGAGGCGCGCCATGAGTGCGGCATTGACCGCCCGCGAACGCATGCTGGGGCGTTTGCGTGCCGCCGCACCCTCCGCGCCCGAGGCGGTGGATACCATCGATACCGTCATCGACAGCCACTACCAGGCGCGCCGCGCCGCATCTCCTCTGTCGCCGCGTCACAGGATAAGCGCCATGCAGGCAGCCTTGCGCGTCTCGCATGCGCAGGTCGACTGCGTGAGCGTGGACGCCTGGCCGGCCCTGCTGGCGCAGCGCCTCGGTGAGCACGGCGTGCGCCGTTTGCTGGTGGATGCCGCCAGCGCCGAAGGGCAGGCCTTGCGCGCCGCCTTGCCGGTGGGCGTGTCAGCGCTGTCTTTTGACCGTCCGCTGGCGCAGTGGAAGGGCGAATTGTTCGACACGGTCGACGCCGGTTTTACGGTCGCCCGCTCGGGCATTGCCGCCACGGGCACCCTGGTCATTGCGCCCGACGCGGCCGCGCCGCGCACGGTGTCGCTGGCGCCGCCCCTGCACGTCTGCCTCGTGTATGCGAGCAGCCTGCACGTGGACTTGCACGCGGCGGCGCGCGCCGAGCGCTGGGCGGACGGCATGCCATCGAACCTGGTGCTGGTGTCGGGACCGTCGAAAACGTCGGACATCCAGCAAACCCTTGCCTATGGCGCGCATGGCCCGCGCTGGCTGTGGGTGCTGATCGTCGACGACTTGCCAGCCCATGAAGGAGGCCAGCCATGAACGCCAAGCCCTTGCAATTCGTCAAACCGGCAGACTTTCACGCGCGCGCCCGCGCCGCGCTCGACGATCCGAAGCTGCGCCAGAGCTTTCGCGGCGCCATGGATTTTTTACAGGACAAGCGCAGCGCCCAGTTCCCCGACGGCGATGAACTCGAACGCCTGCGCGACATCGGCGAAGCCGTGCGCCGGCACGCGCTGGCGCGTCTGCCTGACCTGCTGGTGCAGCTGGAAGACAGGCTGACGGCGGCCGGCGTGCAGGTGCACTGGGCCGAGGATGGCGAGCAGGCCAACGCCATCATCCACGCCATCGCGCAAAAGGCCCAGGCGACGCGCTTCATCAAGGGCAAGTCGATGGCCAGCGAGGAAATCGAGCTCAATCACTACCTGGAAGCGCGCGGCATGACCTGCCTGGAGTCGGACATGGGCGAGTACATCGTCCAGCTGGCCGGCGAAAAGCCGTCGCACATCGTCATGCCGGCCATTCACAAAACCAAGGCCGACATCGCGGGCCTGTTTGCCGAGCATATTCCCGACGCGCCTTACACCGAAGACGTCGACAGCCTGATCCAGACGGGCCGGCGCGCCCTGCGCCAGGCCTTCGTCGAGGCCGACATCGGCCTGTCGGGCGTGAACTTCGCGGCGGCCGACACGGGCACCTTGTGGCTGGTGGAAAACGAGGGCAATGGCCGGCTGACGACGTCCGTGCCGGACGTGCACATCGCCATCATGGGCATGGAAAAAGTGGTTGCCAAGCTGGAGCACATCGTGCCGCTGGCCAGCCTGCTGACGCGTTCGGCCACCGGGCAGGCCATCACCACGTATTTCAACCTGATTTCCGGCCCGCGCCGCGCCGGCGAGCTCGATGGGCCGCGCGAAGTGCACCTGGTCTTGCTCGATAACGGCCGCAGCCAGGCCTACGCCGACGAGCAGCTGCGCGCCACCCTGCAATGCATACGCTGCGGCGCCTGCATGAACCACTGCCCCGTCTACACGCGCATCGGCGGCCACGCCTACGGCACCACGTATCCGGGGCCGATCGGCAAGATCATCTCGCCCCACTTGCTGGGACTCGCCGCGACGGCGGACCTGGCCACCGCGTCGAGCCTGTGCGGCGCCTGCGGCGAGGTGTGCCCCGTGCGCATCCCGATTCCGCAACTGCTGGTGCGCCTGCGCACGGAGGCGAACCGCAATCCGCATGAGGAAGTGACGCATCCGTTGCGCGGCCAGGGCGCCAAGTTCAGCCGTGGTGAAAGCCTGATCTGGCGTTTCTGGAGCGGCGCCTTTGCGCGCCCTGCCAGCTACCGCCTGTTCCGCTGGGCAGCCACGCGGTTGCGGTTGCTGACGCCGCGCGCGCAACTGGGCTGGACGCAGCACCGCAAGCCATTGACGCCGGCGCCGCGCAGCCTGGCCGACCTGCTTAATGCACGGGGGCAGGAAGAATAGCGACACCCCGCCATACCGCAAAAAACACGCTGCACACAACTACATCAAAAGCCGTTTTTTCACTCAACCCGCATCCACCGGAGGAGACCCGACATGCAAACCTGGACCCAACTTTATACACCGCTCGGCAGCCTGTGGCTGTCGTCGCTGGCGGCAGCCGTTCCCATCATCTTCTTCTTCATCGCCCTGGCGGCGCTGCGCATCAAGGGCCATGTGGCCGCCGCCGTCACGCTGGCGCTGGCGCTGGCCGTGGCCATCTTCGCCTATGGCATGCCCGTGCCGCAGGCGCTGGCGGCGGCCGGCTACGGCTTTGCGTACGGCTTGTGGCCCATCGCCTGGATCATCGTCACGGCCGTCTTCCTGTATAAAATCGTCGTCAAGACGGGGCAGATCGACATCATCCGCGCCTCCGTGCTGTCGGTCACGGACGACCAGCGCCTGCAGGTGCTGCTGATCGGCTTTGCCTTCGGCGCCTTCCTCGAAGGGGCGGCCGGTTTCGGCGCGCCCGTCGCCATCACCTCGGCGCTGCTGGTGGGCCTCGGCTTCAACCCGCTGTACGCGGCGGGCCTGTGCCTGATCGCCAACACGGCGCCCGTGGCCTTCGGCGCGATGGGCATCCCCATCATCGTGGCGGGCCAGGTGACGGGCATCGACCCCTTCCTGATCGGCGCCATGGCGGGCCGCCAGCTGCCGCTGCTGTCGCTGCTGGTGCCGTTCTGGCTGGTGTTCATGATGGATGGCTTGCGCGGCGTGCGCGAAGTGTGGCCGGCCGCGCTGGTGACGGGCTTGAGCTTTGCCGTCACCCAGTACTTCACCTCGAACCATATCGGCCCCGAGCTGCCGGACATCACCTCGGCCCTCGTCAGCCTGGTGTCGCTGACCCTGTTCCTGAAAGTGTGGCAGCCGAAGAATGCGAAAGTGGCCCATGCCGTCGGCGGCGGCACGGCCGCGCTGTCCGGTTTTGGCGGCGCGGGCGGTGCTTCGGCCGTGCGCGGCGCCGGCAATCGCGCCGCCTCGCCCTACACGACGGCGCAGACCATGCGCGCCTGGGCGCCGTTCGGCCTGTTGACGGCCATCGTCACCGTGTGGAGCCTGCCCGGCTTCAAGGCCCTGTTTGCCGCCGGCGGCGCCTTGTCCGGCCTGGTCATCAAGATCCACGTGCCCTATCTCGACAAACTGGTGATGAAGGCCATGCCCATCGTGGCCGAGCCGAAGGCGTATGAAGCCGTGTTCAAGCTCGATTTGCTGTCGGCCGTGGGCACGGCGATCTTGCTGACGGCCGTGCTGTCGATGCTGATGCTGCGCATGAAGCCGCGCGATGGCGTCAAGGCGTTCGTGGAAACCGTGGTGGAATTGCGCCGTCCCGTGCTGTCGATCGGCCTGGTGCTGGCGTTTGCCTTTGTTGCCAACTACTCGGGCATGTCGTCCACCCTGGCCCTGCTGCTGGCCGGCAGCGGCGCCGCCTTCCCGTTCTTCTCGCCCTTCCTGGGCTGGCTGGGGGTCTTCCTGACGGGGTCCGACACGTCGTCGAACGCCCTGTTCTGCTCACTGCAAAACACGACGGCGCACCAGATCGGCGTGTCCGACACCCTGATGGTGGCGGCCAACACGACGGGCGGCGTGACGGCGAAGATGATCTCGCCCCAGTCGATCGCCGTGGCCTGCGCGGCAACGGGACTGGTGGGCAGGGAATCGGACCTGTTCCGCTTTACCCTGAAGCACAGCCTGTTGTTTGCCGTCATCATCGGCATCATCACCATGCTGCAGGCGTATGTGTTCACCGGCATGATCCCGCATTGAGCGGTGCGTAGAAGTACGTAGTAAAACTAGATAAATTTTCAGCAAAACGTGCAGAAGGTCATGGAAATGACCTGATGCACTGCAGCATATCGAGGATGGCCCGGCGCAATGCCGGGTCAGCGGCGATGCCTTCCGCATCGAGTCCCGACCCCAGCAGGGGCAGGCTGATGCAGGCCTCGTCGATCAGGCGCGCCGACATGGTGCATGCCGTTTCGCGCAGCGCCGCCTGCGCATGCGTGGCGCGCGGTGCAGCGTTCAGCAGCACCAGTGGCTTGTCGATGAACGATTCATTTCCCACCATCCAGTCCAGCGCATTCTTCATGGGCCCGCTCACGCCGTGCGCGTACTCAGGGCTGGCCAGCAGCAGCACGTCGGCCGCCACGATGGCGTCGCGCAGGCCCGTCACGGCCGGCAGGCTGTCGGCGTCGAGGTCGGGATTGAACAGCGGCAGGTCACCGAGTCCCTGGTAGATGCGGATATCAAATGGCGCTGGTGCAAGCCGGGCGATGGCGCGCAGCAGGGCGGTATTGAGGGAGGCGGCACGCAGGCTGCCGGCGATGGCGAGGATGGTAATGGGCGTTTGCATCTCGCCTGTATAGCCCATCGCGCGCTCAAGCGCAAGGCGAGCAGGATGGCGCTATCGATGTTGCAACAGCCGACGATGGGCTGCTATGCGTGGCTGGTATGGCTGCGCTCTTAACGGCTCAGACCGCTCATCCAGCTTGGCTGCGGGTTGGCGCGGGCCAGTTCGCGCATGCGGTATTCCAGGTCGTAGCGGTCGGTCGATTCGGCCAGATAGGCTTCTTCATAGGCGCGTTCGCGGTGATCGCTGCTCTGGGCCAGCCAGGCGCCGACACGCTTGGCGGCGTGCAGCAAGGTGGCGATGACATTGTTGTTTTGCGTCGTGTGATAGGTAAATGCGGTAGACATGGCGAACTCCTTGTGTGGCGTGCCGCGTTGTGCTGCACTGCAACATAAGTATACCAATCCCAAGATATAAGGCTACTTTTGTTTTCGAATGTCAGCTATTCAATTATCGAATAATTGATGCGAAACCTGCGCAATCCGGGGCCTTTCGGGCATAATGCGGCCGCAGCAAGGTAGTTTTACTACGCGCTCGGCCTTGCGAAGATGTTGCTTTCAGACACGAGCGCTGCCGCTGCCTGATGGTGCCCATGCAAGCGATGGGCCAGGGCAGGGCACGACAATCTTGGATAGAACAATGGAGAAAGTATGGAACACGTAAAGCAGGGGCTGGGCGCAACGCGCGCGCAGGCCGGCACGCAAAACAATACAGGCGCCCTGATCATTGTCACGGTGCTGTTTTTCATGTGGGGGCTGCTGACCTCGCTCAATGATGTGCTGATTCCCCATCTGCGCTCGATCTACACCTTGACCTATGTCCAGGCGATGCTGGTGCAGTTCTGCTTCTTTGGCGCCTACGCCATCGTTTCGTTGCCAGCCGGCATGTTGATCAAGAAAATCGGCTACCAGCGCGGCGTCGTCGCCGGCCTGCTGATCGCCGCCGCCGGCTGCGCCATGTTCTATCCTGCTTCCACCGGCAGCTACGCGCTGTTCCTGTTGTCCTTCTTCATCCTGGCGGCCGGCATCACCGTGCTGCAGGTGGCTGCCAATCCCTACGTGACGGAATTGGGCGACCCGCAGACGGCGTCGAGCCGTCTGACCCTGACGCAGGCGTTCAACGCGCTGGGCACCACCGTGGCGCCGGCCCTGGGCGGCATGCTGATTTTGTCGGGCACCGTGCTGACGGTGCAGCAGTTCGACCTGCTGCCGGCGGCCGAGCAGCTGGCCTACCGGGCCAAGGAAGCGGCCGCCGTGCAGGGTCCGTACCTGGCGCTGGCCGCCACCCTGGTGGTGCTGGCCGTGCTGTTCGCGCTGGCCCGCTTGCCGAAGATTTCGCATGCCGACGATGCGGCGGCCCTGGCGCAGGATGGCCACAAGGTGTCGATCTGGTCGCACCGCCATCTGGTGCTGGGCGCACTGGCCATCTTCCTGTACGTGGGCGGAGAAGTGAGCATCGGCAGCTTCCTGATCAACTTCCTGGGCGAGAGCCATATCGCGGGCCTGAGCCACGCCGACGCCGCCTATTTCGTCAGCTATTACTGGGGCGGCGCCATGCTGGGCCGTTTCGTCGGTTTTGGCGTGATGCGTTATGTCAGCCCGGGCAAGACCCTGGCCTTCAACGCCGCCGTCGTCATCGCGCTGATTCTCGTCGCCGTCTTCTCCAGCGGGCACACGGCCATGTGGGCATTGATCGCCGTGGGCCTGTTCAACTCCATCATGTTCCCGACCATCTTCAGCATGGCGCTGAACAAGCTGGGCGCGCAAACGGGACAAGGCTCGGGCATCCTGTGCATGGCCATCGTCGGCGGGGCCATCGTGCCGTTCATCCAGGGCTTCCTGGCCGACCACATCAACCTGCAGCTGTCCTTCCTCGTGCCGGCCCTGTGCTACACGTTTATCCTGTACTTCGGCTGGAAATACGCCGGCATGTACAGCGAAGGCGCTGGCGCAAAGTAAGCGGCGCGGAATCGATAATGCTGAAAAGGGTGGCCGAGGCCACCCTTTTTTTTTGCGTTAATGCTCGAATTTCGTGCCCAGCACATCCTCGCACACCTCGAGCCAGGCGCGCGCAGCGTGCGACAGATAGCGCCCGCTCCAGATATGCGCCACCTGCCACGCCACTTCCGGCTCGACGATGCGCACCGTCTCAAGCGGTTCGCCGGCCAGGCGGTGGATGAACGGCTCCGGCAGCAGGGCCACGCCCAGTCCCGCCGAGGCCATCGCCACGAGCCAGTCCCATTGTCCGCTCTGCGCGGCGATGCGCGGCTCGAAGCCGGCCTGCGCGAAATACTGGCGCAGGCTGCGCGTGAGGGCGAAATCATCTTTCAATAACACCAGCGGCAGCTCGGCCAGCGCCTTGAAGGGCAAGGTCGTGCGCTGCTTCTGGAAGGTGCCCGGTTCGGCCAGCGCCCAGATCGGGTAGCTGGCGACGGGCACGGCGACGAGATCGAGTTCGGGATCGGCCGGCAGCACCGTCATGCCGATTTCCAGCTCGCCGGCCGCCACCTTGCGTTCGATCTGCTGGCCCGTGTCTTCCTGCAAGGTCAGGCTGATGTGCGGATAGCGCGCGCGGAAGGCTTTTAATACGGGCGTAAACAGCACGTTGATCATCGGCGGGATGCCGACCGTCAGGCTGCCGCGCGCCAGCGCCTGCGTGTCGCGCACTTCCAGGGTCAGCTGGCGCATGTTGGCCAGCATTTCCTGGCCGTGCTGGTAGACGATGCGGCCCGTGTCCGTCAGCGTCAGCTTGCGCCCGTCGCGCACGAGCAGCTGCGCGCCCACCTCGTCTTCCAGCTGGCGCACCATCTTGCTGATGGTCGACTGGGTCAGGTGCAGCGATTCGGCTGCCTGCGTAAAGCTCGACAGGCGCACGGTTTCGACGAAATAGCGCAGGGAACGGATATCCAAGATGGTGCTCGCCTCGGCGCGGCATGAAAATATCGACTGGATGTGGCGAAATTAATTCATGCCATGCATATGGCCGGGATTTTATACTGAATCCCACTTATGGGGTTGGTGTATGACAGCCATCCAGTTTGAGAATATTAAGAATATCAGGAGCATCACGATGTACGAGGACCGTATCCGCCACCCAGGCTTGCTCAGCAAAATCATGAGCGCCGATGAGGCAGCCAAATTGTTCCACAACGGCATGCGCGTCGGCATGAGCGGCTTTACCCGTGCCGGCGACGCCAAGGCCCTGCCGCGCGCACTGGCCGAGCGCGCCCTGCAGGACCCGCTGAGCCTGACTTTGATCACGGGCGCCTCGCTGGGCAACGGCAGCGACGGCCTGATGGCCGAGGCGGGCGTGCTGGCGCGCCGCATGCCGTTCCAGGTCGACCCGGTCTTGCGCGGCAAGATCAATAACGGCGAAGTCATGTTCATCGACCAGCATCTGTCGGAAACGGCCGAGCAGTTGCGCTCGGGTAACCTGGCTGCCGTCGACATCGCCGTCATCGAAGCGACGGCCATCACGGCCGCCGGCGCCATCATTCCGACCATGTCGGTCGGCAACTCCGCCGCCTTTGCCCAGCAGGCAACGCAGGTCATCATCGAAATCAACCTGTCCACGCCGCTGGCGCTGGAAGGCTTGCACGACATTTATATTCCACAAACCCTGCCGGGCCGCGAACCGATCCCGCTCACGCGCGTGGACCAGCGCCTGGGCAGCACGGCCATCGCCATCGACCCGGCGCGCATTGCCGCCATCGTCATCACGGACAGCCCCGACAGCCCGTCGAACGCCTTGCCTCCCGATGCGGAAACGCAGGCGATCGCCGGCCACGTGATCGCCTTTCTGGAAGGCGAAGTGGCGGCCGGACGCATGGGGCCGGAACTGCTGCCCCTGCAGGCGGGCATCGGCACCATCGCCAATGCCGTGCTGCATGGCCTGATCGGTTCGCCCTTCCAGAACATGACGATGTACTCGGAAGTGCTGCAGGACAGCGCCATCGAGCTGCTCGATTCGGGCCAGCTGGCGTTTGCTTCGGCCTCGTCGATCACGCTGTCGGCGCCCGTGCACCGGAAGCTGATGGACAATATCGATCATTACCGCTCGAAGATCGTGCTGCGGCCGCAGGAAATCAGCAACCACCCGGAAATCGTGCGCCGCCTGGGCATCATTGCACTGAACACGGCGCTCGAGTTCGATATCTACGGCAACGTCAATTCCACCCACGTGTGCGGCACGCACATGATGAACGGCATCGGCGGCTCGGGCGACTTTGCGCGCAACGGGCAAGTGTCGATGTTCGTGTCGAAATCGGCGGCCAAGGGCGGACGCATTTCCAGCGTCGTGCCGATGGTGTCGCATGTGGACCATACGGAGCATGACGTCGACGTGCTGGTGACGGAGTGGGGCTATGCGGACTTGCGGGGCCTGGCGCCGCGCGAACGGGCGCCCTTGATCATCGAGCGCTGCACCCATCCCGACTACCGCGAGCAATTGCGCGCATATTACGACGCGGCATGCCAGCGCGGTGGTCACACGCCGCACATTCTGCAAGAGGCGCTGTCGTGGCATACGCGCTACCAGGAAACGCAGAGCATGCTGGCAGCGCAGTAAGTTCGCGTCAGCGCAAACACAGGGCAGGGCGGTGCAGCACCGCGCCTGCCTTTTTCACTATTCAATACATATGCAGCGCCTTGGCGCCCAGGCCCAGCAGGGCAAACGTGGTGGTGGCCTGTATGCCCATGAACCACAGGAAGTGGGTATGCATGTGCTTGCGGATGTCGCCCAGTTCCGTGCGAAAGGCGTGGCAGTCGCCGCGCAGGTCGCCGCGAAATTGCGTCAGGTCGGCGCGCAGCAACTGCGATTCGTCGCGCAATCCCGTGCGCACCTTGTCGAGGCCCTCGCCAAGCCGCTGTTCCAGGGTCTTGAACCATTGCCGGTCATGTTCCCGGTCCGTTTCCAGTTTTGTCAGGCGCGCTTCCATGCGTACAGCATTGTGCGCGCTTTGCTGTTTGTCAAGCCGGTCCGTGGCATAGGCATCGTTCATCTCGCACTCCTTCGCGCGGGCCGCGCTGCACCAGCGCAGGCGGCGTCACTCCACTGTCCGCCTTTTTGAGCGGCCCGGTTTGCGCTGGATCAAACGTCAGGAAGCTGGTGCAAAGCGCAAGCGGATGCCTGCCGTGATGACAGCGAGCAAGTCGTCGATATGCGCGTTCATTTCCAGATGCGGCGTCCATGGGTCGCCCGCATCCATGACGATGCGCAGCGACACGAGGCCGTGCAGCGCCTGCCAGAAGATTTGCGTCATCGTGTGCAGCGCTTGCTCGTCCTGGCGTACCTGGCCCGCCTGCGCCAGTTCGCCGAACAGGTGCAGCGCGTAGGCATACGGGTCTTGCTCGATGTTGCCGTGCTCGACTTCAACGGCGTCGATTTCCGCATGCGGGCGCAATTCCATGAAAATCAGCGAATACTCGTCGGGATGCCGGAAACCATACTCGATATAGGCGCGCCCGACCAGGCTGATGCGCTGCCACGGATCGGCGCTGGTGGCGCAGGCTTCGCGCATGGCGCGCACCAGTTCCAGCAAATCCTTGTCCATGGCCTGGGCGATCAGGGTGGCCTTGTCGCGGAACAGGGCATACACGACGGTGGTGGAAAAGCCGGCCGCTTCGGCCACCTTGCGGATGGAGACGGCGCGCGCGCCGCCCTTCTTGATGAGGTCCTTGACGACGTCAATGATGTGCTCGCGCCGCGCCTGAGCCTCGCGTAACTTTCTTTCCTGGATATTAGTTAACTTCTTGTCCACGACTCTTTCCTGGCGACTCTATGAAAGCAAGAATTATAGGGGGGCGGCATGGTGCCAATGTGTCAGCCGCTGTTACAAATCAGTTTTTTGTCCGGTAGATGCAACAGCTGGCCGATTTTTCGCGCTTTTACCCGGCACTTTTCCATCGATGCCCCGGATTGGTGCATAAATCGCCGGGGCAGGCTTTGCGAACGGGGCCAAAGGGCGGAAAATAGCGGGATAGCTTACACTGCGTTTTTTAGCGCGACGGCGGTGGCCCACGAGGCGACGCCGGAACACTTACATTCGGACGGGATCATTACATGACCATTAAAATCAGCCAGAACTTCGACTCGGGCGCCATCGACGTGGTGAGCGCCACCAGTGCCGGCGCCATCGACCTGAACTTGCGCAAGGACAGCCACGCCGACATCCACCAGTGGTTCCACTTCCGCCTGCAGGGCGCGCGCGGCCAGGCGTGCACGATGCGCTTCCTGAACGCGGGCCAGGCCACGTATCCGGCCGGCTATGAAGACTACCAGGCCGTGGCCAGCTACGACAGCGAAAACTGGTTCCGCGTACCGACCTCGTTTGATGGCCAGGTCATGACGATCTCGCACACGCCGGAACTCGACAGCGTGTATTACGCCTACTTCGAGCCGTACTCGTGGGAACGCCATTTGCGCCTGCTGGGCGAAGTGGCCGAGCATCCGCTGGCGCGCGTGTCCGACCTGGGCAGCACGGTCGACGGCCGCGACATGAACATGGTTACCATCGGCAACCCGCAGGCGGAAAAGAAAATCTGGATCATCGCGCGCCAGCATCCGGGCGAATCGATGGCCGAATGGTTTGTCGAAGGCCTGATCGACTCGCTGCTGGACGACGCCAACCCGATTGCGCGCAAGCTCTTGCAGCGCGCCGTGTTCCACATCGTGCCGAACATGAACCCGGACGGTTCCATCCGCGGCAACCTGCGCACGAATGCGGCCGGCGCCAACCTGAACCGCGAATGGATGACGCCGTCGCTGGAGTCCAGCCCGGAAGTGTTGTGCGTGAAAAACAAGATCCACGAAACGGGCGTCGACATGTTCTTCGACATCCACGGCGATGAAGCGCTGCCGTACAACTTTGTGGCTGGCAACGAAATGCTGGAAAACTTTACGCCAGAGCAAGCGGCGCACCAGAAGGCCTTCATCGAGCGCTACAAGCAGTCCAGCCCCGACTTCCAGGACAAGTTCGGCTATGCGGCCAGCAAGTACAAGTCGGACATGCTGACCCTGGCGTCGAAATACATCGGCCACCACTTCGGCTGCCTGGCGCTGACGCTGGAAATGCCGTTCAAGGAAAACGCCGACTTGCCGGATCCGGCCGTGGGCTGGAATGGCGCGCGCAGCGCGGCCCTGGGCGCGGCCATGCTGCAGCCTATCCTGTTGTCGCTGGATTGATCGGCGTTGTTCATGGGCATCGAAATCGAGCGTAAATTCCTGCTGGCCAGCGACGCCTGGCGCGGCCTGGGCCAGCCGGTGCTGCTGCGCCAGGGCTATCTGTCGTCGGCGCGCGAGCGCGTGGTGCGCGTGCGCATCGAGGGCGAACAGGCGATGCTGACCATCAAGGGCGCCAACGTGGGCGCGACGCGCGGCGAGTGGGAGTATCCGATTCCGCTGGCCGACGCCGTCGAACTGCTCGATGGCCTGTGCGAACAGCCGCTGATCGAAAAGGTCCGCCACCGCATCGAACACGCGGGCATGGTATGGGAAATCGACGAGTTTCTTGGCGCCAATGCGGGCCTGGTGGTGGCCGAGATCGAGCTGGCGTCGGAAGACCAGCCGTTCGAGAAGCCGGAATGGATAGGCGCGGAAGTGTCGGGTGATGCGCGCTACTACAACGCGAATTTGATCCGCCACCCGTTTTCACAGTGGTGATGGCGCGTTAAGCGTGGCTTGAAATGCAAAAAGGCGGAACCGGGGTTCCGCCTTTTTTACGTCTGCACGATTTAGTGGAAGTGCTCGGTGCCCTGCGGCGTATCTTCCGGCATTTCCGCATGCGCCAGCTCGCCGACCGGGTCGGCAAACAGCGGCGCGCCGCAATCGTCGCAATACTCTCCGACAAAACGTTCCGCATGGCGCTTGATCTGCGTCACGCCGGCTGCGTTCAGATGCTCGATAATTTCATCGACGGGCGTCTTTTGCTTGTCCAGCGCGGCGATGCCGACCTGGATCAGGCCTTCGATCGGCGTGCCATCCTCGTCTTCCTGGCCGTACAGGGGCCAGACGATGCCGTAGATGACGTCCGGCGCCTGGCGCAGGGTGAAGGCGATGCGGTACTCGTCCACCTGACCGTCGGCCGCCTCTTCGCCGAAGCCGGCGATGACGGCGCGCAATTCCGACGGCTCGATGGCCAGCGTATGCGTCAGGTAGTGCACGGCGGCGCGCACGGAGACGGGGCGTATCAGCTTGTCCGCTTCGCGGCAGGCCACGTAGTACGCTTCCGGCAGCAGCAATTCCAGGCCGCAGCCGGGCAGCAGGCGGGCAATGGTCGGGGTGGCCTGCGCGCGCCATTGCTCCAGGGCGGCGCTGCGCTCCTTGATGAAGTCGAGCTGGCTGGCCGGCGTCTGCCAGCGGAACAGCGGCGCGCCGGCAGGCGCGACCACGGCCACCAGCAGGTAGCGGGTGTCGGCCAGGAAAGGCGCCGTTTCCGCTTCCTTGCTCGATGGCTTGACGGCCGTGCCCTTCAGGGCGGCCAGGGCCAGCTTCTGCGTCTTGGCATACGTCTCGACGTGGCTGCGCGGCAACTGGTCGATCGAGTACAGGGTCGGTGCCATGGCCATCTTCGTGCCATCGGCCAGCAGGTGGGCCGCAAAGTGCGCGGACAAGACGCCGTGCGCGTCGCCGGCCATGGGGCCGGAGGCGATGGAAAAGCGCGTCCACGCAAGGATGGGCACGGCCACCAGCAGGGCGTCGTAGCGCACCTCTTCATGCGTGATGACGGTCGATTCGCTGACGGCTTCAACGCAGTCCATCAGCACGTCGTAGGCGTTCAAGTCTTCCTTGAACAGGCTGCCCAGGGTGTTGTCAACGGTGTCCTGGTGGCCGGTTTTGAGTAATTTCTGGAGCTGCGTATCCAGGCTGTGTTCCCAGGACCGCTCTTCGAGACGGCTGGCTGCCTGCACGATCGCCTGGGCAAAGGTGACCAGGCGCTGGCTGTCGGCAGTCAGTTTATGGGATGAATCTTTGGAAGGACGACGCATAGCGGGATAAGAGTCTCGGAAAGTGAAAAAAATGGATCAGTCAAACAATGATAAACCCTTATAACCGTATTGTAGAGGATTCGGCCGCACGCAATACGTAAGCTATCTGTAGATCATGCCGATTGCCGTAATTTCAAGCGCAAACAGGGCGTATGGACGAAAAAAAGCGCCGGTCGGAACCGGCGCTCTTATCTTACATCACAGCCGGGCGGATTACTCGGCCAGCAGTTGACGCAGTACGAATGGCAGGATGCCGCCATGCTTGTAGTAATCGACTTCGATCGGCGTATCGATGCGCAGCAGGACCTTGACTTCCTGGCTGCTGCCGTCGGCGCGGTGGATCACCAGGGTAGCCAGTTGCTGTGGCTTGATTTCGCCTTCGAGGCCTTTCAGGTCGAAGGTTTCATTGCCGGTGATGCCCAGCGTTTGCACGCTGTCGTCGCCGATGAATTGCAGCGGCAACACGCCCATGCCCACCAGGTTCGAGCGGTGGATGCGCTCGAACGAACGGGTGATCACGGCTTTCACGCCCAGCAGCTGGGTGCCCTTGGCGGCCCAGTCGCGCGACGAGCCCGTACCGTACTCTTCGCCGCCGAAGACCATGGTTGGCGTGCCTTCAGCAACATATTTCATCGCTGCGTCGTAGATCGACATCTGTTCGCCGGAAGGCTGATGGATCGTGATGCCGCCTTCGACCGCCGAACCGTCCGCCTTGGCAGGGATCATGCGGTTCTTGATGCGCACGTTGGCGAAGGTGCCGCGCATCATGATTTCATGGTTGCCGCGACGCGAGCCGTAGGAGTTGAAGTCCGCCTTCAGGACGCCGTTTTCCTTCAGCCACTTGCCTGCAGGACCGTTTTCCTGGATCGAGCCGGCTGGCGAGATGTGGTCGGTGGTGATGGAATCGCCGAACACGCCCAGCGCGCGCGCGCCTTCGATGCCGGTGGCCACTGCCGCTGGCGTCATCGAGAAGTTGTCGAAGAACGGTGGTTCCGCGATGTAGGTCGATTTTGGCCAGTTGTAGACTTGACCGGAGACGGTGGTGACTTTTTCCCACAGCTTGCCTGGCGCGCCCTTGACGTCCGCGTAGTTGTCCTTGAACACCTTGGCGTTCATGGCGAACTTCATCATGGCCGACACTTCAGCCGAGGTCGGCCAGATGTCGCCCAGGTAGATGTCCTTGCCGCCCTTGCCCTTGCCGACCGGTTCCGTCATCAGGTCGCGCGTCATGTTGCCGGCGATGGCGTAGGCGACGACCAGCGGTGGCGAAGCCAGGAAGTTCGAGCGGATGTTCGGGTGAATGCGCGCTTCGAAGTTGCGGTTGCCCGACAGCACGGCCGACGCGACGATGTCGTGCGTGGCAATGGCTGCGTTCAGCTCGGGCGTCAGGTCGCCCGCATTGCCGATACAGGTGGTGCAGCCGTAGGCGGTCACGCCGAAGCCCAGTTTTTCCAGGTATGGCAGCAGGCCGGCAGCGGTCAGGTACTCGGTTACGACGCGCGAGCCAGGGGCCAGCGAGGTCTTGATGTGCGGAGCGACTTTCAGGCCCGCTTCCACGGCTTTCTTGGCCAGCAGGCCGGCAGCCAGCATCACGCTCGGGTTCGAGGTGTTGGTGCACGAGGTGATCGCGGCGATCAGCACGTCGCCGTTCGACACTTTCACGCCGTTCGTCGTTTCGTACACGGCAGCCAGGTCGGCCGGATTCTTGTTGAAGCCGTTTTCGGTCGTCGGCTTGGCGAACAGCTCGGCGAAGTTGGCCTTGACGTTGCCGATCTCGATACGGTCTTGCGGGCGTTTCGGGCCGGCCAGCGATGGGGCGACCGACGCCAGGTCCAGTTCCACCACGCGGGTGTAGTCGATCTCGCCCGCTTTTGGCACGCCGAACAGGTTTTGCGCCTTGAAGTAGCCTTCGAACGCGGCGATTTCAGCCTTGCTGCGGCCGGTGCCCTTGAAGTAATCGATGGTCGCTTCGTCGACCGGGAAGAAGCCCATGGTCGCGCCGTATTCCGGAGCCATGTTGGCGATCGTCGCGCGGTCCGTCAGGGTCAAGGACTCAGTGCCTTCGCCGAAGAATTCGACGAACTTGCCGACGACTTTTTCCTTGCGCAGCAGTTCGGTGATGGTCAGTACCAGGTCGGTGGCGGTGCAGCCTTCGCGCAGCGCGCCCGACAGGTTCACGCCGATGACGTCCGGGGTCAGGAAGTAAACCGGCTGGCCCAGCATGCCGGCTTCCGCCTCGATGCCGCCCACGCCCCAGCCGACCACGCCGATGCCGTTGATCATGGTGGTGTGCGAGTCGGTGCCGACCAGGGTGTCAGGGTAGTACACGTCGCCGGCTTTCTTGCCTGCGTGGTGCACGCCGCGCGCCAGGTACTCCAGGTTGACCTGGTGGACGATGCCGAAGCCCGGCGGCACGACGCCGAAGGTGTCGAATGCCTGCATGCCCCATTTCATGAACTGGTAGCGCTCGTTGTTGCGCGAGAATTCCAGTTTCATGTTCAGGTCCAGCGCTTTCTTTTCGCGGTAGTGATCGATGGTGACCGAGTGGTCGACCACCAGGTCGACCGGTACCAGCGGTTCGATCTTCTTGGCGTTGATGCCCATCTTGGCGGCCACGTTGCGCATCGCTGCCAGGTCGGCCAGCAGTGGAACGCCGGTGAAGTCCTGCAGCACGACGCGCGCCACTACGAACGGGATCTCGTCGGTGCGCTCGGCGGTCGGGCCCCAGCTCGCCAATTGCTTGACGTGTTCTTCGGTGACTTTTTTGCCGTCGCAGTTGCGCAATACCGATTCGAGCACGATGCGAATCGACACTGGCAGGCGGGAGACATTGATGCCCAGGCTTTTTTCCAGCGCAGGCAGGGAGTACAGCTTGCCCTTCTTGCTATCCGAAATATTAAAGTCCTTGAGCGTGTTCAGAGTGTTGCGGGACATGACCTCTCCTTGTTGGGTATCGTCTATTATTGATTATTCAAATTACAAAACATGACTGAGCCCCCGAAGAGGCCCTTGCTGCTCACATCAGCCGCCGGTAACTGGCAGCACGCCCAGCGATGGCGCGGCTTCCACCACTGCCGCCGGCTTGGCTTGCTCCGCATCCTTGCATTCATTGGCCAATTGGCGGCCCTGCTTGGAATCGAGCAGCATGCCTTTGGCCGGAATGCCGATCCAGACGAGACCATACAGACGGTTCTCGAAGCGGTTGGCGCCGGTGGTGGTGCCAACGCGGCTCAGGCGGTGCAGGCGCTTCTTCCAGCGCAGGGCGATGTGTTTGTCATCCGTGGCATTCGTGTAGATCGTGATTTTATTGCCAAGTTCGCAATTGAAGTCGGTGGAAGCCGAGCCCGTCGTGTTCGGCTCATCGGCTTCTTCCTTGTCGGCGACCGACATGGCGAGCGGATGGGCTTCCTTGGCGGCCGCCTTGGCCTTGCTGGCCTTGGCTTTCGGCTTGGCCTTGACGGCCTTGGGATTTGCCTCTGCCGTGGCGGCGAAGCTGGCCGGCGCCAGCGTGAGGGTCATGGCGCCCAGCGCGACGCTGCAGGCAATTGCTAATTTGGAGATGGACATCGTGTAATTCCTGTCAGTTTTCAGTGGTGCTGGAAGAAGGTGTATTCAGTAATGCGGCGGCCGCCTCGGGCAGGCCCAGGCCCGCCAGTTTGGCGCGTTGCAAAACGGTCCAATAATATCGGTAGCTGGCGCGGTCATGCAAGCGGCCATTTTGGGCGATCGGCCCCCAGTTGGCGCGCAGCGCTTCATTCAGGATGTTGCTGGCCTCGTTGACTTCGGACAGGCGCGGCGTGAAGGCCTTGATAATGGGTTTGATCTGGTCCGGGTGGATGCTCCACATGCGCGTATAGCCGAACTCGGCAGTAGCGCGCTGGGCGTCGTTTGCCACCACGGCCGAATCGCGCACGTCGGTTGTCACGTTATGCGAGGGCACCTTGCCGTGCGCGTGGCAGGCGGCCGCCACTTCGAGCTTGGCGCGCACCACCAGCGGGTGCGTGAACTGGCCCGGCGTGCGCATGGCGGCGGCCGGGATGGCGCCGTAATGGGCCGAGACGAAATCCATGATGCCGAAGGACAGGCATTCGACCTGGGGCAGGGCGGCGATCGCGTAGGCGTCGCGCAGCGCGCCGTGCGTCTCGATCAGGATGTGCACGGGCAGGTTGTCGCGGCCGGCGCGGCGCGCGTGCAGATTGATCAGGTCGATGGCCAGCATGGCGTCCTGCACGCCGCCCACCTTGGGCACGGCGATATAGGCCAGGCGGGCCGCGGCGGCACAGATGATTTCCACGTCGCGCGTAAAAAACGGGCTGTCGACATCGTGCACGCGCACGCCGATGCGGTTGAACTGGTTCTCGTCGCTGGCCAGCAGGCCGGCGATCATCTGCGCGTGCGCTTCTTCATTGCCGGCGCTGGCGCCATCTTCGCAGTCGAACGTGATATCGAACAGGGGCCCAAGCTCTTGTTGCAAAGCAATCGATTTACGCATCAGCTTTTCAGAGCCGGCGTAGTGGTCGCAAGCGGCGAGCAACAGCGGCTGGCGTTTGCCTTGGAATAAAACCTCGGAAGGGTGCATGCTTAAGGCATTTCTGCAGGTAAAAACTACTTGATAAAACAGCCGCGCCGCGACATGCGCGGGGCGGCCTTCTTGGCGGGCGGCGCTCTGGCCGCGCCGCCAATACTGGATTTACGCCAGCAGGTGTTTCACGCCTTCGCGCTCTTCGGTCAGTTCTTTCAGGGTCAGGTTGATGCGTTCTTGCGAGAATGCATCGATTTCCAGGCCTTGAACGATGGTGTACTCGCCGTTCTCGGTGGTGACCGGGAAGCCGAACACGGTGCCTTCAGGAATGCCGTACGAGCCATCCGACGGCACGCCCATGGTGGTCCACTTGCCGTTCGTGCCCAGCATCCAGTCATGGATGTGGTCGATGGCGGCGTTCGCTGCCGACGCTGCCGACGACAGGCCGCGCGCGTCGATGATGGCCGCGCCGCGCTTGCCGACGGTTGGCAGGAACACGTTGGCGTTCCATTCCTGGTCGTTGATCAGGTCCTTGACGGCCTTGCCGTTGACGGTGGCGAAGCGGTAGTCGGCGTACATGGTTGGCGAGTGGTTGCCCCAGACGGTCAGCTTCTCGATATCCTTGACGGCGGTGCCGGTCTTGGCAGCCACTTGCGACAGGGCGCGGTTGTGGTCCAGGCGCAGCATGGCGGTGAAGTTTTTCGCCGGCAGCGATGGCGCCGATTTCATGGCGATGTAGGCGTTGGTGTTGGCAGGGTTGCCGACCACCAGCACTTTGACATTGCGCGAAGCGACGGCGTCGAGCGCCTTGCCTTGCACGGTGAAGATCTGGGCGTTCGCTTCCAGCAGGTCCTTGCGTTCCATGCCTGGGCCGCGTGGGCGCGCGCCAACCAGTACGGCCACGTCGACATCCTTGAATGCGGTCAGCGGATCGGAGTGGGCGGTCATTTCCGTCAGCAGCGGGAATGCGCAATCGTCGATTTCCATCATCACGCCCTTGAGCGCCTTCTGGGCTTTTTCGTCCGGGATTTCAAGCAGTTGCAAGATGACAGGCTGGTCTTTGCCGAGCATGTCGCCATTGGCGATGCGGAACAACAGGGCGTAGCCGATCTGGCCGGCGGCGCCGGTCACTGCAACACGCATTGGGGTTTTAGCCATGATGAATCTCCAAAAATGGGAAAGAAAACGGGCTTGAAGCTGGGCTTACGCTTATCCGGAAAAACTATAATGATACCAAAACCGGCCGGCGCCACCGAATTGCTGGTGTACGCTGCCGTCACGCTTGTGCTGCACGAAACCAGAGTGGCTGGCCGACAACATAAAACGCTGGCGCATATGTTTTATCGAAGGCAGTTTAGGCCTCTGATCTCTATCTGTCAATCATATCTTATGTCTTATATAAGACAGATAACCGCGTCTGTTTTACTGGACGCGGGCAGTGATTTGTGTTGAAATGTCGGACTATGAATTCCGCCTCGTCCAATCTGACCAACAATGCCACTGCTGCAAGCGGGGCGGTCAGTCCGACCGCGGGCACCCCGGCCACGCCTGCAGCCGTGCCGGCCAGCTCCGTCCCCGTCCCTGTCGCCAGTGTCAATACCACTGTGGCGGCCACGCCCGCAGTCAATGCCTCGCCGACCTTCAGTCCCCTTTACCAGCAGATCAAGGCGCTCATTACGCAGAGCCTGCAATCGGGTGAATGGAAGCCGGGCGAGCTCATTCCCAGCGAAGTCGAACTGGCCGGCCGTTTCAAGGTCAGCCAGGGCACGGTGCGCAAGGCCATCGATGAACTGGCCGCCGAGAATCTCGTCATGCGCCGCCAGGGCAAGGGCACCTTCGTTTCCACCCACCATGAGGCGCGCGCGCACTTCCGCTTCCTGCGCCTGGTGCCGGACGAAGGCGTGCCGCATTACCCTGAAAGCAAGTTCATCGAAGTCAAGCGCGTGCGCGCGCCGGCCGACGTGGCGCGCCTGATGGACCTGAAATCCGGCGACGCCGTGATCTTCATCAAGCGCGTGCAGTATTTCGACGGCGTGCCGACCATCGTCGAGGAGCTGTGGCTGCCGGGCCTGATCTTCAAAGGGCTGACGGCCGAGCGCCTGGTGGAATACAAAGGCCCCATGTATGGCCTGTTTGAGACGGAATTTGGCACGCGCATGATCCGCGCCTCAGAACAGATCCGCGCCGTGTGCGCCGACGCGGGCGCCGCGCAATTGTTAAATATCGACCTCGGCACGCCTTTGCTCAGTTCCGAGCGCGTGTCGTTTACCTACGGCGACAAGCCAGTCGAACTGCGCCGGGGCCTGTACCTGACCAGTCGTCATCATTATCAGAATGAACTCAGCTGAAGCAGCGGGGCGCCCGCGGGCGTCCGGACAAGCTGCAAGGCTGAAGTGCATCGCTTGCAAAGTGCCAGTCGCAAGACGGGCATTGGAGACAGCAGAACGCGCAGGTAAAACATGGCCAGCCCCGGCGGGCCGTGCTTTGCCGGCGGTTCTGTAATTAAATTACGTGAACTACGGAAAGTAGCGCGGTATTTTGTAGTAAAAAACCATTTTGGTTATATGTAACAATAGATATTGGTATGGGTTGCGAAAATCGGCGAAAATCGCGGCTTCAATATTTAGTTGAAATTCAAAGGGGAGGTTTTTGTTATGTCTGAAGCCGTAAGAGAAGTACCAAAAAAAGAACGGCCGCAATTCCGTAACATTCATGTTACCGAATTGTCGAACTACCGCATGGCTGTCGGCGCCATCGTCTCGATCCTGCATCGTATCAGCGGTTTCATCATTTTCGCCTTGCTGCCGTGCATCCTGTACATGCTGGAACTGAGCCTGCGTTCCGAAATGTCCTTCGCTTACTTCCAGGGTATCGCCTCGCACTGGTTCGTCAAGCTGATCACCCTGGGTCTGGTCTGGGCCTTCCTGCACCACTTCTGCGCCGGTATCCGCCACCTGTTCATGGATGTGCACGTCGCCATCGAGAAAGATTCGGCACGCAAGACCGCGTCGTCCGTGCTGGTCGTGAGCCTGGTGTTGACGGCCTTGGTCGCTTTGAAACTGTTTGGAGTATTTTAAACATGGCAGACAATAATATCGGACCGAAACGCCTCGTCGTCGGTGCCCATTACGGCTTGCGCGACTGGCTGGCGCAACGCGTCACCGCCATCGTCATGGTGGCGTATGTCGCCATCTTGCTGATTTCTTTCCTGACCGGCAGCAACTTCAGCTATGAAGGCTGGGCCGGTCTGTTCGCACAGCAGTGGTTTAAATTGTTCAGCCTGGTGACCTTCGTCGCCCTGTTCTACCACGCATGGGTCGGCGTACGCGACATCTGGATGGACTACGTGAAAAGCGCTGGCCTCCGTCTGACCCTGCAAATTGCCACCATGCTGTGGTTGATCGCTTGTGCCGGCTGGACGGTACAGATACTCTGGAGTGTGTAATCGTGGCAGCATATAAATCTGCAATCCCTACCCGCCGCTTTGATGCGGTCATCGTTGGCGCCGGCGGTTCCGGCATGCGCGCGTCGTTGCAGCTGGCTGAAGCCGGCCTGAACGTCGCAGTTCTCTCGAAAGTCTTCCCGACCCGCTCGCACACCGTGGCGGCGCAGGGCGGTATCGGCGCGTCGCTCGGCAACATGGCCGAAGATAACTGGTTCTGGCACATGTTCGACACCGTCAAGGGTGGCGACTATCTGGGCGACCAGGATGCCATCGAATTCATGTGCCGCGAAGCGCCGAAAGTCGTGTACGAGCTGGAACACTTCGGCATGCCGTTCGACCGCAACCCTGATGGCACCATCTATCAGCGTCCGTTCGGCGGCCACACGGCCCACTTCGGCGAAAAGCCGGTGCAGCGCGCCTGCGCGGCAGCCGACCGTACCGGTCACGCCCTGTTGCACACCTTGTACCAGCGCAACGTGCGCGCGCGTACGCACTTCTTCGTCGAGTGGATGGCGCTCGACCTGATCCGTGACGCCGAAGGCGACGTGATCGGTGTTGTTGCGCTGGAAATGGAAACCGGCGAATGCATGATCCTGGAAGCAAAGACGACGGTCATGGCAACGGGCGGCGCAGGCCGCATCTTCGCCGCCTCGACGAATGCCTTCATCAACACCGGTGACGGCATGGGCATGGCGGCACGCGCCGGCCTGCCGCTGCAGGACATGGAATTCTGGCAGTTCCACCCGACCGGCGTGGCCGGCGCGGGCGTGTTGATCACCGAAGGCGTGCGCGGCGAAGGCGGCATCCTGATCAATAGCGAAGGCGAACGCTTCATGGAGCGCTATGCGCCGACCCTGAAGGATCTGGCGCCGCGCGACTTCGTTTCGCGTTCGATGGACCAGGAAATCAAGGAAGGCCGCGGCTGCGGTCCGAACAAGGACCACGTGATGCTGGACCTGCGCCATATCGGCGCCGACACCATCGCCAAGCGCCTGCCGTCGATCCTGGAAATCGGCCACAAGTTCGCCAACGTCGACGCCACCAAGGAACCGATTCCTGTCGTGCCGACGATTCACTACCAGATGGGCGGTATCCCGACGAACATCCACGGCCAGGTCGTCACCCCGACCGGTCCGGACAATTCGGCCAAGGTCGTCAACGGCCTGTACGCGATCGGCGAATGCGCCTGCGTTTCCGTGCACGGCGCCAACCGCCTGGGCACGAACTCGCTGCTCGACCTGGTGGTCTTCGGCCGCGCGGCCGGCAACCACATCGTCAACAGCGGTCTGAAAGCCAAGGAAAACAAGCCTTTGCCAGCCGATGCTGCCGATTTCGCCATGGGCCGTCTGCAGCGCCTGGAAAACTCGACCGGCACGGAAACCGTGCAGGGCGTGGCCAACGACATCCGCGCAACGATGCAGAAGTACTGCGGCGTGTTCCGTACCGACGAGATGCTGAGCAAGGGCGTCGAAGAGATCATGAAGCTTGACGAGCGCCGCAAGCACGTCTCGTTTAAGGATAAATCGATGGTCTTCAACACGGCCCGCGTGGAAGCGCTGGAGCTGGACAACCTGATCGAGACGGCGAAAGCGACCATCGTTTCGGCAGCGGCCCGCAAGGAATCGCGCGGCGCCCACGCCCAGGACGACCATCCGCAACGCGACGACGAGAACTGGATGAAGCACACTCTGTGGTATTCGGAAGGCAACCGACTGGAGTACAAGCCAGTCGTGACCAAGCCGCTGACGGTTGATACCTTCAAACCGAAACCACGTACTTTCTAAGGCTATACCATGGCACGCACTCTCAAATTCAAAATCTACCGCTACGATCCTGACCAGGATGCCAAGCCGTACATGCAAGACCTGACGGTCGAACTGAAAGACACCGACAAGATGCTGCTCGACGCACTGCAGCGCATCAAGGCGGACGTCGATGACTCGCTGGCCCTGCGCCGCTCGTGCCGCGAAGGCGTGTGCGGTTCGGACGCGATGAACATCAACGGCAAGAACGGCCTGGCATGCACCACCAACCTGAACGAACTGTCGGAGCCTATCGTGCTGCGTCCGTTGCCAGGTTTGCCGGTCATCCGCGACCTGATCGTCGACATGACGCAATTTTTCAAGCAGTACGATTCGATCAAGCCTTTCCTGATCAACGACTCGATCCCGCCTGAAAAAGAACGCCTGCAATCGCCGGAACAGCGCGAAGAACTCGATGGCCTGTATGAGTGCATCCTGTGCGCCTGCTGCTCCACGTCGTGCCCGTCGTTCTGGTGGAATCCGGACAAGTTCGTCGGCCCGGCCGGCCTGCTGCAAGCCTACCGCTTCATCGCCGATTCGCGCGACGAAGCCACCGGCGCGCGTCTGGACAACCTGGAAGACCCGTACCGCCTGTTCCGCTGCCATTCGATCATGAACTGCGTCGACGTCTGCCCGAAAGGGTTGAACCCGAACAAGGCGATCGGCAAGATCAAGGAATTGATGGTCCGCCGCGCGATCTGATCCGTCTGATCGCGTCCGCCGGGCGCCGTTTGCGGGAAGAGGGTATCCTCTCTTGCCTGCAGGCGGCGCCTGCAAAGCAGCACCGTGCCGCAAGGCACACGTAAAGTGGTAAACCAAATGACAGAATCAATTTTGTCCTCGCATCAGGCCGACCCGGCCAACCGCGCCCGCCTGCGCTGGCGTTCACGCCGTGGCCTGCTGGAAAACGATATTATCCTGACCCGTTTTCTCGATGCGTATGAAACCGAATTGACCGATGAAGAAGTTGACGCGCTGACGCGTTTGCTGGATTTATCGGACAATGCGTTAATGGATCTGGTACTGGCCCGTAAAGAGCCGGAAGGCGAAGTCGACCTGCCGCATGTGCGCGCACTGCTGCAACGACTGCGCATTGCCTAGACGCCTGGGCGATATATTGCAAACGGTGCGAGTGGCGCGCTGTAGCCCCGCCAGAGCGCGGTGCGAATTGCAGCCAGAATTTTTGATTTTAATTTCGACTCACTCCCGAGAAGGAAGAGCCCATGAATACCTCTGACACAAAAGCTACCCTGTCGTTCTCCGATGGCAGCCCATCGCTTGAATTTCCCATCTACAAAGGCACGGTTGGCCCGGACGTCATCGACATCCGCAAGCTGTACGCCGGTAGCGGCAAGTTCACCTACGACCCAGGCTTTATGTCGACGGCCGCCTGCAACTCGTCGATCACCTATATCGACGGCGACAAGGGCGAGTTGCTGTACCGCGGTTACCCGATCGAACAGTTGGCCGTCAACGCCGACTTCATGGAATCGTGCTACCTGCTGCTGAACGGCGAATTGCCGAACGCGGCGCAGAAAGCCAAGTTCGTCGACACCGTCACCAAGCACACGATGGTGCACGAACAGATGCAATTCTTCTTCCGCGGCTTCCGCCGCGACGCGCATCCGATGTCGGTCCTGGTGGGCACCGTCGGCGCGCTGGCGTCGTTCTACCATGACTCGCTGGACATCAACGACCCGCGTCACCGCGAAGTGTCGGCCATCCGCCTGATCGCCAAGATGCCGACCCTGGTCGCCATGACCTACAAGTATTCGGTCGGCCAGCCGTTCGTGTACCCGCGCAACGACCTGTCGTACAGCGCCAACTTCATGCACATGATGTTCGCCAACCCGTGCGAAGAGTACAAGGTCAACGACGTGCTGGTGCGCGCCCTGGACCGCATCCTGATCCTGCACGCGGACCACGAGCAGAATGCATCGACTTCGACCGTCCGTCTGGCCGGTTCGTCGGGCGCCAACCCGTTCGCCTGTATCGCTGCCGGCATCGCCTGCCTGTGGGGCCCTGCCCACGGCGGCGCCAACGAAGCGGCACTCAACATGCTGAAAGAAATCGGCACGGTCGAGAACATCCCTGCCTTCATCGCGCAAGTCAAGGACAAGAACTCCGGCGTCAAGCTGATGGGCTTCGGTCACCGCGTGTACAAGAACTTTGACCCACGCGCCAAGCTGATGCGTGAAACCTGCTACGAAGTGCTGCAAGAACTGGGTCTGCAGGACGACCCGCTGTTCAAGCTGGCGATGGAACTGGAAAAGATTGCACTGAACGACGAATACTTCGTGTCGCGCAAACTCTACCCGAACGTCGACTTCTACTCGGGCATCGTGCAATCGGCGCTGGGCATTCCTGTGTCGTTGTTTACCGGTATCTTCGCCATGGCCCGCACCATCGGCTGGATCGCCCAGTGGAACGAAATGATCGCCGATCCGGAACAGAAAATCGGCCGTCCGCGCCAGCTGTTCGTCGGTTCGACCACGCGCGAAGTGCTGCCACTGGACAAGCGTTAATCCACGGCTGTATCGAGCAAACAAAAAAAACGGGCTTCGGCCCGTTTTTTTATGCGCGCAGACGAGGTCTGAATCAGCCGAGCGCGGCCAGCAGGGAATGCAGGCACACGCTCGCGCCTTCGAGCGGCAGGCAGGCTTCATCGTGGACGCGGGGCAGGACGATGCGGCGCGGCGCGTTGTGCTTGAGGATGCCGCCCCAGTGAGCGACACGGGCGCCGGCCTGGCGGCGCATCGCCTCGACCGTGGCGCCGCTGGCGAGGATGTGAGCGTGTGGGAAGGCCTGCTGCAGCACGCCCAGGCCGAAATAGGCTTGCGGTTCGGCGGCGCTGATGTAGATGGTGGTCAGGCGCTTGCCGCTGGCGGCGATAGTGTGCGCCAACTGCGACGCATCGTCGCGCAGGAACTGGGCATTGACGAGGATGGCGTCCGCCACGCCGCTCAGCAGCAGCGAAGTGGATGGCGCGCGGCCCAGCACGTCCAGGCGGAAGGTTTCCAGAGGGAGGGAAGGCTGGACGGCGCGTGCAAGCATATGATTCTTTCGATATTCGATACCCTTGTCGCATATTATCCTTTCGACCAGGCGCGAGAAATAGGGTAGATTGCAATACTTAGTTGCATGGATCGGATGAATCAATGGAGAGCCGCAGATGGACCGCATAACCGCCGCGCAAGTATTTGTCGCTATTGCCGAACGCGGCAGCATGGTTGCGGCCAGCGAGGCGCTCAACATGTCGCGCGCCATGGTGACGCGTTATCTGGCCGAGATGGAGCAGTGGGCAGGGGCCCGCCTGCTGCATCGCACCACGCGCCGTTTGAGTCTGACGGATGCGGGCGATGCGACCCTGGCGCGCTGCCGCCAGATGCTCGAGGTGGCCGGCGCCATGGCCGTCACGTCGCCCGGCGGTGCCGATACGCCGCACGGCTTGCTGCGCATAACCTGTTCCCAATCGCTGGCGCAGACGGCGCTGGCCGGCGCAGTGACCGCTTACCTGCGGCGCTACCCGCGCGCCGCCGTCGATCTGCAGATGGAGAACCGCGCCGTCAACCTGGTGGAGCAGCGCATCGACCTGGCGATCCGCATCACGAATGCGCTCGAGCCCAACCTGATCGCGCGCCAGCTGGCCAGCTGCGCCTCGGTGGTGTGCGCCGCACCATCGTATCTGGCGGCGCACGGCACGCCGCGCCGGGCGGAAGACCTGGCCCTGCATAACTGTCTCACGTACACGTATTTCGGCAAGAGCCTGTGGCAGTTCACCCACAATGGGGAAGCGCTCACTGTGCCCGTCAGCGGCCGTCTGTCGGCGAATGAATCGCTGGTCCTGCTGGTGGCGACGGTGGCGGGGGCTGGCATCGCCATGCAGCCCCGTTACTCGGCCGCGCCGCTGATCGCCAGCGGGCAGCTGGTGGAACTGCTGCCCGCCTACCAGCCGCAGGACATGGGCATCTACGGCGTCTACACGTCGCGCCAGCACATGTCGCCCTTGCTGCGCACCATGCTTGACTTCCTGGTGGAATGGTTTGCCGGCGACCCGCAGTGGCTGGCGGCCATTGCCGCGCCCGTGTCGGCAGGCAGGCCACCTGGCCGCAAGCGCCGCGCCGGCAAGGCTGCGGACGTGACGTAAGCGCAATAGTGGCAGGCTTGCAAGCCCGGGAAAATCAACAACACGGCTTACATTTGCTTGCCAAATAAAATTCAACTAGTGGTTGTTGCGTTACAATACCGCGTGCTATTCTAAATGACGGTATGAAGAATGCTGGCGCAATAAAAAAGCCCTTCCCCCACAACTTGATGTGCAATCCGCTAACCGGTCAGGCCGTGTCGCGGAAGGTTAGATTAACCCGCTAATCTCGCGAAGCGCGAAGAAAGGTGAGCAATATGATGCAACAATTTACGTCCAACTCCTACCTGTTCGGTGGGAATGCTCCGTACGTGGAAGATCTGTACGAAGCGTATCTCAATAATCCAGGTTCGGTACCGGACAACTGGCGCGCCTATTTCGACGCCATGCAGCACGTGCCTGCAGTCGATGGCACCAACAAGCCTGACGTGGCGCATGCCTCCGTCGTCGCCTCGTTCGCCGAGCGCGCAAAAGCAGGCCCGATCCGCACAGTGACCGCTTCCTTCGATGCCGAAATGGGCCGCAAGCGCGTCGCCGCCACCCAATTGATCGCCGCATACCGCTACCTGGGCACGCACTGGGCCAACCTGGATCCGCTGCAGCGCCAGGAACGTCCGATGATCCCGGAACTGGAGCCGAGCTTCTACGGCTTCACCGATGCGGACATGGACACCGTGTTCAACATCAGCAATACCTATTTCGGCCCCGAGACCGCCACGCTGCGCGACCTGCTGAACTTCCTGCGCGATACCTACACGCGTTCGATCGGCGCCGAATTCATGTACATCTCCGACCCGGCCGAAAAGCGCTGGCTGCAAGAGAAACTGGAATCGATCCGCTCCACCCCGAATTTCACCCCAGAGAAAAAAATCCACATCCTCGACCGCCTGACCGCGGCTGAAGGCCTGGAACGCTATCTGCACACCCGCTACGTGGGCCAGAAGCGCTTCTCCCTGGAAGGCGGCGAAACCTTCATCGCCTCGATGGATGAAACCATCCAGCGCGCCGGCGAAAAAGGCGTGCAGGAAATCGTCATCGGCATGGCCCACCGCGGCCGCCTGAACGTGCTGGTGAACACCCTGGGCAAGGCGCCGCAGGAACTGTTCGAAGAATTCGAAGGCAAGCATGGCGACGACCTGCCTGCCGGCGACGTGAAGTACCATCAAGGCTTCTCGTCGGACATCTCCACCGCGGGCGGTCCGGTCCACCTGTCGCTGGCGTTCAACCCGTCGCACCTGGAAATCGTCAACCCTGTGGTCGAAGGTTCCGTCAAGGCCCGCATGGATCGCCGCGGCGACGTGCACGGCGCGCAAGTGCTGCCTATCCTGGTGCACGGCGATGCCGCTTTCGCCGGCCAGGGCGTGGTCATGGAAACGCTGAATCTGGCGCAGACCCGCGGCTACGGCACGGGCGGCACGGTGCATATCGTGATCAACAACCAGATCGGTTTCACCACCTCGGACCCGCGCGACTCGCGCTCGACCCTGTACTGCTCGGACGTCGTCAAGATGATCGAAGCGCCGGTCCTGCACATCAACGCCGATGATCCGGAAGCCGTGGTGCTGGCGACGCAGATCGCGCTCGACTACCGCATGGAATTCAAGAAGGACATCGTCCTCGACATCATCTGCTACCGCAAGCTGGGCCACAACGAGCAAGATACGCCGGCACTGACGCAACCGCTGATGTACAAGCGCATCGGCCAGCATCCGGGCACCCGCAAGCTGTACGCGGACAAGCTGGTTGCGCAAGGCGTGATCCCTGCCGATGGCGGCGACAAGATGGTGGCCGCCTTCCGCGACGCCATGGACGCCGGCAAGCACACCGTCGATCCGGTCATCTCGAACTTCAAGAACAAGTACGCTGTCGACTGGCTGCCGTTCCTGAACAAGAAATGGACCGACTCGGCCGATACGGCCGTGCCGATGACGGAACTGAAACGCCTGGCCGCGCGCATCACCACCGTGCCGGAACAGTTCAAGGTCCACTCGCTGGTCGAGAAGGTCCTGGGCGACCGCGCCACCATGGGCCGCGGCGAAATGAACCTGGACTGGGGCATGGGCGAACACCTGGCCTACGCATCGCTGGTATCGTCCGGCTACGCCATCCGCCTGACGGGCCAGGATGCGGGCCGCGGCACCTTCGTGCACCGCCACGCCGTGCTGCATGACCAGAACCGCGAACGCTGGGATGCCGGAACCTACATTCCGCTGCAAAACGTGTCGGACAACCAGGCGCCTTTCACCGTCATCGACTCGGTGCTGTCCGAAGAAGCCGTACTGGCCTTCGAATACGGCTACTCGACCGCTGAACCGAACACGCTGACGATCTGGGAAGCCCAGTTCGGCGACTTCGCCAACGGCGCGCAAGTGGTGATCGACCAATTCATCAGCTCCGGCGAAGTGAAGTGGGGCCGCGCTTCGGGCCTGGTCATGATGCTGCCGCACGGTTACGAAGGCCAGGGTCCTGAGCACTCGTCCGCGCGTCCAGAGCGTTTTCTGCAGCTGTGCGCAGACAACAACATGCAAGTGGTGCAGCCGACGACGGCTTCGCAGATCTTCCATTTGCTGCGCCGCCAGATGGTGCGCCAGTTCCGCAAGCCGCTGGTCATCCTGACGCCGAAGTCGCTGCTGCGCAACAAGGACGCCGGTTCGCCGCTGACCGACCTGGCCAAGGGCGGTTTCCAGACCGTCATCGGCGAAGTCGACGACAAAATCGATGCCAAGAAAGTCAAGCGCGTGGTCGCCTGCTCGGGCAAGGTCTACTACGACCTGGTCAACGCACGCAAGACCCGCGGCCAGACCGACACGGCCATCGTGCGCCTGGAACAGCTGTATCCGTTCCCGCATAAGTCGTTTGCTGCCGAACTGAAGAAGTTCCCGAACCTGGTCGAAGTCGTCTGGGCACAGGACGAGCCGCAAAACCAGGGCGCCTGGTTCCAGATCCAGCACAACATCTTCGAAGGCCTGGAATCGGGTCAGCGTCTGGCCTACGCCGGCCGTCCTGCTTCGGCGTCGCCGGCTGTCGGTTACTATGACAAGCACTACGCCCAGCAAAAAGATCTGCTGGAAACGGCATTTTCGAAGCTGAAAGGTTTTATCCTGACCAAGTAAGGATACCGGGCGCCGTGCGATGCGCATTGCGCCCGATCAACTAGATGATGACGGAGCGCCGCTCCTGCTACGCAGGGGCGGCGCCGCAATAACAAAATAAACGGAGTTTTACATGGCACAAATCGAAGTCAAAGTTCCCCAGTTGTCGGAATCGGTTGCGGAAGCGACCCTGCTGGCATGGCACAAGAAAGTCGGCGAGGCAGTTGCGCGCGACGAAAACATGATCGATATCGAAACCGACAAAGTGGTGCTGGAACTGCCGGCGCCGGCCGCCGGCGTGATCGTGCAGATCATCAAGGATAACGGCGCCACTGTCGTTGCCGGCGAAGTCATCGCCATCATCGACACCGATGGCTCGGCCAAGGTCAGCCCGATGGAAGTGTCCGCCGTGCCTGCGCCAGCCCTGGCTGCCGCCGCCCAAGACTCGGCACCGGCAGTGAACAAGAGCGATGTTGCCATGCCTGCCGCTGCCAAGATCCTGTCTGAAAAAGGCCTGTCCGCCGGCGACGTCGCCGGTTCCGGCAAAGACGGCCGCGTGACCAAGGGCGACGCCCTGGCCGCTTCCGCCAAGCCAGCCGTTGCGCCGCTGGCGCCAGCCGCTGCCAAGCCGGCGCTGCAACAAGTTGCCACGCCGTCGGCCGCCAGCCTGGGCGACCGCCCTGAAGAGCGCGTGCCGATGAGCCGCCTGCGCGCGCGTATCGCCGAGCGCCTGCTGCAATCGCAATCGACGAACGCCATCCTGACCACGTTCAATGAAGTGAACATGCAGCCGGTCATCGACCTGCGCAACAAGTACAAGGACAAGTTCGAGAAAGAGCACGGCGTCAAGCTGGGCTTCATGTCCTTCTTCGTCAAGGCAGCCGTCGCCGCCCTGAAAAAGTACCCGATCATCAATGCCTCCGTTGACGGCAACGACATCGTCTACCACGGCTACTTTGACATCGGCATCGCTGTCGGTTCGCCGCGCGGCCTGGTCGTGCCTATCATCCGCAACGCGGACCAGCTGTCGATCGCCGACATCGAGAAAAAAATCGGTGAATTCGGCGCGAAAGCCAAGGAAGGCAAGCTGACCCTGGACGACCTGACGGGCGGCACGTTCTCGATCTCGAACGGCGGCACCTTCGGCTCCATGCTGTCGMCCCCGATCATCAACCCGCCGCAATCGGCCATCCTGGGCGTGCATGCGACCAAGGACCGCGCCGTTGTCGAAAACGGCCAGATCGTGGTGCGTCCGATGAACTACCTGGCCATGTCCTACGACCACCGCATCATCGACGGCCGCGAAGCCGTCCTGGGCCTGGTGGCGATGAAAGAAGCGCTGGAAGATCCTGCACGCCTGTTGCTGGACCTGTAAGCACTGTAGTCCCCCGGCGTAGCCGCCGGGGCAATGTAGCTGATACCCCTTGCCAGAAGACGCAGCTGGCTGATCTCAATGAAAGAGGATTCCCATGAACGTCTCTGAAGAAATCAAGCGCCTGCACGAATTGCATCTGGCGGGCGCCCTGAGCGACGCGGAATTCGCGCAAGCGAAAGTCAAGCTCTTGAGCAATATCAACCTGGACAAGCCGGACAGCACGTCCGGCGCCGGTGCGGCTGCCGGCCCGGCAAACGACCTGGTGCAGGAATTCAACCGCCTGCGCCGCTCGCGCACCGACCGCTGGCTCGGCGGCGTCTGCGGCGGCCTGGGACGCGCTTCCGGCATGGAAGCGTGGATCTGGCGCCTCGTCTTCGTCCTGTTTACATTGACCTTCGGCTTCGGCGTGGTGATTTACCTTCTATTGTGGATTTTCGTACCAGACGAAGAGATTGGAACAACAAAACATGAGTACTAAACAATTTGACGTAGTTGTCATCGGCGCGGGCCCAGGCGGCTACATCGCCGCCATCCGCGCAGCGCAGCTGGGCTTTTCCGTCGCCTGCGTCGACGAGTGGTCGAACGCCAAGGGCGGCGCCGCGCCTGGCGGCACCTGCACCAACGTCGGCTGCATCCCGTCGAAAGCGCTGCTGCAATCGTCCGAGCATTTCGAACACGCGGGCCACAGCTTTGCCGAGCACGGCATCGACGTCGCCGGCCTGAAGCTGAACCTGGGCCAGATGCTCAAGCGCAAGGACACCGTCGTCAAGCAAAACAACGACGGCATCCTGTACCTGTTCAAGAAGAACAAGATCGCCTTCTTCCACGGCCGCGCCGCTTTCGCTGCCGCCGCCGCTGGCGCGTATGAAATCAGCGTGACGGGCGAAGCCAACGAAACCCTGAGCGCCAAGCACGTGGTCATCGCCACGGGTTCGAACGCGCGCGAACTGCCGGGCGCACCATTCGACGAGAAACTGATCCTGTCGAACACGGGCGCACTGGCCATCGACGCCGTACCCGCCAAGCTGGGCGTCATCGGCGCCGGCGTGATCGGCCTGGAAATGGGCAGCGTCTGGCGCCGCCTCGGTTCCGACGTCACCGTGCTCGAAGGCCTGCCGGTCTTCCTGGGCGCCGTGGACGAGCAGATCGCCAAGGAAGCGTCGAAGCTGTTCACCAAGCAAGGCTTGAAGATCAATCTGGGCTGCAAGATCGGTGCGATCACGCCAGGCAAGAAAGACGTCACCGTGGAATTCGTGGACGCCAAGGGCGAAGCGCAAAAAGCCGTGTTCGACAAGCTGATCATCTCGATCGGCCGCACGCCGAACACGAACGGCCTGGGTGCCGACAAGGTCGGCCTGCAGCTCGACGAGCGCGGCTTCATCGCCGTCGACGGCGACTGCAAGACCAACCTGCCGAACGTCTGGGCAGTGGGCGACGTCGTGCGCGGCCCGATGCTGGCGCACAAGGCCGAAGAAGAAGGCGTTGCCGTGGCCGAGCGTATCGCCGGCCAGCATGGCCACACCAACTTCAACACGATTCCTTGGGTGATCTACACCTCGCCGGAAATCGCGTGGGTCGGCAAGACCGAGCAAACCCTGAAGGCCGAAGGCATTGCCTACAAAGCCGGCACCTTCCCGTTCATGGCCAACGGCCGTGCGCGCGCGCTGGGCGACACCTCGGGCATGGTGAAATTCCTGGCCGATGCGACCACCGATGAAATCCTCGGCGTGCATATCGTCGGCCCGATGGCGTCGGAACTGATTTCCGAAGCCGTCGTGGCGATGGAATTCAAGGCTTCGGCCGAAGACATCGCGCGCATCTGCCACGCCCATCCATCCCTGTCGGAAGCGACCAAGGAAGCGGCACTGGCCGTAGACAAGCGTACGTTGAACTTCTAAGAACATCCGGCAAAACCTGCTGCGCGTCGTAATTTGTGGTTTGTGATGCTCACTGTACCTTCGTACAGTTGCGCTTCTCGACCACAACTTCCTTCCGCTCGCTACGGTTTTGTCAGGCGTTGTAAACCAGTAGAGTACTTCGCAGCGGGCCGGCAAAGCAGTTTCTGCCTTGCCGGCCCGTTTGCGCTATGTCAAGAATCCCTGTTGAATCGAATCCCATGAACGTTGAAGAGTTTTACCAGCACGCGTTGCAGAAGCGCGATTTCAAGGCCGATGCCGCCCAGCGGCGCGCGGTCGACCGCCTGCAGCTGTGCTATGACGAGTGGGTGGCCTACAAGGGCCAGCGCTCGAGCACCTTCAAGCGCCTGATCAACCGTCCTGCCGTGCCCAGGGGCGTGTACATGTGGGGTGGGGTAGGGCGCGGCAAGTCGTTCCTGATGGACAGTTTTTATTCGGTCGTGCCCCTGGTGCGCAAGACGCGATTGCACTTCCACGAATTCATGCGCGGCGTGCACCAGCAGCTCGACGAATTGAAGGGCGTGGCCGACCCGCTCGATGAAGTTGCCAAGCGCATCGCCAAGAAATACCGCTTGATCTGTTTCGATGAATTCCACGTCTCGGACATCGCCGATGCGATGATCCTGTACAACCTGCTGTCGGCCCTGTTCGACAACGGCGTGTCCTTCATCATGACCTCGAATTACGACCCGGACCTGCTGTATCCGGATGGCCTGCACCGCGACCGCATGCTGCCGACCATCGCGCTGCTCAAGGCCAAGCTGGACGTGATGAACGTCGACGCCGGCGTCGATTACCGCGGTCGTGCGCTGGAGCAGGTGGAAAGCTACTACACGCCGCTGGGCGCGGCCACCGACCGCGCGCTGCGCGAGGCCTACGCGCGCATCGCCGAGACGGCCGACGAAGATGCGCACATCCGCATCGAGAGCCGCGAAATCCACTGCCTGCGGCGCGCCGGCGGCATCATCTGGTTCGATTTCGCCACCCTGTGCGGCGGCCCCCGCTCGCAAAATGATTACCTGGAAATCGCCAGCCGCTTCCATACAGTGATATTGTCCGGCATACCGGCCATGTCGGCGGCGCAGTCGTCCGAGGCGCGCCGCTTCACGTGGCTGATCGACGTGTTCTACGACCAGAAGGTCAAGCTGATCATGTCGGCCGAAGTGGCGCCGGAGCAGCTATACACGAATGGCATGCTGGCCAACGAGTTTCACCGTACCGTTTCGCGTATCATCGAGATGCAATCGCGCGAATACATGGAAAAAGAACAGCGCGGCGCGGCCGACGCGATCGTTTGAGGCAGGAAGAATGAATATGATGGCAAAAACACTATACCAGCTGGCGGCAGGCGTTGGCCTGGCCCTGGCCTTGTCCGCCTGCGCCCACCAGGGCAGCGCGGCATTGGATGAGGTCGGCGTGCCGCAGGTGCCCGCCACCTTGTCCATCGACGAGGCCGATGCCAAGCTCAAGCTGGCAGCCAGCGAGCGCGAGGCGGCCGAGGACGAGTATGCCGCGCGCGAGCAGGAATGCTACAGCAAGTTCTTCGTGAACAGCTGCCTGGACAAGGCCAAGGAAAAGCGCCGCCTGATCCTCGTGCGCCTGCGCGCCATCGAGGCTGAAGCGAATCACTTCAAGCGCGCCGAGTCCGTGCGCCTGCGCGATATCGACCTGGCCCGGACGCAGGAGGATGCGCGTCTCGATGCCGAGCAGCGCGCCGCCGCCTTGCCCAAGCCCGTGAAAGTGGTCGCGCCCGAGCCGGAACCACCCAAGCCGCAAGGCAAGAGCGTGGCCGAGCGCGAAGCCGAACATGCGGCCAAAGTGAAAAAGCAGGCCGCCGACGATGCCGCCGAGGCGCCGCGCCGCGCGGCCCGCGAAGCGGCGTTTGCCCGCAAGCAGGCCGAGGCCGCG
>NZ_NEGZ01000021.1 GCF_002127585.1 Janthinobacterium sp. GW458P
CAGCGGCGGGACGGTTGCCAGGGGCTGCCGCCGGTGCCGCAGCCGGCACGCCGTCGGCGCCGCCTATGCCGGGCCGAAAGGCCAGCATGCGCAGCAAGGTCATGGTAAAGCCCGCGTATTCGTCGGGCGCCAGGCCCAGCTCATTGCGGCCATGCACGGCGATCTGGTAAAACAGCTGCACTTCTTCCGCGTCGAACGCGCCAGCCAGGCGCACGATGTCCGCGTATTCGGGCAAATCCTGCGGCAAGGCGGCCGGCACGGTTTGCGCCAGCGCAATGCGGTGCAGCAAGGTGCCCAGATCCTGCAGGGCGCCGTTGTACGACAGGCTGCGCGAGGCCATTTCGTCGGCCACGGCCAGCAAATCCGCGCCATCCTGCTGCGCCAGCGCGTCGAGCAGGCGCACCAGGTACGACTGGTCGAGCGCGCCCAGCATGCCTTGCACGGCATCGAGCGTCACTGCGCCGGCCGCGTAGGCGATGGCCTGGTCCGTCAGCGACAGCGCATCGCGCATGGAACCGTGGGCGCCCTGGGCCAGCAGGCGCAAGGCCGGCTGTTCGAAGGCGATGCCTTCCTGCCCCAGGATATTGTCCAGGTGGCTGATGATGTGGCCGGGCGGCATCTGCTTGAGGTTGAACTGCAGGCAGCGCGACAGCACGGTCACGGGTATCTTTTGCGGGTCCGTCGTGGCCAGGATGAACTTGACGTGCTCGGGCGGCTCTTCCAGGGTTTTCAGCATGGAATTGAACGCGTGGTTCGTCAGCATGTGCACCTCATCGATCATATAGACCTTGAAGCGGGCATTGCTTGGCGCATACACGGCTTGTTCCAGCAGCTGCGCCATTTCATCGACGCCGCGGTTCGACGCCGCGTCCATCTCTATATAGTCGACAAAGCGTCCCGCATCGATTGCCGTGCACGCTTCGCACTGGCCGCACGGCTGGGCCGTGATGCCGCCCGTGCCGTCGGGACCGATGCAATTGAGCGACTTGGCCAGGATGCGCGACAGGGTCGTCTTGCCGACGCCGCGCGTGCCCGTGAACAGGTAGGCATGATGCAATCGGCCGCTGTGCAAGGCATGCGTGAGCGCGCGCACGACGTGCTCCTGGCCGACGAGCGTCTCGAAATTCTTGGGGCGGTATTTACGGGCGAGGACTTGATAGGACATGCTGAGATTTTACCATGCGATTTTGCGGGTGATCCTGCGCGGCGGGCGCAAGCCTCATGGCCGGGCCAGGCAAACCTGGCAAACGCGGCAAAGCAGCAATTGTATAACATGGCCAGCTGGAAATATGGAAAACACGGCAAGCCCGGCAATGCTGCGGGATCGCAGAAAAATGGGGCCGCAAAAGCAAAAAAGCTGCCCATGGCAGCTTGATTGTTGATCCTGATTAAAACTTTCCCGAAGGAGGCGAGCCTGATCTGCGGCACTCATGGTTAATAGCCGTGGCTGCTTCGTTCCCGACCTGACCAGGTTAGCCATGCCACGATGCGCAGGGGCCCGCCGGGGACAATTATAACCGGTCTGCAGGGAATGGGGAAGTTGGCGCGCAAACCGCCCCGCCCCGCAGGCAACTAACTGATACCTTACAAGCCCAGCTCCTGCCAGATGCCATCCACTTTCGCCTTCACTTCCGGCGTCATGGCGATCGTCGTGCCCCACTCGCGCGTCGTTTCGCCCGGCCATTTATTCGTCGCGTCGATGCCCATCTTGCTGCCCAGGCCGCTGACGGGCGAGGCGAAGTCCAGGTAGTCGATGGGCGTGTTGTCGACCAGGGTGGTGTCACGGATGGGGTCGACCCGCGTCGTGATGGCCCAGATGACTTCCTTCCAGTCGCGGATGTTCACGTCTTCGTCGACGACGACGATGAACTTGGTATACATGAACTGGCGCAAAAAGCTCCACACGCCGAACATCACGCGCTTGGCGTGGCCCGCGTACTGTTTCTTGATCTGCACCACGGCCATGCGGTAGCTGCAGCCTTCGGGCGGCAGATAGAAGTCCGTGATTTCGCTGAACTGCTTTTGCAGCAGCGGCACGAACACTTCGTTCAGGGCCAGGCCCAGCACGGCCGGCTCGTCCGGCGGCTTGCCCGTGTACGTGGAGTGATAGATCGGGTCGCGGCGCATGGTGATGCGGTCGATCGTAAACACGGGAAAACTGTCCTGCTCATTATAGTAGCCCGTGTGGTCGCCATACGGCCCTTCCAGCGCATGTTCATAGCCGCTCGGATGATTTTCATCGGGGTAGATATGGCCTTCGAGCACGATTTCGGCCGAGGCGGGCACGCGCAGCTCGCTGCCGATGGCTTTTACCAGCTCCGTGCGGCTGCCGCGCAGCAGGCCGGCGAACTGGTATTCGGACAGGCTGTCCGGCACCGGCGTGACGGCCCCTAATATAGTAGCGGGATCGGCGCCGAGGGCCACGGCGATCGGATACGGCTTGCCCTTGCTTTGAATGGCATGCTCGCGGAAGTCCAGCGCCCCGCCCCGGTGCGCCAGCCAGCGCATGATGACCTTGTTGCGTCCCAGCACCTGCTGGCGGTAGATGCCGAGGTTTTGCCGCTTCTTGTTCGGGCCCTTGGTAATCACCAGGCCCCAGGTGATCAGGGGGGCGACGTCGCCGGGCCAGCAATGCTGGATGGGCAGGCGCGCCAGGTCGACGTCATTGCCTTCCCAGACGATTTCCTGGCACTTGGCGCCGCGCAGCTCCTTCGGCGACATATCCCACACGGATTTCACCAAGGAACCCAGGCCCAGCAAATCCTTGAAGTCCTTCGGCGGCTCCGGCTCCTTCAGGCGCGCCAGCACATGGCCGATCTTGCGCAGCTCGCTGACGTCTTCCGCCCCCATGCCCAGCGCCACGCGGCGCGTGGTGCCGAACAGGTTGCCCAGCACCGGCATCTTGTGTCCCGTCGGATTGTTGAACAGCAAGGCCGGTCCGCCCGCGCGCAAGGTGCGGTCGCACACTTCCGTCATCTCCAAAATCGGTGAAATGGGGGTCGAAATGGGCTTAAGTTCACCCATTTGTTGCAGTTGAGAAATAAAATCTCGCAAATCTGAATATTTCATGTGTTTTTAATTTTTTTTGACGTCGGACGCCGTTGCTGAAGGATCTATGCCAAGTAATTGATTTTATTGGCTTTTGGCACAATGCAAGACAAAAAGTAAGACATAAAAGTAATAAAGAAACGATTCGTTAGTATTGACTTGATATAAAACGGCTTCTACAATTCGCCCAACTTGAAAGAGCACGCCGGCCCAGAGCTTGATTTTAGCGTTTCTCTTTCATTCACGGAGTCGGGGCTCCACATGACATTTTAAGGAGTGTTTTCAAAAGGCGTCTGCCTTACCCCCGGTAAAAGTTGTATTGCGACTGATCCAATACCAGCATGGGACCGATCAGCTCAGGCAAGCAATGACGGCGTTTCTCGCACGCATCCATACGCGGCGGAAACGATGATATTTCTGATGCACGGCATTGGCAGTACCCACAACACCGCGAGACCGCGGAGGGGCTGCCTGTTGACGCGACATTTCGGGGAACTCTATGACTCATCGTAGCACTGAAGCAGCATTGCCTGCTTCAACCGTGGCTGGCCAGCCAGCGTTGGCGCGTTTGCGCGCCCGCGCACAAGCCATCTCGGCGCGTGGCGTATTGACCACGGCACAACACACACTGACAGTCTTCGGCATTTCCGCCCTGGCGCTGATCGCCCTGCTGATGTTCCGCCCCGACCTGGGCAAGCAACTGACGCACAGCCTGTTCCCGCTGCCGATGGCAGAGGCGCAAGCCGTTGAGGCGCCGGCCCTGTCGGCACTGATGGAAGCGCCTGCATCCGTGCAAACGGCCGCCGCCAGCGACGCACCGCTGACCAAGGAAGAAAAAGCCTTGCTGGGCACGCAAAAGCAGCAGCAATGGGTCACCAACTGGCTCTCCAAGCGCTACCGCGTGGCCAACGACGCCACCAATATGCTCGTTTCGACGGCTTACCTGACGGCCCGTGAAATCAAGCTGGACCCGCTGCTGATCCTGGCCGTGATGGCCATCGAATCGGGCTTGAACCCGTTCGCGGAAAGCCCGGTCGGCGCACAAGGCTTGATGCAGGTCATGTCGAAAGTACACCATGAGCGCTTCCAGGAAATGGGCGGCGTGCAAGCGGCGCTGAATCCGGTGGCCAACATCCGCGTCGGCTCCCTGATCCTGAAAGACTACGTCACGCGCGGCGGTTCCGTCGAAGCGGGCTTGAAAACCTATGTGGGCGCCGCCAACTTCGCCACCGACTCGGGCTACGGCTCGCGCGTGCTGGCCGAATACCGCCGCCTGAAGCAGGTGTCGGCCGGCCAGCGCGTGCCGACCACGACGCCGGTGATGGCATCGAACACGCCGGCGCCAGCCAAGGCGCCTGCGGCGGAAAGCGGCATCACCATCAAAGTGCTGCCCCACAACGAGATCGCCGGCCTGTGACCCTTTAAAAGCCCTCACAGGGGCATCCAAAAAGCAGCACCCAAAGGAAAAGCCACCGCACGCAAGTGCCGGTGGCTTTTTTGTTGCCCTGCGGCAGCAGCCGCAGGAACTCCGCTATATATTACTTGCGCTTGTTGGCGCCCACTTCTTCCTCGCGGAATTTCACTGCCAGCTTGTCGAGTACGCCGTTCACATACTTGTGGCCGTCGATGCCGCCAAACGACTTGGCCAGCTCGACCGCTTCGTTGATGACGACGCGGTAGGGGATTTCCACGTTGTTCTTCAGCTCGAAGGCGCCGATCAGCAGGATGCCGTGTTCGATGGGCGACAGTTCCGCGATATTGCGGTCGATCAAGGATGCCATGCTGTCGCGCAGCGCCAGCGAGTCCTTGATGGCGCCGTACAGCAGCACCGTGAAATGATCGCCATCGGCCTTGTCGAAGCCGTGGGCCGCGCGAATATTGTTCACGACGGTGGTCGCATCCTCATTGTTCAGCAGCCACTGGTACAAGCCCTGCAGCGCGAACTCGCGCGCGCGGTGACGCGGCGTGCGGTTTTTGCTGGGGTTGGCGAGCAAATTTTTCTCAGTCATGATTGTTACCTGTTCTTAAGTACGTGTTCACTACAAATTCCGGCGAGACAGCACGGCGCGCTTTTCAACGCGCCGCAGCCAACCGCGTGTCAGAACGTTCGAGAAAATGCTCAGAGCAAGGCGCGAGCCCGAAGACAGTACGAATGTACGGCGAGGGCTTGCAACGCAGCTATGGGCGTTTTATCGGACGCTCACTACACGGCTAGTCCTCCTCGGATTCTTGCAACTCTTCCAGCGCTTGCGCCAGATTAGCCATTTCCACTGCCACGCGTGCCGCTTCCGCCCCCTTGACCAGCATGCGCACTTCCGCCTGCTCGTCGTTTTCCGTCGTCAACACTGCGTTGGCGATGGGGATGCCGTAATCGAGACCGACGCGCGTGATGCCCGCGCCCGATTCGTTCGATACCAGCTCGAAGTGGTAGGTTTCACCGCGAATCACGGCGCCCAGTGCGATCAGGGCGTCGAATTGCTCGGTTTCCGCCATTTTTTGCAGAATCAGTGGGATTTCCAGGGCGCCCGGCACGGTCACGTGCAGGATATCTTCATCGGCCACGCCCAGCTTGCTCAACTCTTCCAGGCATGCCGACAGCAAGCCACCGCCGACGATTTCATTGAATCGTGCCTGGACGATACCGACGCGCAAACCTTCGCCGGCAAAATTGGTTTCATAGGTTCCTACGGTCATCATATGCCTCTTTAATCTGGTGGTTCAGGACGACATGCACATGCCGCCATCATTAACTCTTACATTGACGCCTGACAAAATCGTAGCGGGCGGCAAATCGCGACGCGCAGTAGATTTGGTCAGGCGTCCTGGCCTGGATGGCACTGAAAACCCGTCACTTCCAGGTCGAAACCGACCATCGACGGCATCTTGCGGGGGCTGGCCAGCAATTGCATCTTGCTCACGCCCAGGTCGCGCAGGATTTGCGCGCCGATACCGTAGCTGCGCAGGTCCATGCTGGCGGCGCGGCCTTTCGGCTTGGCTTGCGGCGTGTCAAGCGCGGCGAACTGGGCAAACAGCTCGCTCGACGTTTCGCCGCAGTTCAGCAAGACCATCACACCCCGCTCGGCCTGTTTGATGGCGGCCATCGAGGCGGCCACCGTCCACGAGTGGGTGGTCGCCTCGCTTTCCAGCACGTCCAGCAGGGAAACGGGCTGGTGCACGCGCACCAGCGCTTCCAGGCCGGGCGCCAGGTCGCCATGCACGAGGGCCAGATGGGCCGACGCGCTGGGCTTGTCGCGGAAGGCGATCAGGCGGAATTCGCCGTGCGCCGTGTGCAGGGTGCGCTCCGCAACGCGCTCGACCAGGGACTCCGTCTGGCTGCGGTAATGGATCAGGTCGGCAATCGTGCCGATTTTCAGGCCGTGCTGCTCGGCAAACACCAGCAAGTCCGGCAGGCGCGCCATGGTGCCGTCGTCCTTCATGATTTCGCAAATCACGGACGCGGGCGTCAGGCCGGCCATGGCCGTCAGGTCGCAACCGGCTTCCGTATGGCCTGCGCGCATCAGCACGCCGCCCTTTTGCGCTTTCAGCGGGAAGATATGGCCAGGCTGGACGATATCGCTGGGCTGCGTGCCCTTGGCCACGGCCACCTGGATGGTCTTGGCGCGGTCGGCGGCGGAAATGCCCGTCGTCACGCCTTCGGCCGCTTCGATGGACACGGTAAAGTTGGTGCCATAGGCGGTGCCATTACGCGACGTCATCATCGACAGGTTCAGCTCGTCGCAACGTTCTTCCGTCAGGGTCAGGCAGACCAGGCCACGCGCATGCGTGATCATGAAATTGATGGCTTCCGGCGTCACGAAATCGGCGGCAAGCACCAGATCGCCTTCATTTTCCCGGTCTTCTTCATCGACCAGTATCACCATGCGGCCGGCGCGCAATTCAGCGACGATCTCTTCGGTGCTGGATATAGACATTATTCATCCTCGTAGGACGCCTGCCAAAACCTGCCGCGCGTCGGCACAGGCAAACTGCGATGCTCACCGTACCTTCGTACGGCTGCGCTTCTCAGCCACCTCTCCCTTGCGCTCGCGACGGTTTTGCCAGACGTTGTTAGTGAAACTAAAAACTGAAACAACATCAAGTGCGAATATCCTCAGATTTCCGGGAATTTTCTTATAACCTGCTATTTTAAAGGATTTAGCGCTTGCAGGCCTGAAATAAGACAGCTTCGCGGCACGGATGCCGCAGCTTGTCCCGCAAAGCACCCATTCCCTGATCCAGCGCACACGGCGGCGGCGAGACGCGCGCCGCCGGCCTTGCAAAGAGCATAAGATTATCGGGTCAGCACATGGATTTATCCCTTCGCGCCCCGCGGCTGGCGCCGCAGCCGGCGCTTTCGTATGTTTCGCATCATCCCGACACAGGAGCGGCAATATGAAAACCAATGGATCGGCCATCTGGTCAGGCGGCATCAAGGACGGCAAGGGCGCCATCAGCACGCGCAGCGGCGCCTTGCACGAATATCCCTACGGCTTTGCCAGCCGCTTCGAAGGCAAGCCCGGCACCAATCCCGAGGAACTGATCGGCGCCGCCCACGCGGGCTGCTTCACCATGGCCCTGTCGCTGATCCTCGGCGAAGCGGGCCTGACGGCGGAAAAGATGGAGACGACGGCCGAAGTCACGCTCGATAAAGTGGACGACGGCTTTGCCATCACGGCCGTCCACCTGATCCTGAAAGCAAAGATACCGGGCGCCGGCCAGGCAAAATTCGAGGAATTGACGGCCAAGGCCAAGGCCGGCTGCCCCGTGTCGAAGTTACTTAAAGCCAACATTACCCTGGACGCCACCCTGCTGCCCTAGATTTTATCCACGGGCTTGACCGGTTCCACGGGGGCGACGGGCGCCACCAGCGGCAACCTTGAGTCGCTGGCCGGCAATGGCCGGTGCATCAGGCCGGGATTCAGGGCCGCATTGTTCAGGTTGTAGGCGGCGATGGCGGCCGCCACGGACGGGTCTTGCGACGAGGGGGGCGGCACGGCCATGCCCGCATGTTGTGCGGCCAGCGCTTGCGCCTGCGCATTTTGCAGGTCCAGCTGCTCCTGCGCCGTCGCCAGGCCCGCATCGGCTTGCCCCTGTGCCGCGCGCGCCAGCGACTGGGCCCGCTCGCCGGCCGCCTGGGCCGCCATGTGCGCGTCGCTGGCGGCCAGCTGGCCCCGCACCGCATCGTCCGCCGCCGCTTGCGCCTGCTGTTGCAAGCCCTGCTGCTGCACTTGCCCCTGGCGCAACTCGTCCACGCGTGCCGCTTCCTGCTGCTGCGCCTGCTGATCGGAATTGATGCGTTCGCTGCCCAGGCGTTCGGCGTCAAGGCGCTGGGCATCCACGCGCTGGCTGTCCGTGCGCTGTGCCTGCAGCAAATCCTGCTGGTCGGCGGCGGTGGCCTGGGCCTGCGGCCGCAGTTCCTGCAAGTCCAGGTTCAGCTCTTCCGCTTCCAGCTGCTGCTGCAGTTCCAGTTGTCGCTGTGCAATAGCGGCCGTTTGCGGCGGCGTCCCGCCGGCGGCCTGCGGCTGCGCGGCGCTGGATGGGGCTGCCGTGCCCGTCAAATCCGCGTCGACGGCAGCGGCCACCGGCGCCCCCTGCCGCTGGGCCAGCACGGCGCCCACTTGCGCCAGCACGTCCGTTCCCTGTCGCATGGCATCCAGGGTGGCATGGCTGTCGGCCGCATACGCGGCCTGCAAAGTTGCTGAATTGACATCCGCATTGCGCAGGTCGATGCCGATGCGGGCCAGGCCCGCCTGCGTGAGCAGGCTGCCGTCCTGCGCCAGCGCGGCGGCCGCATCGGTCGTGCCGTCGCCCGACAGCAAATCGTAGCGCTGCGCCAGGCTGCCCGGCGCGTCGCCGGCCGTCGCCAGCTGGCTGGCGTCGATGCCGCTCGTTTGCAGCTGGGCAAACGATTCCGTCAGCTGCCGCGCCAGCGCCAGCAAGTCCTCATTGACATTGACGGGGGTAGTCGCCGCCCTGGCTTCGTCCGTGGCGCCCTGCAAGGCCAGCAATTGCCGGCGCGACAAGGCCACGCCGGAGAGGAACTGCCCTAGCGGGGAAATGTCGACCTGGGTCGAAGACAGGGCGGCGAGGGCCGCCGCTGCACCGGAAGGCACGGGCAGCGCCGACGCCGGCGGCGCCAGCGGCGCCGTTGCGCCCACGCGGGGCGTGGCCGGTATGGTATTGGGCACGGTTGCGCGCGAAATCGGGTCCATGACTGGCCTCCACTGCGGAAAGCTTCATAGTATGCGCGTCTGCAGGAAAAGCAACACACGCCTGGCCAGGCGAAGCATGTGTTGCGCTGTTCTTATATCAGGCGGCGGCCTTGTCCAGCGACAGCATGCGCTCGACATAGCGGGCGATCAAATCGATTTCCAGGTTGACCTTGCCACCGACCGTCAAATGTTTCAGGGTCGTCATGGCGATGGTGTGGGGAATCAGATTGATCGAGAAGCGGCAGCCGTCGACGGCGCCCGCGCCCAGGTCTTCCACGCGGTTGACGGTCAGCGATACGCCATTGACGACGACGGAACCCTTGAAGGCCAGGTATTTCGCCAGTTCGCGCGGCGCTTCGATCACCAGTTCCCACGATTCGCCCACGGCTTCGAACTTGCGCACGACGCCCAGGCCGTCGACGTGGCCGGACACCAGGTGGCCGCCCAGGCGCTCGGCCAGGGTCAGGGCTTTTTCCAGGTTCACTTCCGTCGGCGTATCGAGGCCCACGGTGCAATTGAGGCTTTCGCGCGAGACATCGACGGCAAAACCCGTGTCCGACTTTGCCACCACCGTCATGCAGGCGCCATTGATGGCGATGGAGTCGCCCAGGGCCACGTCGGCCAGCGGCAAGCCGCCCGCGTGGATGGTCAGGCGCACGCCTGCGTCGAGGCCGCCTTCGAGTGCTTGCACGGTTTCAATCTTGCCGATGGCGGCAACAATTCCTGTAAACATGAACTAACCCTATAAAAGTATAAAAGTATTAATTGCGCTGGGCGAATCTTGCAAGGATACGCAAATCTTCGCCCACTTGCTGAACCTGGTGAAATTGCAAGGTCCGCTGCTGTTTAATATCCGTCAATGCCGGCAAGGCAAACATCCCTTGCGCGTCGCCCAGCAAGGTGGGCGCCAGGTAGACCAGCAGCTCGTCGACGCAGCCTTCGCGGATCAGCGAGCCGTTCAGTTTGGCGCCCGCCTCGACGTGGACTTCATTGATTTGCCGGCGTCCCAGCTCCAGCATCAGCGCGGCCAGGTCGACCTTGCCTGCCGCGTTCGGCAGCAGGATGACTTCCGCGCCCAGCGCCTGCAGCTGCGCCTCTTTCTCCGGGTTGGCCACGGCCGCCACGACCCACGTGCCGCCGCCCTGCAAGATGCGCGCGTCAAGGCGGATGTCGAGCCGGCTGTCGACGACGATGCGGCGCGGCTGGCGCGGCGTTTCGACGGCGCGCACGTTCAATTGCGGGTCGTCCGCCTTGACCGTGCCGATGCCCGTCAGGATGGCGCAGGCGCGCGCGCGCCACGCGTGGCCGTCGGCGCGCGCCTGCGGTCCCGTGATCCACTGGCTCTGGCCATTGTGCAAGGCCGTCATGCCGTCCAGGCTGGCCGCCGTCTTCATGCGCACCCACGGCTTGCCGCGTTGCATGCGTGAAAAGAAACCGATATTCATTTCATATGCTTCGTCCGCCAGCACGCCCGTGGTGACGGCGATGCCGGCCGCTTCCAGCTTGGCCAGTCCCTGTCCGGCCACCAGCGGGTTCGGGTCCGTCATGGCGGCCACGACGCGCCCCAGCCCAGAGCGCACGAGCGCATCGGAACACGGTGGCGTGCGGCCATGGTGGTTACACGGCTCCAGCGTGACATAGGCGGTGGCGCCGCGCACGTCGTTGCCGCGCGCCGCCGCATTGGCCAGCGCTTGCACCTCGGCATGATCCTGCCCTGCCGCCTGTGTCACGCCCGCGCCGATCACCTGGCCATCCCGGACGATCACGCAGCCGATGCGGGGATTGGGCGAGGTCGTGTACAAACCGCGCGCCGCCCATTCCAGCGCCAGGCGCATGCCATCGATATCGTTGAGTATTTCCACGGGCTTCTTTGCTAGTGAGTGATAGATGAATCGGGTTACGAACTGTCGGCCACGCCGCTGCAATTGACCGCTTGCTGCTGCGGGTCGCACACGCGCACCCGGCCCAGCATGTTGATTTTAATATGACGCACCTGCTTTCCCAAAGCCAGCGACAAGGTTCCCCAGCGCGCCGCCAGGCTGTTGGCCGCGCTGCAACTGCGTCCTGCGCCATTGTAGGCGATATAAAACGGCGCCGTGGCCGACGAAAACGCGAACTGGGCCGTGATGCCCGCCGGCAACGGCCCCTGGCGGAACAGCAATTCGTCGCCATCGTCGAACACCAGGTTGGTATTGCTGTCGATAAACACCAGCCAGCCCGTGCGCCAGTCCGTGCCACCGTCCCCGGCCGGCATCAGCAGCACGCGCCGGCCGCGCGCCATCGCCTGCGCCCGCGTCAATTCGATGGCCGAAAACAAGTCCGTGGCCGCCGCGCGCACCTGCTGGCGCGCCAGCAGCTGCTGCAAGCTGGGCAGGGCCGCGGCCGCCAGCAGCGCGGCGATCGCCAGCACGGCCAGCAATTCCAGCAAGGTGTATCCCGCCCGGGGCGGCTGCTTGCGCGTGGCCATGGCCTAAGTAATCCTCATGAAATTATTGTGAATTTATGACGAACAGAACCGGATGCTATGCAAGGCGCCCGCTGCGACGCAGTGCGAGCACTGCTAGCAGCGGGCAACGCCGCAGAGGGCCGGTTATGGAAGTCAGAAATCACAATAATTTATTGGGGGTTACTTAGCGCCAGCAATGGCTGGCCGGGCCGCTGCTGCCGCGCCGGCCGGTGCTGCTCAAGGACAATATGCCGCAATCGGGATCATGGAACTGGCCATCGACCTTGGGCGTGCCCGGCATGGCGCGCAACAGCACGCATTGCCCTATCGTCATGCCGGGACAGGCCAGCGCCTCGATTTCATACGCGCTGCCGGCAGCCGGGCCTTCGCCCGACCACCATGGAAACTGCTGCGCCTGGGGCGCCGGCGACGCCGAGGAAAACGCCAGATAGCGGTTGTTTTGCGAGTAATAGCGCTCCTGCTGCTGCATCAGCCGCAGCAGGGATGCCTGCCCCTGCACCCGCTTGGCGCGCACGACATGGCCGTGATAAGCGGGCACGGCCAGCGCCAGCAGCAGGCCCATGATCGCCAGCGCAGCCAGCAGTTCGATCAGGCTGAAGCCCGCGATGCCGCCGCCGTTCGCTGCGGACCGTGCCCGCCTTGCCACTGCGTCCATATGCGCCCTCCTTTCAACAACGCCGGCCGAAGCGATGCGCCGGCCCTCGCCGCGAGGTTCATTCCGGCGTCCGCCTTGGGGCGGGCGACTATCGCTGCGCCGGCCTTGCCAGGATCTACTTTTTCTTGGCCGCTTCGTGCAATTCGCGCCAGTTCGCCACTTCGCGCCAGCTCAGGCGCCCCGCCGGCAGCGGCGCGCTGACGACCTTGAGCGCCGCCCCGCTGGCCGCGCCGGGCAAGCCCGGTTGCAGCACGGCCAGTTCCTTGCGCCCCTCGGCCCGCCCTGTCGCCGTGACGGCGCCCACGGTGCTGTTCAGTTCCAGCGCCAGCGGCGGCGCGCGCGCCAGTCCGTCGAACAAGCGTCCCGTCTGCTCGCCCGCCTGCACGAGGCCCGCGCCATCGGCGGCAAAGCCGCTCAGCACATCGAGCACGTACAGGCGCGTGGCGGGCCTGGCGCAGGGATCGCGCCCGGGCAGGACGGTATTGAACATCACCTTGCCGGCGGCCAGCAAGGCACTGTTGACGCTGCGCTCGCCCGTCTGCGCCGTGTCGAGGAAATCGAGATACCAGCCGCGCCCGGCGCCGCTGCCCGTGTAACGCAGCTCGGCGCCGTCGACGCGCATGCCGCCCGCCGCCTCGCCCAGGCTGCGGGCGACCAGGTCGGCGCGGCTGCGCGTGGGAGAGCCTTCCCGCAAATCATCGTGCACGGCGTAAAACGACTGCGACAGAAAAGCGGCAGGCCAGGTGTCGCCCGCTTCGACCAGCTTGCCCGTGCCGAACAGCAGCAAATAGCCGCCATCGGGGGCGTACGCCACTTTCAGCTGCTGCGTCACGGGCTGGCGCCGTCCCTGCGCATCGCGCGCGACAAAGACCAGCTTGCGCCCGTGGCCCCCCGCCCACGGCGGCCCGCCGGCCATGTCGAGACGCCAGATATTGCCCTGCATATCGCCCGCATAGATATGGGCCAGCGCGCCGTCGGCGCCCGGCACCACGGCGGGCGGCCCCGGCGCGTGGGCCACGGCGCCCGCGTCCGCCCCCGCATTTCCAGCGGCCCCGCTGTCGTGGCCGCCATCGCCGCTGGCCACGGGCACCTTGAGGCGGAAGTAATTACTCCCTGACACCCACGGCGTGCCGGGCGCCTTGTCCAGCGCCAGCAGGAAGATGGCGGCCGCCGCTGCGGGCGCCGTCGTGTCCTTGCCGTCGTCCACCTGGTTGTTGTAGCCGCTGGCGACGACGGCGAAGTCGCGGTAGGCCGCCGCCCCCTCCTTGCCGCCCATATTGATGCGGGCAAAGACGGGCGGTGCGCGCACATTGCCCATGAGCTTGTCGTCGCGGTCCGTAAATTCCCACAGCGCCCCGTCCTGCGCGAAGCGGGCCGGGGCGGTGATATCGAGCGCAAACACGCCCTGCGCCCCGCCGCCCATGCCCGACACCAGCACCGTCTTCCAGCGGCCCGCCGCCAGCACTTCCGCCGTGGCCGCCGCGCCATCGAGCAGCGGGCCGGGGCTGTAGTGAGTACTCGCAGCCGCTGCCGCCGGGTGCAGCAGCGCCCGTGGCAGATAGGCAAACAATTCGCCGCCCGTGCGCGCATCGAAGGCGTGCAGCAAGCCGTCGTTGGCGCCCACATACAGCATTTTGCGGCGCTGCAGCAGCGCCTGGCGGTGCGCGCCGTAGCCGGCGCCCGCCATGCCCAGCCCCGGCGCGCCCACGTACACGAGATTGCCGTACGGTGCCGCCCCCAGGCTGCCAGCCCGGCGCCGCAGGAAGCCGCCGGGCTGGCCCGCTTCGTGCGTGCGCTGGCCCAGCAGATACGCCAGACGCGCTTCGCCCTGCCCCGCCTGGCCATCGCCGCCGTCGAACGCGCCGCGCTGCTCCGCGTCCAGCCGGTCCCAGGCCAGCGGCATCAGGGCGCCCTGGGCGTCGAGCGTGTAGACGGGGCGCATGGGCGTGGATGCGCCATCCTGCCCGCCCGCGCGCCACCATGGTTTGCCGGGCAGCAATGCGCCATCGGCGCCCACGGCAAACGCGGTGCGCGTCAAGGTCATGCTGCCGTCGTCCAGGCGCATCTGCGTCTGGAACCAGTATGCGTCTTCCGCGCCGCCGGCCAGTGCCATCAGGGCCGGCCCGGCCAGCGTCGCCGCCTGCGTCCCCTTGTCGGCGGAAACAAAGGCCGCGCGCAGTCCCGCGATCAGGGCGGCCGGATCGCTGCCCGGCAGGTAATGGCCAGGCAGGCGGCCGTCCGCGCTCCACTCTTCCAGCGCGCCGCCCGCCAGGCTCTTGAACGGGTTGGCGTCGCCGTTCGCATCGAGAAAGCCGCCGTATTTGGCCGCCAGCAGCAAGGGCGTCGAGGCGGGCGCGCCGGCAGCGTCGCCCTGGCGCAAGTCGCCCGCATAGTGCCCGACCTTTGCCTGGCCGTCGTTCTTGCCGCCGGGACGCAGCGCCTGCACATGCGACCAGTAAGCCAGGCCCGCCGCATGGTAGCTGGCGCCGCCCGGCCCGTCGGCCAGCAGCTCCAGCGCCGCCAGGTCCGGGCGTGGCGCGGGATTGCCCTGCGCCGCGCCGCTTTCCAGGCTGCCCACCGCATGCGTCCAGGCCATCGCGTCGAACGGCGGCGGCGCAAAACCGTCCGCCGCGCGCGCCCTGTCGCCTGGAGAGGCAGGAGCCGCCGGGACATTGCCGGGCACGTAACGGTCGGCCGCCATGCCCGCATCGCCGAGGCTGACGACGATATGGCGCTGGCAGCTGGCCGTCTGCGGGTCGGACCAGGGACTCACGACCGGCAAACCCTCGTCGACGGCAGGCGGGGCCGTGGCAGGAGGCACCGCGGCGCTCGCTTGCCGCCCCTGCAGATAGCGCAGCGATTCGTACAGCAATTCGGCCAGCGGCGCGGCCCTCGCGTAGGCGCCCGGATGCCCCGCGTTGCTGCGGCCCAGGCCATTGATGTAAGCGGTCACCCCGCCGCCGGGCCCCGCGCCCTGGGCCCCGGCCGGAGATACATACACGCCGGTGGCGGGATTCCACTCGGCCGCGGGATTGTCTTGCGGCAGAAAATCGGGCGCCGCCCAGCGCTGCCTGCCCACGTGGGCCAGCGGCGCGCGCAACACGCCGCCATACACGGGGCCGGCACTGGCGGGCAGGCCGTTCAGGAGGCCAAACACGCCCACGCGCACCCGGCCGCCATGGCGCTGCACGGCCCCCACGGGCTTGTAGTTCTTGCCATACGCCAGGCACAGGTCGTCGCGCAGCGGCCCTTCTACCGCATCGCACACGCGCACGCGCGCGAGAAACACGCCGTGCGTGGCCGCAACGCCAGGCGCGTCGCAGCTGGCGCCCGATGGCTGGCTGAGGCTGGCGTCGCCGAACAGCAGGCGGTTGCGGCAGGAAACGATGGCCAGTTGCGCCAGCGCAAACGGCGTGGCCGCCGCCACGCCAGCCTGCAGGACCTTGCGTGGAAAGAAATCGGGGTGGGCAAAGAAGTCGAGCGGGCCGGCCGCGTCCGGCAGGTAGGCGCGCTGCAGCACCGTCTTGCGCACTTCGTCGATGACGCGGTCGCCGCCCGTCAGCGCATAGCGGACGATGTCGAGCATGCTGGCGCTGGCCCAGTTGAGAAAATTGCCGCTGAAACTATCGCCGCCGCAGCCGTGCAGCGCATCGGCCCGCTTCAGCACGGAGAAGTAAGCGGTCGCTACGCGCAAGTCCGGCAACAGGACGCCATCCTTGCTGCGGTACGGATAGCTGTAGCACATGCGTGCATCGAAGTAACCTGGGTACGCGCGCTGCGGCGCATAGTCGCCGCCATGCGCCGCAGCGGCCGCCGCATGCGTGAGGGACAGGTTGAGCAGCAGATTCGGCGGCACTCTGGCGCCGTGTAGGCCGGCGTCGGCACGCGCCAGTTCCACCGCGGGGACGGCGGCGGGGGCGCCACAGCACGCCATGGCAGCCAGGCCGGCCGCCAGCAACCAGGCGCGGCCGGCGCGCCGCCAGGCAGAGTACCAGGCGGAGTACAGGACGGAGGACACAGGCGTCATGGCCCCGCTCCGGCCGCCTGCTTGCGGTAATAAGTTTGCAGCACGACTTGCGTGCTGTCCTGCGCGCCAAAACCGATGGCCGTGATGCGGTAGACATAACTTGCCGTGGCCAGGCCGCCGGCCGCCTCCGCGCCGGGCGGGTGGAACGGCAGCAGTTCGATCAGGTAGCGGGGCCGGCGCGACGGCAGGAAACCCTGTCCCGTCTGCATGACGGCGCCCGTAAACTGCCCATACGGCACCGCTCGGCCGCTCCCTTCGGCGCCATCGAGGTCGGCACTTAGCCAGAGGGCCGGCCCGTCCCGGGGCGCGGGCAGGCACAGGCCCAGTGCGCCTCCCTCGCCGCAGCCGTCCGCGAACCCGGCCGCACTGCCTGGCGCGAAGAGGCTGCTGCGGCCCGGCGCGCCGGGCAAGCCTTCGATATCGTTCTGCGCATCCACCAATGCCTCCTCCGCCGCCTGAAACGCGATCTGCCGGTCGCGCTCGCCCCGCGCCGCCTTTTCGCCCTGCAAGGCCATCTGCGCCGCCGATATGCCCAGCAGCAAGATGATCACCAGCAAACACAGCACATACACGAGGGTGGCGCCACGGCGGCGCGCACGCGGCAAGCTGCAGCGCGCCATCGTGCCGCCCGCCTAGACCGGCCCGTTGCGCAGCATGATGCTCGCCTGCACCACTTGCCGCGGTCGGGAACGCGTTGCGGCGGGCAACGATGCGCGCATGATGCGCACGCCCGCGTCGCCGGCGCCGTGCGCCTCGGCATACGCCTTGCCGAACAGGTCGAACTGCGCCGGCCCCAGTTCCGTCATCTTGTCCGCCTGGCCCGCCTCGCCATGCAGCAACAGCGCCACGCGCACGCTGGCCACGCGCTTCCAGTGCGTGCGCCGGTGCAGATCGCGCTGGCGCGCAGCCGCATCCGCGCCCGCCAGCAGCAGCGCCGCATCGCAGGCGTCGAGCGCGCCGGCGTTGACATAGCGGTTCGCCACGCCATCGGGCGGCGTGTCCGTGTCGAGGCCATACAGCACCTGGAAACTGTCGACACCGCGGATGACGGCGTCCGCGCCCCAGCCGTTTGCGCCCCGGTACTTGCAGCGCAGCTCGCCTACGCCATCGGCGCCCTGGGCCACATAGAAAATGCTCCAGCCCCGCTGCGCCTGCGTTTGCGCGGCGCCCACGCCGAAACCGGCGCAATTGAGCACGGAACCGTCGCCGCCCTCTTCCTTGCCGGCGCCGTAATAGCGCAGGGCCAGCACGTCGCTGCCGTGCAGGGCGTCGGGCAAGGCCTCGCTGATGCCTTCGCTGTTCTTGCCCAGGCTGCGCGCGTCGAGTCCGGCGAGATTGGCGCTGTCGTAATCGGCATGGGCGACGGGCGCGGCGCTGCTGTCCCAGTTGACATATGCCGTCTGGCGCACGGCGCGGGCGATGGTGTCGAGCGCATAGCGGCCGTTGTCGTCCAGGCGCGCGCTGGCGGACTGGTCGCCATAGCTGCCGCTGGCGGCCAGCAGCACGGCACTGGCCGCCAGCATCAGCATGGCGCCCAGCGCCAGGGCCACCAGCAATTCGACGAGGCCCATGCCGCGATGCCGGCGCCGCTGGACGCACACGGCGTTCATGCGCCGCCTCCGCCCAGCTGGAACGCCAGCCTGGGCAGAGACTCGCCTGCGCCGTTCACGGCGGGCTGGCCGTCGGGCAGGCGGGCGCGCCAGCCCAGCTTGATGACGACGGGCGCGCCCTGGCCGCCGCTGCACGCCCAATGCAAGCCCTCGGCAGCGGCGTCCCACGCGGCAAGGTCGCGGCAGATGCGCAGGCGGGCGCCGGGCAAGGCCGATTGCAGTTGCTGTTTCCACTCGGCGATATCGAATTGCGCCAGTTCGGCCGCGCCGCAGGCGCCGTAGCAGTCGGGCGCGCCGCCTGCCGCCCCGGCGCCGTCCGCCGCCGCATACTCCACGTTCAGGTAGGGATTGCCCGCATCGGGGCCTTGCATGAGCAGGCTGTTCGCGCGCATGCGTTCGGCCATGCCGGCGGCCAGCTGCACGCCCGCCGACAACAGCGCCGATTCATGGCGCGCGCGCAGGGAACTGAGCTGCAAAATGCTGGCGCCCAGCAGGCCCAGCGCCAACAACAGCAGCGCCACCAGCACCTCGACGAGGCTGCTGCCATCCATGGAACCGCGCGCGACGCCGTGCATGAGCTTCTCCTGCTGCCGGAATGAAACCAGGACTGGAGCCGCACGGACGCACGGCCCAGCTCCACGATAGGCGCGCGCCAGAATTCAGGCATGAGGCAGCGCAAACGTCGCGGCGAAAAGGAGAAAGTCAGCTAGAAACCGGGAAATAAACGCGTGTGGATTGATCAGGCCGCTTGCCAGGCCAGCGTTGGCATGGTGGGGACGGCACGCTGCGCCGGCCCCGTCCACGCCATGCGATGGCGCCAGCGCGCCGGGGATGGCGCAAGGGATGCCGGCACTGCGTCAGGGCTTGCCGCGCGCCTGCCCCACTTCGGCAATCGCATCCTGGAACTCGGCCAGGTCTTCGAAATTCTTGTAGACGGAAGCGAAACGGATGTAGGCGATCTTGTCGAGGCGCTTGAGTTCCTGCATGACGAGTTCGCCGATATAGCCGGAATCGACTTCGCGCAAGCCGCTGGTAAGCAGCTTTTCCTGGATGGACGCGATGGCCGTATCCACCGAGGCGGCCGCGACGGGACGCTTGCGCAAGGCCAGCATCAAACTGCCGCGCAACTTATCCGCAGCGAACTCCGTCCGGCTGCCATTCTTTTTGACGACGGCCGGCATGATAAGTTCAATGCGCTCGTAGGTGGTGAAGCGCTTGTCGCATTTGCCGCAGCGGCGGCGGCGCCGTATGGCATCCCCTTCCTCCGATACGCGCGTATCGAGAACCTGGGTGTCGCCATGCTGGCAAAATGGACATTTCATGGGCTGGCTACAACTTTATAGTAATAATTACGGGAAATCACCGCCCTTAAATGAAAAGGCGCCCGAATCACTCCGGGCGCCCTTGGGCACGACTGGAATGTGTCAGACAGAATCTTACTCCGTATGACACATTCTGGACAAATAATTAGAGACGATTCCGGTAAGGAGCGTCTGCAGCAGATTGCTCATCGGTCGCGAGGCGGACGCATGGCGAGCCATGCTACGACGAGCAACGCAGTACCCGCTTCCGAGGGCCTGTCTGCTGCGGCTGCATTCCTTTACCGGAACAGGCCCTTAAGCTGCGTAGACCGGATGCGCGTCGGCCAGCACTTTCACGGCCGCTTTCACGCGCTCGATGGTGGCGGCGTCATGTGGATTGTCCAGCACGTCGGCGATCAGGTTGCCCACTTCTTCCGCTTGCGCTTCCTTGAAACCGCGCGTCGTCATCGCCGGGCTGCCCAGGCGGATGCCCGAGGTGACGAAAGGTTTTTGCGGGTCGTTCGGGATGCCGTTCTTGTTGCAGGTGATGTGCGCGGAACCGAGGATGGCTTCGGCTTCCTTGCCCGTCAGGTTCTTGGCGCGCAGGTCGACCAGCATGACGTGCGATTCGGTGCCGCCGGACACGATGCGCAGGCCGCGCTTGATCAGGGTTTTCGCCAGCACGTCGGCGTTCTTGATCACTTGCTTCTGGTATTCGACGAATTCAGGGCTCAGCGCTTCCTTGAAGGCAACGGCCTTGCCGGCGATCACGTGCATCAGCGGGCCGCCCTGGATGCCGGGGAAGATGGCCGAGTTGATGGCTTTTTCGTGCTCGGCCTTCATCAGGATGATGCCGCCGCGCGGGCCGCGCAACGATTTGTGCGTGGTCGAGGTGACGAAGTCGGCGAACGGCACTGGGTTCGGGTACAGGCCGGCGGCGATCAGGCCGGCGTAGTGGGCCATGTCGACCATGAAGTAGGCGCCCACTTCCTTGGCGATCTTGCTGAAACGCTCGAAGTCGATCTTTTTCGAGAAGGCCGACGCGCCGGCGATGATCAGCTTCGGCTTGCGCTCGCGGGCCAGGCGTTCCATCGCCTCGTAGTCGATGTCTTCTTCCGCCGTCAGGCCGTAGGAGACGACGTCGAACCATTTGCCGGACATGTTCAGCGGCATGCCGTGGGTCAGGTGGCCGCCTTCGGCCAGCGACATGCCCATGATCAGGTCGCCCGGTTTCAGCATGGCAAAGAACACGCCCTGGTTCGCCTGCGAGCCGGAATTCGGCTGCACGTTCGCGCATTCGGCGCCGAACAGCTGCTTTACGCGGTCGATGGCCAGCTGCTCGGCCACGTCGACGTATTCGCAGCCGCCGTAGTAGCGCTTGCCTGGATAGCCTTCGGCATACTTGTTGGTCAGCTGCGAGCCTTGCGCTTCCATTACGGCTGGCGACGTGTAGTTTTCCGACGCGATCAACTCGATGTGATCGTGCTGGCGCACGTTTTCTTTTTGAATGACGGCGAACAATTCAGGATCGACGTTGGCGAGGTTGTGATCTTTTGCAAACATGTAAAAACTCCAAGTATGAGGGTTCTTGTACTGGCAGGTTGGATCGAATGAGGGGAGCCGGCGTTAATTGAATAACAACACTGGACAGGCAGCCTCTTCGTGCATTTCCATAGGGGCTGCCCAGGCGAACGGCTGATGAAATCTCACGTTTCCCGGTGGGTGTCCACCTTTCGCCGCTTGGCCGACCGCCACATGGTGGAGATCGCCCCGACTTTTCGCCAGTCACGTGAGACGTAATGGAAATCAAATTGTAAGTTAAGTGCCCAAATTGAGCAAGGAATGCAACCGTGCGGCTATAATCGCCGCGCGCCGCCGCAGCCGAGGCATGGCCGCAGGCCGCCGCGGGGCATGGCTGCGGCCCTTAAGCTGGCCTTAAACCTGGCGGCGGCATGTAAGCGTATGTTACGAAGCTTGCCATTGCGCCCCCCGGATTTACAATGCTGCGGTGCAACTTATATGCAGCTTTTGCATGGCTTTCCAGCAAGCGCCCACAGTCACAACAAGAAAAATCGCGTAAAATGTTGCTCAATCTCACTACTGGCGCAATAAACATGCCTTCAGTCTTTACCTGGAACGTACGTGTCTACTATGAAGACACCGACGCCGGCGGCATCGTCTACTACGCAAACTACCTGAAATTCTTCGAACGCGCGCGCACCGAATGGCTGCGCGCCATCGATGTGGGCCAGCAGGAATTGCTGCAACAACACGACGCGATGTTCGTTGTCAAAAGCGTCAACGCCGACTATCATGCGCCCGCCAGGCTCGATGACACGGTAAGATTGACATTAAGCATAGAGAAAATGGGGCGCGCCTCCATCGTTTTCCTGCAACAAGCCTGGTGCGGCGACGTCCTGCTCAACACGGCACGCGTCAAGATCGGCTGCGTCGATTCGGCACTGCGCCCGCGCGCCGTGCCCGATGCGGTAGCGGCCCGCATGCGCGCCGCCTGAGCCCCGCCCGCCACCCCGGATAATTCACACAACAGACTGCCAGCCAATGAACGTTACACAAGATCTTTCTTTCCTCGCGCTCATCACCAATGCCCATTTGATCGTGCAACTGATCATGGCCCTGCTGCTGCTGATTTCCCTGACCAGCTGGACCTATATTTTCCGCAAGATGTTTGCCGTGCGCCAGGCGCGCAAGCAGACCATCGAATTCGAACGCAGCTTCTGGGCCGGCGGCAACCTGCATGCGCTGCACCAGAACGCCAGCGGCAACCGCGACCAGAGCGGCGCGCTGGCCCGCATTTTTGATGCCGGCATGGGCGAATTCATCAAGGGCAAGGCATCGTACGGCTCGCGCGAAGCGCTGGACGTCGGCGCCGTGCTCGACGGCGCCCGCCGCGCCATGCGCGCCGCCTTCCAGCGTGAAATGGACGCGCTCGAATCGCACCTGGCCTTCCTCGCCTCCGTCGGCTCCGTCTCGCCCTACATCGGCCTGCTCGGCACCGTCTGGGGCATCATGAACGCCTTCCGCGGCCTGGCCAACGTGCAGCAAGCCACCCTGGCCGCCGTCGCGCCCGGCATTGCCGAAGCACTGATCGCCACGGCCATCGGCCTGTTCGCGGCCATTCCCGCCGTCGTCGCCTACAACCGTTTTTCGCACGACATCGACCGCCTGGCGATCCGCTTCGAGAGCTTCGTCGAGGAATTCTCCAACATCCTGCAGCGCCAGTCGCGCTAAGAGGGGGCAAGGTCCATGGGTTCCTCCTTCAATAGCGGCGGCATGCGCGGCGGCCGCGGCCGCAAGTTCAAGTCCGAGATCAACGTCGTGCCGTATATCGACGTGATGCTGGTGCTGCTGATCATTTTCATGGTGATGCCGTCGTCGAACAATCCCAGCGTGGTGAACCTGCCCAACGCGGAAAGGTCGGCGAAACCGCCCGATGACTATATCCAGATCGTGCTCAAACCGAATGGTTCGCTGTCGATCGGCGTGATCGGCAAGGAACAGCTGGCGCCGGAAACGGAACCGAACCGCGACGCCCTGCTGCGCAAGCTGCGCGGCTTGCACGAAAGCAATCCCGACTATCCCGTGATGATCGCGGGCGACAAGGAAAGCAAGTACGACGACGTGATCCAGCTCATTTCGGAAGCGAAAAAGATGGGCATTACCAGAGTCGGCCTGGCCACCAAGTAAGCGCAGCACCCTGTTTCCAGACTTGACCGTTTTTAGATAGACTAGACTTTGCAGACCAAACCAATCGACCATGTACTCGGCAAGCCCTACAGCGTGCCGCGCGAACGCAGCCGCTGGCCCTCGCTGGGCCTGGCGCTGGCGATGCACCTTGGCCTGCTGTTTTTCCTGTGGGTGGGCGTACACTGGCAAAATACGGAACCTGTCGCCGTCGAAGCGGAAGTGTGGGACCTGAAAGTGCAGACGGCCGCGCCGCCGCCCGAGGTGGCGACGGAACCGGAGCCGACACCGGCGCCGCCGCCGGAACCGCAAGTGGAACAGCCGGCCCCGCCGCCACCGCCGCCCGTGGCCGCGCCCGAGCCGAAGGTCGACCTGCGCGAGGCGGAAATCGCCCTCGAGCGCAAGAAGGCCAAGCTGAAGGAAGAAAAAGAAAAAGCGGCAGAGCAAGAACGCCGCAAGCAGGAACAGAAGGAACGCGAGGAAGAAAAGCGCGAGCTGGAAAAACAGAAGCAGAAAGAAAAAGACAAGGCTGACAAGCTGGAGAAAGAAAAGGCAGAAAAGGCCGACAAGCTGGAAAAAGCCAAGCAGGCCAAAGAGAAAGCGGCGGAAGAGAAAGCCGAGAAAGAATTGGCCGAGAAAAAAGCCGCGGCGGAAAAAGCGGCCAAGGCGAAAAAAGCGGCGGAAGAGAAAAAAGCAGCCGACAAGGCGCGCGCCGCGGAAATGAGCCGCATCACGGGTGCGGCGGGCGCCGGCACAACGGGCACGGCCGCGAAAGCGACCGCGCCGCGCAAGGACAGCGGCTATGTCGCTGCCCTGACGAGCAAGATCAAGAGCAATATCGCGTACAGCGGTAGCACGGACGTGCCGGGCAACCCGCGCGCCGTGTTCAAGATCGAGCAACTGCCAACTGGGGAAATTATTTCGGTCCGAAAGATAAAAAGTAGCGGCCTGCCGGCGTATGACAGCTCGGTGGAAAACGCCATTAATAAATCGTCGCCACTGCCGAAGAAAAAAGACGGCACCGTGGAGCGCGAGATTGAACTCATATTCGAGATGAAGGATTTGCCTAAATGATGACCATGAAAAAAATGAGCTACGTCGTGCTCTGCGCCGGCCTGATGCTGGGCGCGGCCGGCGCCCAGGCGCAATTGCGCGTGGAAATTACAGGGATAGGCAGCAATCAGATCCCGGTGGCCGTCGCCAGCTTTGTCAATGAATCGGCGGCGCCACAATCGCTGTCGGGCATTATCAAGGCCGACCTGGCGCGCAGCGGCGTGTTCAAGCTGATCGACGCCGATGCGCCCGTGTCGGAAACGGCGCCCGTCGGCTACGAGCAGTGGAAGTCGCGCGGCGCCGACGCGCTGGCGGCCGGCACCGTGCAAAGCATGGCCGATGGCCGCCTGGACGTGCGCTACAAGCTGTTCGACACCATCAAGGGCGCGCAGATCTCCAGCATGAACAATGCGGCCGCGCCGCAGTTCAACCGCCTGCTCGCGCATAAAATCGCCGACGACATCTATGAAAAGTTGACGGGCGTCAAAGGCGCGTTCGCCACGCGCATCGCCTACGTCACGCAATCGGGCCGCGAATACCGCCTGGAAATCGCCGACGCCGACGGCGAAGGCATCCAGGTCGCCCTGCGTTCGAACGAGCCGATCATTTCGCCGTCGTGGTCGCCGGACGGCACCAAGGTGGCGTATGTATCGTTTGAAAAGAAAAAGCCCATCGTCTACGTGCAAAACCTGGTGACGCGCCAGCGCACCATCGTATCGAATGAAAAAGGCAGCAACTCGGCGCCAAGCTGGAGCCCGGACGGCTCGCGCCTGGCCGTGGCCCTGTCGCGCGACGGCCATACCCAGGTCTACACCGTCAATGCCGACGGCAGCGGCTTGCGCCGCGTCAGCAGCAGCAGCGGCATCGATACGGAACCCCAATTCTCGGCCGATGGCCAAAGCATTTACTTCACCAGCGATCGCAGCGGCGGACCACAAATCTACCGCATGTCGGTCAGCGGCGGCGAAGCCAAGCGCGTGACGTTTGGCGGCTCCTACAACATCAGCCCGCGGATTTCGTCCGACGGGAAGACACTCGCTTATATTTCCCGTCGCGACGGCAATTTCCAGCTCTACGCGCTCGACCTGGCTAGTGGCCAGGAACTGCGCCTGTCGGACACCGCCAACGACGAATCACCGAGCTTTTCGCCCAACGGGAAATATATCATGTACGCGACCGAATCCGGACGACGCAAGTCGCTGGCAGTGGTATCGGTGGATGGCCGCGTCAAACAGCGTTTGACTACGCAAGCTGGCAATATCAAGGAGCCCACCTGGGGTCCTTTCATGAAGTAATGCAGTACGTTTTACCTTAACCATGACCCGGAGAATAAAAATGAGTAACTTTAAAAGTTTGGCTTTCATCGCCGCTACCGCCGCCCTGTTGTCGGCTTGCAGCACCCCTGTGAAACTGGCAGAAACCCCAGTCGTCGAGCGCGCTCCTGAAAAAGTCGCTGCACCAGTTGACACCCGTCAAGTTCAGCCAGTAACGACCGCATCGGTCGATCCACTGGACGATCCAAAAGGCGTGCTGGCTAACCGCAGCATCTACTTCGACTTCGACAAATACGTCGTGCGCGAAGCGGACACCCCAGTCGTGCAAAACCACGCTGCTTACCTGGTAAAAACCCCATCGCGCAAGATCCTGATCCAAGGTAACACCGATGAACGCGGCGGCGCCGAGTACAACCTGGCCCTGGGCCAGAAACGTGCTGAAGCCGTGCGCAAGTCGATGGCCGCCCTGGGCGTGCCGGAAGGCCAGATGGAAGCCGTGTCGCTGGGCAAAGAAAAGCCTAAGGCACAAGGCAGCAACGAAGCAGCATGGGCAGAAAACCGCCGCGCTGACATCGTTTATTGATGTATACAGGTGAGCGCGGCAGCATTGACGCTTACCTAACTGGCCAGTCATAGGCATAATAATGGGGCGCAGCGCGGTGATTCACCGCCCGGCGCCCCGTTTGCATGCTTGCGTAACCTTTGAAAGCCCGACTCATGATGACATTCTCGAAAGCCGGCGTCGCCGCCGCCCTGATGGCCGCATTTGCCTACCTGCCCCTGCACGCCAACGCAGCCCTGTTCGACGACGACGAAGCCCGCAAGGCCATCCTGGAACTGCGCTCGAAGGTCGACGCACTGGCGCGCGACGTGAACAGCCGCATCGATACCAAGGCGGACAAGACCAGCACCTTGAGCCTGATCAACCAGCACGACCAGACCATGCAGGAGATCGCCCGCCTGCGCGGCCAGATCGAAGTGCTGGGCAACGACCTGGCCAACGCGCAAAAGCGCCAGAAGGATTTCTACGCCGACCTCGACGCGCGCCTGCGCAAGCTCGAACCACGGCAAGTCAACATCGACGGCCAGGAAGCGGCCGTGGGCGTGTCCGAGCAAAGCGCGTATGAAGCCGCCTTCGGCCTGTTCAAGTCGGGCGACTACAAGGGCGCCGTCTCGGCACTAGACGGCTTCGTCAAGCGCTACCCGGAATCGGCCTACGCGGCCAATGCGCAATACTGGCTGGGCAACGCCTATTACGCCCAGCGCGACTGCAAGAGCGCCATCAGCGCCCAGCAAGCCGTCGTGAAGAACTACCCGGACAGCCCGAAGGCGGCCGACGCCATGCTCAACATCGCCAGCTGCTACACGGAGCTGAAAGACAAGGCCAACGCCACCAAGACTTACAACGCGCTGATCTCGCGCTATCCGGAGTCCAGCGCCGCCCAGACGGCCAAGGAACGGGCCGGTAAAAAGTAAAACCGGGGAAAAAGTTGCCCGTTAGGTTTGACAGAATCCCGGGCACCCCCTATAATCTTTCTTCTTCGGGTCGTTAGCTCAGCTGGTAGAGCAGCGGACTTTTAATCCGTTGGTCGCAGGTTCGAATCCCGCACGGCCTACCACGAATACGCAGTACTGATCTGCTTGCGAGTTGTTATAGCAAGCATTTTTTTACGGCACAGTGTTACCGAAGTTGTTGTAAAAAGTTTTTGGGTCGTTAGCTCAGCTGGTAGAGCAGCGGACTTTTAATCCGTTGGTCGCAGGTTCGAATCCCGCACGGCCTACCAAATACTATGAAGAAGCCAACCGTTCGCGGTTGGCTTTTTTGTTTTGCACCGCCGTTTCAGCCCTGCCTAGAAACAGCTCTGCTCCATGATCCATGGGCGCATGTACACCACTTTATTGTCGGCTTTTGCGTATTCAAAATCAATAAAGCGGCGCTGCGGACACATCAGTTCCAGATTTCGCTTGTTGCAACTCACCCTCTCCACGACGACGGGCTCCTTCCCGCTGCCCTTTACGTAGCCAGTGATGATAAGCACCTCCCCCTTGCGGAAATACTCACCCTCCGTGCAAGTAAATCCCGCATCGCTGATCCGCTTGATCGCCTCACCCTTGTCGATGCCCATGATATTGAACTGGCCCACCTGCTTCAGGTGCGCCTCCTTTGTCAGGCGCGTCCAGGAACAGGCGCTCAGGCCCAAGGTGGTCGCCAGCACGACTGCCGTTACCTTCATGAAAGTGATGGTGGAACGCATGCGTCTCCTTGCTATCGTTATATTTCGAACAAGCAAGACTAACAGAGATTGACATTTCCGCATAGCAACTACCGCCACCCATGGCGGCATTCAGGCCGAAACGGTCCGCATGTCGGCCCTCCCCACCCACGCCTGCATCGCCCGTCCCAGCGGCACCTCCACCCAGCGGTAAAACGCGGCCCCGGACGCCAGGCTGGCGCCCCAGGCCGTCAGCATGCCCAGCGCCTGCCACTCGGGTTCCAGCGGCACATAAGTAATAAACAAGGCATTCACCAGCAGGCTGACGGGAAAGTGGACGAGGAAGACGGCATATGAGATGCGCCCCAGGGTGTTGACGATGTTCCACGCGCCGCCCTGTGCTGGCGTGCGGGCGCGGCCGAACAGGAACAGGGCGCAGGCGACGATCAGGGCCAGGGCGATACGGCTGCGGTAGTCGATGGCCAACCCCAGCAGCACGGGCACGGCGGCCATGGCCATGAGCGCGGCCATGGCGCCCGGTTTGCGGGCCGGGTCGCCGGCCCACCAGGCCAGCATGCCAAGGCCATAGCTGCCGAAGAAGTACGGCGCCCAGTTATCCCAGCCCGCGTCGAGATTGAAATACAGCAGGGAAAAGGTGATGCCCACGGCGACGGCCAGCGGCATCAGCCAGTTCCGGCGCCGCCGGCCCGCCAGGCGGCCGCCCAGCCACAGCAGCGACACCGTCAGCAGGTACAGCTGGAAATCGATGGCCACGTACCAGGCGCCAGCCGACAGCGATTCATAGCCGAGCACGCCGTGCAGCAGCAAGGCATGGGCGCTCAGCTGGCCCAGGGTGACGGCGGCCGACATGGAATCGTGCTGCATCCAGATGCCGGCCACAGGCGTAATGACGGCGGCGAGCAGGGTGGCCGCCAGGAAAGGCGGCGCCAGCTTGGCATAGCGGCGCCAGATCGCCCGCAGCGGAGCGGCAATGCCGGGCTGGCCGGCCGGCGACAGCGACTTGGCGGCCAGGAAGCCGCCGATGACGAGAAATACTTGCACGGCGATGCGGGCGCTGCCGCCCAGCCAGTCCAGCAACGCGGGCCACAGCGGCTGCACGTAATCGGACATGGGGCCGTAAAACGCCAGGTGATGCAACACGATCAACTGCGCCGCGCCCGCCTTCAAACCATTGATCCAGCCAAACTGCGGACGATGTGCCAGGTCCGCCTGTGATACCACTGCTGCTGCCGTCATTCCCATCCCTTGCCGTGCCAGGTAGTATCGCCGGCCCGTCGCACAACGGGCGCGCGGCCGGGGATTTACCGAAAGGCCGACATGATAGCCGAGCCTGGCAAATGACGGGGCACGGCAGGCGGCTAAGCTGCCGGCTTTTCCGCCTCCGGCTGCCCGGGCGCCAATGGCTGCTGCGCCAGGATGGCGCCGAGCAAGCCGGGGAAGCGGCTCTCGATATCGGCGCGGCGCAGGGTGTTCATGTGCGTCGTGCCCGCGTTTTCCGTATGGACGAGGCCCGCTTCGCGCAAGACCTTGAAATGGTGGGAGACGGTCGACTTCGGCCGCCCGCCGTCGAGGTCGCCGCAAGCGGCCGCCTCCACCCTGGCCAGGTGGCGCACGATGTCGAGGCGTATGGAATCGCTCAAGGCATACAGCACTCTTTCAAGCACGAATTCGCTGGCGGCGGGATGTTTGTGTGGACGCATGAGCACAATCATACAGCATGCGCTATACTAATTCCATTATTCGAATATTTACGAACTACCGAATCAGCATCTCCCCACTCTCCTACCAACAAACATAAAGGCCACCATGTCCGCCCTCTTCCAGCCCTACACCCTCAAAAATGTCACCCTGCGCAACCGCATCGCCGTGCCGCCCATGTGCCAGTACATGGCCGTCGATGGCGTGGCCAACGACTGGCATCTGTCCCATTACGCAGGCATGGCGCGCGGCGGCGCCGGGCTGGTGATCGTCGAAGCGACGGCCGTGGCGCCCGAAGGCCGCATCACGCCCGGCTGCACGGGCATCTGGAACGATGATCTGGCGCAAGCCTTCGTGCCCGTCGTGAAAGCCATCAAGGCGGCCGGCGCCGTGCCCGGCATCCAGATCGCCCACGCGGGCCGCAAGGCCAGCGCCAACCGTCCATGGGAGGGCGACGACCATATCGCTGAAGGCGACGCGCGCGGCTGGCAAACCATCGCCCCGTCCGCCATCGCCTTCGGCGGCGGCCTGGGCAAGGTACCGCGCGCCATGGACCTCGACGATATCGCCCGCGTGAAACAGAACTTCGTCGACGCGGCCGTTCGCGCCCGCGAAGTGGGCTTCGAGTGGCTGGAACTGCACTTCGCCCACGGCTACCTGGCGCAAAGCTTCTTTTCCGCCCATTCGAACCAGCGCGACGACATCTATGGCGGCAGCGTGGAAAACCGCAGCCGCTTCCTGCTGGAAACATTGAAAGCCGTGCGTGAAGTGTGGCCCGAGCACCTGCCGCTGACGATCCGCTTCGGCGTGCTGGAATTTGACGGCCGCGACGAGCAAACCCTGCTCGAATCCATCGGCCTCGTGCGCCAGTTCAAGGATGCGGGCATGGACATGATCAGCGTCAGCATGGGCTTTACCATTCCCGACGTATCGATTCCGTGGGGCCCCGCCTTCATGGGGCCGATTGCCGAGCGCGTGCGCACGGAGGCGGGCGTGCCCGTCTCGTCCGCCTGGGGCTTCGGCACGCCGGCCATCGCCGAGCGCGTCGTCAAGGACGAACAGCTGGACGTGGTGATGGTGGGCAAGGCGCACCTGGCCAATCCGCACTGGGCATACTTTGCCGCCAAGGAACTCGGCGTCGAACGCGCCTCGTGGACCCTGCCGGCGCCGTACGCGCACTGGCTGGAACGCTACTGATCGTCCTTCACCGTTGCCGGATGCCCCTCCAGGGGCAGTTCCGGCAGGAACAGCAGGAAGACCAGTCCCACCAGCAGCAGCACGGCGCCAGCGCCGAACACGCTGGCGATCGCATGGCGGTACACTTCCACCGTCTGCGCCGCCGCATGCGCGCCGAGCGCCGACACGGCTTCCACGCCGTGTTGATGCAACTGGTGCGCGAGGATGGCGCCGGACGCCGTCACGCCGAGCAAGCCGCCCAGCGAACGGAAAAAGGCCAGCATGGCCGTGCCCACGCCCCGGCGCGCCAGCGGCAAGGCATTTTGCACGGCGATCGTCATGTTCGGCATCACCAATCCTAATCCCGTGCCGAGCAGGAAGATGGCCGGCTCGATGATCCAGTAGCCGCGCGACGTTTCCATGGCCCAGGCCAGCACGGCAAACGCCAGCAGCGCCACCGCCAATCCCGCCACCTGCACCATCTTGTACTTGCCCGAGCGCGACAGCACGCGGCCGTTGAACATCGACGACGCCACCAGCCCCACCATCATCGCCACCGTCATCACGCCGGACTCTGCCGGAGTGGTGCCCATCACCAGCTGGAAGAACAGGGGGAAGAAGACGCTGGCGCCCATCAGGCCCATGAAGGTCATGGCCATCACCAGGCTGGCGATATTGAAGGTGCGGTTCTCGAACAGCTCGGGCGGCAGCACGGGTTCGTCCACCCGGCCCACGTGGAAGGCCAGCCAGGCGCCCAGCAGCACGGCGACGCCGCCGCACACCTTGATGGCCAGCGCATCCCACGGCCACTCCGTGCCGCCCAGCGCCAGCACCAGCAGGGCCGCCGTGACGGCGCCCGTCAGCAGCGCAGACCCCAGGTAGTCGATCTTGTGCGCATGCGTGCGCGCCGGCTTGCGCATGGCGCGCGCGATGATGACGAAGGCGGCCGCGCCCACGGGCAGGTTGACATAGAAAATCCAGTGCCACGACAAGGCATCCGTGATCACGCCGCCCAGCACGGGCCCCAGCACGCTGGTGACGGCATACACGATGGGCACCATGCCCTGCCGCTTGCCCCGCTCGGCCGGCGGCACGATGTCGCCGATGATGATCTGCGCCAGCGGCATGAAGCCGCCCGCACCGAGGCCCTGGATGGCGCGGAAGACGATCAGTTCCGTCATGTTCTGCGCCAGCCCGCACAGCACGGAACCAAGCAAAAAGGTCAGCAGGGCCGTAAAGATCATCGGGCGGCGGCCATACTGGTCGGCCAGCTTGCCATACAGGGGCATGGTGGCCGTCGACGCCAGCACGTAGGCCGTCACCACCCACGACAGGTGCGCCATGCCGCCCAGGTCGTCGACGATGCGCGGCAAGGCCGTGGCGACGATGCTCTGGTCCAGCGCACCGAGGCCCAGCACGGCCATCAGGCCCAGATAGATGGCGCGCACTTCGCGCCTGGTGACGGGTTTGAAGGCGTCCTTGTCTGCGCCTGCGGCGTGATCGTGGCCGCTCATGCCTGGGCGATCTCAAGCAGCGGCTGCATGGCCGCTTCCAGCGCATCGACCTGCTGCGGCGTCAGGCGGGCGATGCGCCGCGCCAGCGCATCGCGGCGCCGCGCGCGCAGGGTTTCGAGCATGGCCAGGCCGTGCGCGGAGACGTGCAGGCCCGAACGCCGGCGGTCCTGCGGATCGGGCGCGCTGCGCTCGACGAGGCCCGCCTCTTCCAGCGACTTGACCTGGGCGCTGACGGTCGGTCCGCGCACATTCTGCAGCCGCGCCAGCGCAGCCACGCCGATGCCGGGCTGCTCGTGGATCAGGGCCAGCAGCATGTACTGCATCATCGATACGCCGCCCTCCAGCTCGCCCCCTTCGCGCTGCATGGAGCGCAGCAGGCGCTTGAACGCCAGGCGCAAGTCATCGGACAGCGCCAGCGCGCGCTCGGGGATGGGAAGGTCTTCGGTAGTGGGCATGGGAATATATAAATAGGTAGGCTATCTACCTATACTAGACCGTGCATGAGGGCCACGCAAGGCTTTTTTCCMCCCCGCCCTTCCCAAAACCGCCGTTGGCCGTCATAATAGCCGCCCTTGGGTCGTTAGCTCAGCTGGTAGAGCAGCGGACTTTTAATCCGTTGGTCGCAGGTTCGAATCCCGCACGGCCTACCAAGATTCAGCCGTCATCATGGCAAGCATGTTGATACGGCACAGCGTTACCGCAGTAGTAGTAAAAAGTTTTTGGGTCGTTAGCTCAGCTGGTAGAGCAGCGGACTTTTAATCCGTTGGTCGCAGGTTCGAATCCCGCACGGCCTACCAAATACTCAGAGAAGCCAACCGTTCGCGGTTGGCTTTTTTGTTTTGCGCGCCAGCTATTCTTCCCCATACCTCCCCGGCGTCACCCCCATCACCCTCTTGAACATGGCGATGAAGGCGCTGACGTTGTCGTAGCCCAGGTCCAGCGCAATCGTCGTGACGGGCTGGCCGGCGGCCAATCGTTCCAGGGCGCGCAGGATGCGGGCGCGCTGGCGCCAGGCGGACGGCGTAAAGCCCGTTTCGATGGTAAAACGGCGCGCCAGGGTGCGCGGCGAGACGCCGGCCCAGGCGGCCAGCGCTTCCACGCCCCGTTCGTCGGCCAGGTCGTCGAGCACGGCGCGCGCCACGCGCAGCAGGCGCGGGTCCGTGGGCAGGGGCAAGCCGAAGGATTCGTGCGGCGCGGCGGCGATCTCGTCGAGGATCACGCCCGCCACCCGGGCTTGCCGCGCGTCCGGTGCGCCCTCGTCCCAGGTGCTGGCGCGGCCCACCGCCTCGCGCAGCAAGCCCGAGACGCGCATCACGCACGGCGCGGCGGGCAAGCCGGCGCAGCTGGCCTCGTCCACATACACGCTCCAGCCCGCAAACGGACCATGCGAACGCAGCGCATGGACGTGATGGGGCGGCATCCACACGCAGTGGCTGGCCGGCACCACCCACTGGCCGCTGTCGGCCGTAACGGAAAGCAAGCCCCGCATGGCGCCGAACAGCTGGCCGCTGGCATGGCGGTGCGCCCCCGTCACCCGCTCTTGCGGCTGGACAATGCGCATGGCGCGCAGCAGCGCGGCAGACATATTTGGCGGATTTGACGTATCGAATGACATAAACAGCGCAGACAAGACAATCCGCCCATCATACAGTGAAGTCTTTCCAACTGTCAGGAGTTCACCATGCGTGCAGAAGACGTCTTAGCCGATCAACAAAACCAGGGCCAGTTCAACGGCGTCACCGTGCGCAAGGGCACGGTGGGGGCTTTTCTCGCCAATGCCCGGCTGTGGCTGGACGACGCCAGCAGCAGCGACGACAAGGCCATCGCCGAGCGCGACATTGTCGACGCCCTGCCCGCCCTGCACGCGCTGGGACTGTTCGACATCGTGCAGGTGCGCGATGCGGCGCTGCGCGAACTGGTGGCCGTCGCAACGGAGTAAACGGCCACCGGCTCGTCCACGGCGCGCATTTCCTCTATCATGCTGCTTTGCCCGCCTTCGCACCCGCCATGCCGTTTACCATCGCCAGCCCCGTCCACAGCGAACTGATCATCAAGAAAAGCCGTTTCATCGGTTGCGTGCAGCCGATGACGGACCGCGCCAGCGCGCAGCAGGTGGTCAATGACTTGAAGGCGCAGCATCCGGGCGCCTGCCATGTGTGCTGGGCGCTGCTGGCGGGCGGGCAGTCGGCGGCCGTCGACGATGGCGAACCGAGCGGCACGGCCGGGCGGCCCATGCTCGACGTGCTGCGCCACCAGGACCTGGAAGGCGTGCTGGCCACCGTCGTGCGCTATTTCGGCGGCATCAAGCTCGGTGCGGGCGGCCTGGTGCGCGCCTACACGGACAGCGTGGCACAGGCACTCTTGCAGGAGGAAAAGACGGCCATCGTGCGCCAGCGCAGCCTGCGCTGCACGGTGCCGTATGCGATGGAAGGCATGCTGCGCCGCGAACTCGACGGCGCCGGCGCCACCCTGCTGAACGTGGAACACGGCGACGCCGTGCTGTTCGACTTCAGCCTGCCTGAAACGGCGGCCACCGCCCTGCTGGCCCACCTGCATGAGGCGGGCAATGGGCGGATACAGTGGCTGGACGCGCAGGATAGCGACGGCGAGTCATAGTCAACAGGCGCATTGCTGCCGGGCGCCATCAGTCACAGTCGGTTATCTATGCGTACCGGAGGCGCGCCTAACGGATTTCTATCTTTTCAACTCTGACATTGTTCAATTTAATGCCGGTCAAGGACTGCATTATTTCGTCAGAAATTAACACTCCACCAAATTCAGTCCAGGAAATTTCACGGATCACGTTGACGCTGGTATCGGCATACCTCCTCCCTCGCCCAAAGCCGAATGTCACACCACAGGCAGGGCAAGCCGCAATTTTTGCAGCCACGACTCTTTCACCATCCATTACTGCTGGCTGATCACCAAAGAGCAGAACCCATGGCGCTTGGCCAACAAATGCGAAGTGACTCGCCATCTTCCTCGCAGGATCACCGAGATAGATGTCGCCGAAGCGTAAGAATTCGTTTATGCGCTCCGGCAGCAATTTCCGCAGTCTGGCGGACAAGATGGACGGCGATAACCGTCCCACTGAAAACATATCTGCTTTTGTAGGAATGCGCTGATCTACGACCACGGCGAAATCGCCTTCATTCCCGGGCATATAACTTCCGCAGTCCGTACAGATGCCTGCACCGACATGCCCGCTCGTCCACGCATCATTGGCGTCCACCACATCTGTTGCACAATAATACAGATGCCACATGCATTTTTTCATGGCTTTGCCTTAACAAGCACCATCGTCATGGATAGCGCTGCTCCAGATATCCATTCGGAAACACGTGGAAAATATTGTCCATCTGTCCGTCTACATAGCCGAACAGAATCTGATATTCGGTATGGTTTTCCTGGCCATGCTCTTTCTGGTAGACCTTGATGGACTGGAGGAGATCGTCCTCATACAGGTAATCGTAACTAGCTTCTCCAAATTTTCCGAAATTAATGTCCTGCGCGATGCGTGCCCCGTCAAGAAAACTGAGCATGACATTCCTCAAGCTCCCGCTGGCATCGAAGTGCACGCTTTTAAGCTCGCCGCGCTCATGAAAATAGAAGCTCCTGTTGATGACAGCAGCAGATACGCCATAGCTTTCCGCCAAGATGACCCTGCCCTCCCCATCGAGATAGTAGACATGAGTGTCTTTCAACTTCGCGGGCAGTGACTTTAGCGCTTTTCCCGGCTTAAAACCGGCCCTTTGCGCTTCGAATGGCCTGACGTTACACAACGGCCCTTTGCTGATCAGCGTTCGCGCCGCGCGCTGTTTGACGGCATCTGAATAAGTCGCCATGAAAAAGTCGGATTCTGACGCTATCGCGTGGAATTGCTCGCCCAGTTTTTGGATTTCAATAATGATATATCGCTCCCGCTACGACACTTCCTGCAATCAAGTCCTGCCTGGGCGCTTGATCTGCAACAAGATGAAATGCGTCCACGCCAGTGCCGGCAACACCATCAGCAGTAACATCAGTCCGGCCGGCATGTCCGGCACGAAACGCACGAAGCAGGCGAGAAAACCGGCGATGGCCAGCCAGAAGCGCCAGTTGAATGCATAGGCCTTGCGCGCCACTGTCGCCAGCGCGATGCGCCAGAATTCCAGCAAGGCCCACAGGCCGCCCGTCAGCAGCAGCGCGGCCAGCGCGTTGGCGCCGGGGGCGTCAGACCAGGTGCGCACCAGGTTGTACAGCAGCACGGGATAGCCGGCCGTGACGGCCAGCGTGGCGGGGCCGGCGGCGATGACAGCTTCAAACAGCTGCCCTTTGGAACGATGATCCACTAATTGATGCTCCTCAAGCCACGACGCCGGAATGGGCGGCGATCACTTGCAGCGCGCCGGCCGCGTCCTGCGCCCAGACGCGCGTAAAACGGAAGTCGCCATGCGTTTCCACGTCGTGATAACTGCCCGTCAGCTGCATGCGCACGGAGACCACGGCCACGTTGCCGTTGATGCGCACATGGCGCTCGGAGGCACGCAAGTCCGTGATGGTCAGCAGGCGCTGCTCGTGCGCGGCCAGGTCCGCATGCTTGCTCAGCAAATGACCCAGATGATTGGTAAACAGCAATTCATCGGCCAGCAAGCCATTCAGCGCGGCCACGTCCGAGGCCATCATGGCCAGGCGCAAGCGCTCCTCGGCATCGAGTACCTGCACTTCCGTTAAAGCATTCATCTTTTTCCTTGAAAATAATTATAACAACGTTAACAAACAGGCAAAACATGCTGGCATGAAATCGTCTTTTTCGCAATCGGCCGAAAGACTTATGCCTGTGGAGCATATTCATATAGCGTAATATTCGCAGCGGTATTGCGCAAAACGCCACCATAGTACTGTACAGTGCTTGCCCTTCCGCACCGGGCTGTCGCAAATATTCACTGTGGCAAAGTTGCATTTACCCCCTGCAGTCTCGAATAAAACCAAGATAAGGCCCCTACATGGCAATTAATATCATTCTGAACCTGCTCGTTGCGTTGCTCGTCTTCGCCTTCATGTTCCACCAGCAACGCAAGCACGCGACGTTCACCGTGCGCGTCTTCACGGGCCTGGGCCTGGGCGTGCTGCTGGGCGCGGCCGTGCAGTGGCTGTACGGCGCTGGCTCGCCCATCATCGCCGGCACCAATGAATATATCGACATCGTCGGCAGCGGCTACGTCAAACTGCTGCAGATGATCATCATGCCGCTGATCATGGTGTCCATCATTTCCGCCATTTTAAAGCTCAAGGATGCGAGTTCCCTGGGCAAGATCAGCGCGCTGACCATCGGCACCCTGCTCATTACCACCACGATCGCCGCCGCGCTGGGCATTTTGATGGCCAAGCTGTTCGGTCTGACGGCCGTCGGCCTCACATCGAGCGCGGCCGAAGTGGCGCGCGGCGTGCAGCTGCAAGGCTCGCTGGAAACGGCAAAAGCCCTGTCGCTGCCAAAACTGCTGGTCAGCTTCGTGCCGACCAACCCCTTCCTCGACATGACGGGCGCGCGCAAGACCTCGACCATCGCCGTGGTGGTGTTCTCGATCTTCATCGGCATTTCGGCCACGGGCATCGCGGCGAAAAAGCCGGAAATCTTTGCCTCCTTCGAGCACTTCATGAAAGTGGCGCACGCCGTCGTCATGCGCATGGTCACCCTGGTGCTGCGCCTGACGCCCTACGGCGTGTTTGCGCTGATGTTTGAAGTGGTGGCGTCGTCGAGCTACACGGACATCTTGAAACTGATCAACTTCGTCGTCGCCTCCTACAGCGCGCTGATATTGATGTTCCTCGTGCATCTGGCCATCATCGCCGGCGTGGGCCTGAACCCTTTGCGCTTCGTCAAGAAAGTCTTCCCCGTGCTGGCCTTCGCGTTCACCTCGCGCACCAGCGCCGGCTCGATCCCGATGAGCGTGCAGACGCAAACCCAGCGCCTGGGCACGCCGGAAGGCATCGCCAACTTCGCCGCCTCGTTCGGTTCGACCATCGGCCAGAATGGCTGCGCCGGCATCTATCCGGCCATGCTCGCCGTCATGATCGCACCCACCGTCGGCGTCGATCCGTTCACCATCAGCTTCCTGCTGCCGCTGCTGGCCATCATCACCATCGGTTCCGTCGGCGTGGCCGGCGTGGGCGGCGGCGCCACGTTTGCCGCGCTGATCGTGCTGTCGGCAATGGACCTGCCCGTGGCGCTGGCCGGCTTGCTGATCTCCGTCGAACCGCTGATCGACATGGGCCGCACGGCCCTCAACGTAAGCGGCTCGATCACGGCCGGCACCGTCACCAGCCGCGTCATGGGCGAAACCGACCTGGCCGTCTACAACAGCGACGACGCGCCGGACCTGGATGAGGCGGAACACGCCGCCTAGAACGCATAACCAAACCTACTGCGCGTCGCGGGTTGCGGTTTCCGATGCTCACTGGCTCGGCGCCCCCGTACCTTCGCACAGTTCCGCTTCTCAAGCCAACGGGGGCGCCGAGCCTCGCTTCCGCTCGCTACGGTTTTGTTAAGCGTTCTTAAGCGCGTCCAGCCACACCAGCGGCGCGCCGCGCCTTGCCGCTTTCGTCTATATTGAATCGCAGTCAATACGGAGGAAGGCGCAAGGCGATGGAACAGAAATGGCCGCAGCAAATCTGGATCGTGCGTCACGGCCAAAGTGCCGGCAACGTGGCGCGCGATGCCGCCGAAGCGGAAAAACAGTTATTGATCGCCATCGCCGAGCGCGACGTCGACGTCCCCCTCTCCGAGCTTGGCGCGCGCCAGGCGCAAGCGCTCGGCGACTGGTTCGCCACCCTCCCCCCTGAACAACAACCGACCGTCGTGCTGTATTCGCCGTATGTGCGGGCGCAGCAGACGGCGCAAGCCGTGCTGGCGCGCATCGGTGCCGACAGCTTGAACTCCGTGGCGGCCGACGAGCGCCTGCGCGAAAAGGAATTCGGCATCCTCGACCGCCTGACCGTGCACGGCATCGCCAGCAAATACCAGGAGCTGTACGAACAGCGCCAGCACGTCGGTAAATTTTACTTTCGCCCGCCGGGCGGCGAAAGCTGGTGCGACGTCATCCTGCGCCTGCGCAGCGTGCTCGACACCATCACGCGCGAATACCGGGGCGAACGGGTGCTGATCGTCGGCCACCAGGTCATCGTCAATTGCTTCCGCTACCTGCTGGAACGCTGCGACGAACACGCCATCCTGGCCATCGACAAGGCGGCCGACGTCCCCAATTGCGGCATCACCTCGTATGCCTTCAATCCCGCCCTGGGCAGGCACGGCAAGCTGCAGCTGGACCTGTGCAACTTCGTCGCGCCGCTGGAAGCGGCCGGCACGCCCGTCACGGCCCAGCCCGACATGCCGGCCGCGCCGAAATCCTGATCCTTCGGAGGTATGCTTGGACGCCACTGCCATCACCCCTTCCCTGCTGCGCTCCTGGCCCCTGCCCATGCCCGCCCCCGATGGCGACAAGGAAGTGCGCGGCCATCTGCTGATCGTCGCCGGCTCGGCGGAAATGCCGGGCGCCATTGTGCTGGCGGCCACGGCGGCGATGCGCGCGGGCGCGGGCAAGCTGACCCTGGCGACGGGCGCGTCAGTGGCGGCGCAAGTGGCCATCGCCATGCCCGAGGCGCGGGTCATCGGCCTCGATGAAACGGCGCAGGGCGGCTTCCGCCACGAGGCGCGCCACCAGCTGGCGCCGCTGGCGGGCAAGGTCGATGCCGTGCTCGTCGGGCCAGGCATGTGCGACACGACCGCCTGCTGCGAACTGATGCGCCACCTGCTGCCCCTGTTTGCCGACAGCCGGCTGATTCTCGACGCCCGCGCCATGCAAGTCGTGCGCCAGCCGGCGCAGCAGGGCTCGCAGTTCAATTTTAAGCAGCCCGTGCTGCTGACGCCGCATGCGGGCGAGCTGGCCCAGTTGATGGGCTTGAACAAGGACGCCGTGCTGGCCGACCCGCATGGCTGCGCCGTGGAAGCGGCGCGGCGCTGGCATGCCATCGTCGCCCTGAAAGGCGCACTGACCGTCATCGCCATGCCCGATGGCACAAGCTGGACGCATGGGGCACACGCAGGCGGCAATATCGGCCTGGCCATCTCCGGTTCCGGCGACACGCTGGCCGGCATCATCACGGGCCTGGCCGCGCGCGGCGCGCCATTGGAGCAGGCCTGCGCCTGGGGCATTGCCCTGCATGCGCTGGCGGGCGAGCAGCTGGCCCTGCGCTTCGGCATCCTCGGCTACCTGGCGCGCGAAATCCCGGCCGAGATTCCGGCCCTGCTGCGTAATCTGGCGCCATGAGCTGGCGCCCTGAGCTGGCGCCCTGAGCGCTGCCACCCTGAGCGGCGCGGCATGGAAACAACAGCCATAAGCATATCCATAAAGAATCGTTCGCCCAGGCAACAACCTCCCTTAAGCTCATCCCATTGTTTTCAGATGAACAAGCTTAAAGGATACCGCCGTGCACCTGCGCCATTCATACGCCCCCCATTCCCTTCCCGCCACGCCGCTGCGCGCCATCGTGCTGGCCTGCGCCATGCTGGGCGCGCCTTCCGCCTGGGCCCAGGATGCGCAAGCTAGCGCCAGCACCGGCGGCGCCACTGAAACGGCCGGCGCCAGCATCGACCAGGTCACCGTCGTCGGTTCGCGCGCGCGCAACCGCACCGTCTTCGACAGCAGCGTGCCCATCGACCGCTTCGGCGCCCGCGAAGTGAGCAATGCGCTGTCGACGGGCGACGTGGGCGCGGCCCTGCAAAACCTGTCGCCCTCGATCAACTTCCCCCGCATCGAGTCGAGCGGCGCGTCGGACTCCGTGCGCGGCATCCAGTTGCGGGGCCTGGCGCCCGACCAGGTGCTGGTGCTGATCAACGGCAAGCGCCGCCACACGAGCGCCGTGCTCGACACGGAAAGCAGCTTTGCCGGCACCGTGCCGGTCGACATCAACGCCATTGCGCCGAACGCCATCGACCACATCGAAATCCTGCGCGACGGCGCGGGCGCCCAGTACGGCAGCGATGCCGTGGCGGGCGTGATCAACATCGTGCTGAAAAAGGCCCGCACGGGCGGCGCCGCCGCCGTCAGCTATGGCGCCAACCACACGCATTTCGATCCCACCGATCAAACCCTGACGGATGGCCAGACCGTCATCGTCAACGCCGACTATGGCGTGCCGCTGGGCGAGGCGGGATTCTTCCGCTTCAGCGCGGAAACGCGGCGCCGCTCGCCCACGGAACGGGCCGGTCCCAGCGACGCGGGCTGGACGTCCTACAACTTCACGCCGGCCGACCAGGCACTCGACGGCAAGGTGCTGTTCAAGTCGGGCGACTCGCGCCAGCGCAATAACTATTTGTTCTACAACACCCAGCTCACCCTGGCCAACGGCCTCGACCTGTACTCGTTTGCCACCCTCAACGAGCGCGCATCCGACGGCAGCGCCTACTTCCGCTATCCGGGCGACCCATCGAACGTGACGTCCCTGTATCCGCACGGCTACCGCCCCGTCACCAACGGCGACAAGCGCGACCTCAGCATCGTGGCCGGCGTGCGCGGCAGCGCGGGCGAGTGGAACTGGGACGCCAGCGCACGCCACGGCAGCGACCGTTTTGACTACGGCGTCAGTCACTCCGTCAACGCCTCGCTGGGCGCGGCCAGCCCCACCAGTTTCCACCTGGCCGGCTTCGACTTCCGCCAGGACGCCCTGAACATCGATGCCACGCGCAGCCTCGACATCGGCCTGCCGTCAGCGTTGAGCGTGGCCGTGGGCGCCGAATGGATGCGCGAAACCTACCAAAGCGCGGCCGGCGACCCCGCCTCGTATGCGGCCGGCAGCTTCACGGACGCGCCACCGGGGGCCCAGGCGGGACCTGGCCTGCGCCCATCGGACGCCTACGACGGCAGCCGGCAGATCCGCTCCGTGTATGCGGACGTGGAAAGCGAGCTCACGCCGCGCCTGCTGGTGGGCGCCGCCGCCCGCTATTCCCATTACAGCGACTTCGGCAGCGCCAGCACGGGCAAGCTGTCCACGCGCTATAAAGTGACGGACAATTTTCTTGTGCGCGGCTCGCTGTCGAACAGCTTCCGCGCGCCGGCCCTCGTGCAGACGGGTTTCCGCTTCGCCACCTTGAACTTCAACGCCGATGGCACGGCCCTGCAAACGGCGGCCCTGCTGCCGGCCAGCGACGCGCTGGCGCGCAGCTTCGGCGCGCAACAGCTGAAGCCGGAAAAATCGGCCAACGTCTCGCTGGGCCTGGCCTGGAAACCGGCCCCCGCCACCAGCCTGACGGTGGACGCCTACGTGATCCGCATCCGCGACCGCATCACGCGCTCGAGCGACTTGCAAAGCGATGCCGTCACGGCCTACCTGGCCGCGAATGGCCGCAGCGACATCCAGTCCGTGGCCTACCTGGCCAATTTGCTCGACACGCGCACCAAAGGTCTGGACGTGGTGCTGAACCACGACCTGGCATTCGCGTCAGGCAAACTGAACCTGAACGCGGCCCTCAACCTGAACAAGACGACGCTCGACAAGGTGCGCCAGAGTTCCGCCGCGCTGGCCGCCATCGATCCCAGTTTGAGCCTGTTGACGGAGACGGGTTTGTTCCGCATCAAACATGCATCACCCAACAGCAAATTGATACTCGGCGCCGACTGGCAGGCGGCCGGCTGGGGCGTGCAGGCGCGCGCCACGCGCTTTGGCGAGCTGAAAGATTTTTCCTACGACAGCGATGCGCCGCTGATCGACGGCATCCCCGCCCAGCGCTTCGGCGCCGTCTGGTCGCTGGACCTGGAAGGCCAATTGAAATTGAGCAAGCAAGTGACGGTGAGCGTGGGCGGCAACAATATCCTCGACCGCTATCCGCAGCGCGTGCGCCAGACGAACAACGCCACGTATGGCGGCGCCCTGCCCTACAATTTCATCAACCCCATCGGCGTCAATGGCGCGTATTTTTACGCCAAACTCAACTACACCTTCTAACGTCACGGAAAGAGCATATGATCATCAACCGGATTTCCCACCACGTATCCCATCTCGTCGCCGGCGCCTGCCTGAGCGCCCTCCTGTTGTCCGCCGCCCAGGCTGCCGCGCCGCTGGTGCTGATGACGGACTTCGGCACGGCCGACGGCGCCGTGTCCGCCATGCATGGCGTCGCCTATGGCGTCGATCCCCAGCTCACCATCTCGGACCTGACGCACCAGATTCCCGACTACGACATCTGGCTGGGCGCCTACCGCCTGTACCAGACGGCCAACTACTGGCCGCAAGGCACGGTGTTCGTCTCCGTCATCGATCCGGGCGTGGGTACCAGCCGCAAGTCGGTGGTGCTGAAAACCCAGGGTGGCCGCTATTTCGTGGGGCCGGACAACGGCTTGTTCACCCTGATCGCCGAGCGCGACGGCGTGGCCGAACTGCGCGAAATCGATGAAAACGTCAACCGCCTGGCGGGCTCCGGCGAGTCCTACACCTTCCATGGCCGCGACGTGTACGCGTATGTCGGTGCGCGCCTGGCCTCGGGCGCCATCAGCTATGAACAGGTGGGACCGACATTGCCCAGCGCATCCGTGGTCAAGATCGCCTATCAAAAACCTGTGCGCGACGGCAATACCATCCGCGGCATCGTGCCCGTGCTGGACGTCAAATATGGCAATGTCTGGACGAATATCCCGAAATCCCTGCTCGACGAATTGCAGGTGAAACTGCACGATCCGCTGCAGGTGCGCATCTTGCACAAGGGCAAGCAAGTGGCCAAGGTCACGGCGCCGTTCGAGCACACGTTTGGCGGCGTCGCCAAGGGCAAGCCCCTGGTCTACCTGAACAGCCTGCTCGACGTGGCCGTGGCCATCAGCCAGGGCGATTTTGCCGCCAAGCACCACGTCGCATCGGGCGTGGACTGGGAAGTGGAAGTGAGCAAGGTTTCGTCGTCGAAATAAGCATGGCCGGCGGCCGGGACGTCCTGTCCTGGCGCCTCCCCTCCCGTTCACGTGGCGCGCTTGCGCCATGTCAAAGCAGATCGTCTCTCTCCCCGCCGATGGCTGCTGATTTGTAAATCCCGTGAACCTGCGCGCGCCTGCCTACTCTAATTTTTGCAAGCGATGCCAGCCTTGCTAAGACAGCCTGCCCGCGCCGTGGCAGCCTGCCTGGCAAGCGATGCTCACCCACGAAAGCTTTCCAACGAGAAAGGAACAATCATGACGGCCCCACTCCCTAGCACCAGCAAGCTTGTCCTCGGCACCGCCATCGTGTGCGCGTTGCTGGGCGGCTGCAACAAGCACAATGAGTCCACCACCACGGCGCCGGCAGCCACGCCCAACACGGCGCCCACCACCACGCCCGGCACGGGCGGCAGCGGCACCTCGGGCACCAGCGGCACCACCACGCCGGATGCCACCACGCCCGCCACCCCATCCGTTGCACCGGGCACCACCGCCAACCCCGACGGCACGACGACGCCGCCGGCGACCCCGCCCGGCACCACGCCGGGAACCGGGACCGGGACCGGGACCGGGTCCGGGACCACCACGCCGCCGCCACGCAGCAGCTAGCAGCCGTACCCGGCTGCACTCAGCCGCGCCCGCGCCGCCCCGGCGACGGGCCGGACAGCCGGCGCCACACACCGGCGGCAGAATACAGAGGGATACATGCAAGGAGCCTTCCGACGAAGGCTCTTTGCGCAGCGCGACAGTTCTTCCTGCCACAGCGCGTCAATGGGCCGGCGCCGCCTTCGCCGCGGCCCGGGCGCCCAGCGCCTGGTGGTCGGCGGCCAGGAACAGATACATGGCCGGCACCACGAACAGGGTAAACAGGGTGCCGATGGACAGGCCCGTGAAAATCACCAGCCCCATCGCGTGGCGCCCGGCCGCGCCCGCGCCCGAGGCGATCACCAGCGGCAGCACGCCAAACACCATGGCCGCCGTCGTCATCAGGATGGGACGCAGGCGCACGGCGGCGGCCTCTTCCACGGCCTCGCGCTTGCTCTTGCCCGTCTTTTGCAGCTGGTTGGCCACTTGCACGATCAGGATGCCATGCTTGCTGATCAGGCCCATCAGGGTCACCAGGCCCACCTCCGTGTAGATGTTGATCGAGGCAAAGCCGAGGAAGATGAACATGGTGGCGCCAAACAGGGCAAGCGGCACGGAAACGAGGATCACGACGGGGTCGCGGAAGCTCTCGAACTGCGCCGCCAGCGCCAGAAAGACGATCACCACGGCAAACAGCATGGTGACGATGAAGCCGCCCGATTCCTGCACGAACTGGCGCGACTGGCCCGCATAGTCGGCCGTGTAGCCGCTGGGCGCCAGCTGGGCCAGCGTCTCGCGCATGAAGGCCAGCACCTCGCCCTGCGAGGCGCCGGACACGCCGGAAAGCGTCACGGAATTGAGTTGCTGGAAGCGGTTGATCGACTCGGGCACGACGTCGTACTGGATATGCGCGACGGTACTGGCCGGTATCATCGCGCCGTCAGGCGTCTTGATATGAAAGTCCAGCACGGCCGACGGATTCAGGCGGTCCACCTGCAGCACCTGCGGGATCACCTTGTAGGAACGCCCGGCGATGGAAAAATAATTGACGTAGTTGCCGCCCAGGGCCGCGCCCAGCGCCTGCCCCACATCCTGCTGCGTCATGCCCAGCGCGGCCACGCTGTCGCGGTCGATCACGACGGTGGCTTGCGGTTTATCAATCTTCAAGTCCGTGTCGATGAAATAAAACTTGCCCGACGCGCGCGCCTTCTCGAGCACCTGCTGCGCGATGGCGTCGAGGTTTTCAAACGGTTCCGTGGTGGCGATGACGAATTGCACGGGCAAGCCCGAGGAGCCGGGCAAGGCGGGAAACTGGAAGGCGGCCACGCGGGCGCCGGCGATCCGGTTCCAGCCCGCCTGCAAGTCCTGCTGCACCTCTTGGGCGCTGCGCGCGCGCTCGCCCCACGGCGTCATCAGCATGCCGCCAAAACCCGAGTTGACCGTCGGCACGCCCGTAATTTGAAACATCTGGCTGTATTCAGGCATGGCCTTGGCCACCTGGTAGATTTGCTCGGCATACACCTGCATCTGGTCCGAGGTGGCCGTCGGGTCGCCCACCACCTGCGACAGCACGACGCCCTGGTCTTCCTCGGGCGCCAGCTCGGACTGCGACATCCTGAACATCAGGCCCAGCACCACCATCAATAGCGCCGCCATGACGATGAGCACCACCCAGGTATCGAGCAGTGCGCGCAGCAGGCGCCGGTAGCTGTCGTGCACCTTGCCGAAGACGCGGTCGATGGCTTGCACGAAGCGGCCGCTGTCCTGTTCCGGGCGGAAAAAGCGTGAACACATCATGGGCGACAGGGTCAGGGCCACGATGCCCGACACGGCCACGGCCCCGGCCAGGGTGAAGGCGAATTCCGTGAACAGCGCCCCCGTCAGGCCGCTCTGGAAGCCGATGGGCACGTACACGGCGACGAGCACCACCGTCATCGCCAGGATGGGGCTGCCCAGCTCGCGCGCCGCCAGCAGGCTCGCTTCCAGCGGCGACTGGCCCTGCTTCATGTGGCGGTCCACGTTTTCCACCACGATGATGGCATCGTCGACCACCAGGCCGATGGCCAGCACGATGGCAAGCAGGGTCAGCAGATTGATGGAATAGCCGAGCGCCAGCATGGCCGTAAACGTGCCGATCAGGGACAGCGGCATGGCGATCACGGGCACGATCACGGCCCGCAGGCTGCCCAGGAACAGATAAATGACAATGGTGACGATCAGCAGCGCCTCGACCAGGGTCTTGATGACCTCCTTGATGGACGTATTGATGAAGAAAGTCGAGTCGTACACGATTTCCCCCGTCAGCCCGGCCGGCAGCTGGGACTGGATATCGGGAAAGCTGGCGCGCACGCGCTCGGCCACGTCGAGGATATTGGCTTCCGGCGCCACCTTGATGCCGATGAAGACGGAGCGCACGCCGCTGAAGGCGACGTTGAAATCATAGTTTTCAGAACCCAGCACGACGGTGGCCAGGTCTTCCAGCCGCACGATGGAGTCGCCGCTGCGCTTGACGACGAGCTTCCTGAATTCCTCGACCGAGTGCAGGTCCGTGCCGGCCGTCAGGGGAACGGTCACCATCTGGCCCTTGCTGGCCCCCAGCGCGGCCAGGTAATTGTTGTTGCCCAGGGCGCTGCTGACCTCGGCCGCCGTCACGCCGAACGCGGCCATCTTGTCCGCGTCCAGCCAGGCGCGCAGGGCGAACAGGCGCGCGCCCAGCAATTCCGCCGTCTGCACGCCGGCGACGGCGTCCAGCTTGGGCTTGACGACGCGGCTCAGGTAATCCGTCACATTATTCGTCGGCAAGGTCTTGCTGTAAAAACCCAGGTACATGGCGTCCGTCGTCTGCCCCATCTGCACCGTCAGCACGGGCGTCTGCGCCTGGGCGGGCAACTGGTTCTTCACGGAACTGACCTGGGTATTGATTTGCGTCAAAGCCCGGTTCGCGTCGTAATTGAGGCGCAAGGTGGCCGTGATGGTCGACACGCCGCTGCTGCTGGACGAGGACAGGTAATCGATGCCCTGCGCCTGGGCGATGGCCGATTCCAGCGGCTGCGTGATGAAGCCGGCCACCGTCTGCGCGTCGGCGCCGTAATACGTGGTGGAGATCGTCACGACGGCGTTCTGCGTCTTCGGATACTGGTTGATGGGCAGGCTGAACAGCGAGCGCAAGCCCAGCACCACCAGCAGCAGGCTCACCACCATGGCCAGCACGGGCCGGCGGATAAAGAGATCGGTGAAGTTCATGGCGGCGCCTCGACTCAATGTTCCTGCGGCGTGGGCTGCGGATTGTTGCGCGGCTCGACGACGTTGCTGATCACCACGGGGCTGCCGTTCTTGAGCTTGATCTGCCCGCTGGTGACGACCTGCTGTCCCTCGGTGAGCCCCGTCAGCACGGCCACCTGGTCGCCCCGCGTCTCGCCCGTCGTCACGAACACCTGCTGCACCACCAGCTCGCCCGCCTTCGGCGGCGGCGCGCCGGCCTTGGGCGGCGGCGCCGGATGCACGACGAAGACGGTGGAACCGTAAGGGTTATAGGTGATAGCCGTCTGCGGCAAGGTCAGGTACGGCTGCTTGCCCCCCACTTCCACATGGACATTGGCAAACATGCCCGGCAGCAACTGCCGCTGCGGATTGGCCACCGTGGCTTCCACCTGCACATTGCGCGTGGCGGGGTCGACCTTGGAACTGATGGCGCTGACCTTGCCCGCAAACGCCGTATTCGCATGCGCATCGCTGGTCAGGTTCAGTACCTGGCCCACCTGCAGGCCGCCCAGCTGCTTTTGCGGAATATAAAAGTCCACGTAGATGGGATCGATGGTTTGCAAGGTGACGATCTTGTCGCCGGGATTCAGATACTGACCCGGATTGACGGTGGTGATGCCGAGTTTGCCCGCGAACGGTGCGCGGATGGTTTTCTTTGCCACCAGCGCCGCCTGCTGGGCCGCCAGTGCCTGCTTGCTTTTCAGGTCGGCCGCGTCGTTGTCGATCTGCGCCTGGCTGATCGCCTGCACGGCAAATTGCTGGCGGTCGCGCGCCAGCACGGACGCGGCCAGTTCGGCGGCCGCCTCCAGGGCGCGCAGCTGCGCCAGGTCGGCGTCGGCGTTCAGCTGCAGCAGCACCTGCCCTGCCCTCACCTCCTGGCCGGACTTGAAGTTGATCGTCCTGACGAGTCCGGCGATTTCGCTCGTCACGTCGACGCCACGCACGGCCACCAGGGTGCCCACGGAGGACAGATGCGGCTGCCAGTCGACCTTGCGGATGATGGTCGCCGACACCGTCTGCGGCGCGGGCTTGGGCGAGCTGGCCATGAGCTGGCGGATGTGCAGGAAAAATCCCAGCGCCAGCAGGGCAATCAACAGCGCCACCGCCCCCAGCATGATGAGCATGCGTTTCGTGCGTTTCGTCATGGATGCGCTCCTTGTCATTGCGTCCCGCTGCCATTGCGCGTGCCGTGTTGCAAGGCCCCGTGTTGCAAGGCCATATTGTTGCAAGGCCATATGTTGCAAGCCCCTCAGTCCCTGCTTGCCGCCACCGGCAAAGTCGTTGCCGTGGAAACGGCCGGCAGCGCGGGGCGGTTCCACCAGCCGCCGCCCAGCGCCTGGAACAGCGCGGCGCTATCGGCATGGCGGGCCGCCTGCGCCTGCACCAGGCCCACCCTGGCCTGCTGGTAGGTGCGCTGGGCGTCCAGCAGGCTCAGGTAGCTGATGGCGCCCAGCTTGAATTGCTGCGTACTCAGCGCCAGCGATTCGCCGGCCAGCGCCTCCACCTCGGCCTGCTGCTGCAAGGCGGCAGCGTCGGTCTCGAGGGCGCGCAGGCTGTCGGCCACATTCTGGAAAGCGCCCAGCACGGTGGCGCGGTAATCGGCGGCCGCGCCCTCGTAGGCGGCGATGGCGGCACGCCGCCCGGCGCGCAGCGCGCCGCCATTGAAAATGGGCTGGGCCAGCCCGGCCGCCACGCCCCACACGGAGGAGCCGCCGTGCAGCAACGCGGGAATGCTGGTGGCCAGCGCGCCGACATTGCCCGTCAGGGTGAACTGGGGGTACATGGCTGCCGTGGCGACGCCGATCTGCGCGCTGGCCTGCTGCAGCAGCGCCTCGCTGGCGCGGATGTCGGGGCGCTGGCGCACCAGGGCCGACGGCAGGGAGACGGGCAAGTCCTGCGGCAAATGCAGCGACGCCAGGTCGAATTCAGGCATGCCGGGTTCGCTGGGCAGCCGGCCCGCATACACGGACAGCTGGTGACGGGCCAGGGCCAGGGCTTTTTCCAGCGGCGGCACGCCGGCGCGCGTCTGCGCCACCGTATTGCGCTGCAGCAGTACCGTGGCACGGGCGATGGCGCCAAACTGGAATTGCTGTTCGATCAGGTCCAGCTGCTTCTGCTGCGCCCCGAGTATCTCGCTGGTGGCCTGCAGCTGGGCGCGCAAGGACGCCACGCGGATGGCCGTCGTCACCAGATTGGCCGTCAGGGCCAGGTACGTCGCTTCCAGTTGGTATTGTCTATAGTCAACCAGGGCTTGCAAGCCTTCCAGCTGGCGCTTGTTGCCGCCGAACACATCCAGCGCATACGACACGTTCACCGAGGCGTTATACAAATTGAGGACGCCGCCCACGCCCTCCAGGCTGCTGTTCTTCTCGCGGCTGGCGCCCAGCCGGGCGCGCAGGTCCGGATACAGCAGGCTGCCGGACAGGGCGCGGTAGTTTTCATCGGCCTGGCGCAGGGCCGCCTGGGCCGACGCCAGGCCGGGATTGCGCGCGAGGGCGCCGCGCACCAGCTGGTCCAGCGCCGGCGACTGGAACAGCGACCACCATTGCGCGGGGATATCCTGGCCGGCCACAAAGCGCTGCGCCTGGCCGGCGGGACCAGGCGCCGCCGCCGTTTGCGCCGGCAAGGGCGCCGGCGTGTAGCGCTCGCCACCGCCGGGAGCGGCGGGACGCTGGAAGTCCGGCCCGACGGCGCAAGCGGCCAGCAGGCATGCCGTGAGGATGCCGAGTATGGGCTGCCGGATGCTGGAAAACATGGTGCTGGTCCGATACGTTGCCGTGCCACATCGCCGTTGAAAAATATCCCCATACGGACCGGCGAATCTGCCCATCCGTTCTACGATTGTAGAGCACCAGACGTAAAAAGAGCCTTCCGAAGAAGGCTCTTTGACCTGGCACAAGGATTGCGCAGTTGAGGCCGGCTTGAATTACTTTTGCAGGCTGACGGACGCCGCTTTCGGCGCGCGGCGGCCCATCAGGAACAGCACGGCCTTCTTCAGCATGCGGTAGACGAAGCGCACCAGCAGCAGGGTCAGCACGCACTCGAGCAAGGTCAATATCAGGGCCACGGCCACGGGCATGCGCGCGGCGCGGCGGTGGAACTTGGCCACGGCGCCATCGCGGGCGATCTCGATGCTGTCATAGAAGGTCGGCACCACCAGCAGGGTCAGAATCGTCGAGGTGATGGTGCCGCCGATGATGGCGATCGCCAATGGACGGTAGAACTCGCCACCCTCGCCCAAGCCCAGCGCCACGGGGAACATGCCGGCGATCAGCGCGAACGTGGTCATCAGGATGGGGCGCAGACGCATGCGGCCCGCATACATCAGCGCGTCTTCGCGGCCATGGCCCTCTTCTTCGCGCTTGCGCGCCGCGTCCAGCAGCAGGATGGCGTTCTTGGCGACCAGGCCCATGAGCATGATGATGCCGATAAAGCTCATCAGGTTGAGGGTGTTGTTGGTGATCACCAGCGCCACCACCACGCCGATCAAACTGAGCGGCAGGGACATCATCACGGCCACCGGCGCCGTGAAGGAACCGAACTGCATGACGAGGATCAAATACATGAGGCCAATACCCATCACCAGCGCGATCAGCATTTCCGTGAACAGCTCCTGCTGGTCCTGGCCGGCGCCGCCCAGCGCCAGACCGTAGCCGGGCGGGAAGTCGATGGAGTTGGCCAGTTTCATGGCGTCGCTCGTCACTTCGCCGTTCGAGCGGCCCTGCGCATTGGCCGACACGGTGATCGTGCGCTTGCCATTCTTGTGCTCGATACCGGACGGGCCCTTGCCCATGGTAATGGTGGCGATCTGGTCCAGCGGCACCATTTGCGAGGTGCCCGTCACGCTGATCGGCAGGCGCTCGATGTTTTCCGATGCCACGCGGTCGTCGGGATGCAGGCGCACGGCCACGTCGCGCGTTTCGCCCGTCGGATCGACCCAGTCGCCCACTTCCACGCCGGCAAACGCCACGCGCAGCGATTGCGCCGCGTCATTGACGGAAATGCCCATCGAGTTGGCCAGGCCGCGGTTGAGCTCGATCTGCAGCTCGTTCTTCGGGTCCTGCTCCGACAGGCCCACGTCGACGGCGCCGGGTATGGCGCGCAGCTTGTCCATGTAGGCATTCGTGATTTCCATCAGCTTGCGCGAATCCGGGCCCGTGAATTCCACCTGAATCGGCTTTTGCGAACCGTTGCTCAAATCGTCCTGCACCACGTATTCGGCGCCCACCAGGCGCGACATCTTCTCGCGCAGCTCGACGGCGATTTCCTTGGCCGAACGCTTGCGCGTGTTGCGCTTGCCGATGTCGACATACACGCGGCCGCCGCCCGCATTGATGGAACTGTTGGTATCCTTGGTTTCAGGCAAAGACCGCGCCAGCACGGCCGCCGCTTCCAGCTTCAGGCGCGAGTACTCGATGCTGCTCGACGACGGCGTGCGCACATTGATCATCAGATTGCCGGAATCAGATGCCGGCAAGAAACTTGTGCCGCCATGCGTGGAATGCAGGACGATGGCGCCCACCAGGCTGCCGAAGGCGATGACGGCCATCCAGCGGCGGTGATGCAGGGCCCAGGCGATCACGCGGCCGTAGCGGTCGGCCTGGTGGTCGAACCAGTGGTTGAATTTCTCCAGCACGCGGCCGATGCCCTTTTTCGGCGCCGCGTGTTCCTCGACCGGGTCGCCCCAGTAGGCCGACAGCATGGGGTCGAGCGTAAACGAGATGCCGAGGCTGACGAGCACCGAGCACGTCACCGTCAGGGCAAACGGACGGAACCACTCGCCCGAGATCCCCGGCATGAAGGCCACGGGAATGAAGACGGCGATGATGGAGAAGGTCGTGGCGGCCACGGCCATGCCGATCTCGGCCGTGCCTTCCAGCGCGGCCGTGCGGCGGTCCTTGCCCATTTGCATGTGGCGCACGATGTTTTCACGCACCACGATGGCGTCATCGATCAGCACGCCGATGGCCAGCGACAGGCCCAGCAGGGTCATGAAGTTCAGGGTAAAGCCGCACAGCCACACGGCGATGAAGGCGGCAATCACGGACGTTGGCAGGCTCAGCGCCGTGATCAGGGTCGAACGCCACGAGTTCAGGAAGGCGTAGACGACGAAAATCGTCAGCACGGCGCCCAGCACCAGCGATTCGATCACGTTGTTCAGGCTATGCTGGGCGTTTTCGCCGCCGTCGCGCGTCACTTGCAGGATCGTGCCTTGCGGCAAGGTCTTGTTGATTTCCGCCACCATGTCGCGGATCTTGTTGGCCACGCTGACGGTGGACGCGTCGCGCACGCGGGTAATCGACATGCCCACGTTGGGCTTGCCGCTGCGCATGCTCAGGCTGTTGACCTCGGCAAAGCCATCCTCGATGGTCGCCACTTGCGCCAGGCGCACGATTTCCTCGCCGCGGCGCTTGATCACTACTTTCTCGAAGTCGCTTGGCGACTCGATGCGGCCCACGAGGCGGATGCTTTTCTCGTCCAGGGTGCCGCGCACCTTGCCGACAGGGGCGTTGGTGTTCTGGTTGCGCAGCGCGGTGACGACATCGCTGACGGAAACATTGTATTCACGCAACTTTTCCGCGCGCAACAGCACGGACAGTTCGCGCTTGAGCGAGCCACCCACGTTGACCAGCGCCACGCCGTCGACGGTGCGGAAGCGGTCCGACAGCACGTCTTCGGCCAGGCGGGAAATTTCCGCATGGCTTTGCGAGTTCGACGACAGGGCCAGCTGCATGATCGGTTCGGCAGCCGGGTCGATGCGCTGCAGGATGGGCTCACGCATTTCCGTCGGCAACTTGTAGCGCACGGCGGCAATGGCATTGCGGATATTGTCGGACGCTTCGATCAGATTGGTATTGAAGGTGAACTTCAGGAAGATGCTGGCCGCACCTTCGTTCGAATCGCTGTTGACTTCGGTCACGCCGGAAATGCTTTGCAGCGACTTTTCCAGGCGGTTGACCACTTCGCGCTCGACCGTATCGGGCGAGGCGCCTGGGTAAGGAATGCTGACGACGATGAACGGCACTTCGACGTCCGGGTTCTGGTTGACGCGCAGTTTCTTGAGCGCCAGCAAGCCGACGCACATCATCGCCAGGATCAGGACGATGGTGGCCGTAGGCCGCTTGATACTGAAATCGGAAAGGAACATGGCTTAGTTTCCTTTACCGGCAACGGCGGTGCTGCTGCTGGCCATGGCGGCCGCCGGCAGGGCCTTGGCCGCCGTCAGCTCCACTTTCTGGCCATCCTTGAAGGTCGAACCGGGCGTGCGCAGCACGGTGTCGCCGCTGGCCAGGCCGCTTTGTACTTCCCACTGGCCCGTGCGCACGTCGCGCGCGCCGATGCGCAAATTGGTTTTATGCAAGGCCTTGTCCTTGACTTTCCACGTGTACGTGACGTCGCCCGCCTTCACGAGGGCCGAGTCGGGTATCATCAGGGCGCTGACGGTTTCCGTCTCGATGCGCCCTTCCGCGTACAGGCCGGCCACGCGCGGCTGCTGCTTGTCGTTGAAATCGACGAGCACGGCCACCTGGCGCGTGACGGCGTTGGCGGCCGGATCGACGCGGCGCACCTTGCCCGCGAAATCCTGTCCCGGATAACCATTGATGCGGAACAACACGGGCTGGCCCACCTTGACGACGCCGATCTTGTCGGCCGACACCAGGCCTTCCAGGCGCATGCTGGTCGGATCGATGACCTTGATCAATTCCTTGCCGATTTGCGCCGTATCGCCATTCGATACCTTGCGCTCGCTCACGATGCCGTCGAACGGCGCGCGCACGAGCGTGCGCTGCAGCTGCTGGCGCGCCAGCACGGCGCGGCTCTTCGCGGCGGACAGATCGCTTTGCGCATTGTTGCGGCGGATTTCCGCGTCTTCCAGCGCCTGCGTCGACGTCATGCCCGAGGCGCGCAGGGTTTTCATGCGCTGGAACATGCGTTCGGACTGCTCCAGCACCTGGCCCGCGGCGCGGCTGGCTTCCTCGGCCGAATTGAGGCTGTCGCGGATGGCCGTTTCGTCCAGGCGCACCAGCACGTCGCCCCGCTTGACGACTTCGCCATTTTCCTTCATGACCTGGATCACGACGGCCGACACTTCGGCGCGCAAGTCCGCGTTGCGCTCGGGCTGCACCGAACCGGTAATCACGGGACCGGACGCCAGCGCATTGCTCTGTATGGTCAGCATGTCTTCCGGGGACACGAGCAGATTGACGGCGGCGGCGGCCTTCTCGTCCTTGCCCCCTTTGCCAGCGCCCTTGCCAGGATCTTTGGACTCTTTGCCGCAGGCGGCCAGGGCAGAAGCGATTGCCAGAACAAACAGGGTTTTGCGCAACATGGGTAATTCTCCGGATAGATAGGACCGCTATCGGTCCGTCCGCCCGGATAGGGCGGCAAACGATAGCGGGCATTTATTTTTATTAAAACCACAAGCGCCAAAGTATCCATGAGCGTGTCCGGCCATGTCAATCGGCCGTTTCCTGTAATGCTTTAATCAATGGATGAAACGTAGTTTTTGCGCCCTGAAACGCAAAACCCCGCCTTCAGGCGGGGTTTGCACGGGAGGAAACGAGTGCTTAGCGGGCGAAGACGTAATTGACGAGGAAACCGATCGCCACGCCCGTGCACAGGCCGCCGGCGATTTCCACCAGGGTATGGCCCATGCGCTCGCGCAAGGTCTTGTGCGCGGCGCTGGCCGCTTCCCCGGCCAGGCGGTTGATGGCCGCCGCCTGCTTGCCCACGTGCTGGCGCAGGCTGTTGGCGTCGATGATGACGATGAAGGCCAGGGTCACGGCCACGCCGAAGGCGGGATGGCCTATGCCTTCGCGCAGGGCGATCAGGGTGGCCATGCTGGAAACGACGGCGCTATGGTTGCTGGGAAAGCCGCCGTTGCCGACCAGGCCGAAGGCCCACTGCCGGGTGCGGGCGCTGTTGATCAGGAATTTGATCGGTCCGACCAGGATCCAGGTGATCAGGGGCGTGACGAGGTAAGCGATATCCACGGGGTATTCCTTCTTTTATAGGTAGAGAGTGTGTCTGGAGAGACAGGCGCGCCGCAATTATCGCAGATCGCCCGCGCCAGCAAAACTGTCCATCCGCGTCCTGCAAAACGCCGCCCCCGGCGGCAACTAATATAAAATCATGGCATATACAACAATTGACGTATATCAACACCAGCAGTGGCGCACCGCGCGGCGCTGCGCATCAAACGTCTTTCACACAACGGGGTATTCATGCGGCATTTCAGAATTTCTTTCTTAGTTAGCTTCCTTCTCATGGCGGTGTCCGGCTGGTGGGGTTACAGCCACGGCGGCATGCCCGGCCTGATCAACGCGCTGTGGATCACGGGCGTGCTGGGCGTCATGGAAGTGTCGCTGTCGTTCGACAATGCCGTGGTCAACGCCTCGGTCTTGCGCCACTGGAATGAATTCTGGCAAAAACTGTTCCTCACGGTCGGTATTCTTGTGGCCGTCTTCGGCATGCGGCTGCTGTTTCCGCTGGTCATCGTTTCCGTCGCCACGGGCCTGGGCCTGGTGGACGTGTGGACCATGGCCACCACCACGCCCGACGTGTATGCGAAACACCTGACGGACAACCACGCGCAGGTGGCGGCCTTCGGCGGCGCCTTTTTGCTGCTGGTGTTCCTGAACTTCCTGTTCGACGACGAGAAGGAATTGCACTGGCTGGGCTGGGCCGAGGAAAAAGTCAACGCGCTGGGCACCGAAAGCCTGGCCGTGCTGATCACCATGGGCGCCGTGGCCGCCTGCGTGGCCATGGGTCCTGCGGAAGCCAAATACAGCGTGCTGGCCTCGGGCATCGTCGGCATCGCCGTCTACATCGGCGTGAACTGGATCAGCGGCTTGCTGGAAGAAGGCGAGCCGGACTTGCAGGATGACGAGGAGGAAGGCGCCGCGCCAGCCAAAAACGGCAATGGCGAGCTGGTAAAAACGGTGGCGCGCGGCAGCATCGGCGGCTTCCTGTACCTGGAAGTGCTGGACGCCTCGTTCAGCTTTGACGGCGTGATCGGGGCGTTTGCCATCACCAACGACGTGGTCATCATCATGCTGGGCCTGGCCATCGGCGCCATGTTCGTGCGCTCGATGACGGTGTACCTGGTGCACAAGGGCACGCTGGACGAATTCGTCTACCTCGAGCACGGCGCCCATTATGCGATCGGCATCCTGGCCTTGATCATGCTGGCGTCCGTCAAGTACCATATTCCGGAGTGGTTCACGGGCCTGTCGGGCGTGGCCTTCATCCTGGTCTCGCTGTGGTCGTCCTTGCGTTATCGCAAACGGCACGCGGCACAAGCTTGAAATCGGGGCGATCGTCCCCATTTGAGAGAGTGATGGCACGAGCGCCTTACGCGCTCATCCCATGAAGGCATGATCGAGTTTAATTTTTTAAGGAGCACCACATGGCAATCAGTTTGCAAAAAGGCGGCAACGTCAACCTGAGCAAGGAAGCACCGAACCTGAAGAAGATCATCGTCGGCCTCGGCTGGGATCCTCGTTCGACGGACGGCGCCACCTTCGACCTTGACGGTAGCGCGTTCCTCCTGAAAAGCGACGGCAAAGTCCGCGGCGACTCTGACTTCATCTTCTACAACAACCTGAAGTCGACCGACGGCTCCGTCGTGCACACGGGCGACAACACGACCGGCGAAGGCGAAGGCGACGATGAGCGCATCGAAATCGACCTGACCCGCGTGCCAAACGACATCGACCGCATCAGCATCACCGTCACCATCCATGACGCCGACGCGCGCCGCCAGAACTTCGGCATGGTCTCGAAAGCCTTCATCCGCTGCCTGAACGCGGAAGGCGAAAAAGAAATCGCCCGCTACGACCTGTCCGAAGACAGCTCGACGGAAACGGCGATGATCTTTGGCGAAATCTACCGCTACAACGGCGAATGGAAGTTCAAGGCTATCGGCCAGGGCTTCAACGGCGGCCTGGGCCCTCTGGCCCGCTCGTTCGGCGTGAACGCCTAAAATTCACGCTCGTTAAACCTGCTGCGCCGCGCATCGAGCGTGCGCGCGACGGTTTTCTGAGGTGAATTGCACTTTTGTCATATCATTGCTGCCGCCTGCACAGTTCAGGCGGCTTTTTTTTGGAGATTAATCATGCCAGTATTTAGTGTCACGGGCGACGTCGATCCCTTCCTCCACGTCAGCATGAAGCAGGGCGAAACCATCTATTGCGAATCCGATGCGATGGTGATGATGGAAACGGCGCTCGATTTGAAGGGCAAGATGACGGGCGGCCTGGGCAGCGCCATCATGCGCCGCTTCGCCAACGGCGAATCGTTCTTCCAGCAGCATATCGAAGCGGTGCGCGGCGGCGGCGACTGCCTGCTCTCGCCCACCCTGCCGGGCGCCATCGAAGTGGTCGACGTGGGCGCGCGCCAGTACCTGCTCAATGACGGCGCCTTTGTCGCCGCCACCTCGGGCACGGAAATGAAAGTGCGCACGCAAAGCATCGGCAACGCGCTGTTCGCGCAGTCGGGCGGCTTCTTCGTCATGGAGACGGCCGGCACTGGGCAAGTGGTGGTGTCGGGCTTCGGCTCCATGTTCCAGCTCGACGTCGAGCCGGGCAAGGACGTCGTGATCGACAATTCCCACGTGGTCTGCTGGGACAACAGCCTGAAATACGAGATTTCCGTGACCACGGGCGGCGGTGCCAGCGGCGGCGGCATCGGCGGCTTCCTCGGCAATATCGTCAACAGCGTGACCAGCGGCGAAGGCATCGTGCTGCGCTTTTCCGGCTCGGGCAAGGTCTTCATCTGCTCGCGCAACCGCGACGCCTTCCTCAAATGGACAGCCAGCGGCAAAGCCGGCTAGGGGCACCTGACCAAACCTACTGCGCGTCGGCATAGGCGGCCTGCGATGCTCACCGTACCAGAGTACGGTTCCGCTTCTCGGCCACCTCTCCCTTCCGCTCGCGACGGTTTTGTCAGGCGCTGTTAGTTTGTTGTTCGAAAAACTTCTAAGGCCAGGTTAAGTCTGGTCGCTTAGACTCCCCGCGCGCGCACCTGCGCGCAGCTTCCCCTATTTCCACCCGGTCCCCGTACATGCAAAGAGTCTGGTTCAACAAAACATTTTCCTCGGTCGGCACGGCCATGCGCCTGATCCGCGAAGCCGATATGGCCGCGACCAATGGCGCGCCGCGCTATCACATCGTGTGCAGCAATACGAATGCGCATGCGGCCGCCTTTTTGTCGGCCCACGAATATGTGGTCGAACCGTCTGGACTGACGGGCCACAATTATGTCGAGTGGTGCCTGGAGTTTTGCCGCGACCGGGGCATCACGATTTTCTGGCCCGGCAAGGAAGCGGGACTGATCGGCAGCGCCAGCGCGCGCTTCGCCGCCCTCGGCACGCGCGTGCTCAGTGTGGCCAGCGAAGAGACTTTGACCCTGATGCACGACAAGGCGCGCTTCTGCGACGGCCTCGACCTGCCGATGGCGCGCCCGGCCGACTACCGCGCCGTGACCAGCATCGCGGAATACGACGCCGCCTACGCCGAACTGCGCCCGCTGCATCGCAAGCTGTGCATCAAACCGTCCGAATCCGTGTATGCCCTGGGCTTTGCCATTCTCGATGAAGAGCGCACCAGCGCCCAGCTGCTGCTGGCCGGCGCCGCCTACCAGATCAATGCGCAAGAGCTGCGCAACGGCCTGGCGCAGATGGCATCGTTCAAGACCCTGCTGCTGATGGAATACCTCGACGGCCACGAATACAGCGCCGACTGCGTCGCCGACCAGGGCGCGCTCATTTGCGCCGTGCCGCGCAAGAAGCTGCATGGGGGCGGCAGCGGCCAGCTGATCGAGCTGCGCGCCGACCTGCTGGCCGCCTGCGACAAACTGGCGCGCGACTACCGCCTGAACGGCGTCTTCAACATCCAGTTCCGCGAAGGCGCCAACGGCCTGGCTTTGCTGGAGATCAATCCGCGCATGTCGGGCGGCATCGGCATGGCGTGCGCGGCCGGCCCCAACCTGCCCTACCTGGCGCTGGCCGGCTTCGACCAGGGTTTCGACAAGCTCACCGTGCCCGCCATCCGCGATGGCATGCGCGTGGGCGAAGCCGCCTACGCCGTGGAGCTGCCATGAACCTCGTCAAGCAGCAGATGCCCACGGGCGAACTGACCCTGAAGGTGGACGAGGCGCGCTTTCCGCTGGACTGGCTGATCGGCTTTGCCGCGCGCGCCAACGCCAAGCGGGGCTTTTTGTTCCTGTCAAAAGTGCTGGGCAAGCACTGGCCCGTCACGCCGCGCGCCATGCAAGCCATCCACGACGACCTGGCCGCGCAGATTCCCCCCAGCCTGCCCGGCCCCGTCGTCTTCATCGCCATGGCGGAAACGGCCGTCGGCCTGGGCCAGGGCGTGTTCGAGGCGTGGCTGCGCGCCAACCCGAACGGCAAGGCCTTGTTTTTGCACAGCTCGCGCTACCGCGTGGGCACGGTGCCCTTCTTCGAATTCGAGGAGTCGCACAGCCACGCGCCGCGCCAGTTTTTGCATTTGTCGGACGCGGCCAGCGCCCTGTTTTCCACGGCGCGCAGCCTGGTGCTGATCGACGATGAAGCGTCGACCGGCAATACCTTCGCCAATCTGGTGCAAGTGTGCCGCGCGCGCTATGCGCAGCTGGAAAAGCTGCACCTGGGCGTGATCACCAATTTCATGGGCCAGGCCGCCAACGCGGGCTTGAGTGAGCGTTTCGGCCTGCCCACGACCATCGGCGCGGCGCTGTCCGGCCATTACGCCTTCCAGGCCGGCGAGGCGCCCGCGCCCGTGGCAGCCAGCGCGCAGCGCTTCGAGGCCAACGAAGAACGGGGCGCCAGCCCCGCCTTTGGGCGCATCGGCGTGGGCCGCGCCCTGGCGCCGCCGCAAGGCCTGGCCGTGCAGCTGGCGCAGGAAATCGGCGCCGGCGACTCCGTGCTGGTGCTGGGCACGGGCGAATTCATGCACCCGTCCTTCCTGCTGGCGCGCGAACTGGAAAGCCTGGGCAAGAACGTGGTGGTGCAATCGACCACGCGCTCGCCCATCCTGTCGTGGGGCTCCGTCGGGCATATCGTCCACTGCGACGACAATTACGGCGAAGGCATCGCCAATTACCTGTACAACGTGGCGCCGGGCCAGTACCAGCACGTGTTCATCTGCCATGAAACCCCGGCCAGCCCGGCCCTCATGCAACTCGCCGGCCAGTTGAACGGCCGCCTGTTCCACTTTCAGTCAGAGACCAAAATTGAAGAAATTCCTGTTTGTTGACCTGGACGACACACTGTTCCAGACGCCGAAAAAATGCCCGGGCGAGACCGGCCTGCAGCCGGCCGCCTACCTGAAAAATGGCGACGCCTGCTCGTTTACGACGGCGCGCCAGCGCGCCTTCTTTGAGTTTGCGCAAAGCGGCATGACATTGATACCCGCCACGGCCAGGAATGGCGACGCCTTCCGCCGCGTCGACCTGCCGTTTACCAGCTACAGCGTGCTCGATTACGGCGGCATCGTGCTGCAGCCGGGCGGCGCGCTCGACGCGGGCTGGCTGGCGCTGATGCAGAACGACATGCAGACGGCGCTGCCCGGCCTGCGGGACGCCATGCGCATCATCGACGATTTCCAGGCCAGGACGGGAATGCCCTCGCGCGCGCGCCTGATCGAGGATTACAACACGCCGTTCTACATCGTCGTCAAGGACCATGAAGCGCGCGGCGAGCGCCTGGCCGACATCGAAGAGCAGATGCTGCAGCAGTGGATCGCGACCGAAGGGTCCGACTACTTCATCCACCGCAACGGCAACAACCTGGCCGTGCTGCCGAAGACCCTGAACAAGGCGCGCGCCGTCGCTTACCTGCGCGCCGAGCTGGAAGCCGAGCATGGCCCCATCGTCAGCTTCGGCATGGGCGACAGCCGCTCGGACGCCAGCTTCATGGCCGCCTGCGACTACGCCATCATCCCCAACGGCACCCAGCTGGCGGCCCTCACGGTGGCGGCGCTATGACCGACAGCACGCAGCATTTCAGCGGCAGCTACCGCCAGGAAGACGTGGAGTTCCTCCTCACGCCGATGGCGCTCGAGCCCATCCTCGACCTGGCCGAGAAAGAGCGCCTGATCCAGTCCGGCCAGCGCCACTACAGCGAGATGCTGTCGCCGGAGTCCCTGCCCTCGCCCGCCTACCTGGCCCTGTTCCAGAGCGCATTCGCCGCCAACCGCCTGCAGATGGCGCGCGACTGCCTGCGCCTGGCAGCCCTGATCGCGGCGCGCCGCACGGGGCCCATCACGCTGGTGTCGCTGGCGCGCGCCGGCACGCCCGTGGGCGTCATCCTGGGGCACTTGCTGCGCCAGGTCTTCCAGCGCGAGTGCAGCCATTATTCCGTCTCCATCATCCGCGACCGCGGCATCGACGCGAACGCCCTGCACCATATCCTGGCGCAGGGCCACAGTGACGCGTCCCTCGTCTTCGTCGACGGCTGGACGGGCAAGGGCGTGATTTCGCGCGAGCTGCGCCAGACGGTCCACGATTTCAACGCCGCCAATGGCACGGCCATCGACGGCGGCCTGTTCGTGCTGTCCGACCTGGCCGGCACGGCCGCCTGCGCCGCCTCGTCGGGCGACTACCTGATCCCGTCGAGCATCCTGAACGCCACCGTTTCGGGCCTGGTCAGCCGCTCCGTGCTCAATGAAGCCATTGGTCCGAACGACTTCCACGGCTGCGTGTATTACGCGCAGTTCGAGCAGCACGACCAGTCGCGCGCTTTCGCCGACGGCCTGGTGGCCGACGCCATGGCCATTGCCGCCAGCAGCGGCATCCCGCTGGCCGAGGCGAGCGACGCGCCCGCCATGGCGGCCCGCTCGCAAGCCTACATGGCCGCCGCGCAGCAGCAATACGGCATCAGCGACATCAACCTGATCAAACCGGGCATCGGCGAAGCGACGCGGGTGCTGCTGCGCCGCGTGCCCGAGCGCCTGATCGTGCGCGACACGAATGCGCCGGACGTGGCACATTTGCTGCTTCTGGCGCAGGAAAAAGCCATACCCGTCACCGTAGAACCGGCGCTGCCTTACCAGGCGGTCGCCCTTATCAGGAGCGCAGTCGATGGATAACAACTCCCTACACCCGCAAAGTGAGCACAAGGCGGCGCTGGGCGCCTCCATGTATGTGCCGACCACGCACAAGGACTTGCTGGCGATCGCCAATGGCGACAAATTCAGCCATTTGCGCTCGGTCATCCTTTGCACCGAAGACGCCATCGCCGAGCGCGACCTCAGCTACGCGCTGTTCAACCTGTCGCTGGCGCTGCAAAACATGGCCGACGAATCCGATACCTTGCGCTTCGTGCGCGTGCGTAACCTCGAGGTGCTGGCGCGCGTGCTGGCCATGCCCGGCGCCGACAAATTGAGCGGCTTCGTGCTGCCCAAGTCCACGCGCCACAACTTCGCCGCCTACTTCGACCTCGTGCGCCACACGCATCATCTGCTGATGCCGACCTTGGAAACGGCGGAAGTGTTCGACGACGAGGAAATGAAGCAGTTCCGCCTCATCCTGTCCGCGCCGGAAGTGCGGCGCCGCATCCTGGCCCTGCGCATCGGCGGCAACGATTTATTAGCCCTGCTGGGCTTGCGCCGCCCCACCAGCGGCACCATCTACCAGACGCCGCTGGGCCAGGTCATCGGCCGCCTGGTGACGATTTTCAAGCCGCACGGCTTCCAGCTGACGGCGCCCGTCTTCGAGCACCTGTCGCAGGGCAGCTGGCTCGACGCCGAAGTGGCGCAGGACATGGCGCACGGCATGATCGCCAAGACGGCCATCCACCCGGACCAGGTGCCGCAGATCGAGCGCCACTACCAGGTGGCGCAGTCGGATATCGAACTGGCGCTGCGCATCATCGACCCGGACAGCCCGGCCGTGTTCCGCATGCAGGAATCGATGTGCGAAGTGGCCACGCACAGCAGCTGGGCGCAGCGCATCATCGAGCAGGCGCGCCTGTTCGGCATCCGCCACGCCGACGGCGCGGCGGCATCGCCCCCCCATTTGCATCACTCCTTGAATACTCAACTCTCCAGCGACGAAGGGACTGCACGACCATGACCAATTTCACACGCGGACAAAAAGGCAAACTGGCTGACCTGGGCTTGAACGGCCCGTTCGCCGTCACGCTCGATATCGCTTCCGGTTCGATGGAAGTGGATGTCAGCTGCTTCGGCGTCGATGCAGCCGGCAAGCTGTCGGACGACCGCTACATGGTGTTCTACAACCAGAAAAGCGCGCCGGACAACGCCGTCACCGTGGAACTGAACGGTTCCCGCTCCGTGTTCCAGGTGGACCTTGCCCGCCTGCCCGCCTCGATCGACAAGCTGGTGTTTACGGCGGCGACGGAACAGGGCGGCATGCGCGCGCTGGGCAACTCCAGCATGGCGCTGGGCCAGGCGGCCACGTTTGCCTTCACGGGCACGGACTTCCAGGACGAGAAAGCCGTCATCATCGGTGAACTGTATCGCCGCGACGGCAGCTGGCGCTTCGGCGCCGTGGGCCAGGGTTTTGCGGGCGGCCTGGCGGCGCTGCTGAAGCACTTCGGCGGCAGCGAAGCGGCCCAATCGGCCCCGGCTCCTGCACCGGTTCCCGTCCCCACACCGGCGGCACCGCCGGCGGCAAATAAAATCTCGCTGTCGAAAATCCGCCTGGAAAAGCGCGGCGACAAGATTTCGCTCGACAAGCGCGACAGCGGCGGCTATGGCCGCATCCGCGTCAACCTGAACTGGAACCAGAACGCGTCGCAAGGGCAGGCGCCCGCGTCCAAGCTCGACACGGGCTTCCTGGGCAAGCTGTTCAACAAGCCGGCCGGCCGCGCGGGCGGCATCGACCTCGATATCGGCTGCCTGTTCGAGATGAGCAATGGCGCCAAGAGCGCCGTGCAGGCGCTGGGCAACAGCTGGGGCGCGTATGACAGGCCACCGTACATCCACCTGGAAGGCGACGACCGCACGGGCAGCGTCAGCAGCGGCGAAAACATCTTCATCAACGGCAGCCATTTCGACCAGATCAAGCGCGTGCTCGTCTACGCCTTCATCTACGAAGGCGTGCCGAACTGGGCTGCCACGGATGGCGTGGTGACGATCGAGATTCCCGGCCAGCCCACGGTGGAAGTGCGCCTCGACACAGACAGCCAGCACGCCATGTGCGCCATCGCCATGCTGGAAAACCACGGCGGCAACCTGCAGGTGACAAAATTGGTGGAATACTTCGGCGGCCAAGGTAAAATCACGGCGCACCAGGCCATGGACGAGCGCTACAGCTTTGGCCTGAACTGGAAAGCCGGCCGCAAAGACTGAGGGAACGCTTAAAAAAGTCCATGGCGGCGTTGCATTGCCGTGCCGTACTAGTCGTACTGTCTTCGGCAATGCGCCTTGCCCTGAACATTTTTAAGCATCCCCATTTTTTTTACCTAGACAACCCTACCATGACCCCTACGAGCAAAAAAGTCACCTTCGCCTTCGCCATCTTCCTCGTGGCCGGCTTCCTGCTGCTGGCCGCCTATACGTGGATGGCCCTCAGCTTCTCGTACTCGGAAGGCGAACGGGCGGGCTACCTGCAAAAGTTTTCCAAGCGGGGCTGGATTTGCAAGACGTGGGAAGGGGAATTGCTGCTGACGGCGCTGCCCGGCACCATCCCGGAAAAATTCCAGTTCAGCGTGCGCGACGAGGAAGTGGCAAAACAGCTGACGGCCGCAGCCGGCAAGCGCATCCTCGTCACCTACAGCCAGCACAAGGGCGTGCCCACGCAATGCTTCGGCGAGACGGAATACTTTGCCGACAAAGTGGTCTTGAGCCAGTAAGCCGCGCATTCCAGCACTGCCGCGCCGGCCGGCCATTCCAGGCCGGCGCCCTCTTCCCCGCCTTTCCCTCGTCTTTGCGGCAATGAATTTCTAGCAAGAAATTTGTTACGTGCCTCACACATTCTCACTTTCTTATACACTACAGCAATTAGTTCTGACTGAGACATTTTACTAATGTAGTAAATGTGCGTGACCTTTGCGCTATCGCATGACGCCCAGCCAGCCGACCAATAGCGTGTATCACCACTACCGGAAACACCATGCGCATCCGCCTCTCCGGCCTGCTCCTGCTGGCCAGCTCGCTTCCCCTGTCGCTGCAGGCGCAGGATATCTCCGGCATGGCCGGCGCCCTGAAAGTCAGTTCAACCAAGGAGCGCACCTTCGTCGCCGCCGTCAGCTACACGCAGCCGGTGGGCGACTACAACGCCATGAGCCTGTCCTACATCAATGAGGGCCACCCGCAAGACCATCACCGCGACGGCATGGCGGGCCAGTTCTGGCTGCGCACGAAAAAGGTGGAGCAAGGGCTGATGCTGGGCGCCGGCGCGGGCCGCTATTTCTTCTTCGATACGGCCAGGACCGACGATGGCCTGCACAACTTCGACAACGACCACGGCTGGGGCTCCATCGTCAGCCTGCAGGCGCGCTGGCAATTCGGCAACCGCTGGTATGCGCAGGCGCAGATCAACCGCATCAAGCCCGATGGCAAGGACAACACCACGCATCTGCTGATCGGCGCGGGCTACCGCTATGACGGCGTGCCCGGCGCCAAGCTGCACCTGCAGAACTGGGCGCACGACGACACATTGACCGTCTCGACGGGCCACACCATCGTCAACAGCCTGCGCTCGGAGTCATCGCGCCCGTTCACCCTGGAATACCGGCGCGCGGCAGGAAAATACGTGGACTGGACCGTCACCGCCCTCGATGAAGGCGACACGGACCTGGCGCACCGGCGCGGCGTGGCCGCGCAGCTGTGGCTGATCCGCTCGCTCAATGCAAAGGTGGAATTCGGCATGGGCGGCGGCCCCTACCTGGCGTGGGATGCGCGCGACACCCAGGGCCACAGCACGCGCCTGACGGGATTGCTGTCAGCCGTTGCCCGCTACCACGTCGACCGCCGCTGGGTGGCGCAAGTGGCGTGGAACCGGGTGGTGACGGACTACCACCGCGATGCGGATGTGATTTTGGTGGGGGTGGGAAGAAAATTCTGATGGAAAAAACTAAAAAATCTCGCTCTTCCGCCAAAGTAACGATACCGAACAAAACCGTAGCGAGCGGCAGTGATTTTCGGCTGAGAAGCGCAACCGTACTTTAGTGCGGGGGGCGCCGAGCCGGTGAGCATCGCCAGCCGCAAAGCGCGCCGCGCAGTAGGTTTGGTTCGGTATCCTGCCTAGCGCGAACGCCAGACTGCACCGGCCGACTCGTTAGGCTGCGTCAGGCGCTCGATCACTTCGCGCGTCAGACTGGCCGAGCTTACCTGTTCAGCCTTGGCGCGGGCGGCGGCCAGCGAGCTGGAAAACGCGCTTTGCTGCTGTTCCAGGCTGGCGCGCAGGGCGGCCAGTTCGCGCTCCTGCTGTTGTGCACGAGCAATATCCAGTTCCAGCAATTGCTGCTTGGCGGCGGCCATGGCGCGCGTCGTGTCGGCCGCCTTGCGCTGCAGGGCCGCATGGGCCTGGGCGCTGGCCAGCAAGGCTTGCTGCGCGTCAAGTTTCTCGCTGGCGGCCTGCCGGGCGGCCAGTTCCAGCTGCTCGCGCTGGCGCATGGCCTCCAGCGCTTCCTGTTCCATGCCGGCGCGCGCTTCGGCGGCCTGCGTCGCCTGCTTTTCCGCTTCCAGGCGGCCGGCGATGGCTTTCGACGCCCGCTCTTCGGCGGCCGTCGTCTGGCGCTGCTGCACCAGTTTTTGCGCGATCAGCGCCAGCGATTCGCGTTCGGCGGCAACGAAGTCGCGTTCGGACGCCAGCAGCGCATCGGCTTCCCGGGCTTTGTCCTCTTCCACGCGGGCGCGCTCGCTATGCACCTGGCCCAGTTCCACGGCCAGGCGCGCCTGCGCCTGCACGGCTTGCGCGGCGGCCGCCTTTTGTTCGCCTTCGACCAGCGCCTGGTCCATCAGGATGCGGATGGCGTCCGCCTCCTTTTCCGACGCGACGCGCAAGGCCTGCTCGGCCGCGTGCTGGCCGCGCAGCAGTTCCGCTTGCGCCGCTTCGGCGGCGATGCGTTCCTGCGCCGCGTTGAAGGCCAGCGCTTCCGCGTCCAGTTTCTCGTTCAAGGCGACGATGGCGGCTTGTTCGGCGGCCAGGCGCTCCTGCTCCTGTGCCTGCAGTCGCGCGGCCTGCGCCGCCTTTTCCTCGGCCAGCGCTAAGGCCTGCGCCTGCGCGGCCAGGTGCGCGCCGCTGCTGGCGATTTCCTGTTCCTCGGCCGCGTTCTGGCGCGCAGCCAGTTCCGCCGCCTGGCGCGCCAGTTCGGCGCGTTCCTGCGCCAGGCTGGCGGCGCGCTGCTGTTCTTCCAGTGCGCGGGCCGCCGCCACGGCGGCCGCCTGCTCGGCAGCTTCCAACGCCTTGGTCTGTTCCAGCGCCGCCGTTTCCGCTTCCAGCTTGGCGTGGCCGGCGATTTCCGCATCCTGTTCGGCGGCGACGCGGGCCAGCGCCACGGCGCGCAGCTGGCGGTCCACCTCGATGCGCGCCTCGGTGGCAGCCAGGATGCGCATGTCGGCGTCGCGGCGCGCCTGGGCGCTGGCGGCGGCGACCATTTCCAGGCGCTCGCGGTGGACGGCCGCGTCACGCAGTTCCTTTTCCGTCTGCAGGCGCAGGTGCAGCGATTGCGCCGCATGGCGCTCGGACTCCGCCTGTGCCAGCGCGATGGCTTCGCGTTCCTGCTCCAGGTGGGCCAGCGCGCGCGCCTCCTCCAGCGCGCGCACTTCGGCGGCGGCGCGATTAAATGCCGATTCCAGCGCGATCTGGTCGGCGCGCTCGCGCTGCACCGTCAGTTCCAGCGCCTCGCTTTCCGCTTCGGCCAGCATCTGCGCCGTCTGGCGCGCGCCGTGGGCGTGGCGCTCGCGTTCGCGCGCCAGCACGGCGACACGGGCGTCGGCCGAGGCGATGCCCACCATTTCTTCCTTGGCCGCCTGCACGGCGGCGACGCGCTCGACGGCCTGCAGGCGCGCCTGCTCCGTCTGCACCTGCAATTCCTCGGCGGCGCGGGCCGCCTGCTCGGCCAGTTCCGACTGCACCGCCACCTGTTCGCTGGCGCGCAGGCGGCTTTCCTGCTCGGCGCGGGCGCGCTGTTCGGCAGCCAGGCGGATTTCATTGTCCGATTCCACGCGGGCGCGCAGTTCGGCCGTCTCCTGCTTGACCGCTTCCAGGCGGGCCACGCTCGCCTGCGCGGCGGCGCGCATGGTTTCCAGGCGCTCGCGGTTGGCGGCGATGGCCTCCTCGGCCGCCTGCGCGTTTTGCTGCGCGGCGGCGGCCGCCGCCGCATCGATGGCGGCGCGGTCCTCGGCCAGCGAGCGCACGCGCGCCTCGGCCAATGCCCGGCTTTCGGCGGCGCAGGTGGCTTTCGCTTCCGCTTCCACGCGGGCGATCGCCTCGTGGATGGCCTTCAATTCCATTTTCTGGCGTTCGGCGGCCGGCGCCTTGATGTCGGCTTCCTGCTCCGGCTCGGCGGCAGCCTGCGGCTGGGCGGCGGCGACAGGCGCAGGCGCCTCGGCCTTGCTCTCCAGGTCCTTGAAATCATGCAGCGAAACAATGCTGTCCTGGTCGAACTCGTCGTCGGCGGAATACGCGACGGTGAGGGAAACGGCCTGGCGCTGATTTTGCTGTGCTTGCATGATTTCTCGCTTATTCGGGTGAATTCCGTTGCTTATGGGAATTTATTACCACCATTATCGAACAGGCATGCACAAATCAGCGCGGCAAGAAGAGCCAGTTTTACCGCCCTTTTCATCATTTCACCAATCAAACCTACTGCGCGTCGCGCTGCCGCTCGCTACGGTTTTATTGGCAAAATATGCATTCAGATGGGCCACAAAGGCGCCTCGTCCATCAGCGCCACCTGCTCGCGCAATTCCAGGATGCGGTCCTGCCAATAGCGCTGCGTGTTAAACCAGGGGAAGGCAACGGGGAAGGCGGGGTCGTCCCAGCGGCGCGCCAGCCAGGCCGAATAATGGATCAGGCGCAGGGTGCGCAGCGCTTCGACCAGGTACAGCTGGCGCGGGTCGAAATCGCAAAAGTCTTCGTAGCCGGCCAGGATGTCGCTCATCTGGCGCACCTGGTCGCCGCGCTCGCCCGACAGCATCATCCACAGGTCCTGGATGGCCGGACCCATGCGGCTGTCGTCGAAATCGACGAAATGGGGGCCGGCGTCCGTCCACAGCACGTTGCCGCCATGGCAGTCGCCGTGCGTGCGCAACACGGCCACGTCGCCCGCCCGGTCGTAGCAGCGTTTGACGCCGTCGAGCGCCTGCTGCGCCACGCTGGAATACGCGGCCAGCAGTTCGGGCGGCAAGAAGTTGCCTTCCAGCAAGAATTCGCGCGGTTCCACGCCAAACGTCTGGTGATCGAGCGCCGGGCGTTCCTTGTAGGCGGACAGCGCGCCGACGGCGTGGATGCGGCCGATGAAGCGCCCTATCCATTCCAGCGTCGCCGGGTCGTCCAGCTCGGGCGCGCGGCCGCCGTGGCGGGGAAAGACCGCAAAGCGGAAGCCCTGGTACTGGTGCAGGGTGCTGCCGTTGATGGCCAGCGCGGGCACCACCTGGATTTCGCGCTCGACCAGTTCGGACACGAAGGCGTGTTCTTCCAGGATGGCCGTATCGCTCCAGCGCGCGGGACGGTAAAACTTGGCCACCAGGGGCGCGCTATCCTCGATGCCCACCTGGTAGACGCGGTTTTCATAGCTGTTGAGCGCCAGCAGGCGGCCATCGCCGCGCAAGCCCACGCTGTCGAGGGCGTCAAGCACGCAGTCGGGGCTCAGTGCGGAAAAGGGATGGACGGGCCGGTCGTCCTCGTGCGGCTGGTTTTCATTGTGCATAAGCGACATTGTAAGGCGCGCGCGTGCCGCCGGTGCAAACACTTCGGTGATGATGCGCCGCAAGGCGTATACTGGCGGCTTACATTCAATCAAAGAGCAAGCCATGCAACTCGAACAGCCATTATCAGAAAAAGAATTCGACGAATTAGACCAATTCCTGTTGTCGGACCGGTGCTCCGAAGACGCCATGACCATGGATATGCTGCACGGCTATCTGACGGCCGTGGCCATCGGCCCGGAACCGATCATGCCGGCCGAGTGGTTGCCGCGCGTGTGGGGCGAAGATGCCGAAGATGCGCCGAAATTCAAGAACGGCAAGGAAGAAGAGCGCATCGTCAACCTGATCATGCGCTTCATGAACGAAGTGCTGGTGACGTTTGAAGTCGCGCCCAAGGAATTCGAAGCCCTGTTCGTCGAACACGACTACGAAGGCCAGACCCTGATCGACGCCGAAGCCTGGTGCTGGGGCTTCTGGGACGGCATGGAACTGCGTCCAGGCTCGTGGAACGAAATCTGGGATTCCGAAGTGGCCGAACTGATGCAGCCGATCTACCTGCTGGGCGCCGACGAAATCAAGGAAGAAGAGCTGAAACTGGTGGAAGACCCGGTCAAGGCGCACAAGCTGGCGCAGGAACTGGAAGCGAACCTGCCGGCCATCCACCGTTTCTGGGTCCCGCGCCGCAAGGCACCGGTGCAAACCATGAAGCGCGAAGAGCCGAAAGTGGGCCGCAACGACGACTGCCCTTGCGGCAGCGGCAAGAAGTTCAAGAAATGCTGCGGCGCAGAGCCGGCAGCCGAGTAATAACGCTATAGCATCCCCCCCTGCGCCGGCGTCCTGCCGGCGCAGCGCTGGCGCTGGCCTCCGGGCTATAATCGCCGCATGAAACTGCCCGACCTGAACCTGCTCGTCGCCCTCGACATCCTGCTCGAGGAAGGCAGCGCCGTGGCCGCCGCGCGGCGCATGAACCTGAGCGCGCCGGCCATGAGCCGCACCCTGGCGCGCATCCGCGACGCCATCGGCGACCCCGTCTTCGTGCGCTCCGGGCGCGGCCTGGCGCCCACCCCGCGCGCGCTGGAATTGCGCGAGCAGGTGCGCAGCGTGGTGGAGCAGGCGCACGCGATCTTCACTTCCGGCCGCGAAGTCGACCTGCGCACCCTGGAACGCACCTTCAGCCTGTGCGCCAACGACGTGTTTGTCGGCGCCTACGGCGGCAAGCTGCGCGACCTGCTGGCCAGCCATGCGCCGAATACGGTGCTGCGCTTCGTGCCCGAAGGCGATGGCGCCACGGAAAACGACGCCCTGCACGCGGGCCGCATCGACCTGTACATCAGCGCGCGGCGCGCCTTTGCGCCCGACATCAAGCTGCAGCAGCTGTTTAGCAGCGGCTTTGTCGGCATCGCCCGCAGCGACCACCCGATCTTCGACGGCCCCGTCAACCTCGACAGCTTTACCGAGTACGAACATATCAGCGTCTCGCGGCGCGGCCTGGCGCGCGGCCCCTTCGACACGGCCCTGGCCGAGCGGGGCTACACGCGCCGGGTCTCGCTGATCAGCCCCAACTTCCAGTCCGCCATCTTCGCCGTGGCCGATTCGCGCCTGCTGCTGCCCCTGATGCCCACGCCCCTGCTGCCCATCGTCGAGCGGCTGGGACTGAAACTGCGCACCTTCCAGCTGCCGATTCCCGTCGACAGCGTCGACGTGATGCAGGCCTGGCACCCGCGCCTCGACCACGACCATGCGCACCGCTGGCTGCGGCGGATGATCAAGGAGCTGTGCGGCAGCGCGCCGCCGGACGAATGAATCATTGCGCCAGACGCAATTCAGACTTCCTCAATGATCAATTTTCACAAGATTAACGGCTACCTATACTGCGTGGACTGATTCTCATCCACGGAGTTCCCTGTGTCCGCTGTACCCCTACCCGGCGCCGCCCCCGCGGCCGCGCCTCCCGCCCCACCTGTCTTTGGCCTGCGCCTGGCCACGGGCCTGGCCGGCGTGCTGCTGGCCGTGCTGGTGTCCGGCCTGAACGAAAACATCACCAAGATCGCGCTGGCCGACATCCGCGGCGCCATGGGCATCGCGCGCGACGACGCCAGCTGGCTCGTGGCCCTGTACGCGGCCGCCTCGGTGTCGGCCATGGCGTTCGCGCCATGGTGCTCCGTCACGTTCTCGCTGCGCCGCGTCACCCTGGCCGCCATCGTGGTCTGCATGGCTGCCGGCGTGCTGTGCCCGTTCGCGCCGAATTTCTCCGTGCTGCTCGTCCTGCGCGTGGTGCAGGGCGCGGCCGGCGGCGCCCTGCCGCCCATGCTGATGACGGTGGCGCTGCGCTTCCTGCCGCCGAACATCAAGCTGTATGGCCTGGGCGGCTATGCGCTGAGCGCCACCTTCGGCCCCAGCCTGGGCACGCCGCTGGCCGCCTTCTGGAGCGAATACCTGGGCTGGCAATGGGCGTTCTGGCAAGTCGTCCCGGGCAGCATCGCCGCCCTCTTGATGGTGTCGTGGGGCTTGCCGCAAGACCCGCTGCGCCTGGAGCGTTTCCGTCAATTCGACTGGCGCGGCCTGCTGCTGGGCCTGCCCGCCATCAGCATGCTGGTGGTCGGATTGCTGCAGGGCGAGCGCCTGGCCTGGTTCGCCTCGCCGCTGATCTGCGTGCTGCTGGGCGGCGGTCTATTGCTGCTGGTATTGTTCTTTATCAATGAATGGTCGCATCCGCTGCCGTTCTTCAAGCTGCAGCTGCTGTCGCGGCGCAACCTCAGCCACGCCCTGCTGACCCTGGGCGGCGTGCTGTTCGTGCTGCTGGCCGTGATCCTGATCCCCTCGTCCTACCTGGCGCAGGTGCACGCCTACCGCCCGCTGCAGACGGCGCCCGTGATGCTGATGGTGGCCATGCCGCAGTTGATCGCGCTGCCGCTGGTGGCCGCCCTGTGCAATCTGCGCGCCGTCGACTGCCGCTGGGTGCTGGCCATCGGCCTGGCCCTGCTGGCGCTGTCCTGCGTGCTCGGCGCGCGCATGTCGCCGGACTGGATACGCACACACTTCTACCTGCTGCAGGCGGTGCAGGTCTTTGCGCAACCGATGGCCGTGATTCCCCTGCTGCTGCTGGCCACCACGGGCCTGGCGCCGCAGGACGGCCCCTTCGCCTCGGCCTGGTTCAACACCATCAAGGGCATGTCGGCCGTCGTCGCCACGGGCGTGCTCGACACGCTGATCACGCGCCGCAACCACTTTCATTCGACGGTGCTCAGCGAACGCCTGGGTAACCTGCCCGGCGCCGTGGACATGGCCGGCTTGAGCGCGCGCATGCATGCGCAAGTCGTCACCCTGACCTCGTCCGACCTGTACCTCATTGTCGCCGCCATCGCGCTGGCCATGATTGTGATCATTCCCATCCTGCCGACGCGCGTCTATGCGCCGCGCGCAGCCTGACTTTTATTTCACGAAAGAGCCTCACCATGAATGTCCCCATCCTGCGCTCGCGCGCATTTCTTCTCGGCCTGGCCCTGCTGGCCTGCGCCCTCGCCTTTTGCGCCTGGCAATTGCTGTTTTCCCCCAGCGAAGAACAAGGCACCGACGACGCCTTCGTCAGCGCCGACTACACCGTGCTCTCGCCCAAGGTGGGCGGCATCGTGCGGGAGGTGCTGGTGGAAGACAACCAGACTGTTAAGGCGGATCAGCTGCTAGCCCGCATCGACGACCGCGACTACCAGGCGGCCCTCGCCTCGGCCCGCGCCGACGTGGCCGGCGCCGAAGCGCAGCGGCTCAATACCCATGCCACTCTGGAACGCCAGCAAGCGCTGATCGAGCAGGCCAGCACCCTGGTCGAGGCCAACCAGGCCGAGGAAAAGCTGGCGCAGCAGGAACTGGCCCGCTCGCAGCACCTGGCCGGCCAGGGCGCCGGCAGCGTGCAGAGCGCGCAGCAGGCGCAATCGCGCTTCGACGTGAGCCGCGCGCGCCTGGCGCAGCACCGCGCCGCCCTCGTCGCCACGCGCAAGCAGACCGACATTTTGCAGGCGCAGCAAGGCGCCGCCGAAGCGGCCCTGCTGCGCGCCCGCGCCAGCCTGCAGCGCGCCGAACTTGATTTGTCGCATACGCAGCTGCGCGCCCCCATCGACGGCATCGTGGGACGCCGCGCCGTGCGCGTCGGCGCCCTGGTCGCTCCCGGCGCCAGCCTGATGGCCGTGGTGCCCCTGAACCGCAGCTTCGTCGTCGCCAACCTGCAGGAAACCCAGCTGACGCACGTGCGCCAGGGGCAGCGCGCCAGGATCGCCGTCGACGCCTATCCGGGCATGCTCCTGCGCGGCACGGTGCACAGCATCGCGCCCGCCACGGGCGTGACGTTTGCCGCCATCGCGCCGGAAAACGCCACCGGCAACTTCACCAAGGTGGTGCAGCGCATCCCCGTCAGGATCGCGCTCGATCCCGGCCAGGATGACGGCAGCCGCCTGCGCGTGGGCATGTCGGCCGAAGTGCGCATCGATACGGCCATGCGCCGTCAGGACGTGCAACAGGTGAGCGCGCGATGAAAACCTTGATCTTCATCATGGCCGTGGGCCTGGCCGGCTGCGCCAGCGTGGGCAGCGACTTCCAGCGCCCGCACCACGAGCTGGGGCAGCAATGGCGCCAGGCGCACGATGCCCGTTTCGCCGCCCGGCAGGACGCCGCCCTCGAACAGCGCTGGTGGGACAGTTTTGGCGATACCACCCTGTCTTCCCTGCTGCAGCGCGCCGCCGGCGCCAACCTCGACGTGCTGGCGGCTGGCAGCCGGCTGGAGCAAAGCCGCGCCGCACGGGGCGTGGCGGGCGCCGCGCAAGGCCCCTCGCTGGGCGCAAATGGCAGCGTCAGCCGCGCGCGCAACAGCGAACAAGGCTTGAGCGACCCGTCGCGCAACAACGGCCAGTCCGCCTACAGCCTGTGGCAAGGCAACCTCGACGCGGCCTGGGAGCTGGACCTGTGGGGCCGCGTGCGGCGCGAAGTGGAAGCGGCCGACGCGCATGTCGGCGTGGCGCTGGAAACGCAGCGCGGCGTGCTGCTGGCCGTGCTGGCCGAAACGGCGCGCGACTACATCGAACTGCGCGGCGCGCAGCAGACCCTGGCCATCACGCGGCAGCTGCTCGATATCGCCCGCCATACGCTGGACCTGACCCGCATCCGCCTGCGCGAAGGCGCGGCGACGCAGCTCGACGAAGCCGAGGCGGCGGCCCACGTGGCCACCATCGAAGCGCGCCTGCCGCCGCTGCAGCAGCGCGAAGCGCGCCTGGGCAATGCCCTCGCCCTCTTGCTGGCGCTGCCGCCGCAAGGCTTGCGGGCGGAACTGGCGGCGGACAAGGACATTCCCGCCGTGGCCATGCAGGTGCAGCTGGGCGTGCCGAGCAGCCTGGCCGGGCGGCGTCCCGACATCCGCCGCGCCGAAGCGCAGCTGCACGCGGCCACCGCCGCCATCGGCGTGGCGCAAGGCGATTTTTATCCGCGCATCACGCTGTCGGGCAGCATCGGCCTGCAGGCGATGCAGCTGTCCGACATCGGCTGGGACGCCAAGCGCTTCGCCTTCGGTCCTGGCTTCAGCGTGCCCCTGTTCGATGGCGGCCGCCTGCGCGGCAAGCTGCAATTGCGCGAGGCGCAGCAGCAGGAAGCGGCCATCGCCTACCGCCGGACGGTGCTGGCCGCCTGGCACGAGGTGGAAGATGCCTTATCTGGCTACCAGGCCAACGAACGGCGCCAGGCCAGCCTCGATGAAGCCGTCAAACAGGGACGCCGCGCGCTGGGCAGCGCGGAACTGCAGTACCGCCAGGGCGGCACGGACTTGCTCAACGTGCTGCATGTGCAAAACACCTTATTGAACAACGAAGCGGCGCTGGTCGACAGCCGCGCCACCGCCTCGCTGTCGCTGGTCCAGGTCTACAAGGCGCTGGGCGGCGGCTGGCAGGCATTTTCAACCACCTCGCTAGGAAGCACGCCATGAAACCGAATCCCGCACAATTTTCCATCCACGACGTCAGCGACTTTCCCATCGTGCGCTTTCGCCCTGAAACGGCCGTCACCGGCTATGCCCCGCTGTGGGAAAACGACATGGACGCCCTGCTGCGCCACGGCGAACCGTTCGTCATGCTGTTCGAAGAGGAGCGCAGCGATGAAGCGCACATCGACCGCAAGCGGCGCGGCCTGTGGCTCAAGCACAACAAGGTGGCGCTGGCTGCCCTTTGCCGTGGCCTCGTCTCCGTCGAAGCCGATGCGCAGGAACGCGCGCGCCTGCAGGCCATGGCGGCCGGCGCCATGAAAGCCTTCGGCATCGTGCAGGAAGTGACGGCCACGCGCGAACAGGCCGATGCCCTGATGGTCTGGCTGCTGGGCAGCGGCCAGATGGCGCGGCCGCGCGCGGCGGACGTGTGGTGAGCGAGTAAATAAATGTGTCGGTCAGGCGGCCCTGCGTATGGCGCTTCTGGCGGGGATGACGCACACGTCGCCATCGCTGCTGGTCGCCGTCGTCAGGGCGATGCCGTACAGCGCGGCCAGGGCGGGCACGGCGCCGGCATCGCTGGCGATATCGGCCACCAGCCGGCCCGAACGCACCAGCAGCAGCCGCTCGAAGCCCAGCAAGGCGTGGTTGATGTCGTGCAGGATGGCGACGACGGCGTGGCCGCGCGCCGCGCAAAACTGCTGCAGGCTGTCGAGCAGCTCGAACTGCAGGCCGGGATCGAGCGCCGCCAGCGGTTCGTCGACGAGTATCAAGCCATTTTCCACATCCCACATCTGCGCGAAGATGCGCGCCAGCTGCACCCTGGCCTGTTCGCCGCCGGACAGGGTGTCCAGGCGCCGCCCCAGCAAATGCGCGGCGTGCGCCAGGGCGGCCGCCTCCTGCACGATGCGCTCCAGCTGCGGGTCGGCCAGGCGCGCCACCCGGCCCAGGCCGATCACCAGGTCCGACAGCAAACCGAAGGCCACGTTCGAGTCCTGCGGCAGGACGGCGCGGCGCCGCGCCAGTTCGGCCAGCGGCCACTGCGCCAGCGGCCGTCCCGCGAACGCCACCTGGCCCGCCTGCGGCCGCAGTTCGCGCGCCATCAGTTTCAACAGGGTCGACTTGCCCGCGCCGCTGGGGCCGAGGATGGCGATGCGCTCGCCGGGCGCCACCCGCACATTGAAGGGGCCGAAATACTGCTGGCCCAGTTGCGTGGTGGCGAACGTGAGTTCCAATAAAGGCGTCATGCCCATCCTTTCAGGCCGTGCCGTGGCGGAAGCGCCGCAACAGCATCAGGAAAAATGGCCCGCCCAGCAAGGCCGTGAAAATGCCGACGGGCACTTCCGCGGGTATGGCCACCGTGCGCGCCAGGGTATCGGCCGACAGCAGCAGCAAGCCTCCCATCGGCATCGCCAGCGGCAATACCTTGCGCTGGTCGGCGCCCAGCCAGGTGCGCACCAGGTGCGGCGCGATCAGGCCGATAAAACCGATGCCGCCGCACCAGGCGACGGCAAACCCCGTCAGCACGGCCACCAGCACGATCACCTGCGTGCGCAGGCGGCCCACGTCGACGCCCACGTGCGATGCGGCCGCTTCGCCCAGCGCCAGCGCATTGAGCGCGCGCATCAGGTAGCGCGTTGCCCACAGCGCGCCCGCCAGCACCAGCAGCAGGGCCGCCACCTGGCGCCAGCTGCCGGCCGACAGCGAACCCAATGTCCAGAAAGTCAGCGTGCGCAATTGATCGTCGCTGGCCAGGTAGATGCACAGGCCCATGACGGCCACCGTGATGGCGTTCAGCGCCACGCCCGTCAGCAGCAGGCCGACGATGGAGCCGGGCGTGGCCCAGCGGGCGACCCGGTCGAGCAGCACGCAGACGAGCATGGCGCCGGCAAACGCGGCGGCCGGCAGCAGCCACACGCGCAGTTCGGGCGCCACGTGCAGGCTGGCGGCGAAAACGATGGTGGCCGCGCCCGCGCAGGCGGCGCCGCTGCTCACGCCCAGCAGGCCCGGGTCGGCCAGCGGATTGCGGAACAGCCCCTGCGTCAAGCCGCCGGCCAGNACGGATATCCCACAGCCCATCCGCGCCGCCGGACAGCGCCGCGTCGCCCGCTTGAACCGGCGCCAGCCAGTCGGCCAGTGCCACGGACACGGCGCCCGCCTGCACGGCGACGAGCAAGCCGCCAGCCAGGGCCGCGGCCAGCAGCCCGCGGGCGCCCCAAGGCGCCCAGCGCCAGGGCGCGGCGCAGACCAGGGAAGCCACGTTCATGCCGCCATGGCTTGGGCAAACGCGGCATCGAGTTCGGCCAGCGCCTGCGGCATGCGCGGGCCAAAGCCCAGCAGCAGCATGGCTTCCTGCGAGACGATGCGCTGCTTGCGCCCGGCCGGCGTCTGCGCCAGCCCTGGCAGTTTCAGGATGCCATCCACGCCGCCCGACGCTTTCAAGCCCTGGTCCGTGACGAGCACGATGTCGGGCCGCGCGGCGATCACGGCTTCGGGCGTGAGCGGTTTGTAGCCGGCGAATCCACCCTGGCCGCCCATCACGTTGACGGCGCCCGCATACGCGAGCATGGCGTCGGCGCCCGTCTCGCGCCCGCCCACCATCACCTGGTTGGGCGCATGGGCGAGGATGAACAGCACGCGCACGGGCGCATGCTGGCGCTGCTGTACCTTGGCCAGGGCGCCGTCCCACTGCTGCTGCAGGCTGTGCGCCAGGCGCGCGGCGGGGTCGGGACGGCCCGTGATCCGGCCCACCTGCTTTACGCGCTCGAGCAAGCCTTCGAATCGGTTGTTCGCGCTGAGCACCGCCACCGGCACGCCTGCGTCGCGCACCTGGCGCAGCACCGCTTGCGGCCCCGCTTCCTCGGTGGCGATCAGCTGCGTGGGAGCGAGCGACAGCACGCCTTCGGCCGACAAGGTGCGCGCATAGCCCACCTGCGGCAGTTGCTGCGCCACGGCCGGGTGCAGCGAGGTGGTGTCGACGCCTACCAGCTCGCCCTGCGCCTCGAGCGCATACACGATTTCCGTCAGCGCGCCGCCCACGCTGACGATGCGCCGCACTTTGGCCAGCGGCTTGCCCGCGTCGGTCACTGCCGCCAGCACCTGCATGGGCGCGGCCAGGGCCAGCGCTCCGGCCCCCATTTTTTTCAGCGCGATGCGGCGCGCCACGCTGGCGGCGATCATGCGGCGCATAGTTCGCCCTCCTGCGCCACCCTGTCGACGATATGGCGCCATTCGCACAATTCATGCACGCCCGGCTTGCGTTCGCCGAAGAACATGACGATGGTGTCGCCCTTGGCGTCGAACAGTTCCACGGACGTCACCAGGCCGTCGACGGTCGGTTTTTTCACCACCCAGGCGCTGGCGACATGGTCTTCGCGCAAATGCAGGTTGAAGCGCGCATCGAGGATGTTGATCCACGGCCCCATCACGGCAACCTTGTGCACGGGTCCCGAATGGATCTGGATCATGCCGGTATTGCCGACGAAGGCCATGATGGACACTTTTTCGCGCGCGGCATCGTTGAGCAGGTCGAGCACGCAGGAGGTGTCAATCTGCTGCACGAAGCGCGCTTCGGCCAGGCGCAGGCCCTGCAGGCGCGAGACCGCATATGTTTTCAGCAAAGTGAAGAATTCGTGCGTGTCGCGCAAGTCGGCCCAGGCGGCGCGAAAACCGGCCACGTCGATCTGCGCGTCGGGCAATTCGGCCGGTGGCGCCGCCGGCGCCGTCACGGCGATGCCGGCCGCCTGGTCGGCGTCGGCAAAGCGCGCCACCAGCGCGTCGTAGGCCGCCAGCTCGCTTTGCGGCTTGAGAAAAATCTTGTGCACGGCGTGGCCGGCAGCGTCGAAAAATTGCAGGCTGCGCTGCACCTCGTGCCCGCCCGCGTCCACCTCGCGCACGGCAAAGCCATGCGCCCACTGGCGGTAGAACACGCGCAGGTCGATGTCGCCGCCCAGTACCAGGCCCACGTGGCTGTTGTGGCTGGCCTTGCGGTAGACGCCTGTCTTTTCATGCACGCACGAGGCGTTGCGCGTCAGCGCCATGACTTCGCCCAGCGGTTCCAGCGCGGCCAGGATGGCGGGCCAGTCCGCCTGCAGGCGCTCGGCGCCCAGCAAGGCGCCATCGGCCAGCGACAGGCCCGCATGCGCGGCGATCAGTTCGCCCTCGGAAATGGCCAGTTGCTCGGCGATATCGCGGTGGCGGGCCTTGCTTTCGCGGCGCAGGCGGGCGAATTCGCTGACGATCAGCTCGGTATTGCAAACAGGGGGCATGCTCGACACGGTGTCTCCTTTCAGGGCGAACACTGGCTGGCATGGGCTGGCTGGTGGTGGGGGAATCTTGAAATCAATTATAAATGAGAATCATTCGCAATCAAGACTTATTTGTGCGCGCGCAGGACGGAGCAAAAAAAAAGCGCCGCGACGGGAAACCCGTCGCGGCGCCAAAGGAGACCGATCGATACGACTGATCAGTGTTGAGAAAATGTCAGCGTTGAACTCAGGCGCTGGCCTGTACTGCCGGCATGGCGGCCGGTTTCGCCGCGGGGCGCTGCGCCAGCAAGACCACGGCGGCCAGTACCATGGCGCCGCCCAGCAATTGCGTGCCGCTGACGGATTCCTTCAGCAGGGCGACGCCGAAGGCCATCGTGATGACGGGCTCGAACGTGGAAATGATGGAAGCCTTGGCTGCGCCGATCTGCGCCACGCCGGCAAAGAAGGCGGCAATGGCGATGGCCGTCGAGAACAGGGCGATGGCGCTGACGGCCAGCCAGCCCGTCGCCGTGCCCGGGAAGGAAACACCTTGCCATAGAGCAATTGCGCTGTTCGACAGGCCTGCCGTGCCCAGAATCACCACGCAAGCGGCCAATGGGTGAATATTCTCGCGGCTTTTCGACAGGCTGTTGCCAAACAGAATGTAGACGGCGTACACGCCGGCGGCCATCAGCGCCAGCGCGATGCCGATCGGCTGGCCCTGCAGCTTGCCGCCCAGGGTGATGGCCATGCCGGCAATGGCCAGCGCCATCAGCACCAGCATGCGCCGGTCCAGCTTTTCCCAGCCCAGCGCCAGCGCCAGGATCGTCACCAGCACGGGATACACATACAGCAGCATGCCGCACAGGCCGCTGCTGGCATACATGAGGGCATTGAAATAGCCTTGCGACTGGGCCGTGTACATCAGGCCCATCAGCATATAGCCGGCCAGCAGGCGGCCGCGCGGCAGGCGCCAGCCGCCCAGCCACACGAGCGGCAGCAACAGCATGGCGGCGATGACGAAACGCAAGGCCAGCATGGTCGACGGGTTGACCCCGGACGCATAGGCCGCCTTGGCAAACACGGCGGAACTGCCGAAACCGGCGGCCGACAGCAACACCAGCGCAACGGCGCGGCGATCAGACATGACTAAACCTCTTTCAGTAACACCTGGGTAAACCTGCTGCGCGTCGCGCTTTGCGGCCGGCGATGCTCACCGCCTCGGCGGCCCCGTACAAGTACGGTTGCGCTTCTCAGCCACAAATCACTGCCGCTCGCGACGGTTTTCCCAGACGTTGTAAATATTAATGCCAAGCAAGGCTGGAAGATGATGCGTGCGTGAATCCTATTGCGGGTCACTTCATGCAGTGACGGCATCATATTCGCTTGCGCAAAATGAAACAAACCAATATTCTTCACGGATAGGCCGAATAATACTGAGGCTCAATTCTCTTGAAGACTGCCATGTCACGTCCCTTGCCACCGCTCGCCGCCCTGCACGCCTTCGAGGCGGCCGCCCGCCATGAAGGTTTCCAGCGCGCGGGCGAGGAATTGCACGTCTCGGCCGGCGCCATCGGCCACCACGTAAAGCAGCTGGAAGCGTGGCTGGGCATCGTGCTGTTCCAGCGCCTGCCGCGCGGCGTGGTGCTCACCAGCGCCGGCCAGCGCTATGCGGCGTCGCTGGGCCCCATCCTGAACCAGCTGGCCGACGTCTCCGAGCAGGCGCGCCGCCAGGGCGACGACAAGGTGGTGACGGTGACGGCCACCAGCTCGCTCGTCTCGCGCTGGCTGATGCCGCGCCTGGGCCGGCTGCGCGACCGCTATCCGCAGATCGAGCTGCGCGTGCTGGCGTCCATGCACCCGGTCGACCTGGCGCGCGATGGCGTGGACGTGGCCATCCGCCTGGGACCGGGCCGCTATCCGGGTCTCAAAGTGGATTTACTCATGGAAGAATGGTTTTCCGCCGTCTGCAGCCCCGATTTCCGCGCCAACGCGGCCAGCCTGCGCCAGCCGGCCGACCTGCTGCGCTACCCGCTGCTGCACGACGAGCCGGAGGTGCACCTGCCCGGCGAAATCGACTGGACGCGCTGGCTGCACAGCTGCGGCGTGCATTACAGCGGCAATAGCGGCAACAGCGGCGCGCGCTTTTCGCACACCTATCTATGCCTGGACGCGGCCGCCAGCGGCCAGGGCGTGGCCATCGCCGCCAGCCCCCTGATCGGCGACGACCTGCGCTCGGGGCGCCTGGTGCGCGTGTTCGAACACGCGGTACGCGGCCCCCACTGCTACTACCTGCTGCGTTCGCCCCAGGCGGAAACGCGGCCCCTCGTGCACGCGTTCTGCGAATGGCTGATCGCCGAGGCGCGCGCCGACCAGGAAACCGTCTGGCCCGCCGTGGAGACCGCATGACGACACACGAACTGGCGCGCAGCGCCGCATATATTGTCCAGCACGAATACGAACACGCCAGCGTACTGGCCGCCGATGGGCGTCACGCCAGCCTGGGCGAATTCTATGGCGACCCGGCCGCGGCCTTGATCGACGTCAATGAGCAATGGTGCGCCGTGGCGGGCGAGGGATTGGTGCTGTGCCGGCTGGGCCAGCCGTTCGGCCCGTGCGTGGAATACTTCCGCCAGCCGGGCGAAGTGCGCTGGATCGCGGCTTTACGGCAAACGGGAGCGTTTGCGCTGGAATGGCGGGATGAGGATGGGGCTTGGCACAGCCTCGATTTCGACTTTGAAACGATTGTAATGGAAACTTCGCGACGCCCCGCAAAACCGCAGCGGGCGGAAGGGAGAGGCGGCTAAGAAGCGCCCCCGTATTCTGTACGGGGGCGCCGAGCCGGTGAGCATCGCAGGTCGCCTATACCGACGCGCAGTGGGTTTTGCGAGGCATCTTCACGTTACAGTTTAATAAAGTGCTCGCGGTAGTACTTGAGCTCTTCGATCGATTCCAGAATATCGGCCAGGGCCGTGTGCTTCTGGTGCTTCTTGAAACCGGTGGCGATTTCCGGCTTCCAGCGCTTGCACAGCTCTTTTAATGTCGATACATCAACATTGCGATAGTGGAAGAACGCTTCCAGTTTCGGCATGCCGCGCACCATGAAGCGGCGGTCCTGGCCGATGGTGTTGCCGCACATGGGCGACTTGCCTGCCGGTACGTATTTCTTCAGGAACGCGATCAGTTCCGCTTCCGCCTGCGCTTCCGTCACGGTCGACGCCTTGACCTTGTCGATCAGGCCAGAGCGGCCATGCGTGCCCTTGTTCCAGGCATCCATCTTGTTCAGGGTTTCATCGGATTGATGAATCACAAACACGGGGCCTTCGGCCAGCAGGTTCAAGTGCATGTCCGTCACCACCACCGCCACCTCGATGATGCGGTCGGTATCGGGCTCCAGGCCCGTCATTTCCATGTCGACCCAGACCAGGTTCATTTCGTTTGGACGTGCGGGCACGGTGGGTGCGGGGGTGGATGCAGCTAAGTCGGTCGCTTGTGACATAATTCTCTCTTGGCCTAATCAAACTAAATAATCAGCCATTTTCTCACAGGCACAGAATGTATTCACTCGCGTTTTCGATTTTGTTTGTTTCCGTCCTCGTTTTGACCCTGACCGTGCGCTTCTGGCTGGCCTCGCGGCAAATCCGCCACGTGCTGGCCCACCGCGCCCTTGTGCCGCACGAATTCGCGGAAAAAATCCCGCTGGCGGCACACCAGAAGGCGGCCGACTACACGGTGGCGAAGACCAAGTTCGGCCTGCTGACCCTGCTGGTCAACTATGCCGTGCTGATCGGTTTTACCTTGCTGGGCGGCCTGCAATGGCTGGCGCTGCACATGCACGAGCTGACGGGCCCGGGCATGGCATACCAGATCGGCCTGATCGTTGCCTTCGCCGCCATTTCCGGCCTGATCGACCTGCCCTTCGAGTACTACCAGCAGTTTGTGCTGGAGCAACGTTTTGGCTTCAACATGATGAGCAAGAGCCTGTTTTTCACTGACTTGCTCAAGAACATAGGCATCACGGCGGTACTTGGCCTGCCGCTGCTCTGGGTCATTCTTGTCCTGATGGCGAAAAGTGGCGACCTGTGGTGGTTCTATGCCTGGCTCGTCTGGAGCGCGTTCTCCTTGCTGATGATGATCATCATCCCCAACTTTGTTCACCCGCTGTTCAACAAATTCACGCCGCTGGCCGACGAAGCGCTGAAAAGCCGCATCGAAGGCTTGATGCGCCGCGTGGGTTTCGCCTCGAAAGGCCTGTTCGTCATGGATGGCTCGAAGCGCAGCGCCCACGGCAATGCGTATTTCTCGGGCTTTGGCGCCAACAAGCGCATCGTCTTCTTCGACACCCTGCTGTCGCGCCTGGCGCCGCAGGAAATCGAAGCCGTGCTGGCGCACGAACTGGGCCATTTCAAGCTCAGGCACATCGTCAAGCGCATCGCCATGATGTTCGTCATCTCGCTGGGCTTTCTGGCGCTGCTGGGCTATTTGAAGACGCAGCCGTGGTTCTATGCGGGCCTGGGCGTCGATCCCGTGGCGCTGGCGCTCACGGGCCAGCCGACGGATGCGCTGACCTTGCTGCTGTTCCTGCTGGTGTTGCCGGTATTCACTTTCCTGCTGGGACCGTTGGCCTCGCTCAGCTCGCGCAAGCATGAATTCGAGGCCGACGCCTTTGCCGCCACGCACACGCAGGCGGACGACCTGGTCTCGGCCCTCGTGAAGATGTATGAAGACAATGCGTCGACGCTGACGCCCGACCCGCTGCACTCGGCCTTCTACGACAGCCATCCGCCGGCCAGCGTGCGCATCCGCCACCTGAAAGGAGCAACCGCATGAGTACGCCATCCACACTGCAAGAGCTGGCCCAGCTGTCCTGCGCACCGCGCCAGCACGCGCTGGGCGACACCGGTGTCGCCACCCTGCACGCGCTGCTGCCGCAATGGAGCGTGCGACAAGGCAAGCTGTGCCGCGACTTCGGCTTCAAGAATTACTACCAGACCCTGGCGTTCGTGAACGCCCTGGCCTACATGACACATACGCAAGACCATCATCCGGAGCTCATCATTACTTACAAAACCTGCGCCGTGCGCTACGACACGCATTCGGTCAACCAGGGCGCCGGCGGCCTGTCCGAAAACGACTTCATCTGCGCCGCCAAGGCCGACCTCATTTACCAGAGCAGCCAGGTGGCCCCATGAGCGAAGGCAAGTTGACGGGCGTCATCATCGCCGCCCACGGACGCCACTACCTGGCCGACGTGGATGGCGCCAAGCTGCAATGCGTGACGCGCGGCAAGAAAACCAATGTGGCCGTGGGCGACATCGTGCACCTGACCCGCACCTCCAGCGACCAGGCCGTCATCGACCGCATCGAGGAACGCAAGACCCTGCTGTACCGCTCCGACCAGTACAAATCGAAGCTGCTGGCGGCCAATTTGACGCAGCTGTTCATCGTCGTGGCGACGGAACCGGGCTTTGCCGACGACCTGATCTCGCGCTCGCTGGTGGCGGCCGACGCGGCCGGCATCGAGGCGCGCATCATCCTGAACAAAACGGACGTGACGGCCTCGCTGGAGCGGGCCCGCGAGCGCCTGCTGCCGTATTCATCGATGGGCTATCCCGTCGATGAAGTGTCGGCGCGCGCCGAGCCGGAGCACGCCGTGGCCACCCTGGCGCCGCTGCTGGCGGGCCAGTCGTCCATCCTCATCGGCCAGTCGGGCATGGGCAAGTCATCCTTGATCAACCTGCTGGTGCCGGACGCCGACATCGCCGTGCGCGAAATCTCGGCCGCCCTGGACACGGGCAAGCACACGACGACCTTTACGCGCCTGTACAAGCTCGACGAACTGGGCGCCAACAGCTCCATCATCGATTCGCCCGGCTTCCAGGAATTCGGCCTGTACCACTTGAGCGAAGGCATGCTCGAGCGCGCTTTCCGCGAATTCCAGCCCTACCTGGGCGGCTGCAAGTTCTACAACTGCCGCCACCTGATCGAACCGCAGTGCGCCATCCTGCAAGCCTTGTCTGAAGGCAAGATCACCAGGATGCGCCATACGCTGTACGGCCAGCTGCTGCACGAATCGGCGCAGACGCTGTATTAAGCAGTTGCCGCCAAGCAAACATCGCAATATAAAAACCTCGGCCGGCAAAATATAATTTTGCAGCCGAGCCCGCCTTCCGACTTTAATCCGAAAACCGTTCATTCGCCGTTTTATGCGCTTCATCGCATAAAACCCGCCATCCATCGCCTGCCGCTGGCGATGGCCCGGCGCGTTTGTTAACTTGACACCAGTCCCTGCCGGAAACCCGCCAGCGACCACGCGATCTAACTCCGAGCAATCCCGCCACCCTGATCGAAGGTGAATGTCATGCATACCAAACGCTTCCTCCCCGTCCTTGCCGCCGTCTTCGCGCTCGCCGGCAGCGCCGCCCAGGCCCAGACTGCCGCCGCGCCGCAAGCCGCCGACAGCGTGCGCGTCACGTCCGGCACCTATTACCACGTCACGGCACGGCAAGCCTTCGAGATCGAGCAGCAATACCGGCTGTCGAACGGCCAACGCCTGCAAATCGATCAGGCAAGCAACCATTTCTACGGCCGCCTGATCGATGAGCGCGAATGGCAGGAAAAGCCCGCCGTGGAAATCTACCCGACGGGACCCGGCCAATTCGTCACCAGACGGGGGACGACCTTCGTCTTCAGCAATGAAGGCGAGCATGTGGTGATCGACGACGCCCAGCTCTTGCCGGGACTGCACATGCCTGCCGCCATGCGCAGCGCCAGCACCGCCTCCGGCAACGCCGGCATCCGCCTGGTATCGCGCTAAACCCGGCGCCGGACGATGGCGCGGCGGGCATGAATCGCCATGCCGCGGTGCCGGCGCGCGGCGCACAATTCTGTCCTGCACACTGAACAATTCCCCTGAATGCAGCTTACAATGCGGTGACGCATGGCCTGTCCCGTCGCAGGCTGGCGCCACTGTTTGCGGGGAGTATGCTTGAATGGAAATGTTCGCGCTCGAACATGACGTAGCACAGTGGGACAGTGCCTTGCTGCCGTTGCGCGGCGCCGGGCGCGTCCCGCTGCTGCTGTTGCTGTCCTGGCATTTGCGCCAGCGTAATTGCGCCAGAGCCATTGCGCTGAGCGAGGAAGCCCATTTATTGCTGCCACTGGCCGGGCTGGAACCGGCCGCACTGGAACAGGCGCGTGCGCGCCTGCAGCTGGTGCAGGCGGAAGTAGCATGGCTGCAAGGTTCGCTCGATGCGGCAGAAAGCCTGGCGCTGGCCGCGCAGGCCATCTCGTGTGCGCACGACAACGGCACCGCCTGCGCCGACGCCCACTGGCTGCTGTCCTCGATCGCCGTCGACCGGGGCGACCATGCGCGCCGCGATGCGGAACTGCAGGCGGCGGCCGAGCAGGCGCGCCGCGCCGGCGACGCCTTGCGCGCCAGCCTGGCCGACGCGGCAACGGCGCGCTGGGCCGTCCTGCACGATGCGCCAGCCGCCCAAGCCCGCTGGGGCAGGCAGTTTCCGGCCGACGGCGGCAAGCTGCCCGCGCCGCTGGCTACCTGGGTGCACGACTTCCACGGCTTGCTGGCGCATACCTCGCGCGACCTGGGCACGGCCGCCGGCCATTACATGCAAAGCTATGAGGCGGCGCTGGAAAGCGGCCAGCTGCGCGGCGCCATCACGGCCGCCATCAATATCGGCGACTGCTTCGCCAGCCTGAACGACCACGAATCGGCGCTGGAATGGATGCAGTGCGCACTGGACCTGGCGCGCCCGACAGGCTGGCCGCGCAGCATCGGAGCTTGCCAGACGCATGCGGCCGAAACCCTGCGCAAACTGGGGCGCCTGGCCGCCGCCGAGGAATTGCTGCGCGAAGCGCTGCAGACCCTGGCGCCCGTCACGGGCGCGCGCACCTATGCCAACGCCCTGCTGCACTTGGGCGAACTGAGCCTGGACAAGGGCGACTACGATACGGCGCTCGACGCCTTCAGCCGCCTGGCGCAGCGCGCCGAAGCGCTGGGGCAAGCGGATTTCCGCAGCGTGGCGCAGCGCGGCAGCGCGCACGCGCTGTCCTACCTGGACCGCCCGGACGAGGCGCACCAGGCGGCGCAGGGGGCGTGCCAGCTGGCCGCCGCCCAGGGCGACGCCATGCACCAGGTGGCGGCGCTGCGCGTGCTGGCCATGCTGCATGCGCGCCACGACTTGCCGCCGCCGCCCGGCATGCAGGAACGCAATCCGGCCCTGCATTTCCTGCACCAGGCGCTGCAGGTGGCCGCCTCCATCGACGGCTATGTGCCGCCCGGCGAACTGCTCGATGCGCTGGCGCGCGAATATGCGCACGCGGGCGACTATGCGCGCGCCTACGATATCGCGCTCGACGCGGGCGTGGCGCGCGAAAAAAGCCACACCCAGCAGGCGAACAACCGCGCCACGGCCATGCAGGTCTACCACCAGACGGAGCACGCGCGCTCGGAAGGCTATCACCACCGCGAACTGGCCGCCTCCGAGGCGCGCCGCGCCGAAGTGCTGCAGCAGACCAGCGACACCCTGGAGCGCCTGTCGGCCATCGGCCAGGAAATCACCACCCACCTCGACGCCGGCGCCGTGTTCCAGGTGCTGGACCGCCATGTGCACGCATTGCTTCCAGTCAACACCTTCGCCGTCTACATGCTCGATCCTGCCGGCACGGCGCTGCGGCGCGCGCACGGCATGGAAGCGGGCCGTCCCCTGCCCGACAACGCCATTCCGCTGAGCAATCCGCGCGCCTATTCCGTGCGCTGCCTGCTGGGCCGGCGCGAAGTGTATATCGCCCAGGTGCCGCCCAAGCGCCATGCCTACACGGTGCCCGGCACCCTGCATAACCAGAGCGTGCTGTACGTGCCCTTGACGGTGGGCGAGCGCGTGCTGGGCGTGATGACGGTGCAGGCTTGCCATGCCGACGCGTATGGCGAGCGCGAGCGCCTGATCTTCCGCACCCTGTGTGCGTATGGCGCCATCGCGCTCGACAACGCCAGCGCCTACCGCCAGCTGCAAGATGCCCAGGCGCAACTGGTGTCGCAGGAAAAACTGGCCGCCCTCGGCTCGCTGATGGCCGGCGTGGCGCATGAGCTCAATACCCCGATCGGCAACAGCCTGCTGATCGCCAGCACCATGCAGCAAAAGACGGAGGACGTGGAACGCCTGATGAACGGTCCCGGCCTGCGCCGCTCCGACCTGGCCGCCTACATCGACGATGCGGGCAAGGCGGCGGCGCTGGTGATGCGCGGCCTGCACAGCGCGGCCGACCTGGTCAACAGCTTCAAGCAGGTGGCCGTCGACCGCACCACCGAGCAGCGGCGCCAGTTTGATCTGCAGCAAGTGAGCAATGAAATCATCGCCACCGTCATGAACCGCATCCGCGGCTCGGGCCACCGCATCGAGATGGAGATCGGTTTCGGCATCGCCATGGACAGCTATCCGGGGCCGTTCGGCCAGGTGATCACCAATCTGATCAACAACGCCCTGCTGCACGCCTTCGCCCCCGCGCCCAACGACGGCGCCGCCGGCACGGGCTGCATGCGCCTGTCCGCCACGCTCGACGGGACCCGCGTGCAGATCGTGTTTGCCGACAATGGCGGCGGCATCGCGAAACAGCACCTGTCGCGCATCTTCGACCCCTTCTTTACCACCAAGCTGGGCCAGGGCGGCAGCGGCCTCGGCTTGTCGATCAGCTATAACATCGTCACGGCCCTGCTGGGCGGCACCATCGAGGTGGCCAGCAGCCCGGCCGGCACGCGCTTCACCCTGGACTTGCCGCTGGTGGCGCCCCAGCTCGACGCCGCCGCGCCGGCCAGCATCTACTAGCATGCTGCGAGGACGGGCTTGCTTGCCTATACAAGTACCCGTCCGGACGGTCTTTCCAATCTAAAAGCAAAACCCTTATAATTGAACGGCTGAAGTCCCTGCCATTGCATTATTTTCAACGTGGCAAACCGCATCGTTCCGCGCCGCCAGCGTGCGCGGACGACGATCAACACAGCAGCGCGCCGGGCAAGGCCGTCATCAGCGAGAGAGGTTTCAGCTGATGCAAGCCGGCGGGAAAGGCACGCCGCCGGCGGCCTGCGCATCTTCAAGTGGTCATTATGTCGACAAAAAAACCGATCAAGCACTACCTCCAGTTCTCCGATTTCACGTTGGACGAGTATGAATACGTGATCGAACGCGCCCATCTGATCAAGCGCAAGTTCAAGAATTACGAAATCTACCATCCACTGATCGACCGCACCCTGGTGATGGTCTTTGAAAAGAATTCCACGCGCACGCGCCTGTCTTTCGAGGCCGGCATGCACCAGCTGGGCGGCGCCGCCATCTACCTGAACACGCGCGACTCCCAGCTGGGCCGCGGCGAGCCGGTGGAAGACGCGGGCCAGGTCATGTCGCGCATGTGCGACATCATCATGGTGCGCACCTTCGGCCAGGACATCATCGAGCGTTTCGCCGCCAATTCACGCGTGCCCGTGATCAACGGTCTGACCAATGAACACCACCCGTGCCAGGTGTTTGCCGATATCTTCACCTACATCGAACACCGCGGCTCGATCGCCGGCAAGGTCGTCGCCTGGATCGGCGACGCCAACAACATGCTGTACTCGTGGCTGCAGGCGGCCGAGGTATTCGGCTTCCACGTCAACGTGTCGACGCCGAAGGGCTATGACATTGACCTGGCGCAAGTCAAGACGGCGCGCTACACTTTCTTTGACAACCCGTCCGACGCCTGCGCAGGCGCGCACCTGGTGAACACGGACGTGTGGACCAGCATGGGCTACGAAGCGGAAAACGCGGCCCGCATTGCCGCCTTCGACGGCTGGATCGTCGACGGCGCAAAGATGGCCCGCGCCGCGCCCGACGCCCTGTTCATGCACTGCCTGCCTGCGCACCGGGGCGAGGAAGTGGCCGCCGAAGTCATCGACGGCCCGCAATCGGTCGTGTGGGACGAGGCGGAAAACCGCCTGCACGTGCAAAAAGCGCTGATCGAATACCTGTTACTCGGTAAAATCCAATAATTCGCCTGGAATTGCAGAAATCCCGGCAGCATCGCACCACATACATCGACAACGACAACTGGAAGCAATATGAGCGACATTAAAAAAGTAGTCCTGGCCTATTCCGGCGGACTCGACACCTCCGTCATCCTGAAATGGCTGCAAGATAACTACCAGTGCGAAATCGTCACCTTCACGGCCGACCTGGGCCAGGGCGAGGAACTGGAACCGGCACGCGCCAAGGCCATCAAGTTCGGCATCAAGCCGGAAAACATCCACATCGAAGACGTGCGCGAGGAATTCGTGCGCGATTTCGTCTTCCCGATGTTCCGCGCCAATACCGTGTATGAAGGCGAATACCTGCTGGGCACCTCGATCGCCCGTCCTTTGATCGCCAAGCGCCTGATCGAAATCGCCAACGCCACGGGCGCCGACGCCATTTCGCACGGCGCCACCGGCAAGGGCAACGACCAGGTGCGTTTCGAACTGGGTGCCTATGCGCTCAAGCCGGGCGTGAAGATCATCGCCCCATGGCGCGAGTGGGACCTGCTGTCGCGCGAAAAACTGCTGAAATACGCGGAAGACGCCGGCATCGAAATCGACATGAAGCACAAGAACGGCGGCGCGCCGTACTCGATGGACGCCAACTTGCTGCACATCAGCTTTGAAGGCCGCCACCTGGAAAACCCGAGCGCCGAAGCGGAAGAAACCATGTGGCGCTGGACCGTCAGCCCTGAAAAGGCGCCGGACGAGGCGGAATACCTGGACATCGAATACGAAAAAGGCGACATCGTCGCCATCAACGGCGTGCGCATGTCGCCGGCCACCGTGCTGGCAGAACTGAACAAAGTTGGCGGCAAGCATGGCGTGGGACGCCTGGACCTGGTGGAAAACCGCTACGTCGGCATGAAATCGCGCGGCTGCTATGAAACCCCGGGCGGCACCATCATGCTCAAGGCCCACCGCGCCATCGAATCGATCACCCTGGACCGCGAAGTTGCCCATCTGAAAGATGACCTGATGCCGCGCTACGCTTCGATGATCTACAACGGCTACTGGTGGGCGCCCGAGCGCGTGGCCCTGCAAACCCTGATCGACCACACGCAGGAAACCGTGAACGGCTGGGTACGCATCAAGCTGTACAAGGGCAATGTCATCGTCGTGTCGCGCGATTCGAAGACCGATTCGCTGTTCGACATGAACATCGCCACCTTCGACGAAGACGGCGGCGCCTACAACCAGGCCGACGCCGGCGGCTTCATCAAGCTGAACGCCTTGCGCATGCGCATCGCCGCCATCGCCCGCGAAAAACGGGGCCAGAAGTAATTGCCGGGAGGCACCGCCTCCCGCACCAGCAAAAGCCGCCCCCGGGCGGCTTTTTTACGTCTGGAGCGCACTCGACCGCGATTTACGGCCGTGCACGTCCCGACATCGCCCCCATTTTGCTGTCTGCATGGCAAAATGCTACAGTGCAATTTAGAGCACCTAACATAACCTACTGCGCGTCGCGATTTGCGGCCTGCGATGCTCACTGTGCATGCGCACAGTTGCGCTTCTCAGCCACAACTCGCTGCCGCTCGCTACGGTTCTGTTAGGCGCTCTTAGTCGAAAACTTCCCGCTTCCGGAGCCACCATGTTCAAAGACCTGAGTATCAAGAATAAACTGTACCTGGGCTTCGGCTCGATCGTGGCCATCATCCTGATCCTGCTGAGCGTGGCCTACAACAGCTTTTCGCGCCTGTCGGATGCCAATGCATGGGACCGGCACACGATGGAAGTATTGATCGAGATCGACAAGATTCACAATTCCATCCTGCAAATCCAGGTCGAAACCCGCGGCTACATCCTGACCGGCAATGAAACCTCGCTGACGCCGGAAACGGATGAAACAGGAGTGTTGAGCCAGCACACGCAAAAAGCCATCGCCATGACGGCCGATAACAAGGTGCAGTCGGAACGCTTCCGCAAGATCGACCAGCTGACCACCACCTGGGTCAAGGACTGGATCAATCCCCTGATCGAAAAACGCCGCGCGCTGGGCAATGCGCCGGGCGCCACGGAAGCGGTGGCGCGCACCATGCCGCCATCGGGCTATCCGGCCGTGGCACAGGCCAACAAGCTGCTCGACGAGGTGGCGGCGGAAGAATCGCGCCTGCTGGCCGAGCGCACGGCCAACACGGCAAAACTGCAGGAAACCATGATGCTGACGCTGGCCCTGGGCGGCCTGCTGTGCGTCGTGCTGGCACTGGGCATTGCCTACCTGCTGGGCCGTTCCATCCTCGGTCCGCTGAACAACCTGACGGACGCCGTCGGCCGCATCGCCGCCGGCGAACAGGGCGCGCGCGCCGCCATCATCTCGCGCGACGAACTGGGCAAGGTGACGGAAGAATTCAACCGCATGGCGCAAACCATCCAGGACAACCAGGCCAATGAGCTGGCCGCCACGAATACCCTGCGCGCCAAGGTCGATTCGCTGCTGGAAGTGGTATCCAAGGCGGCCTCGGGCGACCTGACGGGCAAGGTCGGCATCACGGGCAGCGACGCCATCGGCCAGCTGGGCAACGGCCTGGCGAAGATGTTTGAAAACCTGCGCAGCCTGCTCAACAATGTGCAGAAGGCCGGCATCCAGGTGACGACGTCGGCCACGGAAATTGCCGCCTCGGCGCGCCAGCAGGAAGCCACGGGTATTGAGCAAGCGCAAACGAGCGTGGAAATTCTCAGCACCACCAAGGAAATTTCGGCCAACACGAGCCAGTTGCTCAAAACCATGGAAGACGCCACCGCCGTGGCCGACTACACGACGAACGCGACGGCCGAAGCGCAAAACAACCTCAAGCGCATGGATTCGACCATGCAGCATATGGTCTCGGCCACCGATTCCATCAACGCCAAGCTGGCCGCCCTGTCGGAAAAGGCCAGCAATATCAACAGCGTACTGATCACCATCACGAAAGTAGCCGACCAGACCAACATCCTGTCGCTGAACGCCGCCATCGAGGCGGAAAAGGCGGGCGAGGCGGGCCGCGGCTTTTCCGTCGTGGCGACGGAAATCCGCCGCCTGGCCGACCAGACCTCGGTCTCCACCTGGGATATCGAGCAAATGTTGAAGGAAATGCAATCTGCCGTGTCGGCCAGCGTGATGGGCATGGATAAATTCTCGGAGGAAATTCGCCGCAGCGTGGGCGAAGTGCGCCAAGTGGCCGAGCAGCTGTCGTCCGTCATGGACCAGGTGCAGAAACTCACGCCGCAGTTCGACGCCGTGCTGCAAGGCATGCAGTCGCAGGCCATCGGCGCCTCGCAAATCTCCGACACCATGATGCAGCTCAATGACGCCACGCAGCAGACGGTGGAGTCATTAAAAGCCACCAGCGAAGCCGTGCACCAGCTGCAATATGCGGCGGGCGACCTGCAGTCGAGCGTGTCGACCTTCGCCGTGACCATCTGATCCCATGAAAGTACTGCTCTTTCACATCGGACGCGACCGCTACGGCCTGCCGCTGGCCGGCATCGTGCGCGTGCTGCCGCTGCTGGAACTGAAGCAGCTGCCGCTCACGCCCGATTACGTGGCCGGGCTGATGGACTTGCACGGCGTGCCCGTGCCGGTGATCGACCTGGCGCGTCTGGCCGGACTGCCGGCCGCCGCCGCGCAGTTCGACACGCGCATCGTCGTCGTCGACTACCGCGCGCCCGGCGGCGGGACGACGCACGCCCTGGGCCTGCTCGCTTCGCAGGTGCGCGGCATCGCCGACATCGATACCGACAAGCTTGAAGACAGCGGCGTGGCCATGGCGCCCTTCCTGGGCCAGGTGGCCAGCGACGCCGACGGCATCGTGCAGCTGGTGGAACTGCAGCAGCTGCTGCCGCCCGACGTGCGCGCGCTGCTGTTCCAGGGCGGGAGCGCGGCATGACGGCGCAGGCGCTGCTGCGCCGCGCCACCGGCCTGTCCGTGTCAAAATCGGTGGCCGAGCGGGCCGTCGGCCAGCGCATGGAGCAGACGGGCTTTAGCGACAGCGCAGCCTACCTGCAGGCGCTCACGCCGGTGGAAATGACGCAGCTGATCGAGCTGGTGGTGGTGCCCGAGTCGTGGCTGTTCCGCGATCCGCAGGCGTTCTACGCCACCGTCGAACTGGTGCAGGAACGCTGGGCACGGGGGCGCGCCACGCGCATCCTGTCGATTCCCTGCGCCGGCGGCGAGGAACCGTATTCGATGGCCATGGCGCTGCGCGACGGCGGCGTGCCGAAACAGGCGTTCAGCATCGACGCCTACGACCTCAGTCCCGGCTGCATCGAGCGGGCGCAGGCCGGCATCTATGGCCGCAACGCCTTCCGCGCCCAGGACGTGGCCTTCCGCGAACGCTATTTCACGCACGTGGCCGATGACGCCTACCGCATCATCGACGCCCTGCGCGAGCAGGTCACTTTCCGGCAAGGCAATCTGCTGCAGTTCGATATCGCCGCCTACAGCCGCCACTACGACGTCATCTTCTGCCGCAACCTGCTGATTTATTTCGACAAACCGACCACGCGCGCGGCCATCGCGAACCTGTCCGCCCTGCTGGCCGACGACGGCATGCTGCTGGCCGGCTATGCGGAAGTGCCGTCGTTCTGCCAGAACGGCTTTGCGCCGCTGCAGTTCCGCCAGGCCTTCGCCCTGAAAAAGGAGGCCGCGCCGCGGGCGTCCGTCATGCAGGTCGCGCCCGTGGCGCCGCGCCACGCCTTGCGCAGCGTGCCGCCGGCCATGCCGCCTGCCGTCCCACCGC
>NZ_NEGZ01000022.1 GCF_002127585.1 Janthinobacterium sp. GW458P
CCGGGAAGCGGCGCAGCGCGATGCGGCGCCCCTGCTCGACCGGGCCAAGGCGCTTGACGCCGGCATTGCGGCACAGGTGCCCGCGCACCGCCAGGCGCAAGACGGCGCCCGGGCCGCCGACCAGGCCAACGATTCGGCGCGCGCCGCGCTGCATGCGCTGCAGCAGCGCCAGCACGCCTTGCAGGCGGAACAGGAAGCGGGCCGCCTGTGGCTGACATCGCGCCAGCAATGGCAGGCGCTGGCGCAATCGTGGCAGTTGTGGGATCAATTGTTTGTCCAGGCCGGCCAGGCGGCCGCGCAAGCCGCTGCGGCCGACGCCGGCATGGCCGAGTCAAGACAGCAGGTGCGCCAGGCCTTAGACGCCACGCAGGCGGCGCAAGCGGCGCTGGCCGGCGCCGCCGCCGCCCTGGCCGTGCGCGATACGCAGCGGCGCGAGGCGCTGGCGGCCGTGCAAGCCATCGATGGCCAGGGGCTGCAGGAACAGCGCGGCCAGCTGGAGGCGCACGCGCGCAGCATGACCAGCGCGGAAAAGACCTGGAGCGAACTGGCGCGCCAGCAGCAGGCGCTGGCGCACTGGCAAGCCAGGGCGGCCCAGCTGGCGCAGGCCGCGCAAACGGAAAGCACGGCATTGGCGGCGGCAGCGGCGCAAACGCCGCTGCTGGAAGCGCGCCTGGCGCAGGCGGAAAAATCCTTGAAAGGCGCGGAAGCGGCATGCGCGGCCAGCGTCGAGCAGCTGCGGGCCAATTTGCAGGACGGGCAGCCCTGCCCCGTCTGCGGCGCGCTGGAACACCCGTACAGCCACGCCGATCACGCCTTGCAGGCGATGCTGGCCAGCTTGCAGGATGAAGTGCTGGCCTGCCGCACGCAGGCGCGCGGCAACCTGGAGCGGCTGGCCACGCACAAGGCGGCGCTGGCCGCGATGGCGCGCGAACAGGCGCAAACGAATGCCGAACTGGCGGCCCTGCCGCCCGCCATCGACAGCCTGAACGCACAATGGCAGCCGCATGCGGATACCCTGCAACTGCCGCAGGCAAACCAGCGCGCGGACTGGTTCGCGCGGCAGCTGGCGGCCAATGCGGCCGGTTTGCAGGCGCTGGCGCAGCAGGAGACGGCGCTGCGCCAGGCCGGCGCGCGGCGCGAGCAGGCGCAGGCGGCGCATGAACTGGCGGCCAGCGACCACGCGCGCTGCACAAGCACCGYCACCGACGCGCAGGTGCGGCTGGCGCAGCTGCAGGCGCAGCAAGCGGGCAATGCCGACAAGGCCGGGACGGCGCGCGCCGCGCTCGACGCCTTGCTGGCGCAGCTCGATGCCGCCTTTGCCGACGCCGACGGCGCCGAGGACTGGAAAGACAGCTGGCGCGCCGGCCCGGCCGCCTTCCGCGCGGCGCGCGAGGGGGAAAGCCGGCAATGGCTGAAACAGCAGGCGGACCAGGAACACCGCGGCCACGCGCTGGCGACGCTGGCAGCGCAGCTGGAAGCGGCGCTGCTGGGCGCCGCCAAGGCGCAGCAAACAGCGCAGGAGGCCCACGCCGCCTTTGCCGCCGCCGACAAGCAACTGGCGGCACTGCAAACCGAACGCAACGCGCTATGGCAGGGCCAGGGCGTGGCCGACGTCGAGCGCACGCTGGCAGGCGCCATCGCGGCAGCCAGAGAGCTGCTGGCGCAGCAGCAAACGGCGGCGCAAACGGCCGGCCAGCAGCGCACGCGTCTGGAAGAAGCGTGCGCGCAGCTGTCGCAGCGGCTGGCCGCCCTGCATGAACAGGAACACGGCGCCAGCGCCGCCCTGCACGACTGGCTGCGCCAGTTCCAGCGATCCCATCCCGACCACGCGCCCGCGACGCTCGACGATTTGCGCGCGCAGCTGGCCATCGCGCCGGAAGCCATGCGCGCCGAACGGGCCGCCCTGCAGGTGATCGCGGACCGCCACACGGCGGCCGTCTCCGTGCTGGCCGAACGCCGGCAGCAGCTGGCGGCGCACCTGGCGCAGCCGCCAGAGGGCCTGGAAAGGGACGCAGCGGCGCTGCAGGCCGCGCTCGAGGCACTGCTGCTGGAACGCCAGGCGGCCAACCAGGAAGCGACGCGCCTGCGCCTGGCCATCGCGCAGGACGACGCGCGACGCCACAGCGCGCAAGCGATGCTGGCGCAAATCGAGGCGCAAGCGGCGATCGAACGGCGCTGGGCCAGCCTGGATGAATTGATCGGCTCGGCCGACGGCAAGAAGTTCCGCAACTACGCGCAGCAATTCACGCTGGAAGTGCTGCTCGGCTATGCGAATGCGCATTTGCAGCACCTGGCGCGGCGCTACCAGCTCGAACGCATCGACAATCCGGACAAGCCCTCGCTGGGCCTGATGGTGCGCGACCAGGACATGGGCGGCGAACTGCGCTCCGTGCACTCGCTGTCGGGCGGCGAATCGTTCCTCGTCTCGCTGGCCCTGGCGCTGGGCCTGGCCTCGCTGTCATCGAACCGCGTGCGCGTCGAATCGCTGTTCATCGACGAGGGCTTCGGCAGCCTGGATACGGAAACCCTGCGCGTGGCCATGGACGCGCTCGACGGCTTGCAAGCGATGGGCCGCAAGGTGGGCGTCATCTCGCATGTGCAGGAAATGACGGAGCGCATCGCCACCCGCATCCTCGTGCAGCCGGGGTCGGGCGGCAAGAGCGTGGTGACGGTGCGCTAGGGAGTCAACTGGCGTATCAGCGCGGCACAGGCTCCCGGCACAGCCTGAGCAGATCCCAGCCCAGTTCGCGGCGAATCTGCTCGGGGTCGGGCGGGGGGCGGCGCAGTTCCAGCTCCGCTTTCAACCATTTCCTGACCAATTCCTTGCCAGGTTGTACAGGCTGTTCCTTGTCACGCTTTTCCATGATGCTACCTCTTCAATGGCGGCCAGTCGGCCTCCTATATACGTTCAACGTCACGGCGCGGATTCAGTTGACCTGCGCGTGGCGCAGTTGCAACAGTATGTAACGATGGGCGGAGTGGGTTAGAATCCCGTCCTTCGCGTCGCCGACCGCTACGCCCCGCAACAGTTCAAGGAATCCCATGAAAGCCGCCCGCAGCCTCACCTTCAAGTGCGTCAAATGTCACAAATCCATGCAGGTCTACCTGCAAAAAGTCTCCGCCTGCTCGCATATCCAGCCGTATCAGGGCATTTGCGCGTGCGGCGAACTCAAGCGCCACGCCACGGGCCAGGCCGATGCCGTCAAGTCCTACCTGGAGTCGGCGGACGGTAGCTGGTCGCACCACCACTAATGGTTAAAGAATGGGACACGACTGCCGTTAACTGAGTACTTGCTCACTCGGAATTTGTTCATGTCCCAGCTTCCCGCCCTTGCCAGCCGTCAACCCGCCTCGACTACGCTGAATGGCCAGCAGCCGTCCCGCACGGGCGGCAGCGCCACCGGCCTGGCCGCCTCGCCCCTGATGCAGCGCACCGCGCAAGACGTGGTGGCCCTGTCGAAGAATGGCCTGGACCTGTCGGCCAAGGGACTGTCGCAACGCACCGATGCACTGGGCAACGCCACCGTCGACGTGGCGCAGGATTTTCTCTCCAACATGACGCGCCAGCTGTTCGGCGACGGCGCCAGCATCGCCTTCGATTCCGTCGACCTGCAGGCAGGCTCCAGCGTCAGCAGCGGCAGCACCAGCGTCTCGGGCACCAAAGGCAGCAGCCGCGCGGCCGCTTTCAGCCTCGATGAAAACGCGCATTTCGTCGGCAAGGGCAAGATCACGACGGCCGACGGCCAGACCTTCGACTTCGAAGTGGAAGTGCAGTATCAATCGAACATCAGCGCGGGCGTCCTTGAGCAAACGCAACAGGCAGCGGAGGAAGCCAGCTCCGCCGATGACGCCGCCCTGCCCGCCAAAGAGTTGCCCGCTACGACCTTCGCCGGCAATCTGCACGACCTGTTCAAGCTGCTGGGCCAGCAATTGCAAGGCAATCTCTATCAGGGCAAGTCCGATGGCGCCAGCGCCAGCGGCAACGATGGCGACCTGGCAGGCAGCCTGAGCTTGCGTTTGCTCAAGCTGGTGCGGCCGGACGCGGCGGTCAAATCCGACAAGGAAGACCAGGCCCGCGCCCGCGCGCTGGCACTCGCCTATGGCACGGACACTGCTAACGGCACGGCCAGCGACGTATAATGGAAGACGGCCTGCGCAGGCGACCATGCCGCGCGCCCCCTTCTATCGATTGAAACCCATGTCCGACACTTCTTCCCCTACCGTTCATCCGCAGATCCACTGGAGCGAAAACGGCGCCGAACATTCGGCCCGCTGGCGCTCGGAAAGCGGCATGCCGCCGCCCAGGCGCGTCGTCATCGCCGACGACCGCACGACGGCCGACCAGGCCTACCGCCTGGCCTGCGAAGGCACGGCCATGCTGTGGCGCGGCGACTTCCAGAACGCGCGCCAGTTGCTGCAGGCGCTGGCGCGGCGCGCCGACCACAAGAACGACAAACCCAGCAAAAAGGCCAAGGCCGCCAAGCTGGCGAAACCCGAATCGACCGCCACGGAAGCATTCCATCTGCACCGCCAGGCCCAGTCGCAGCGCGCCCGCACCCTGGCCATGCTGCTGCTGCCGTTCGATGCCGACTACACGATTCCGCTGCGCCGCGCGCCGGACGTGAAACTGGCGTGCAATGAAGCGTATGGCCGCGGCGAAGAGGCGTTCGTCGCCTCGCTGCGCGAACTGCTGGGCCTGATCGGCGCGCATGAATGGCGCCGCACGGGCGTGGAACTGCCGGCCCTGGGCCAGCGCATCCACCCGCATTACGGCGTGTTTGCGCCCATCCGCGGCGAATACGTGGGCCTGGTGGCCGATGCGCCCCTGCCGCCGCGCGCCAGCCTGGCCTTCGACATCGGCACCGGCACGGGCGTGCTGGCCGCCGTGCTGGCACAGCGCGGCGTCGCCCGCATCGTCGCCACCGACCAGGACCCGCGCGCCCTGTCCTGCGCGCGCGAGAACCTCGCCCGCCTCGACTTGCAGGGCAAGGTCAACGTGGTGCAGGCCGACCTGTTCCCTGCCGGCCGCGCCCCGCTCGTCGTGTGCAATCCGCCATGGCTGCCGGCCCGCCCCAGCTCGCCGATCGAGTACGCCGTCTACGATCCGGACAGCCGCATGCTGCGCGGCTTCCTTGCCGGTCTGGCCGACCACCTGGAGCCAAGCGGCGAAGGCTGGCTGATCCTGTCGGACCTGGCCGAGCACCTGGGGCTGCGCCCGCGCGCGCAATTGCTCGAATGGATAGAACAGGCAGGCCTGAAGGTCGTCGACCGCCTGGACGTGCAACCCACGCACCCGCGCGCGCAGGACGCCACGGACAGCCTGCACGCGGCCCGCTCGCAGGAAATCACCTCGCTGTGGCGCCTGGCGGCGGTGTAATCCAGTCAGCCATTGCGCATTGCAGCAAACCCCGCTATAATTCGCCTGCGGGGTGGAGCAGTCTGGCAGCTCGTCGGGCTCATAACCCGAAGGTCACAGGTTCAAATCCTGTCCCCGCAACCAGATACCGGAAAGCCGCTGATTCTTGCAAGAGAATCAGCGGCTTTTTCCATTCCGGACCAGTATGTCCTGCAAGCCACGTCATCCGCCCTTTCGCAATGCAGCAAACCCGGTTATAATTCGCCTGCGGGGTGGAGCAGTCTGGCAGCTCGTCGGGCTCATAACCCGAAGGTCACAGGTTCAAATCCTGTCCCCGCAACCAATGCATAAAAACCGCTGATGCCTGCAAGGGCTTCAGCGGTTTTTTCATTCCGGGCCTGGTCTCGCCCGCACTTACGCGGTGACGCTGGCCCTGATCTGCCTGGCCGCCGCATGCAGGCTGGCCGCCACCCGTTCCAGCTTGTCCGTTCCCGTCGTTTCAGACAGCGCGGCAAATGCGCTGATATGAAACGTGGCCACCATGGCCGGCGACACTTCCAGTTCCAGCGCCGCCTTGCTCAATTCCGTCGACGCCTCGAGGTAAGGCTCGCTGCCCGCCTCGAAAGCCTGCTTGGTTTCCAGCAATTCCTGGCCGCCTTCCGCCTTGGCCAGGCATGCATCGACCTTTTGCTGAAAGGCCGGCAAAGTGTCGCGCACGGGGCCGGGTTCAGGCGCCGGTTCAGGCGCCGGCTCCGCTGGCGCCTGTACAGGAGCGGCTGCGGCCGGCTTGTCCGCCGTCGTCATATCGTGCATGGTGAGCCAGCGTTCGACCGCCAGGAAATCGGCAAACGGCTCGGTCACCTTCGGATTCATGAGCCAGACCTCGCCCGTGCGCCAGTCGATCTTGACGCCGCGCTCATTTCTCGCCAGTAAAATATCCTTGCCGCCATCGGCATTGGAAACCCGGCCGATGTCGATCCAGTTCATCAGTTCCGCCTGGCGCGACATCGCCTGCACGCGATGGAAGTAGGCCAACCATAAGAATCTGGCGACCAACAGAACCAGGGCACCGCCAACCATCCACATCATTTTTTCGCTCCGCGCCACATCGACAGCCCGCATTTTCTCACATGAAAGCTTGCGCCAAGGAAACTTTTACATCTGCCGTGCGCAGGCGCAAATCCCTCGCTGCAGGCGGCCCGGGCGCAGTCGCATTTCAGCAACGCCGCGTTTTCCCGATTGCCCGGCGTGCGCCGCTGCGCTATCATGAGAACAATTCTCATTTAGATTAAGATATCCCATACCGCACGCATGCTGTCCGCTCCTTCCCCGCCGTCCGATTTCCAGGCCCTGTATGCCGAGCACCACTCCTGGCTGCAGCACTGGCTGAAGCGGCGCCTGCACGATGCGGGGCTGGCCAGCGACCTGGCGCAGGATACCTTCCTCAAGATCTTCGTTGCGCGCAGCAGTGCCGGGATCGCGCAGCCGCGCCCCTTCCTGGCCACCATCGCCAGGCGCCTGCTGGCCAATCACTGCCGGCGCGAAGAGCTCGAACGCGCCTACCTCGACGCCCTGCTGCACCAGCCGCAAGCCTGCACGCCGTCGCCGGAAGCGATGTCCCTCCTGCTCGAATCGCTGCAGTTGATCGACCGCGCGCTGGAGCAGCTGTCCGCCAAGGCCAGGGCCGCCTTCCTGCTGGCCCACCTGGACGGCATGAGCTACGCCGAGATCGCCGCCGAACTGGACACCACCACGCATTCCGTCAAAAAGTATCTGAGCAAGGCCAATCTGCTGTGTTTTTTCGCCGTGCCCGATTTTGCCGCCCCCTGACATGCGCGGCGCCACCGTCTACGCCCACGGCCAGCCCATCGACCTGGCCATCGCCATGCAGGCGGCCGAATGGCTCACCACCCTCATGAGCGGCGCAGCCACGCCCGAGGAAAGACAGGCATGGGCCTGCTGGCGCGCCGCGCATCCCGAGCATGAGCGGGCCTGGACGCACATCGAAAACGTCAGCGGCAGCTTCCATGTGCTCGACGCCCCGGCCAGCCGCAAGGCGCTGGCGCAGCGCCCTGGCTCGCCCATCTCGCGCCGCGCCAGCCTGCGGCTGCTGGCGTGCATTTCCACCATCGGCCTGACGGGCTGGTTCGGCACGCGTTCCGGGCTCGCGCCGCAACTGGCCCGCGCGGCCCTGGCCGATTTTTCCACCGGCGTGGGCCAGCAGCGAGAACTGACGCTGCCCGACGGCAGCCGCCTGCACATGAACAGCGGCAGCGCCGTGAACATCCGCTTTACGCACAAGCAGCGGATGCTGCAACTGGTACAGGGCGAAGTGTTCATCGCCACCGCAGGCGAAACGGACATGCCCTACCGCCCCTTCCTCGTCGAGACCGCGGACGGCCAGGCGCAGGCGCTGGGCACGCGCTATTCCGTGCGCCAGGAAGACGGGCGCACCAGCGTCGCCGTGGAACAGGGCGCCGTCAGGCTGACGCCACGCAAGGGCGCCGGCAGCCTGGTCGTCCGCGCCGGCCAAGGCGGCGCCATGACGGCGCGGCGCACGTTGCCCGCGCACGCCGTCTCGCCCGACATCTGGGCCTGGCGCCAGGGCTTGCTGCTGGCCGACGCCATGCCGCTGCGCGACTTGCTGCATGAATTGAGCCGCTACCGCCATGGATTCCTCGGCTGCGACGACGCGGTGGCCGGCCTGCGCCTGTCCGGCGTCTTCCCGCTGGCCGACCTCGATAGCGTGCTGCTGTCTCTGCCCGACTCCCTTCCTGTCGATGTGCGCCTGCGCACGCGCTACTGGGTGCAGGTGGAAGCGCGGCATGCCGGCTGAAGTGCAGCGCAAAGAAAATCAAAAAAATGATACCCGTTTTCGCTGCTCGCGTGACCTGTGTATGCAACGTTCTTTTTGACGACTACAACACAAGGTAACCATGTCTCCAGTTATGTCCTCCCGGCCAAGGCCGCGCATCAAGCGCATGGCATATGCCATCCAGTTCATCTTCATCGGTTCGGCCCTGCTGCTGAACGCGCCCATGCCGGCGCTGGCGCAGGAAAGCGCGGCGGCGCAAACGGCGAGCCACGACTTTCAGGTGCCGGCCGGCGACCTGGCCGCCGCCCTGCGCCACGTGGCCAGCCAGTCCAGGGTGATCCTCAGCTTCACGCCGGAGCAGACGCGCGGCAAGTCGTCCGCGGGCCTCACGGGTCGCCACGAGGTGCTGGCCGCCCTGAACGGCGTGCTGCGCGGCAGCGGATTGACCGCCGAGCGCAGCGCCAACGGCAGCTACCTGCTGCGCACGGCCGATGCCGTAGCGGGCGGCGAGGCGCTGTCGATGATGCCGGAGGTATCGGTCAAGGCGCAGCAGGATGCCACCGAAGGCACGGGCGCCTATGTCTCGGCCCTGCCGGTTTCCACCGCCACGCCGCTGGGCTTGTCGATCAGGGAAACGCCGCAGTCGGTCAGCGTCATCACGCAGCAGCGCATGCAGGACCAGGGCCTGAACAGCATCGCGCAAGTCATGGCGCAAACGCCGGGCATCACGCTGTTCTCGCTGGGCAGCGAACGCACGGGCTTTACTTCGCGCGGCTATGCGATTACCAACTACCAGCTCGATGGCGTCAGCACGCATTCGGAAAACCTGGGCCTCAATGCGATACCGTCGCAAAGCCTGGCCGACATGGCGCTGTACGACCGTATCGAAGTGCTGCGCGGCGCCTCGGGCCTGATGACGGGCGCGGGCGATGCCTCGGGCGCCATCAACATGGTGCGCAAGAAGCCGACCGCGCAGTTCCAGGCGTCCGTCGAGGGCGAGCTGGGCTCTTACGATGAACGGCGCGCCATGGCCGACATCGCGGGTCCGCTGAACGAGGCGCGCACCGTGCGCGGCCGCCTAGTGACGGTGTACGAGGAAGGCGACAGCATCATCGACGGCTACAGCCGCGACAAGAAAGTGGTGTATGGCGTGGTCGAGGCGGACCTGTCCAGCGACACGAAGCTGACGGCCGGCGTCACGCACCAGCGCAAGCGCTCGAACGGATCCCTGTCCTACCTGGGCTTCCCCCTGTTTTACAGCAATGGCGCCATGACGGATCTGCCCCGCTCCTTCAGCCCGGCGGCCAGGTCGAATCGCTTCGACACCAATTCGACCGACCTCTTCGTCACGCTGGAGCACGCACTGGCGAACGACTGGAAACTGAAGATCTCGGCCGACCGCGTGCAGTCCTCGCAGGAAGAGCGCTCCGTGTTCATGAACGTGAGTGGCGGCTTGCCCGACCAGGCCACGGGCGATGGCCTGCGCATGAGCGCCGACTACCGCATTTACCAGCTCCAGGTCAATAGCGTGGACGCCAACGTGCGCGGACCGTTCAACGCATTCGGCCGCCAGCACGAACTGGTACTGGGCATGGACTACAACGAATTTCAAAGCACGACCGATGGCCGCTTCGACAAGAACATCCAGGGCAAGCCCGTCAACCTGTACCGCTGGAATCGCATGGCAACGCCCGTGTTTGGCGATACCTTCGTCACCCACGACAGCACGCGCCGCCAGGCCAGCGCCTATGCGGCCAGCCGCTTTACGCTGTCCGAGCGCCTGAAACTGATCGCCGGCGCTAAAGTACTGCGCTACAGCGAAAACTACATCTCGGACGCGCCCACCGTGCCATTTTATAGCGCGTCGCCAGCCTCGGACAGCAGCGTCTTCACGCCGTACGGCGGCCTGGTGTACGACATCGACGGCACGCACAGCGCCTACGCCAGCTACTCCACCATCTACCAGCCGCAAGCCTCGCAAGACCGCTACGGCAAGCTGCTGGCGCCGCGCGAGGGCAAGACCTTTGAAGCGGGCATCAAGAGCGGCTGGTTCGATGGCCGCCTGAACACGGCCGCCGCGCTATATCTGATCCGCCAGAAAAACCTGGCTGAAACGGATCCGGGCCACACCCTGCCCGGCTCCAACGATCCGGCGTTCCGCACCATCAAGGGCGCCGATACCAAGGGCATCGACCTGGAAGCGACGGGCGCCCTCACGCCAAGCTGGAATGTGTCGGCCTCGTGGTCGTACAGCCAGACGGAAAACAATACCGGCAAGGCGATCCAGACCACCTTCCCGCGCCACCTGGTGAAGCTGTGGACCACTTATCGGCTGCCCGGCGAGCTGCATCGCCTGACGGTGGGCGGCGGCATGAACTGGCAGAGCCGCGTGTATTCCGACATCGATGCGTGGCAGATCAATAGTACCCTGCACTGGGAACAGAAAGCGTACTCGGTAGCCAGCCTGATGGCGCGCTACGACGTCAACGACAAGCTGTCGGCCACCGTCAACGTGGCCAACCTGTTCGACAAACAGTACACTGCTTCCGTGTCGGACTGGTGGTACTCGGGCATGTATGGTCCGGCGCGCAAGGTGGCATTGACCGTCCGCTACCAGTTCTAGGATTGGGCCGAATAGTTCACACTAGCGCAGGGCCGGTGATACAATTTTCCCGCTTCACGAGTGTCGATGGCCCGCGCCACCGGTACTCGTGCCCATAGAGACACCCAAGGAGAATGTGAGAAGGACCTCGCCCTGCCAGCTGATCCAGCCGGCCAAGCTGCCTGGAGGCAGAACCACACCGGCTTCCTTGCGGCGACCAGTGTGATGCAATGAAGGTAGATGCTGGGGAATTCCTGGCTATTTTCCGGAAACGATTATTTCATCGTGAACGTGACAGCCCAGGCATGCGTCGACATGTCAGTCGAAGTGATCGTCGCGGTACATACAGCGCCGCCACTTGGCGTAGCTACCTTTGACCACTGCGGCGTCTGAACCCCGTTACTGCCGGTGGCGAATGTATAGGCAGTGTGAAACTGGCATTGCTTGCGCCCCATAGTATAGATCAAGGAGGCATAATTGACGATGGGGGTTAAATTGCTTTGCACCCGAAAGCTATTTTGCTCTAACGCCGGTATTTTCGGGGCCGGCGTCGGAGACGCATTGGCCTGCGTACTAATCTCGTTATTAGTGGCGATCCACTGAACAGCCTGTTCAGTTGCATTCAGATTTTTCACCGTAACAAGGACTTGTGGTCCTGCAAAAGCGACAACAGGTGCAGACATACCCAAGCTAATCAATACCCCGCCGAGAAGTCGTTTGGAAAATTTCAAGATAAGCTTCCTTAGTGTTTATCCATTTTCAGGATGAAATGGATGGATTAGAGCCTAGGCTCAAGATTTCAAATAAATCCGGAACAGCTCCGGCATTTTTACTTTTCATCAAACTCGCAAGAGATCCAGGCGTGGCCGGCGCATTTCCGGCGGCATGGTTGAAATAATTAAAATCGAGTTTAATTTTACCTTCCAGATCAGTAGCATAGTTTTCTGGATAAAGAACCTGCTCCAGCTTAGGCAAGTCATTGAAATGTGCTAAAACTGATTTGAAAAAATTGGTTGTCTTTCCTGTTGTGTTGTATTCCCTCATTCCTTCAGCCAGAACTTGGCTGCGCCACGCCTCTTCTTCCCTGTATGCCTGCATAAAGGCGGCGCGCCGCTCATTTACCGTAAAAGTGCCACTTTCATCTTGGGCGATGGTTGCCAATTGCTCGCGCGATAGCCCCACAAATGGATTGCGGGCCTTGCCATCCACGTAAGCGGTTGCCGCAGCAGCTGACTGCGCCGATGGCGCATCATTTGGTGCTGGAACCTGCTTCGCTGCCGCCGTTTTATGCTCGTCATCAAGCTTGTAGAGTATGGTGTCGGTATTCTTATTGATTTTAGCCACGAGAGATAGCCGGTCTAGTCCCTGCATGCTAGTGGCGGTAGTCGATGCGGCTTTGGATAATCGGACAGCAAGAGTCGAGATGACCATGCCTTCCGAAACAGCGCCAATGATAGCTTTCGCATCAACCGACGCCCCCCCCCCTGTTAATGCCATATTGCCTTCGGCATTGGAAACCGAGGAGGAATTACTTTCCCGACGAAGCGAAAATCCCGATGCAGGAATACTTACCATTGTCATCTCCATGATTAATAAATATTACTATACCACAACAAATATCAAGCCACCTACCAGCGGCTTTCATTAATTCAATTGTGATTATGTGTGAGTATTGACGAAAGTAGGAAAATTTCGCATAAAGCTTCCATCAGCATTCCCAAATTGCCGTGCGTCAGGCATGATCCGACATTTCTCGCTGAGAATCTTCGAAAAAACCTGCCACATGGCTTTATCAGCGACACACCCCGTCAAAAGAAAACTGGCCAAGACCTCCATATGTGGCGACTCGCATCTGGAAATGAGTATGGCATTTGCGAAGTGAATGACTTAGAATCAATGGCCTACAGTCGATGGATATAATGAATGCCGAAAGCCCCTGACATCGATCCGATTCTCCGATTGACGCACTTGTACCGTAATTTCCCTCACCCTGGCGGTGTTGTCGCGGCATTGCAGGACGTTTCGCTAGTCGTACACCGAGGGGAATCCTGCGCCATCACGGGCACATCGGGTTCTGGAAAAAGCACGCTGCTTAATATTCTGGGACTATTGGATAAACCAGACGCGGGCAAATTTGAGTTCTGCGGAATGGATGTGACAAGCACTAGCGCCGATCAACTTGCTCAGATACGAAACGATAAGATAGGGTTTGTCTTTCAATCCTTCAACCTCTTGCCACAACTCGACGCGGTGGATAACGTTGCTCTGCCACTCTACTATCGCGGCATCGATCGAGAGCCGGCGAGAAAACTGGCATGCGAGCAACTCGATCGCATGGGCTTGAGCTCACGGGCCTTGCACAAACCGGCAGATATGTCCGGGGGCCAGCGTCAACGCGTCGCGATCGCCAGGGCTCTCATAGGCCAGCCGTCGATCATCCTAGCCGATGAGCCTACCGGCAGCTTGGACAGTTCCATCGCTGCCGTTATTCTTGATACCTTATTTGACCTCAACCGTGAAAAGGCCGTTTCCCTGCTAATCGTGACGCATGACGTCTCGGCCGCCGCGCGCTGCGAACGTCACTTCGACATCTGCCACGGCCGCCTGCTGGAACGTGGTTTACCAGATGCGAGGCGAGCATGACCAGCAGCAAGGCGGCACGCATACGGCCCGGCCCCTCCCCCCGCCAGTTAATCTCTGAAGCAACCCGGAACATCAGGAGTCTTACCCAGCGCGCGATGCTGAGCATGCTGGGAATCGCCATCGGGAGCGCCTCGATCGTCGCCTTACTAAGCCTGAGTCAAGGCGCTGCGGAGGACTCGTTACGCGCATTCGAATCCCTCGGCTCCAACATTGGCATTGCCAGCCTTCAGGAAACGGCCAGCACGCCCACACCATTGCACTTTGACGCTACGCAAGCGCGCCGCGTGGCCGGGATCGTCGAAGTGGCACCTCTGGCTTTACTGTCCGCAACGGTTCAAAGCAAGGGCATGCACATCGACACTACCGTACTGGGAACCCAGGAATCCATCGCCCGCATCTTTGAATGGGTTCCCATCAAGGGGCGCTTTATATCGGACCTGGACGGCCGAGCTACCTACGCCATTATCGGCAACGACATTGCGACCAAGCTCGGGATCGGCGGAACCGGAGGCACCCACGTCATTCAGATAGACCATTATCTGTTTAGCATCATCGGCGTACTTCCTGCACAATTGCCGAATCCACTGTTGCCGGTCTCGGTCAATCAATCGGTGATTATTCCCTTGGCATCAATGAGGCGACTGCAAGGCGCACCGGATATTTCCAGCATAATTTTCAGATCGACGGGCAGTGCCAACATCATGGCAACAGCAGACCGTTTGAAGGAGTATCTATTGGCACGCTATCCTTCGCGCACGGTGGAAATGCAGCTTCCCATGCAGTTACTTGATGGCATGCGCGGGCAGGCCAGGAATTTTTCATATCTTCTCGCTGCCCTGGGGGGCATCTCATTGCTAGTCAGCGGCATCGGCATCATGAACGTGATGCTGATGAGCGTAGCGGAACGGCGCAAGGAAATTGGTGTACGCCTCAGTGTCGGCGCCCGCCAGCGCGACATTCGCAACCTGTTCGTTCTCGAGGCGATAGAACTGTCCATGGGCGGAGCCCTGGCCGGGCTAGCGCTCGGCGTCGCGACCACGTATGTCTATTCAGCCATGGTTGGATGGCATTTCTGGGTGCCGGCAAATGCACTGGCTGCCGGGGTTATCTCTCCCATCCTGACCGGTGTCGGATTTGGTCTTTTCCCTGCAATCAAGGCGGCAAAACTGCAACCTGTACAGATACTGCGCGATGAATAAGTCAGCGATTTTCGGCGCCCTCTGCGCTCTTTCCTTATCCAACACTTGTCAGGCCGGGTCAGCCTTGGCCTCCCAGCATCCAGTCCCGTTCGGCCCCACGATGGATGCGCCACTGCTGGCGCGACGGGCCGTCCAACCGGCCAATCTTATGCTGGTTGACGCCATTTATCTGGGATTGCAGGATAATCGCGCCATCCGCAGCGCCTACGTGGAACGCATTTCGCAACGTTTCGACCTTGCAGTCGCCGAAGATCGCTTTACTCCCAAGCTGGTCCTGAGCAGCCGCTTTCTCACGCAAAGGTCAGAGCAACAGCGTTGGCGAACGCTTGAAGTCGCGCCCATCGCAACGATGCTGAGTCCAATCGGCACGAGGGTGAACCTCGCGTGGAACGGATTGCTGAACAAATCCGGGCAAACTACGGATGGCCGCCATGCCAATGCCAACATCTCGGTCATTCAGCCTCTTTTGCGTGACGCCGGATGGGAAATCGGCATGGTGCCAGTGCGTCTCGCAAGGCTGGCCGAAGAAAGCAGCCAGCTAAGCTTGAAATCACAGCTGGCACGTGTCGTCACTCAAATCATTTACGCTTACCGCGAGCTAATTCGTGCCCAGGAACAACTAACGATCGCACAAGATAGTCTGGAGCGCGGACGCAAGCTACTGGAAATCAATCGGGATCTGGTTGCAGCCGGACGCATGGCGGAGTTCGACGTCGTGCAAACGGAGGCAGATGTGCTGACTCAAGAGGTCAACGTCGAGGAAGCGCTCAATCAGCACGATCAGCGCCGCATGGATCTGGTGCGCTTGCTGGCGCTAGACTTGGACCTGCCGCTGCGCGCGGTGGAAACCCTGGAGCCATCGCCGGTCAAAATCGATCTGAAGGAAGCGAAAGAGATCGCGATCGCCAACCAACCAGACTACTTGATCCGCCAAATCGCTAACAAACAAGCGGAGATCAATCTCGCTGCCGCAAGCAACCAACGCCTGTGGGATTTGTCGCTGGTCAGCGGCGCGACCAGAGAAACACAGCGTCAAGGGGGCTCAGGAGAACGGCAATGGAACGGCTACGTCGGTCTTCAGATAGATATTCCCCTCGGCGACATGGCGCGGAAACAGGGCGAGGTACAAGCCGCCACCGCAGTACGAACCCGGGCGCTGCAACTGGAAGAAAGCCGGCAGCAACTCGAGCAAAACATCACCAGCGCGGTACGCGACATTCAAACTCGCTGGCGTCAATATGGACTGGCGCAACGGGCCAGGGACCTATCGTTGAAAAAGATCCAGATTGAGCGTGAAAAACTAACGCTGGGACGCTCATCGAACTTTCAGGTAATCAGCTTTGAGGCCGATCTGCGTCATGCAGAGAATACCCGGCTCAATGCGCTGATTGCCTATTTGAACGCCCAAGTTGAATTAGATCTGCAACTGGGACTAACATTAGACACTTGGAAAATTTCTTTGAATGGTTAAGAAAATCAAACGCTCGGCCTTCCTGCTGGTGCCATTGGCCGTCCTCGCCATCCTCGCATGCTGGTTCTGGAACGCCCCCACTGCTCCCGCGACCGCTGCTGCAACTCACTTTGTTACGCAAAAGGAAGCCGTCAGCCATGGCCTGGCGCTGGTGGGAAGGGTTGAACCTGCTGAATCGATCACGCTGACCGCGCCGTTTGACGGCGAAATATTGCAACGTCGGTTCGAAGAGGGGCAGTACGTTGAGCAAGGCCAGATGCTCATTGAACTCAGCTCTGCCGACATGGATATCAGACTGCGCGAGGCAATGGCAGACAGGCTACGGACACAGGCTACGCTACGAAAACTGCAGGACTGGCAAAGTAGCGCCGAGCTCAGGCGGGCGAATCGCTTCCACGCCAATGCAACTCAAAATATGGCGGAAATCACGCTGCGCCTTGAAGAAAATGCTGCCTTGTACAAAAAGGGCATTGTCGCCAAAATGGAAGTGGATTCCCTTGCGCAGCAACAGCGCTCGGCACGCTCCGAGTTAAGCGCTGCCCAAGAAGAGGTCGACGCGCTGGCGGGAGCCGGGCACGGGCAGCAACTGAGGATTGCCTCACTGGAAGACGCAAATGCCAAAGACAAGTATGCGGCGCTGGTCGCCACACTGAAGTCCAAGATTGTCGTCGCTCCATTCTCGGGCATAGTGGTCAAGGCGCCGAACAGCGGTGCCGACGCTCAGGCGGATATCGCCCGCACCGGTTCCCGTGTCACCAGGGGTATGCCACTGCTGGGTCTGGCCAGCCGGGACCGGGTGCGTATCGGCACCACGGTCGATGAGGCCGAGGTGCGGCAGCTTAAACAGGGACAAGCCGTCGAAGTATCGGGCGAAACCTTTGGCGCAGCTGTCATCAATGGCACGATAGAAGCGATATCCTCGGTACCTAGCCTTGTCTCGCAAGGAGCTGCGCCGCGATATGACGTCAAGGTTCACTTGCCTGAATTGGCGCCCGAGGTGCGCGCCCAAATTCGCCTGGGCATGAGCGCCAATATTAAAATGGTCACCTATAACAATCCTGCCGCAATCGTCGTGCCGATCAATGCGGTATTGACAGAAGATGGCAAGACATTCGTAGCAGTCGTTGCTGGCAAGGGCGGCATTGAGCGAAAACAGGTACACGTGACGTCCACCACAGAGCAAAATGCCGAGATCACCGGGGTGCCCGCGGGTACCCTCATTTCAGTGAGCAATACACGTTAACCAGTACGCCAGTCGCTGCTGCGTAGGCCCGGACTGACGCTGGTAGCGGGCGCCAAAGTCGGCAAGCCATTCGATCAAAAGTGCGCGCCGCGCGCCTGGGCGTGGCGGGTACTGGGCATGGACGACCAGTGGGCTGAATAATTCACACTGGCGCAGGGCCGGTGATACAATTTTCCCGCTTCACGGGCGTTGCCGGCCATTGCCGCCAACGCCCGTGCCCATAGAAACACCCAAGGAGAATGTGTGAAGGACCTCGCCCCCGCCCTGCCAGCCGATCCGGCCGACCAACCCGCCAACCCGTCGCGCCGGCGCATTTTCCAGGCCGCTTCCGCAGTCGGCCTGGCCGCCAGCCTGCCGGCGCTGGCCGACGCCGCGCCAGCAAAAAAAACCATCGCCAAGGGCTCGCTCGACGCGAAACTCAAGGCGCACGTCAAGAACGTGGTCGTGATCTACCTGGAAAACCGCAGCTTCAACAACCTGTTCGCCAACTTCCCCGGCACCAGCGCGCCCCTGTCCGCCGTCACGGCCGAACAGGCGCGGCAGCTGGACCGCGACGGCAAGCCGCTGGCCACCCTGCCGAAGATCTGGGGCGGCCTGGTGCCGAACCAGCAGAACATCGGCGGCACCGATTACCTGATCAAGGAAGAGCAGATTTCCGGCCTGCCGAACGCGCCCTACAAATTGAGCGACGCGGCCGGCAAGCCCCTGCCCGAGAGCATCATCACGCGCGACCTGGTGCACCGCTTCTATAACAACCAGATGCAGATCAACGGCGGCAAGAACGACGGCTTCGCCGCGTGGGCCGACAGCGGCGGCCTGGTGATGGGCCATTACGGCGAAACGTCGAAAAACCTGAACCTGTGGCAGATCGCCGAGCAGTACACGCTGTGCGACAACTTCTTCATGGCGGCCTTCGGCGGCTCGTATATGAACCACCAGTTCCTCGTCACGGGCCGCGCCAACGAGTATTTCAATGCTGCCGAGACGGCGGCGAAGAAAAAGATCGCCGTGCTGTCCGACGGCCCGCAAGGTGTGCGCCTGGCCATCTCGCCCGACTGCCCCGCCTCCGCGCTGGACGGCAAGCCGAAGTACGTCAATGACGGCGCCCTGACGCCAGACGGCTACGCCGTCAACACCATGGCGCCGCCATATCAACCGAGTTACGTCCGCCCCGCCTTCGACGGCGATCCGCTGCACGCCGACCCGGCCGACGCGAACACCCTGCCGCCGCAAACCTATGACACCATCGGCGACCTGCTGTCGCGCAAGGGCGTCAGCTGGGCGTGGTACGGCGGCGGCTGGCAAGCGGCGCTCGACCACAAGGGCGGCGGCAGCAAACCGAACTTCCAGTTCCACCACCAGCCGCTGAACTACTTCAAGCAGTTCGCCCCTGGCACGGCCGCGCGCGCCGAGCACCTGCGCGACGGCGGCACGGGCGACAGCCCGATCTCGAACAAATTCCTCGCCGCCGCCGTGGCGGGCAAGCTGCCGGCCGTGACCTTCTACAAGCCGCAGGGCAACCTGAACCTGCACGCCGGCTATTCGGATATCGAGTCGGGCGACCAGCACGTGGCCAACGTCATCCAGCATCTGAAGGAATCACCGCAGTGGAAGGACATGATCGTGGTGATCACGTTTGACGAAAACGGCGGCTGGTGGGACCACGTGGCGCCGCCGAAAGGCGACCGCTGGGGCCCCGGCACGCGCATTCCCGCCATCGTCGTCTCGCCGTACGCGAAAAAAGGCGCCGTCGACCACAGTTTTTATGACACCACGTCGATCCTGCGCCTGATCACGCGCCTGCACGACCTGCCGCTGCTCGAAGGCCTGAAAGTGCGCAATGACGCCTTCGCGTCACGCGGCGCGCTGCCGCCGGGTGACTTGACTGGCGCCTTGAGCTTCCGCTAAGCCTCCCACAATGCGGCACGCCTGTGATACACTGCGTGCCGCACTTAAATCCGCAGGTCTGCTTTTCCTGCCGATGATATTCACAATGAGCCCGACTCCTGTAGCCGGGCTTTTGTTTTGTGGACGAAGCGTACAGAGTATTCACACAGCGGTCAGCTTTTTGCCCGCTCCCCGGCGCCGGTTATTCGCGGCCGGGGACCAGAGGTTCAGAAATGAGAGATAAAAAAGACAACGCCACCATCGACTTGCCCGGTTTCGGCCCGCCGCCAGCGCACGACGCGCCAGAGCCGGCGCCGGAACCGCAGCGCCGCGTGCGCGCGCGCAAGGTGGCCTTGAAACAGGTGCAGCTCGAATTGCTGGAGCCGACCGACGCCACGGGCTTGCCCGTGTGGACGCGCGACGCCGGCCTTGACCTCACCGGCTTGCCCATCTGGGCGCCAGATAATTAGTACCCCACGCGGGCGGCCGTTTGCCGCCGGCTTCCACACCACCATCCGCACAAGGGCGTAGAACGCCTGTAGACTGTGCCCATCCACCGCTTTTTACCGGCTCCGCCCCTATGAACACCACCACTGCCACCACCAATTCCTTTTCCAGCCTGCCGCTGACGCCCGCCTTTTTGGCCAATCTGGATTCGCTCGGCTACCACGAGATGACCACCATCCAGGCGCAAAGCCTGCCGGCGGTGCTCGATGGCCGCGACCTGATCGCGCAGGCGAAAACGGGCAGCGGCAAGACGGCCGCCTTCGGCATCGGCATCCTGCACAAGCTCAATCCGGCCTGGTTTGCCGTGCAGGGCCTGGTGCTGTGCCCCACGCGCGAGCTGGCCGACCAGGTGGCCAATGAGCTGCGCCGCCTGGCGCGCGCGGCCGGCAACATCAAGATCCTGACCTTGACGGGCGGCGCGCCGATGCGCCCGCAGATCGCCTCGCTGGAACACGGCGCCCACATCGTCGTCGGCACGCCGGGCCGTTTGCGCGACCACCTGGGCCGCGGCACCATCAACCTGAACCACGTGCAGACGCTGGTGCTCGATGAAGCGGACCGCATGACGGACATGGGCTTTTACGAGGAAATCGCCGGCATCGTCAGCGCCTGCCCGGCGCGCCGCCAGACCCTGCTGTTCTCGGCCACCTACCCGGAAGACATCCGCCGCGCCACGGCGTCGTTCCTCGTCAATCCGCTGGAAGTGACGGTCGAGGCGCAGCACGACAACGACAAGATCGAGCAGCGCTTCTATGAAATCGGCTTCGACGAGCGCAACGGCGCCGTCGGCAAGCTGTTGAAACACTTCAAGCCGGAATCCACGCTGGCCTTCTGCAACACCAAGGTGCATTGCCGCGAACTGGCCGACGAACTGCGCCAGCAGGGCTTTTCCGCGCTGGCCCTGTACGGCGAGCTGGAACAGCGCGAGCGCGATGAAATCCTCGTGCTGTTCGCCAACCGCAGCTGCTCCGTGCTGGTGGCCACCGACGTCGCCGCGCGCGGCCTCGATATTTCCGATCTGGGCGCCGTGATCAACGTCGACGTGTCGAAAGACACGGAAGTGCACATCCACCGCATCGGCCGCACGGGCCGCGGCAGCAAGAAGGGCCTGGCCCTGTCGCTGTGCGCGCCGAACGAGAAAAAATGGGTCAAGCTGATCGAGCAGTACCAGAACAGCGCCGCCGAATGGCACGACCTGAAGGAGCTGAACGAGGACGATGGCGCAGAGGCGCTGCCGGCGCCGATGGTCACCCTGTGCATCATGGGCGGCAAGAAGGACAAGCTGCGCCCGGGCGACCTGCTCGGCGCATTGACGGGCGACGCGGGCCTCACCAAGGAGCAGGTGGGCAAAATCAACGTGTTCGAGTTCATGACCTACGTGGCGCTGGACCGCAAGGTGGCCGAAGCGGCGTTCAAGCGCCTGAACGCTGGCAATACCCTGGGCCGCGACTTCGGCAACATCAAGGGCCGCAGCTTCAAGATGCGCTTTATCGAGGCGTAAGGCCTTGCAAGGTACGCAGGGCCGCCATGGTCCTGCGTCCCGGATAGCCGTCCCACACAGGGTACTGCCCGCGGTAGTAGCAACTCCAGTAGCTGATGCTGCGCCGCTCCAGCGTATCGAGATACGCTGGGTTCTCCCGCAGGTAGCGCGCCAGCGCTTCCGTATTCCAGGCAGGCAGCGCCGCGCCAATGACCGCGACAATCTCCAGCACGTATTCGCCGCACAGGTGCACGACGAAGGGCACCGTCCACGCCCGCTCCTGCTGCAGCAGCTGCCTTGCACACGCTTCGCGCAGATGGCCGTCATGGTGGCGCGTGCCCAGGCACAGGGCGAGCACGCCTGCGTCGCCGGCCAGCCGCGTACAGTTCAGCAGCTGCCCGCGGTCGTAATACGTGCGCGCGGGGATGCGCAGCAGCCGGCCATCCTGATGCACGTCAAACGGTGCCGACGGCGCGTGCAGCTGGCCTTGGGCCAGCGCAGGCAGCAGCCCGGCCAGCGTGTACGCCAAGGCCGCAGGAAAGGCGTCCGCTTCAGCCATCGCGCCCCTCCTGGCAGACTTTGCGCACGCCCAGCGCAGGTTTATCCATTTTTTCAAAGATCACATTCGAATACCATTGCGCGGGATCGCCCCCGGTGGGCTTGCCCAGCGAAATATAGTAGCCGCCGTGCGCAAACAGGGCCGTGGTTTCCTTGCCCGGCCTGGCGCCCTGCAGGAAGGCCGGCCAGGCCGCCTTGTCGACTGGCTTAAAACGCGCGCCCAGCAGCGCCAGCAGGCGCGCGTGCGTGGCCGGCGCATACGCAAACAGGTACAGGTATTCGACCAGTTCCCCACCCTCCGCGAGGCGGGTGACGGCGGCCGTCGCGGCCTCGACGTCGCCGCCGAAGCTGCACAGGGTGCCGCCGCTGTAGGCGAAATCGATGACGGTCGCCGGCGCGCACGCCTGCCGCTCCCTGTCGACACCAACGGGCGGCAGCGCGCGCACCTGCGCCAGCAGCGCCTCGCTGGATGTGGCCAGCGCGGGAAAGCCCGGACACCCGCTGGCCCCCTGCGCGGCAGAAAAGGCCAGGCTACAACTCAGTAACAGCAAACGACGCTTCACGGCATCTCCAGTTTCATCGGGCCATCATTATGCCTCGCCGGGACACAGAGCATCATCACAAGACGCGCGCCTGCTGCCCCTGCGGCGTATCGTCGATGTCGTAGCCGGCCGCGCGCGCCAGTGCGCGCAGACGGTCCGCCTCGGCCCACTGGCGCTGCGCGCGGGCGATGGCCCGTTCCGCCATCCACGCCTGCACTGGCTGCGGCACATTCACCTGCGCCGGCTGCCAGGCCAGCAGATCGAGACCCAGGGCGGAGTCGAAACGGGCCATGGTGGCCTTTTTCACAGCATCAGGCAGGCCGCTTTTCAGCAATTCCCAGGCCACGGCCAGGGCGCGCGGAAAGTTCAGGTCATCGTTGATGCAGGTCATAAAACGCGCCAGCCACACGGGGTCGGCCTCACCCTGCACCTCGCCCCGCCCTTCGCTCAATGCATGCACGGCGACGCGCAGGCGTGCCAGGCCGCTGATGGCGGCACGCAAGGCTTCGTCCGTGAAATTGAGGCTGCTGCGGTAGTGGGCGCCCAGGCACAGGTAGCGGTAGGCCAAGGGGTCCACACCCTGCTGCACCAGGCTTTGCAGGCGTAAAAAGTCGCCCGAGGACTTCGACATCTTCGCCTCCTGCGTCTTGAGGAAAGCGCCGTGCAGCCAAAAATTGGCCAGGCGCGTGCCATGGCGCGCTTGCGTCTGCGCGATCTCATTGCTGTGGTGAACGGCCACATGGTCTTCGCCGCCGCAATGGATGTCGAAATACGTGCCCAGGTGCTTTTCCGCCATGGCCGAGCATTCGATATGCCAGCCGGGAAAGCCCAGGCCCCAGGGACTGTCCCATTCCATCTGCCGCTGGCCCGGCACGCCGCTGAACTTCCACAGTGCGAAGTCGCAGATGTCGCGTTTTTCTCCCAGTTCCACGCGTTTGCCCGCCTGCAGGCCGTCGCGATTCAGGCGCGCCAGCTGGCCGTAACCGTCCTGGCGCGTGGTGTCGAAATACATGCCGTCAGCCGTGCGGTAGGTATAGCCCTTCGCTTCCAGGTCCGCAATAAAAGCGATCTGCTCGGCGATATGGTCGGTGGCCCGGCACCAGACGGTGGGCGGCAGGATATTGAGCTGGCGCAAATCCTCTTCGAACGCGCGCGTGAATGCCGCGGCGATGTCCCATGCCGACCTGCCGCTGCGCCGGCTCCTGGCCTCGACCTTGTCGTCGCCGCTGTCCGCATCCGACGTCAGGTGGCCCACGTCAGTGATGTTCATCACGTGGCGTACCTGCAGGCCGTTGAACTCGAGCGCGCGGCGCAAGCCGTCGACGAACAGATAGGTGCGCAGGTTGCCGATGTGCGCGTAATCGTAGACGGTGGGGCCGCAGGCGTACAGGCCCGCCTTGCCCGGCTCGATGGCCTCGAATGGCCGCAGGCTGCGGCTATACGTGTCGTACAGGTGAAGTGTCATGCGGGTCTTTCCAAAGTGGGGCGGAAAAAGAAAATGGCCACAGGTTTTTCAACACTGTGGCCATCGGAATGAGGAATAAAAAGTTTAACGGCGCCGGGCCGCATCCTCACGAAGCCAGGTACACGGACACAGCGCAGCAGCGGCGCCGGATGCAAAAACTGGAGGGAGGATGAAAGTGATCATGGGACGAATATCGCATGCGCGCGGGCGGGCCGTCAAGCCCTCCCGCGTCCCCCGCTTATTTTTTCGCCTGCTCGATATGCGGCAGCAGTACCGTCAGGATGCCCAGCAGCGGCAGGTAGGAGCAGATTTTATACACATAGGCGATGCCCGCCACGTCGGCCAGGTGGCCCATGGCCGCCGCGGCGATGCCGGACACGCCGAACATCAGGCCAAAGAAGATGCCCGCGATCATGCCCACCTTACCCGGCACCAATTCTTGCGCAAAGACAACGATGGCGGAAAAAGCGGAAGAAATCACAAAGCCGATGATTACCGTCAATACGGCCGTCCAGAACAGGTCGACATACGGCAGCAGCAGAGTGAACGGCGCGGCGCCCAGGATGGAAATCCAGATCACGCGCTTGCGCCCGATGCGGTCGCCGATGGGTCCGCCCATGAAGGTGCCGGCCGCCACGGCGGCGAGGAACAGGAACAGATAGAGCTGGGCATCGCCGAGCGAAAGGTGGAATTTATCGATCAGGTAAAAGGTGTAGTAACTCGACAGGCTGGCCATGTAGATGTATTTTGAAAACACCAGCAGGGCCAGCACGCCCAGCGCCCCCATTACCTTGTTGCGCGACAAGTTCGGGCCATGACCGCCCGCCTTCGGCTTGAAGCTGGCCAGGTGGCCGCGGTACCAGCCGCTGACCTTGTACAGTATGCCGATGGCCAGCACGGCCAGCAAGCTGAACCAGGCGATATTGCCGTGGCCACGGTTCACGATGACGGCGGCCGCCAGCAGCGGCCCCAGGGCGGAACCCACATTGCCGCCCACCTGGAACAGCGACTGGGCAAAGCCGTAGCGCCCGCCCGAGGCCATGCGCGCCACGCGCGACGCTTCCGGGTGGAAAGTCGAGGAACCGACGCCGATCAGGCCAGCGGCGAGCAGCAGGGTCGGGAAGGTTGAGACGACGGCCAGCATCAGCACGCCGGCCAGGGTGAAGCACATGCCGACAGGCAGCAGGAATGGCAGCGGACGGCGGTCCGTGTACAAGCCGATCCACGGCTGCAGCAACGATGCCGTGCACTGGAACGTCAGGGTTATAAGGCCGACCTGGGTAAAACTGAGTGAAAACTCGGCTTTCAGCATCGGATAAATCGAGGGCAACAGGGCCTGGATCAAGTCATTGAGCAGGTGCACGAAGGCGACGGCGCCCAGGATGTGCATGGCCAGGCCGGATTGCTGTTGTGAACTGGACAGTGTGGTGGCCGCCGGCATGGCGGCGGGAGATGGGGTGATGGTGTGCATGAATCTTCCGCAGTGATCGGGCGCGGCAGGCAGCCCGGCAAAGAAAGCAGTATAGTATGGCCACTGAACTACTAACTTCCAATAATCGTCGAGTAAGTGACATTCCGCACCTGCCCGGCGCCACTTTTTCCGCCGCCACCATGTACACGACCCACCCTGCCCTGGCCGACGAAGACGGCATGCCCTTCACCCGCAGCACCAATGCGCATGACTACCAGCACGTGGCGCGCCCGGTGACGGCCATGTCCAAGCAATATGAGGCGTCCGACTACACGCCGCCGCACTGCCATGTGCGGGCGCAGCTGCTGTTTGCCACGGAAGGCGTGATGCGCGTGACCACCGAGCACGGCGTGTGGATCTTGCCGCCGCGCCGTGCCCTGCTGATCCCCGTGGGCGTAGTGCATGAATTGCACATACTTAGCAAGCTGAGCATGCGCACCGTGTACATCGATGCGCAGGTGGCCGCCGTCTTCGGCCCCGCCTGCAAGGTACTGGAAGTGAGCCGGCTGCTGCGCGAACTGATACTGGCGCTGCTGGCCGAGCCGGTCGAATACGCGCTCGAGGGACGCGGCGACTGGCTGGCGCACCTGATCCTGTCGGAACTGGCCGCCGCCGATACCGTGCCCATCGCCATACCCTGGCCGCGCGACCGCCGGCTGGTGGCCGTCTGTTCGGCCATCATGGAAGCGCCCGGCAGCCGGCGCAGCATCGAGGACTGGGCCCAGGACGCGGGTGCCAGCGCGCGCACCCTGATCCGTTTGTTCCCCAAGGAAACGGGCTTGCACTACCGGCAATGGCTGCAGCAAGTGCATCTGGCCGAGGCGTTCTGCCGCCTGGACCGGGGCGAAGGCGTGGCCGCCATCGCCTATGCGCTCGGCTACGCCAGCCCCAGCGCCTTCAGCGCCATGTTCCGCCGCATCCTGGGCCGCACGCCGCAACATTACCTGAGCGAGTGGCGGTTATAAGGCCGTTGATTGTTGTAAAATAATCCAGTGCATGCGACGTCAGGCATGCTTTCCGGCGACATCCGCATTCCCGACACAACGTTGCGAAGGATCAGCATGAGACAGGCCAGGCAGGAAGCACAGGGTACCGCTCAGCAAACATCAGCGCCTCGGCAAGCCAGTGAGACGCCCCCTGCCCTGGCCGACCTGCGCCCCTCCACGCTGGCCCGGCAACACCTCGCGCAACTGATGGCGGACGGCCCCAGAATGGCTCAGCGGAAGAGCCAGAGCGCCATGATTCCGGGCGCGTCGCCGCCAGCGCATGCCGGCGGCGGCCCGAACGCCAACCGCACGGGCTTGCCCGACCGCCTGAAAAGCGGCATGGAAAATCTGTCCGGCATGGCGCTCGACGATGTCCGCGTCCATTACAACTCCGCCCGGCCGGCGCAGCTGCAAGCCCTTGCCTACGCCCAGGGCAACGAGATTCACGTGGCGCCGGGACAGGAAGCGCATGTGCCGCACGAAGCCTGGCATGTCGTGCAACAAAAACAGGGCCGCGTACGCGCCACGCTGCAGGCCAAAGGCGTGCCGCTGAACGACGAACGGCACCTCGAGGAGGAAGCCGACATCATGGGGCAGCGCGCGCTCGCCGCGCACGACGCGCCGGCGCAAACCGTGCTGCAGCCGGGCGCCGCCGCCGGATACAGCGTTCAGCGCAAGAGGCCCGCTCCGGCCGGCGCGGCCTATGTGGACATGACGAGTGAAGAAGTGTGGCTGTCGCCGCTACTGTCGCAAAGGGGACATCTGTTCAGCAAGACCCTGCCGCTGGCAGCCGACCGCGCCACGCTGCTGCAGCAGCTGACGGTGGAAGGCGAAACGGTCGGCCATGACCACTCCGCCGTCGCGTGGAACACGAAGGCGCAGGATTACGACAAGCCCGAAATCGCGGCAATCGACCCCTTCCGCATCCGCCTGGGCGGCACTTACGGCGCGGCGCTCGCCCCCACGACGCTGGAACTCGACTACCATTTCGGCGGCTTTAACATGGGCTATGTCGTCAAGGTGCGCGATCATGGCGCCGTGGCGGCGATGGAAAACCGTGGCCGCCGCGGCGGGGCGCAGGCAGGCCTCTCGCCCACCTACAGCAACCAGCACCACGCGCTGGGCGACGACGGCCTGATGGCCAGCGCCGGGACTCTGGGCGCCACCATCGTCTCGAGCGAACAGGCGTTCGACTCGACCACCAAGCTGGCCGGCGAAGGCGCGCGTTTCAGGTGCGTCCAGCGGCATCAGGGCGCGCTGACCGACAACAGCAAGTTTTTCATCCGCCTCGACGACAGCAACATGGCGTGGGTGACGTTCAACACGTTGTGGCTGACCTGGTCCGCCACCTTCGGCAAGATCTTCGGCATCAGCGACGATGCCGTCGCCACCGCGCTGAAAGACAATGGCCTGCAAAAGATCGGCGTGGGCGGCATCGGCGTCGTCGCCGTGCCCAGAGGGCATGGACCGGCGAGCAACATCACGGCGGCACGCGACTACAACCTGGAGAGCCGGGCGCCGGCCGTGGCGCGCGACTGCACCGACTTTATCATGCTGCGGGTCAATGACAGGCATGGGCATGCAGGCAAGAAAACCCGCATCTCGGCCATCTCCGCCAGCCTGACCAGCGCCCTTGACACCATGGATCAGGTCGAGAGCTACGCCACATATGGCGGCAAGGGCAAGAGCTGGGATGTCAAGGTATGGAACAATGGCGGCCGCGCCGCCCTGACCAACGCTTTCCTGACACCGGCGCTGGCGGGCCTCGTCATCGCCGATCCCTGAGGCCCGCTGGCGACAGGCGCGCTAGGCGCCGGACTTGCCCTGCTCGCTGCCGATCAGGCGGTAGGCCAGCGCGCCCAGCAGGGCGCCGATGATGGGCGCCAGCCAGAACAGCCACAGCTGACTGGTGGCCCAGTCGCCCACATACAGCGCCACGCCCGTGCTGCGGGCCGGGTTGACGGAGGTATTCGTCACGGGGATGCTGATCAGATGGATCAGGGTCAGGGCCAGGCCGATCGGCAGCGGCGCGAAGCCGGCCGGAGCGCGCTTGTCGGTGGCGCCCAGGATGACGATCAGGAAAAACATCGTCAGCACGATTTCAATGACGAGGGCCGACAGCATCGAATAGCCGCCCGGCGAATGGGCGCCGTAGCCGTTCGAGGCAAAACCCTTGCTGACGTCGAAACCGGCCTGGCCGCTGGCGATCACATACAGCACGCCGCCGGCCACGATGGCGCCCAGCACTTGCGCTATGATGTAAGGCAACAATTGATTGGCAGGAAAACGGCCGCCGGCCCACAGGCCGATCGAAACGGCGGGATTCAGGTGGCAGCCCGAGATGTGGCCGATGGCGTAGGCCATCGTCAGCACCGTCAGGCCAAATGCCAGCGCCACGCCGGCAAAGCCGATGCCGAGGCCGGGAAAGGCGGCGGCCAGTACGGCGCTGCCGCAGCCGCCCAGCACCAGCCAGAACGTACCGAGAAACTCGGCTCCATATTGTTTCATGATGTATTCCTTCAAAGTGACGAGAGAACCTGCCAGGGATGACCGACTGCACTGCTATTTCGCCCTTGCCGGGGCCGCATGGCCACGGCAAGGGAAAGCACCGCTCCAACACTACAGCAGAGCGCGCATAATGACATAACGTCATTATCAAGGCAACATTATTATGTATAATAATGTCAATAGTTATCTTGACGTCTAAAGGTTATTTTGATAATTTCCCGCGCACCGGCCGGCGCATATACTTCTGCGGCGCCTCCAGCGGCGCAAAGCCAAAGCCCGCGTACAGGCCATGCGCATCATCGGTTCCCAGCATCCAGACGACATCGCGCAAGCGCTCATCGCCGAGCACGGCAGCCACCAGTTGCTTGCCGTATCCCCTTCCCTGGCAAGCGGGCAGCACGAATACGTCGCGCAGGTAGGCAAAGTCCGTGTAGTCGGTGATGACCCTGGCGAACGCCACTTGCTGGCCATCCACATAGCCGCCGAAACACAGGGCATTGTCAATGCCCTTGCGCACGGTTTCCAGCGCCACGCCACGCTTCCAGTACGACTGCTCGCTCAGGTAGCCGTGGATCATGGCCACGTCCAGTTCGCCGCGCTCGCTGGAAATGCGTAGTGGCGCGTGCATCAGTTCTTGTACAGCAAGTCGGCTTCGGCAATGCTGGGCTCGCCGAAATACACGGTGAGCAAGCCGCCCTTGGCATCGCTGCCCATGTAGACGCCCGTCATGCTGCGCGCGACCGGGTCATACAGGATGGAGTAGCGGTGACCGCAATTGTGCGGTTCGCAGACGCTGCTCAGCAGGCGTGCCTTGCCATCGATCTCGACTGGCTTGAGCGGACTGGCCACGCCATCGGGCACCCAGAGCTGCCGCTTCAGGCCAGCCTTTTTCAAGCCCACATTGAAGGCCTTGCGAAAGGCGTAGTCCGCCTTGTAGACATCGGGGAAATACGGGCAGGTATGGCCGCCGTCGCAGCTTTGCGCCTGCTCAATGAGCGACAATCTGGGCGTACGGGCTTGCGCCGGCATGGCGGCCAGCGCCACGGCCGCGCCCATGAACAGTGTTAACAGCAAACGTGCGGACATGCAATCTCCTGGAAGCAAAAAATAATGCGCACAGCATAGCAGAATGGCATGTCAGCCTTTCACACCGCATCAAGGCGAACAGCGGATGCCCACCACGCCATTGACCTTGCCTTCCGGCCAATCCGTTTCGCGCCAGCGGTACACGCCGGGCGCGACAATGATCAACTGCCATTCCACCAGCTTGCCATTCGCATTCAGGCGGGTTTCATTGTCATAGCGCAAAGTCAGGCTGTGTTCCGTTTCCGCCACGACCGTGGCGGCAAAGCGGTTGGTTTCACCCAGCTTGCTTTTCCAGGTACGGTCATTGAAGATCGCCAGGCGCACATGATCGTCAGACAGCTGCATGCGCGTAAAGTGCCGCGCCTGGTCGCACACGCTGTTGGCATTGACGCTGTCGGACCAGCTGCCGGACAGTTGCGTCACATCAAAGGGAGTGGTCGCGGCGGTCACGGCCGCACTCAGCAGCAAAGTTGCAAGCATAGGATATCAACGGATCGCTAAAGAAAGGGAAAATATCATGCTCAGCGCAGCGCCTCGGTGATGCTGGACGGCAATGCCGGCGTGCGCCGGTGCAAGGTCGCCTGCTCATACGCATACGCCATCGCAAGGAGTTGCATCTCGGCATGTAAGGCGCCGATGAACGACAACCCGACCGGCAAGCCGCACACCATGCCTGCGGGCACCGTGATGTGCGGCTGGCCTGTCTGCGCCAGCGGCACGGCATGGCAAGTGGGCCCCACCAGCGCGTCGAACCCATGATCCTGCAGCCAGTCGCCGATGGCGCCGGGCGCCGGCAGCGCGTCGACCAGCTCGGCTCCCTGCGCGCGCAATACCTGCAGGGCCAGTTCGATCACGGCATCGGTCTCGGTGCAGCGGCCAAACAGGCTGCGCGCCACGCCGATGCGGCGTCCTTGCAAGCCGGAACAATTCAGGACAGCGGTATCGGCCACGCTGTCGCCGTTCAGCGCCGCCAGCAGCCAGGCCGCCTCGCGCACGCTGGGCGCCATCGGTCCGGCCGTGGCTTGCCCGGCGACGGCGGCCCTGCCCGTCGGCTGGATGGCGACCAGGCCGCACGCGGACGCGGGCGCGACGATGGAGCCGTCCGTTTCGCTGTCGACGGCCAGGATGGTCAGGCCAGCCCAGCTGGCACTGGCATGCGGCACGCTGACGGCCGCCCACTGGCGTAAATTGCTTTTGCCGATGATGACGGCGCCGGCCGCACGCAGGCGCGAGGCGACAAAAGAGTCGCAGCTGGCATGCGTGGCCGACGGCGCCTGCGTGCGCGTCTTCATGCGGTCGCCGGTGGCAATATTGTCGCGCAAGACGATGGGGATGCCGTGCAAGGGGCCGCGCACCTTGTGTCCCTGGCGTTCGCGGTCCATTTCCAGGGCGATTTTCAGCGCATCGGGATTGATTTCAATGCCGGCATGGGCGCGCGCGCCTATGCTGCACAGCGAACGGATGCGCGCCAGGTACTGCGACGTCAGCGCATGCGAACTGAGCTTGCCGGCCTGCATCATCTGCTGTTGCGGCAACACGCCCGCGTCGAGCAGATGGGCCATGGGACTGGCCGGCGCCGTGGCACGGGCCAGCACCGGACGCGAGGTACGCGCCGGCGCGGCCGCGACGCCCCGGGCGGGGCCATTGCGTAACGAGTGACTGCGCTGCATGGAGTCTCCAGGAAACTTCACTGTTTTAAACGCAACAGTGTGATAGCCGTAGCATAGCAGTCCTTGCAAACTAATAGTTGTGATAAGGAATTATTTTTTAAGCAAAAAAACGCTGCCCGAAGGCAGCGTTTCTTGATGATCGACAACTTGAGCAAGCCTGGCCGGCGTTTGCCGGGCCACGCATGCCGCGCCGGACATCGATTAGTTGCGCACGACACGCTTGTATTCGTTGGTGCGGGTGTCGATTTCGATGACGTCGTCCTGAGCAACGAACAGCGGCACTTGCACGATGTGGCGGTGCGCGTCGATGGCGTTTTCGATCTTGGCTTCTTTCAGGACGTTACCCGACGTATTGCCCTTGACTGCAGGCTCCGAGTACACCACTTGACGGGCGATGGTCGTAGGCAGTTCCACGGAGATGGCTTTGCCGTCGTAGAAAATGGCTTCGCATTCCATGCCATCCTTCAGGTAATGCAGTGCATCGCCCAGGTTTTCTTCTTCGATTTCGTACTGGTTGTACTCGGCGTCCATGAAGACGAACAGTGGATCGGCGAAGTAGGAATACGTTACTGGCTTTTTATCCAGAACAACAACGTCGAACTTGTCGTCGCCGCGGAACACGTTTTCCATCGGGGTGTTCGTCAGAAGATTTTTCATCTTCCATTTGTAGGTGAAGCCCGTGCGGCTCGAACCGTTGACATCAGAACGCAACACGATCATTGGCTTGCTGTCGACCATGATGATATTGCCAACACGAATTTCTTTTGCGGGTTTCATAGGAATGTACGTAAAAAGTGGGTTGCATGAAGATCATCTGCCGCCTGGGCGCCATCAGCGCCGCAAGCTTGCGTTTGATCGGTTAAAAATACGTGAGAAATAACCGGGCATTTTACCTTAATTTTAAGCAAGCGCCTATCTCGTCGCACTCGCAAACGCCAGCAAGTTACTTGCCAGATCGCCATTGAGCCGCATGCGCCGCTGCCAATCCTGCGCGTGCGCGCCGATTCGAGGCAGATCCGCCTGCCATGCGGGCCACAGCACGTTCCACGCGGGCGCCTCCGCAGCGGCGCCATTCCAGGCCAGCGCCGCCTGCACCAGACTGGCCACCGGTCCCGCGGCATCGACGGCATAGCGCTGCAGAAAGGCGCGCAGCTTGACGTGGTGCAAGTTTTCATCCTGCGGATAGATATGCCATATAAAAGGCTTGCCCGCCCATTGGGCGCGCACGAACGAATCCTCGCCGCGCACAAAATTCACGTCGCAGGCCCACAGCAGGCGGTCGTAATCATCCTGCGGCACGAAGGGCAGCACACGCACAGTCAGCGCGCCACGCGTGCGCGCCGCCCCGGCCACTGCCGCATCGCCGTCGAAAAATGCCTGAACGGCATCGAACGCGACGCCTTCCGGCACCAGACAGGCCACGGGCTCGCTCGCCGCCTGCCAGGCGGCGAACAGCTCGGCCACGGGCGCGTGCGGATAGCAGAACAGCGACACCTTTAATGCGCCAACCTCTGCCGGCGTCACGCCGAATTGCCCCAGGAATGCCGCCATGCCAGCCGCATCGGCCTGGAAGGCCAGCCTTTTTTCATCCAGCGCCGCTTCGCGCAGCAGGCCGCCCGTCTTATCCGTAAAACCGGGGAAAAAGAAATGCTTGATCATGCCGTGGCGCGGCGACGTCAGCGCGTGGCACCCCTCGACCCACTCTTCCGCCGTCAAGCCTTCCAGGTTCAGCCACACGGGATGCGGCGCGCGCTGCGCCATGGCGGCAATGTAGCCGGGCGGAATATCGCAGGCAAAGAACTCGATGACGATGTCGGCAACATCGGCGGGCGCAAACGCGCCATCCTGGCCGCGCCAGTGGCGCACGGTAACGCCGCACGCCTGCTGCGCGTCGGCCGTGACATCGATGCCGGGGCAGATGCGCAGAAAACTGGGCAAATCATCGACCCACAGGGTGACGGCCACGCCATGCTCGCCGTGCAACTGCCGCGCCAGTCGCCAGCAAATGCCGATATCGCCGTAGTTGTCGACGACTTTGCAGAAGATAGCCAACGATGGCGCACGATCAGTAGGTAAAGGCATGAATGACGGAGAAAGATGAACAACGTTGAGATGACGGCGAACAACAAAAAAGCCGCACTGTCACCAGGCGGCTTTGTTGTTGGCTGATTCAGCCGGTCTGGCGTCCCCAAGGGGATTCGAACCCCTGTACTCACCGTGAAAGGGTGATGTCCTAGGCCTCTAGACGATGGGGACAGAAAATCTGTCCTGAATGCGCTACTCTGCATCCCGACCTGGTACTGCTTGCGGCTGGCATTCATGCTGGCCGCACACTGCGCGAATCTGGCGTCCCCAAGGGGATTCGAACCCCTGTACTCACCGTGAAAGGGTGATGTCCTAGGCCTCTAGACGATGGGGACAGAAATCTGTCCTGAATGCATTACTTCGCATCCTGACCCGGTACTGCAGCAATCGCAGCAACAAAAAAAGCCTGACTCGTCAGGCCCATTCAGCACTGCAACCTTACTTTACAACTAAATCCTGGCGTCCCCAAGGGGATTCGAACCCCTGTACTCACCGTGAAAGGGTGATGTCCTAGGCCTCTAGACGATGGGGACCTGTGCTGGTTTTACTCTCAGCGGACTCTTCGCTAAAGGCTTTGCTTAGCCCCTCAAAAAAGCGTGCGCGAAGTATAGCATGGGGCGATTCACGAAATCAACTGCTAGCCCATCTTATTTTCCATGGAGGAAACCGTTCACGGCGGCGGTTGCTCAATGTGCAATCGATCGGCTGCGCGGGCGAGGTACATGTCCTCAGCAACAGCAGCCAGACAAGCAAAAGGAAAGCCTCTTGCCCCCCTTCGTTTGCACTGGCCCAAACCCACGACATACAAGGGTTGGGCGGCGGGAGGAGCTGAGCACGCTTGGCCCGCCGCCTTGACCATCAGTTCTTGTAATGGCTGAAGCGATAACCTTGGTCGAAGTATGCCGCCAATGCGACGATCGCTCCGGAGCACGTGAGCATCAAGGCCACTGCGCTCGTGTCACGAGTCGCAGACTGGGCAACCATTGATAACGCCCACAACGGGGCAATACCGCCGGCAATGGCAGTGCCGATTTCACGCCCCGAACCGACCCCCGTCGAGCGGTTTTGCACGGCAAACTGGCGACTGAGGAAAGAGCCCTGTGGGGCGAACATCATCGGCGCCAGCACCCCGGTGCCGACGATCAGCGCCAGGTAAATCAGCCTGTTCTCGCCGCTGTCCAGCAACTGCATGAACGGGTACGCGAACAATGCTGACAGCAGGCCGCCGACGATCAGCAGCTTCTTGCTGCTGAACTTGTCACACAGATAGCCGAAGAGCGGGACGGTAAAGATTGCGACCAGACTGGCCAGTGTCACCGATAGCGATGTCACGCTGGCCGAAATGCCTTTGAACTGGGTCAGGTAGGCCAGCGAGAAGGTCTTGAAGACATAGCTCAGTGCGTTGTAACCGATGGCGACAAAGAAGACGACGCCCAGGCCCTTAAGATTGGTTTTCCACAATTCGCGGAACGGCCTCTTCTGGCGATGGCTTTCCTCGAAGTGGTGATACTCTGGCGTTTCCGGCAGACTCCCACGCACCCAGAGCCCAACCAGCACCAGCACGAAACTGAGGATGAAGGGAATGCGCCAACCGCCGGCAAGCAAAAACTTGTCGCCATTGACGGTCAGCAGATAAACGGTCAGCGACGATAGCAACAGGCCAAGGTTCAGCCCCAATGCAGGCCACGCACCTTGTCGCCCCTTCTTGTTGTCGGCCGCATGTTCGTAGGAAGTTACCGCCGCCCCCGCCAGTTCAGCACCGGCGCCCAGGCCCTGCACAATCCGGATCAGCACCAGGCACAGGGGCGCCCAAACGCCGATGCTGGCGTAGGAAGGGATCAGGCCAATGGCGGTCGTGCACAAGCCCATCATACAGAAAGTAACGAACAACATTTTCTTGCGCCCGTAGCGGTCGCCAAAGTAGCCGAAGAACAGCCCCCCGATCGGTCGCGCCACAAAGCCGATGGCGAAGGTGGCAAAGGCTTGCAGCGATGCATTCGCCGGGTCCGAGGTATCGAAGAAGACCTTGCTGAAGACAATCGACGCCATCGTCGCGTAAAGATAAAAGTCATACCACTCCAACATTGAGCCGACGATGGTCGCTGCCGCCACTTTGCGCAAACGACTTTTTGTCTGTGCCGGGGTTTCCTGTTCCGTTTTTTGAATGTTCAAAATGTCTCCTTCATGAATTAATTTTTTTCTTTTTCGCCTAGAGCGTTCGAGTTGGGGCTGGCTGGGGAGCGACAGACAACCGTACGTTGTCCGCTACGCAAACTCAGCGCCTCATCACTTCACGCACAATGTATTCAGCAATGGCTAGCGACGATGTCGCCCCTGGTGACGGTGCATTGCGGATGTGGGTAATGTTGCCGTGTTGGCGAATCACGAAATCGTCAACCAGCGCACCATTGGCCTCCATTGCCTGGGCACGGATCCCACGAACCGCCGGAACAATACCGACCGAGGCAAGCGTCGGCACATAGCGCGCCGCCTCGCGGACAAAGCTCGCCTCGCTGACCACCGTCTTCAGTTCCCGAAGCGTCGCCGGCAGGTTACGGGCGGCAAACTTCCAAAAGCCGGGGTAGCTGGCAAAATTGAAGATGTCGGCCAGGTTCATGCTGCGGCCGTCATAGTTCTCGCGACCGAAGGATATGAAAGCATTCGGGCCGATCGTCATCTGTCCGTCGATACGCTTTGTGAAATGCACCCCGAGGAAAGGAAAGCGCGGGTCCGGCACCGGGTAGATCAAGCCTTTGACATGCGACTTGAAAGCCTCGTCGATCACGTAATACTGGCCGAAGAACGGTACGATGCGTGGCGTGTCCTGATCGCCCGAACGCTCTGCCAGGCGATCTGACTGCAAACCCGCGCAGGCAATTGCCTGATCGAATACCGTATCGAAGACCTCTCCGTCTGCAAGTTCGACCCGTACTTCGCCGCCCTGCTCAAGCAGGCGCTCAACCGGCGAATTCAGACAAATGCGCCCGCCACGTTCCCTGATTTCATCGGCGATTCGGGCCGCAATTTGACCGTAACTGACAATCGCCGTTTTCGGTGAATGCAAGGCGCCCAGGCCGATGCAGTTGGGCTCGATTTCGCGCAGCTCATTTGAGCCGATCAGCCGCACGCCAGGCACACCGTTGGCCTGCGCTTTCCGATAAATCGCCTCCAGGCGAGGCAACTCTTCCTCTTGTAGCGCGACGACAACTTTGCCGCACTCGTCGTAGGGGATCGCATTGTCGCGGCAATAGTTGCCAATCAATTCGCCCCCGCGCCTGCAAAGTCGTGCCTTGAGCCCCCCCGGCTCGTAGTACAGACCGGCATGGACCACACCCGAATTGTGGCTGGACTGATGACTGGCGACACTCGCCTCCTTTTCGAACAGCACCACCGTGGCTTCGGGAAAATCCAACAATAACTGACGTGCGACTGCGAGGCCATTTAYCCCCCCGCCGATAACTGCATAACGCTTCTTGTTCATTGCGCCTCTCAAAAAAAGCAAACTCGTCATTTCACTGCTACATGCATCACTTTGGCGAAGGGCGAGGGCCTGCATATGCCGCCCGCCCAACGCCTGGCACCGACGCGATTTGCCCTGTCAAGCATTTTTGATCAACCACAATTTAGATAAAAGCGAAAAATTATGTACAATTAATTTCGAAAAAAGAGAACAAGTGATGTCCATGACTTTAAAGCAACTCGAAGCGTTCTACTGGGCCGCCACCTGCGCCAACTTTGCGATTGCCGCCGAACGCCTGCATTTGTCCGTATCGTCTCTCTCCAAGCGCATTTCAGAACTGGAGGAAGCGCTTGGCATCAATCTGTTCGACCGGAGTGGCCACCGCGCCGCACTCAGCGATGCAGGCCAGGCATTGCTGCCACGCGCGCTGGCGCTGCTCGATGACGCCGCCGCAATACGTACCGCCTTCGCCCCCTCTGCCGGGCTAGTTGGCCGGTGCGCCTTTGGTGTTGGCGAACTCAGCGCGCTGACCTGGCTACCGCAGTTCATTGCGCAAGTCCGGGCACTGCATCCCAAATTGACGCTCGAACCCTATGTCGACGTGGGTTCAGTTCTGGAAAGCCGTGTCACCAAGGGCGAGCTCGATTTTGCGATCATTGCCGGACGCTCATCGCACCACGGCATCCTGTCGCAACCAGTCAGCCAAGCACAATTCATCTGGCTTGCCGCGCCAACCCTGGCTATATCCGACAACCCGCCTGGCTTACGTGGCGCCGCCGATTTACTTGACGCTGGACAGCCCATCGTTGCCTTACCGCCTTCAGCTGGCACCACGCGACTGATTGATGACTGGCTACTGGCTCACGGTATCGCTGCCGTTGAGCGTATAAGTTGCAATAATTGGGGGGCCATTGCCGGCATGCTGATTGCTTCTGTCGGGATCGGCATACTGCCCACTGGCTGGAGTCAAAAGCTGGTTGACCAGGGTCTGCTGCTCCCGCTCGCCGCCGCCGAAATGCCAGCGCCGGTAATCTATTCTTTTCAGTGGCGGCGCGGAGACAACCGTCCACTGCTCGACCAGCTACGCGGGCTTTCCACCCAATATGTCGACTTCACCGCCGATCTATCGCGACCGCTGGGCAGCCTAACGGAACGCTGATAACGGCCGGCCATGCGCCGCCCGCTGGCCACCTCGACTTCCAGCAACCCATGCATGGGCATCAGCGGGAGCCAAGCGCTGACGTCTTGCATGCCATGCCAGCGCGCTAATAGCTTGGCCACGCTCGCCGAAGGGTATGGCGAAATTGGCCCGGAAATAAAAAAAGCCGCTCGAGGCGACTTTGATTATCATGTGATTTATGCGCTGTTGGTGGAGGCGGCATGGATACGGATGCTGGCTTCAGAAGATGGTGCTGTCGGATTACGCTACGCTAATCCGACCTACGCCACACTCCCCTGTCGGGTATGGCGGAAAAGAGTCCGGAAATAAAAAAAGCCGCCCAAGGCGACTTTGATTTATTTACTGCTTTACCTACCCGTTTCTGCGCTGTTGGTGGAGGTAAGCGGGATCGAACCGCTGACCTCTTGCATGCCATGCAAGCGCTCTCCCAGCTGAGCTATACCCCCCGGGCGCAGAAACACTGCTATTTCTTACTACAACACCAGACTGAACTGGCGTCCCCAAGGGGATTCGAACCCCTGTACTCACCGTGAAAGGGTGATGTCCTAGGCCTCTAGACGATGGGGACCTCGGTGCTACATTTTTGCTTCTGCAGTTTGCTGCCTTACTTCTGCGCTGTTGGTGGAGGTAAGCGGGATCGAACCGCTGACCTCTTGCATGCCATGCAAGCGCTCTCCCAGCTGAGCTATACCCCCCGGGCGCAGAAATAATAAAAGCCGCACTTGGCGACTTTGTTCCACTACTTGCTTTCCATCCAGATTCCGTTTTTTACGGGTCTGAACTTACAACAATCAGTACAAACAACTGCCACTACTATACCACAACTACCTGGCGTCCCCAAGGGGATTCGAACCCCTGTACTCACCGTGAAAGGGTGATGTCCTAGGCCTCTAGACGATGGGGACCGCGGAACTTCCAACAACTACTGCACCACTTCAACGACTAACAAAACCTGACTGCGATTTTGCTGCTGGTGGAGGTAAGCGGGATCGAACCGCTGACCTCTTGCATGCCATGCAAGCGCTCTCCCAGCTGAGCTATACCCCCGTTGGTGCAGAAACAAGAGTATAGCAAAGAAGTTTCACTCTGCAAATACCCTTTTTCGTCTATGAGCAACTTTTCATAGGGGCGGTTTCTGCACCGCATTTACACGCTCAATTCAGCGCGGCAATTACAGCCACTTTGCCAGGCGCGCCAGCACGGTGTCGCGGCCGAACATCACCACCACCTGGTCGATGGCCGGCGTCTGCAGCTGGCCCGTCAGAATCAGGCGCAAAGGCATGGCCAGCAGCGGCATCTTGATGGCGTGGGCCGCCAGCACTTCCTTGATCATGGCGGCCACGGCTTCCTTGCTCCACTCCACCGTGGCGATGCGCTCGGCAAACTGCGCCAGCACGGGCCTGATGGCATCCGTGATGTGCTGCGCTGCCAGTTCCGCTTCCGGCTGCGGCTCGCGGAAGAACAGCATCGAAGCGTCAGCCAGTTCATTGACCGTGTTGGCGCGCTCTTTCATCATGCCCAGCACTTGCGCCAGATCCGGCGCACCTTCGAAGACGGCGCCGGCGGCGATCATTTGCGGGCGGGCCAGGCCGGCCAGGCGGGTGTTGTCGGCCTGCTTGATGTACTGGTTATTGAGCCATTTGAGCTTTTCCAGGTCGAACTGCGCGGCCGACTTGGTCAGGTGGTCGAGGTTGAACCATTCGCAGAACTGTTCCACCGAGAACACTTCATCGTCGCCGTGGCTCCAGCCCAGGCGCGCCAGGTAGTTCAGCATCGATTCAGGCAGGAAGCCCTGTGCCGGATAATCCATCACGCTGACGGCGTCGCGGCGCTTGGACATCTTCTGGCCGTCCGAACCCAAAATCATCGGCAGGTGACCATACAGCGGCAGCGGCGCGCCGATGGCGCGCAGGATGTTGATCTGGCGCGGCGTATTGTTGACGTGGTCATCGCCGCGCAGCACATGGGTGATGCCCATGTCCCAGTCGTCGACGGCGACGCAGAAGTTATAGGTTGGCGTGCCGTCCGGGCGGGCGATCACCAGGTCGTCCAGTTCGCGGTTCGAGATCGTGATCGCGCCCTTGACCACGTCATCCCACGTCACGTCGCCATCGAGCGGATTCTTGAAGCGCACGACGGGCTTGCGGTCCGCCGGCACGGCAGGCAGGGTCTTGCCCGGTTCCGGGCGCCAGGTGCCGTCGTAGCGGGGCTTTTCGCCGGCGGCGCGCATGCGCTCGCGCATCGCTTCAACTTCTTCCGGCGACGAGTAGCAATGGTAGGCCGTACCCTCGGTCAGCATCTGCGCCACCACTTCGCGGTAGCGGTCCATGCGGGCCATCTGATAGAACGGGCCTTCGTCGTGGTCCAGGCCCAGCCACTGCATGCCTTCGATAATCGCTTGCACGGCTTCCGGCGTGGAACGCTCCACGTCCGTGTCTTCGATGCGCAACACGAAGGTGCCGCCGAAGTGGCGGGCGTACGCCCAGCTGTATAAAGCGGTGCGGGCGCCGCCCAGGTGCAGATAGCCGGTCGGGCTGGGAGCGAAACGGGTGCGGACGGGAGTAGCGGTTGTGGTCATCGAAGTAATCAGGCCTGAATAAGTAAAACGCCATTTTACTACCTAAGCAAACCCCAAAGGCAAACCCCGCCACGAGCGCTGGGGTTTGCCTTATAGGGCCAGCAAGCGCCTTTTCACCTCGTCCGCCTGGGCCTGCAGCGCCTGCTCGAACAGGGCGACCAATTGAGACAGGGGCCGGTGCAGCGGCTTGACGACGTTCACGGTGAACGGCAGGGACACGGCAAAGCGGCGGATCTGCAAGCCCTGCCCCGCAAAATCGAGCGCCGTGAGCGGATTGACAATGGCCAGCCCAACGCCTTCGCGCACCATGGCGCACACGGAGGCGGCGCTGTGCGTGTCGAGCGCCATGCGCCGCTCCACGCCGGCCTGCGCGAAGATGGCGTCGATCTGCTGGCGGTAGGGGTCGACGGCGGCCAGGCTGATGAAAGACTGGCCGGCGAAGTCCGTCGGCGCCAGCACGGCCTTGCCGGACAGCGGGTGGCCGTCCGGCAGCACGCATACCTCATCGACGGACATCAGGGGATCGAGCGCCGTGCCGGGCGGCGCATTGCCCACCTCCGTCAGCCCGATATCGTGGCGCTGCGCCGACAGCCACTCTTCCAGCAGCGGCGACTCCTGCGGCGTGATGCTGATGCTCACCTTGGGAAAGTCGGCGACGAAGCGCTTGCACGCCTGCGGCAGCAGCGACTGGGAAAACACGGGCAGGCAGGCGATCGACAGCTGCCCCTGGTCGAACTGGCGCAGGGCCGCCGCCGTGCTGACGATGCGCTCCAGGCCGAAATACGCGCGCTGCACTTCCTCGAACAGCTGCAGCGCCTGGGCCGTGGGGCGCAGCCGCCCCCGCTCGCGCTCGAACAGGATCAAGCCCGTCAAGTGCTCGAGGCGCGCCAGCTCGCGGCTGACGGTGGGCTGCGACGTATGCAGCATGGCGGCGGCGCCCGTCACGCTGCCTGTCGTCATGATGGCGCGGAAAACCTCGATATGGCGCAAGGAGATGGTCATGGGTATATCATAAATGAATAAGGTCAGCTTAATTGGATATTTTATGTTTACACAGAAAACCCGCATCATGATCGGCACGTAAATCGGATTATCAGGCCTAGCCCGCGCTATCCGCCCCCTCATTACATGACAAAGACAACCACCATGAAACCAGTGCCAGACGCCACCCTCGCCCAACTCGCCCAGGAACACGGCACGCCCCTGTGGGTCTACGACGCGGCCACCATCCGCGCGCGCGTAGCCCAGCTGGCGCAGTTCGACACCGTGCGCTTTGCACAAAAGGCCAATTCGAACATCCATCTGCTCGCCGTGATGCGCGAAGCGGGCGTGCACGTGGACGCCGTCTCGCTGGGCGAAATCGAGCGCGCGCTGCAGGCGGGCTTTGCGCCGGCGCAAACGAACGGCGCCGCCGGCCTGGTCTTCACCTGCGACCTGTTCGACCGCGCCACGCTGGCGCGCGTGGTGGAAGCGAAGATCGAGGTCAATTGCGGCTCCGTCGACATGCTGCGCCAGCTGGGCCCCGTATCGCCCGGCCACCGCGTCTGGCTGCGCATCAATCCCGGCTATGGCCATGGCCACAGCAACAAGACCAACACGGGCGGCGAAAACAGCAAGCACGGCATCTGGCATGAGGAGTTGCCGGAGGCGCTGGCCGTCATCCGCGCGCATGGACTGCACCTGGTGGGCCTGCACATGCATATCGGCTCGGGCGTCGACTACAGCCACCTGGAAACCGTCTGCGGCACCATGGTCGACCTGGTCAAGAACATGGGCCACGACCTGGAAGCCATTTCCACGGGCGGCGGCCTGTCCGTGCCCTACCGCGCAGGCGAGCAGCCGGTCGACACGGACCACTACTTCCAGCTGTGGGATGCGGCGCGCAAGCAGATCGAGGCGCACCTGGGCCATCGCGTGCACCTGGAAATCGAACCGGGCCGCTTTCTCGTGGCCGACGCCGGCCTGCTGGTGGCCGAAGTGCGCGCCACCAAGCAAATGGGCGGCAATCACTTCACCTTGCTCGATACGGGCTTCAATGAACTGATGCGCCCGGCCATGTACGGCAGCTACCATGAAATGTCGGTGATCGCGCATGACGGCCGCACCCTGGACGCCCAGCGCGCCACCGTGGTCGGCGGCCCCCTGTGCGAATCGGGCGATGTGTTTACCCAGCGCGATGGCGGCGTGGTGGAAACGCGGCAGCTAGCCGAAGCGCAGGTGGGCGACTATGTGGTCTTCGAAGGCGCGGGCGCGTATGGCGCGTCGATGTCGTCGAACTACAACAGCCGCCCGCATGCGGCCGAATACCTGGTCGATGGCGCGGATGAGCAACACCCGTCGCGACTGATCCGCCGCCGCCAGACGGTTGCCGAGTTGATCGCGCTGGAACAACTGTAACACCGCGCCCTGTGCGGGCATGCGCATCTGCTAACATCGGGGCAACTCGATGAAAGCTTGCCATGCCCGCCCAAGTACCCCCCTTCCGCAGCGCCAGCCGGCTGCTGCCCCTGCTGCTCTGCGCCATCCTTGCCGGCTGCGCTACACTGCCTTCGCTGGAGGGCCGCAGCGCCTCCAGCGTCATCACCGATACGGCCGACACGCGGCTGGGCGCGGCCATCGCGCCGCTGGCGGCGCAGCACCCGGGCGTATCCGGCATCTATCCGCTGGCCGACGGGCGCGACGCGTTTGCCGCGCGGGCGCTGCTGGCCGCCGCCGCCCAGCGCAGCCTGGACGTGCAGTACTACATCTGGCACAAGGACATCACCGGCACCCTGCTGTTCGACGCCCTGCGCCAGGCGGCCGAACGGGGCGTGCGCGTGCGCCTGTTGCTTGACGATAACAACACGGCGGGCCTGGACCAGACCCTGTCCATGCTGGGCAAGCAGCGGAATCTGGAAATCCGCCTGTTCAATCCCTTCGTGCCCCGCGCGCCGCGCGCGCTGGCCTTTGCCACGGATTTTTCGCGCCTGAACCGGCGCATGCACAATAAATCGTTCACGGCCGATAACCAGGCCACCATCGTTGGCGGGCGCAACGTGGGCGATGAATATTTTGGCGCGGCCGGCGACGTGCTGTTCGCCGACCTTGACGTGCTGGCCGTCGGCCCTGTCGTCGGCGAGGTGTCGCAGGAATTCGACCGCTACTGGAACAGCGCCTCGGCCTACCCGGCCGCACTGCTGCTGACCAGCCCTGTCGATGGCGACGCGGCCACCATCGCCGCCGAGGCGGACCGCATCGACGACACCAGGGCAGCAGAGGAATACGTGCAGGCGCTGCGCACCTCGCCCTTCGTCAAGCAGATGATGGAACGCACCCTGCCCTTCGAATGGGCCAGGACGCGCATGGTCAGCGACGACCCGGCCAAGGTGCTGGACAAGGCCCGGCCAGGCACGGGCGTGGCGGACAAGCTGCAAGACCTGCTGGGCGCGCCGCAAAAGGAAGTAGACCTGGTGTCGCCGTATTTTGTGCCCGGCAAGGCCGGCACGCAAGCCTTTGCCGACCTGGCACAAAAAGGCGTGGGCGTGCGCATCCTGACGAATGCGCTGGAAGCGACCGACGTGGCGGCCGTGCATGCGGGCTATGCGAAGTGGCGCAAACCGCTGCTGGAAGCGGGCGTGCTGCTGTATGAATCGCGCCGCTCGTGGGAAGCCGGCGACGCGCGCGAACAAACGGGCCGCTTCGGCAGCTCCGCATCGAGCCTGCATGCGAAAACCTTTGCCGTCGATGACCGGCGCGTCTTCGTCGGTTCGTTCAATTTCGACCCCCGTTCCATCGAATTGAACACGGAAATGGGCCTTGTCATCGACAGCCCCGCGCTGGCAAGCCAGCTGGGGCAAGCCATGCGCACGACGATCCCGCAGCGCGCCTACCAGGTGCTGCTGAACCCCGACGGTTCGCTGTACTGGCTGGCCCGCGATGCCAGCGGCACGACCACACGCTACGACACGGAACCGGGCGCCAGCATGTGGAAGCGCATGGGCGTGGCGATTTTGTCGGTGCTGCCGATCGACTGGCTGCTGTAACATTTACCGGGGTCAGACCCGCCGGGTCTGCCCCCAAGCAGGCGCCAACGCGTCTTAGCGCAGCGCTTCCGTCAAAATCCGCCCTTCCGACGCCGACGGCTGGCGGATACGCAGCAGGTGGGCGAGCGTAGGCGCGATGTCGACCACTTCCGCGTATTCGCCATACGCGCCCGGCTTGATCCAGCGGGGGCCGAAGACCATCAGCGGCACGTTCGTGTCATACGTGTACGGCGTGCCGTGCGAGGTGCCGCCGCTGCCCTTGCCGAAATACCAGGCCGGCTTCGTGACCAGCATCAGGTCGCCCGACAGCTGGCGGTTCCAGGCGCGGCGCATCAGGGTGTCCATGCGCGTGGCCACGGCGCCGGTTTCCATCTGCGTGCGCGTGTAGACCTGCGCCAGGCCGTCCTGCTGCAGCAGGAAGCGGGCCGCCGCCTCTTCCAGGGCGGCGCGATGGATGCCGCTCTTTTCCGCCAGCGCGTAGTCGAGATAGATATTCGGCAGCGACGACGCCGTCACCAGTTTATCGATGCCCAGGCTGGTTGCCAGGTGCTGGTTCAAGGCATCGACCAGCTTGGCGCCGTCGATGCGTTTGGCGGAAAAGCCGCGCGTTTCGGCAAATTCCGGCACGTTGGCAAAGCCATGGTCGGCCGTCAGCACCACCAGCACATTGTCCATGCCGACTTTTTTATCGAGATCAAGAAAGAAGCCGGCCAGCATGCGGTCCAGGCGCTGCAGATGGTCGTGCGACATCCTGCTTTCCGGGCCGTAGGCATGGTTCACGTAGTCGTGCGCAGACAGGCTCACGCCGAGGATATCGGGCACGCCGGCCGGATTGCGGCCCAGGTTTTCGCCATCGACGGCGGCACGGGCAAATTCCAGGGTCAGTTCATCGAGGAAGGGACCGGACTTCAAGCGGCTGTAATACTCGCCATCAAGCTTGCCGCTGTCGCTGTAATAGGCGAAGGGGAAGGTGTTGCGCGTGCCTGGCTTGGCCGCCACCAGATCATCACGGGCGTCGCGCGCATAGGCAGCATCGGCAAGCAGCGGCGTCCAGCTCTTGCCGTAATAGCGGTCCTGCGGTTTGGCCGCCTGGTAGCGCTGCACCCATTGCGGGTGCTGCTGCATATAGTATGTGCTGCTGGCGAAATTGCCCGTCTTTTCCATGTACATATAGGCCGTGCCCGTTTTCCCGGCCAGCAGGATGGCGCCGCGGTCCTTGCCCGACACGGTGACGACCTTGGCCTTGTCGCCCGTGGCGTAACGCAGTTCGTCGCCCAGGGTGCTCACGCGCAGTTTCGTCGGCGCCGTGCCGTCGTCCGGTTGCGTCTCTTCGCCGATGTAGTGGAAATTGCCATCCTCGGTGCAGTACACGGATTTCTTCGTGACGGGATCGATCCAGTTATTGCCGATCACGCCATGCTGGTACGGGTAGGCGCCCGACAGCACGGCCGAGTGGCCGATGGCGGTGACCGTGATGCCATGCGCCTGGTGCGCATCGCTGAACCACGCGCCCTGCTCCAGCAGGCGGCGCAAGCCGCCCTGGCCGAACTGGTCGCGGTAGCGCGTTACCTGCTCTTGCGGCAAGCCGTCGACCACCAGCACCACGACCAGCTTCGGCTGCGCCGCAGTCGCGGGAAGCGCCTTGGCCGCATGCGCCTGGCACGCCGCCACGCCAGCGGCCAGCAGCAGCGCCTGCGCCAGTTGCCGGGAAAGGGAGAAATGTTTCGTCATATCCGCTCGTTTATCAGTACACATTATAGGAATGCCATCGGGAGGCCATAAGACTGGCCGCCCGGCAGCATACACAGACTATATGACGCATTAATGACAATAGGCAATGTTATGAAAAAAGCCGGACTCCTGCAGGAAGCCGGCTCTTGCGAGGTGCGCTGAAACGGACTGGCGCTTACTTGACCGTCACTTTGATGCTTTTGCTCAACTCCGGCCCATACGACTGGTGCGCGCCATTGGCGAACTGCATGGTGAGGGTGTACTGGCCCGGCGGCAAGGTGACGTCCGTTTCCGTCTGTCCTTTACCGAAATGCAAATGCTTGTCATCCATGGGGATCATCTCGCCCGCCTTCATCGGCCCCGTATCGATGAGCAGATGATGGTGGCCCGTCTTGGCCGTCATGTCGCCGGCCGGCTTGACGTCCATGCCGCTGACGGCAAATTTCACTTTGAACGGGCTGGTCACCGTCGCGCCGTCAACAGGCTCGACGAATGACACGGATTGGGCAAAGGCGCTGGCGGCCAGCAGGCTGCCGGCAACCAGGACTGCGGCCTGGCGCAGGAATACGGTAGTCAATTGCATGATGTCTCCTCTTGTTTAATAACAACACGGACTGCATGAAACCATATTCCTGGCGGTCGTGGCGCCGGGGAAGATTATATAAATCCAACAACACCACGGCGGCCTTGAAAACCAGATTTGCAAGGCCGCCCAGCCACTAGTCGTTCTTGATGACGATCGACGGGAATTTACTTGTCATATCCTTCGCCTTTTCCGCCACCTTGATGGCGATGGTGCGGGCGATCTGCTTGTAGATCACGGCGACGGGGCCTTCCGGCTCGGCCACGACGGTCGGCGTGCCGGAATCCGTCTGCTGGCGAATCGCCATGGTCAGCGGCAAGGCGCCGAGGAATTCCACGCCGAAGTCCGCGCACATCTTCGCGCCGCCGCCGGCGCCGAAGATTTCTTCCGCATGACCGCAGTTCGAGCAGATGTGCGTGCTCATGTTTTCCACCACGCCGAGGATCGGGATGCCGACTTTCTCGAACATTTTCAAACCCTTGCGCGCGTCGAGCAGCGCGATGTCCTGCGGCGTCGTGACGATGACGGCGCCCGTGACGGGCACTTTCTGCGACAGGGTCAGCTGGATGTCGCCCGTGCCTGGCGGCATGTCGACGATCAGATAATCGAGGTCGCGCCAGTTGGTCTGGTCCAGCAGCTGCTGCAAGGCTTGCGTGACCATGGGGCCGCGCCACACCATCGGCTCGTCCGGATCGATCATGAAGCCGATCGACGACACTTGCAGGCCGTGGTTTTCCATCGGCTCCATGCTCTTGCCGTCCAGGGTCTTCGGCTGGCCGCTGATGCCCAGCATCATCGGTTGCGACGGGCCATAGATGTCGGCGTCGAGCATGCCGACGGTGGCGCCTTCGGCCGCCAGGGCCAGGGCCAGGTTGACGGCCGTGGTCGATTTGCCAACACCGCCCTTGCCGGAAGCGACGGCAATGATGTTTTTCACGTTGCTCATCGGCTTCAAGCCGCGCTGCACCGTGTGCGAAATGATTTTCGACGACACGCCCACGCTGACGTTGCCCACGCCCGGCAGCACGCGCAGCGCGGCCAGCACGGACTTGCGGATCAGGTCGATCTGGCTCTTGGCGGGGTAGCCCAGCTCGATGTCGAGCGAAATATCGGCGCCATCGACCTTCAGATTCTTGACGGTTTTGCTGGAAACGAAATCTTTATGTGTATTTGGATCAATAACCTGGGCCAGCGCGGCCTTGACGTCTTCTACTGTGATGCTCATGTAAATCTCCGTGTGTACTACATATGTGCAATACGCGCAGTCTAGCGCAAATTTGCATGGTGCGATGGCGGCAAAAGCATCACTTGCCGGCGCTGCATCTGCTCATATTGCCTTTCCGCTGTTAAAATGTCCTATTATCCATCCCAAAAGTGCATCAATCATGACTCGCAAGCTGTTCGTCACCACTGCCCTGCCTTACGCAAACGCCGCTTTTCACATTGGCCACATCATGGAATACATCCAGGCTGATATCTGGGTCCGGTTCCAGCGAATGCAACGCGATGGCGCGGCCGGCCGTGAAGTGCACTTTGTGGGCGCCGACGATACGCATGGCACGCCCATCATGATCGCCGCCGAAAAGGAAGGCATTACGCCGCAGCAATTCGTCGCCAATATCGCCGCCGGCCGCGCCCAGTACCTCGATGGCTTCCACATCGCCTTCGACAACTGGTATTCGACCGATTCGCCGGAGAACGTTGATCTGTCGCAATCGATCTACCGCAAGCTGCGCGATACGGGCCTGATCGTCACGAAAACCGTCGACCGCTTCTTCGACCCGGTCAAAGGCATGTTCCTGGCCGACCGCAACATCAAGGGCGAATGCCCGAAATGCGGCGCCAAGAACCAGTACGGCGACAATTGCGAAGTATGCGGCGCCGCCTACCAGCCGACCGACCTGGTCAACCCGTTCTCGGTCTTCACCAACGCGACGCCCGTGATGAAGCCGTCGGAACAGTATTTCTTCAAGCTGTCCGACCCGCGCTGCTTCGAATTCCTGAAAAGCTGGCTGAACACGCCAGGCCGCTTGCAGCCGGAAATGGTCAACAAGGTCAGCGAATGGCTGGGCGAGGCGGGCGAAAAGCTGGCCGACTGGGATATCTCGCGCGACGCGCCCTACTTCGGCATCCCAATTCCCGATGCGCCGGGCAAGTTCTTCTATGTGTGGATGGACGCGCCCGTCGGCTACCTGGCCAGCCTGAAAAACTATTGCGACAAGAAAGGCATCGATTTCGACGCCTTCCTGAACGACCCGACGACGGAACAGATCCATTTCATCGGCAAGGACATCGTTTCCTTCCACCTGCTGTTCTGGCCTGCCATGCTGAAATTTGCCAATCACCCGGTGATCGACAAACTGAAAGTCAATGTCCACGGCTTCCTGACGGTTAATAACGAAAAGATGTCGAAGTCGCGCGGCACCGGCATCTCGCCGCTGCGCTACCTGGACCTGGGCATGAACCCGGAATGGCTGCGCTACTACATCGCCTTCAAGCTGAACTCGAAAGTGGAAGACCTGGACTTCAACGGCGAAGATTTTGTCGCCCGCGTGAACAGCGACCTGATCGGCAAGTACGTGAACATCGCCAGCCGCTGCGCCGGTTTCATCGCCAAGAAGTTCGACGGCAAGCTGGCCACTACCCTGTCGTCGACGGCGCAGGGCTATATCTGGCGCGCGCTCACGTACAAGGTGCCGTCCGGCGACGAGGTCCTGAGCAAGGAACGCCAGGCCAGCATCGCGGCCCACTACGAAAATCGCGAATTCGGCAAGGCCTTGCGCGAGATCATGGAAATTGCCGACATCACCAACCAGTATGTCGATGAAAACAAGCCGTGGATCCTGGCCAAGGATGCGGACAAAACGGCCGAGCTGCACGACGTGTGCACCACGGCCCTGATCCTGTTCCGCCAGCTGACCATCTTGCTGTCGCCGGTATTGCCGGGCGTGGCGAAGAACGTGGCCAGCTTCCTCAACGACGAACAATTTACCTGGGCCGATACGCAAGCGGACGCCGTCTCGGCCAGCATGCTGGGCCGCACCATCGGCACCTACAACCATTTGATGACGCGCATGGATGCAAAGATGATCGAAGCGTTGTTTGACGCGCCGCAAGCGGCAGCTGCCGCGCCCGCCATCGACGCCGCAAGCGACGCCGCCGTGGCCGCCCCAGCCTCCGCCATCGAGGAACTGGCGCCGGAAATCAAGATCGACGATTTCCTCAAGGTCGACTTGCGCATCGCGAAAATCGTCAACTGCGAGCTGGTCGACGGCTCCGACAAGCTGCTGCGCCTGACGCTGGACGCGGGCGAAGGCCGTTTGCGCAACGTGTTCTCGGGCATCCGTTCGGCTTACCAGCCGGAAGAGCTGATCGGCAAGCTGACGGTGCTGGTGGCCAATTTGGCGCCGCGCAAGATGAAGTTCGGCATTTCGGAAGGCATGGTCATGGCCGCCTCCGCCGCCGACGAGAAGGCCAATCCGGGCATCTACATCCTGAACCCGTGGCCGGGCGCCGAACCTGGCATGCGCATCCGCTAAGGACGACAAGGACCGATGATGAATATCGTGGTGCGCGAAGCAACGAATGCCGATGCACAACTGATTGCCGAGCTGACCCGCGCCGCGTGGGCCGGCAAGGTGGCTCCTTCCTCCAGCGGACACCACGAGACGGCCGAGCAAGTGGCGGAGCAACTGCGCCACGGCGGCGGCTTCGTGCTGCTGGTCGACGACGTGCCGGCCGGCTCGCTGCGCTGGATGCCGCTCGACAGCGATCCCGCCATCTGGAAGATTTCGCGCATGGGCGTGCTGCCCGCCTACCGGGGCAGCCACATCTCGCAGCACTTGCTCGAAGCCATCATTCATCACGGCCTGTCGTGCCAGGCCGAGGAATTGCGCCTGGCCGTGCGGCGCGACCAGCGCAAGCTGATCGATTTTTACGCGGCCTTCGAATTCGACCTGGCCGAGGAACTGGAATATTCGCACGCCAACCCCGCCGAACCGGCGCCTATGGTGATGCGCCGCCTGCTAAGGTATTGATTTTTAGCATTTTTGCCCCTGGCTTGTCCATACAACAACCCGCCAGCTCGCCCGGCGCGGTAAAATACGGCCGGCTGACCTTACTTATAAGACACTCAGAAGAGAATATGAAACTGCCTGCAAAACACAACAACTACGTATCCGACCACACCTTGTTCATCGCCGAACTGAAGGCCAAGAATCCTGGCATGGAAGCGGGCCAGCAAGCGGGCCGCGCCCTGCTGTGGGACAAGCCACCCGTCAGCATCGATGAGCAGGAACGCCAGATGGCGTCGGCCGTCAAGCAGCAGGCCTACGTTTACCAGAACAAGAACTAAGACCTGGAACCGGCACGATGTTGCCTGAAGAGTCGGCGGGCACGCCGGGGCAAGACGCCCAGGACGTGAACGCGGTCATCGAGTTGCCCGAACCCGTCGCTGGCGGCGACGGCGGCGGCGACCCTGCAGCATCTGCAACAGCGGTCACGGACGCGGCGCCCGCCGCCGACCCGCTGGGCATCGCCCGCCTGTACGGCGAGCCGATGATGCGCATGCCGACCGATTTGTACATTCCGCCGGACGCGCTGGAAATCTTCCTCGAAGCCTTCGAAGGCCCGCTCGACTTGCTGCTCTACCTGATCCGCAAGCAAAACTTCAACATTCTCGATATCCCGATGGCGCAGGTCACCCTGCAATATCTGAAATACGTGGACCAGATCCGCGTGCGCAACCTGGAACTGGCCGCCGAGTACCTGTTGATGGCCGCCATGTTGATCGAGATCAAGTCACGCATGCTCTTGCCATCGCGCAAGAGCGACGTCGAGGAAGACGGCGGCGACCCCCGTGCCGAACTGGTGCGCCGCCTGCTCGAGTACGAGCAGATCAAGCTGGCCGCCTACGACCTGAACGCCATCCCGCAGTTCGAGCGCGATTTCGTGCGCACGCAGATCTTCATCGAGCAAAGCCTGACGCCCACCTGGCCCGACGTGGAGCCGGTGGACTTGCAGCAGGCATGGCTCGACGTGCTGAAGCGCGCCAAGCTGACCCAGCATCACCGCATCAGCCGCCAGGAACTGTCCGTGCGCGAGCACATGTCGAGCATCCTGCGCCATCTGCAATCGTCGCGCTTCGTCGAATTCAGCGAGCTGTTCGACATTGCCGGCGGCGTGCCCGTGGTGGTGGTTAACTTCGTGGCCCTGCTGGAACTGGCCAAGGAAACCCTGATCGAAATCACGCAGGCAGAACCGTTTGCCCCCATCTACGTCCGGCTGGCGTATTCGCCCGCCTGACCCCTTCCCTTTGTCACTGACCACCGTACAACGGGGTTTTAGCGAAAGCAATCCATGAAAATTATTTCCGACATCGAAGAATTGCGCGACCAGCTCAGCGGACAGCTGCGCACGGCGTTCGTCCCCACCATGGGCAACCTGCATGAAGGCCATCTGTCGCTGATGCGCCTGGCGCGCAAGCACGGCGACCCCGTCGTCGCCTCGATCTTCGTCAACCGCCTGCAATTCGGCCCGAACGAAGACTTTGAAAAATATCCACGCACCATGGCCGCCGATATTGCCAAGCTGGAGAAGGAAGGCGTGTATGTGCTGTTCGCGCCGACGGAAAAGGAACTGTATCCGGAACCGCAGGAATACCGCGTGCGTCCGCCCGATGACCTGGGCAATACCCTGGAAGGGGAATTCCGCCCCGGCTTCTTCGAAGGCGTGTGCACGGTCGTCACCAAGCTGTTCTCGTGCGTGGGCCCGCGAGTGGCCGTGTTCGGCAAGAAGGATTACCAGCAGCTGATGATCATCCGTAACATGGCGCGCCAGTTTGCGCTGCCGACGGAAATCATCGCCGCAGAAACCTACCGGGCCGACGATGGCCTGGCCTTGTCCTCGCGCAATATGTACTTGTCGGAAAGCGAACGGGCGGAAGCGCCGGAACTGTTCAAGGGACTCACATTCGTGGCCGAGGAAGTGCGCAAGGGCAACCTGGCCGTGGGCGAGCTGGAACAGGCCGCCATGCGGCTGCTGGACGGACGCGGCTGGAAGTCCGATTACATCGCCGTGCGCAAGCGCGCCAACCTGCAAGCGCCAAGCGCTGCCGAACTGGCCGCTGGCGAACCGCTGGTGGTGCTGGCCGCCGCCAGGCTGGGCCAGACGCGCTTGATCGACAACCTGGAAATCTGACAGCGCCGCACGCCGGCGGGGCCGGCCGGCTCCGCCGCCCCTACTTCTCCAGGCGTACCAGCCTGAGCTCTGCAAACAGCGGCTTGCCCTTGCTGCGCGCAGCCTGCAGCATGTCATAACTGGCCGCATCGAGCACGATTTCCTCGCCTGCCCACAATTTGCGCTGGCTGGCCGGCAGCTTCAGGCTGCGCAGCATCGCGCGCGCCTGGGCCGGGTCCGCCGCCAGCAGGCGGATGGCGTGCCCATCGCGCTGCGCTGCCTTCAGGGGCGCCACATCACCTGGCGCATTTTCCTGGCTCAGGGAAACATAATCACTGCCGCCGACGCGGTGCAGATACGCATGCCGGCCATCGCCCTCGACGGCCAGGTGTACTGGCGCCGGCGGCGTCTCAGGCGGCTGTGCCTCCACGAACGCGGTCGAAACGGCTGCCGGTGCGATGGCCTGCTCGATACTGGCGCCGCAGGCCGCCAGCAAGGCCGTGCTCAGGGCTAACACTAAAACGGATGTTCGGCGCATGCTGCGCTCCTTCTTGTCGGGGTCGGGGACAAAGGTCGAATGGTGCAGCGATCATGGGCCAAATCAGTTGACGTGTAAAGTTAACTTTAGGAAATATTTCATTCCTTTGCGCAATTCGTTTCCATGGCTTGCAATCGCGCAATAGCCGTGCGGAATACATCCTCGGCCGCCGGCATGGCAGCGGCGTCGTGCGACGCGAACGCGCGCCGACATCATTATTGATTTAACTTGCACAATCAAAGCAATAGCGCCATCTTTATCCAGTCAAAGATAAAGACCAGAATGCCTGTACTGGCTCGTCGGCAACACCGCGGGCTTCCGGTCACTACAGGAGAAACGCCATGAATACAGCAGTCCCCCCATCGCGCGTCGCCATCGTCACGGGCGCCTCGTGCGGCATCGGCGCCGCCGTTGCCCGCCGTCTGGCGCGCGACGGCATGCAGGTCGTCGTCAACTATGCCAGCGGCAAGGCGGCAGCGGAGCAGCTGGCGGCGGCCATCGTCGGCGATGGCGGCGCTGCCATTGCGGTGAGGGCCGACGTGGCCGATGCGGCAGACGTGCAAGCCCTGTTCGACGCGGCCGAAGCGGCCTTTGGCGGCGTCGACGTGCTCGTCAATAACGCCGGCGTCCTGCCGCCCGAGCTGCCCAGCCTGGCCGACACGGACGACGCCGCCTTCGACAGGCTGTTCGCCATCAATGTGAAGGGCAGCTTCAATACCATGCGCCAGGCGGCGAGGCGCCTGCGCCACGGCGGCAGCGTGGTCAATTTCTCGACGAGTGTGATAGGCCTGGCCCTGCCAGGTTACTCCGTCTACGGCGCCAGCAAGGCGGCCATCGAGACGATGACGAATATCTTCGCCAGGGAACTACGCGGCAAAAACATCACCGTCAACGCCGTCGCCCCCGGCCCCACGGCCACGGCCCTGTTTTTGAACGGAAAATCAGGCGAAACGATAGAGCGCATGAGCAAGATGGCGCCACTGGAACGCCTGGGCACGCCCGACGACATCGCCGCCGCCGTGGCCTTCCTGGCCGGCCCCGATGGCCGCTGGATCAATGGCCAGACCCTGCGCGCGAATGGCGGCCTGGTGTAAGCCAGTTGCAGGCCAACGAAAAAAACGCTGCCGGTTTGCACGGGCAGCGTTTTTCTTGATCGGTATCAAGCCGTGATCAGGCGCCGGCTTTTTCCAGCTTCTCGAAAATCTTGTTCAGCTTTTCATCGAGGGTCGCGGCCGTGAACGGCTTGACAACATAACCGCTGGCGCCCGCTTGCGCGGCGGCAATGATGTTTTCCTTCTTCGCTTCAGCCGTAACCATCAGCACGGGCAGCTTGGCCAGCGCGGGATCGGCGCGGATATGCTGCAGCATCGTCAGGCCATCCATATTCGGCATGTTCCAGTCCGACACGACGAAATCGAACGATTCCGCGCGCAGCTTGGCCAGGCCCATCACGCCGTCTTCCGCCTCATCGACGTTGGCATAACCCAGTTCCTTCAACAGATTCCGGACAATGCGGCGCATCGTCGAAAAATCGTCAACGACTAAAAATTTCATCTTTGGATCAGCCATGAATAACTCCGTTGTTTCTGTAGCGGTTTGTTAATAATATCGACATGAATGCCGACATTATGGTCGACACTACGGCAGCAAGTCGTAGGATAGCATTTTCGTTGCTTTTAGGCGAACAAACTTGCCTCAGATCATATAAAACGTGGCTTACACGCGCAAAGCGCGCATGCCATGCGCAGCCAGGTGGCCCAGCACCATGCCAGGCAAGGCCGTCAGAGCGCCAACCTCATGCGTGGCACCGATGGCGATCGCCTCGCGCGGCATGCCGAACACGACGCAACTGGCTTCGTCCTGAGCAAAATTATACGCTCCTGCGGCCTTCATCTCCAGCATGCCTTGTGCGCCATCCTTGCCCATGCCCGTCAGGATCACGCCGACGGCATTTTTACCTGCCGATTGCGCAGCCGAACGGAACAGCACGTCCACGGACGGACGGTGGCGGTTGACGGGCTCGCCCTGGTCGATCTTGGTCATGTAGTTGGCGCCGCTGCGCGTCAAGGTCAGGTGCGAATGACCGGGCGCGATGTAGGCGTGGCCTGGCAGCACGCGTTCGCCGCCGGCCGCTTCCTGCACCGAAATCTTGCACAAGGAATCGAGGCGCCGCGCAAACGAGCGCGTAAACCCTTCGGGCATGTGCTGCGTAATCAGGATGCCGGGGCAATCGGACGGCATCTGCATGAGGAATTCGCGGATCGCTTCCGTGCCGCCCGTGGAGGCGCCAACGATGATCAGCTTTTCGCTCGACGTCAATGGACTGCGCAGCGCCGGCAGCGGTGCTGTCGTCTTGTCGCCTGCCGACGGCAGGGTGCGCGCACGGATGCGCGCCTTGGAGGCCGCGCGGATCTTGTCGGCGATCATGTCCGTGTACTCGCGCATGCCGCTCTGGATCGAAATCTTCGGCTTGGTGACGAAATCGACGGCGCCCAGTTCCAGCGCGCGCATGGTGATTTCCGAACCGCGCTCGGTCAGCGACGACACCATCAGCACCGGCATGGGGCGCAAACGCATCAGCTTTTCCAGAAAGTCCAGGCCATCCATCTTCGGCATCTCGACGTCCAGGGTCAGCACATCGGGATTGGTCTGCTTGATCATCTCGCGCGCCACCAGCGGATCGGGCGCCGCGCCCACCACTTCCATGTCGGGCTGGCTGTTCACAATTTCCGTCATCACGCTACGAATCAAGGCCGAATCATCCACGATCAATACTTTGATCTTCATATCTATCCTTCCAGGCCTTGCGGCCCTTATTCTTTATTAAACCAGTACACCTGAAAAACCGCCGCCGGCGCGCAATGCGCGACGCGCAGCAGGTTTGGTCCGGTGTTTTTTAAAACAGCTCAATCTCTCCGCCGACCGGGGCGACCTTGAGACGGCTTGCGTAATCGAGTTCGCGGCGTACCAGCGTGTCGTTATGCGTCTGCATCAGCTTTTTCACCAGCACCTTGCCGCTGCGCGGGAAGAAGTACACCTTGCGCGGGTGGATGTCGTTGAGGTCTTCAGCCACCACGCGCATCTTTTCCGCCTTCAGGTAGTTGATGACGAAAGCCGCATTGCGCTCGCCGACGTTGATCGCCGTGAAGCCGCGTAGTACGGCGCCGCCGCCGAACACCTTCGCTTCCATGTTCTCGCGCCGCGCTCCCGCCTTCAGCAGATCATTGATCAATATCTCCATGGCGTAAGTGCCATAGCGCATCGATGCAGAGATCGGGCTGTTGGTGTCGCTGCCGCCGTCGGGCAGCATGAAGTGATTCATGCCGCCCAGGCCCGTGACACGGTCGCGGATGCAGGCCGATACGCAGGAGCCCAGCACGGTGACGATCAGCATGTCCTTGTTGGTGAAATAATACTCCCCAGGCAGGATCTTGGCTGCATCACAATTGAACGTCCGGTCGTAATAGACGTTAGTGGCGAATTGCTCTTTGGATTCCAGGCTCATATTTCACTCTCATGTACGATGCGACGATGCCTTGGGTGCGCTGCCCCGAGGCTGATCGAGCTCATAGACTGTTTTACCGCGCAGCTTCAATGAATCCGACACGTACAGAAAATTCTCCGAATGGCCCGCAAACAGCAGGGCATCCGGCTTCATCAACGGCACAAAGCGGGACAGAATCTTGCGCTGCGTCGCCTTGTCAAAATAAATCATCACGTTACGGCAGAAGATGACGTCGAACTGACCCGTCACGGGCCAGCTGTCGGCCAGCAGGTTGAGCGGCTTGAAGGTGATCATCTGGCGCAGTTCCGGGCGTACCCGCACCTGTCCCTCGCGATCGCCCTTGCCGCGCAAGAAAAAGCGCCGCGCACGGTCGGCCGGCATCTTGTCGAGCCGGTCCAGGTTATAGACGCCATTGGCGGCCGTGGCCAGCACGTTGGTGTCGATATCGGTAGCGACGATGGTCACCGGCGGCGTGAGCGTATTGAACGCCTCGCACACCGTCATGGCGATCGAATACGGCTCCTCGCCGGTGGAACTGGCCGAACACCAGATGGTGATCGGCCCGCTCAGTTTTTTCACGTGCTCGGCGAGCAGCGGGAAGTGATGCGCCTCACGGAAGAACGACGTCAGGTTCGTCGTCAGCGCATTCGTGAAGGCTTCCCACTCGTCGCCCATGCGGCCCGCTTCCAGGTCGTCCAGATAACGGACGAACGAGGAAATGCCGGTCGCGCGCAGGCGCCGCGCCAGGCGGCTGTACACCATTTCCTGCTTGCTGTCGGCCAGCGCAATGCCGGCCCGCTTGTAAATCATGGCACGGACCCGTTCGAAGTCCTTGCCCGTGAAGTCAAACTCCTTGACCGAATCCGTTTTAGTTTGCGGCATTTTGTTTTTACCTCTCTATGACTACTCTGACCAATGCCTTTGCAAGTATAACTAGCGGGACCGGGTTGGCGTCAGAACTCTTCCCAATCGTCGCCGCTGGCTGCCGCCAGCTTTTTGGCGGGCGGTGGCGCCGTCTTGTATTCCGACTTCGCCACAGCCACGCGCGCCACTGGCGCCTTCGCCGCAGGAACAGCGGCCCGCACCGGCATGACCGGCGCACGGACGGCAGGCGCCATCTGTTCGCCGCCCAGCTTGAAGATGCTGACCGCATCGGCCAGCTTTTGCGCCTGGTCCTGCATGCTTTCGGCGGCCGCTGCCGCTTCTTCCACCAGCGCCGCATTCTGCTGCGTCATCTGGTCCATCTGCGCGATGGCCTGGTTTACTTCCTCGATCCCATGGCTCTGCTCCTGCGTCGCCGCCGTGATCTCGCCCATGATATCGGCCACCTGGCGGATCGACGTGACGATCAGCCCCATGGTCTGGCCCGCCTCGTCCACCAGGCGACTGCCCGCGTCGACCTTGTCGACCGAGTCGCCGATCAGGCCCTTGATCTCTTTGGCTGCGCCAGCGGACCTTTGGGCAAGATTACGCACTTCCGACGCCACCACCGCAAAACCGCGCCCCTGCTCGCCCGCCCGCGCCGCCTCGACGGCCGCATTCAAGGCCAGGATATTCGTCTGGAACGCAATGCCGTCAATGACCCCGATGATATCGACGATCTTGCGCGAACTGTCCTTGATCGAACCCATGGTATTGACCACCTGCGCCACCACGCTGCCGCCCTGCTCGGCCACCGACGATGCCGACACGGCCAATTGATTGGCCTGGCGCGCATTGTCCGCGTTCTGCTTCACGGTCGAGGTCAGCTCCTCCATCGACGACGCCGTCTCTTCGAGCGAACTGGCCTGCGTTTCCGTGCGCGCCGACAGGTCGGCATTGCCGCTGGCGATCTCGCGCGAAGCGATGGTGATGGTTTCCGTGCCGCTGCGCACGTCGCTGACAGTCTTCACCAGGCTGTCGTTCATATCCTTCAGTGCCCGCTGCAGCGCGCTCGTTTCATCCTTGCCTTCGACCACCACGTGCGACGTCAGCTCGCCCGCCGCCACCTTCTGTGCCACGGCCAGGGCCCCCGACAGCGGCACCGTGATCGAGCGCGTGATGAAGACGGCGCACCAGGCGCCAAGCGCCAACGCCACACCGCCCAGGACCAGCAATACCGTCATCAGGCGCGCATCGGCCGCCAGCGAGCCATCCATGAAGCTTTGCTGCGCCACATGCTGCAATTCCAGCAGCTTGTTGATGTCGGCCAGGGTCTTGCGGTTCAGCGGATCGATGCGCGTGGCAATCACCTTGGCCGCACCCTCGCTGTTAAACGCCAGCACCTGCCCCATCGCCTCCTTGAAGGCCGCATCGACTTCGCCGTCGACCTTGGCAATATCGGCCAGCAGCGCTTTCTCGCTGCCGGACAAGCCCAGGGTGGCCAGCTTGTCGCGCGCGCCGTCATACAATTTGCGGTGCTGGCGCACCTTGCCCTCCTCTGCCTGCATCAGGGCCACGTCGCCCTGCAAGCCGATATTGCGCATGGCGATGCCGGTTTCCAGCATCGCGCTCTTCATCAGCGATGCCTGCGTGTTTTTCTCGCCTGCCAGCGCCAGGCCATCCAGCAGCTCCGCCTTGTTACGGTAATTCAGGGCGTTGGCCGCCACGACGACCACCACCAGAATGAGCAAAATGCTGCCAAAAGCATATCCCAGCCGCGTGCCTATCTTAAAATCGCGCAAACTCATTACAGTCTCCAATATAGATGTGTGAACGGCGCGCGCTCAACCAAACGGCGCCGTATTGTGGCCAGGCCTCTGTCGGACCTTGCAGCCTGCCGGCGCGCCTCTGGTCACGCCGGTACATGCATATCTGTAGTGATACTTGCGGTAAAACTGCGGCGCCCCTGGCGCCGCCTGCCGGCCTTACGCCGCCAGCTTGTCGATCAGGCCCATCTCGCTGCTCGACATCAGCTTGTCGATGTCGACCAGGATCAGCATACGCTCATCGATGGTTCCCAGGCCGATCATGTAGTCGGTCGAGAACGCGGTGCCCATTTCCGGCGCCGGCTTCACCTGTTCCGGCGTCAAGGTGGTCACGTCCGACACGCTGTCGACCACCATGCCGACGATGCGTCCGCCGATATTCAGGATGATCACCACCGTGAACTGGTCGTACACGGGCGTGCCCAGGTTGAACTTGATGCGCATGTCGACCACGGGAATGATGATGCCGCGCAGGTTGATCACGCCCTTGATGAACTCAGGCGCGTTGGCGATGCGGGTCACCGCTTCATAGCCGCGGATTTCCTGCACTTTCAGGATATCGATGCCGTACTCTTCGGAGCCCAGGGTAAAGGCCAGGAATTCACGGCCGGCGATATCCTTGCCGTCGCCAGGTTTGCTGCCGGATGTTTGTTGAGTATCTGACATGATGAATTTCCTATCTGTTATTTATCTATCTGTGTTGCGAAAAGGGACTCGTCAGCCAGCTGACGAGAAGAACGGATCAGGGCTGCGACGTCAAGAATCAGCGACACGCCGCCATCGCCCAGGATGGTGGCGCCGGAAATACCCACCACCTTGCGGTAATTCGATTCAAGGTTTTTCACCACGACCTGCTGCTGCCCCACCAGATCGTCGACAAACAGGGCCGCCTTGCGCCCTTCCGTCTCGAGGATCACGCAGATGCCTTCGGACGGGCTGGTAAAGCGCGGCGCGATGTCGAACATCTGGTACAGCGGGATCAAAGGCAGGTATTCGCCGCGCACCTTCACCACCTGGCCTTTGCCACTGATGTCCTTGACATCCTCAACGGCTGGCTGCAGCGATTCGATGACAAAGCCCAGCGGTAAAATATACACCTCATCGCCGACGCGGATCGACATGCCGTCCAGGATGGCCAGGGTCAGGGGCAACGAGATGGAAATCGTCGTGCCGAAGCCTTTCGCCGAGCGGATGTCGACGACGCCGCCCATGGCGCTGATATTGCGCTTGACGACATCCATGCCCACGCCACGGCCCGACACGTCGGTGACCGCCTCAGCGGTGGAAAAGCCGGGCGCGAAGATCAGCTGCCACACCTCGGCGTCGCTCATCGTTTCCGCTACGTCCAGCCCCTGCTGCATGGCCTTGGCCAGGATGCGCTCGCGGTTCAGGCCAGCGCCGTCATCGGACACTTCAATGATGATATTGCCGCCCTGGTGGCTGGCCGACAGGAACAGCCGGCCCGCTTCCGTCTTGCCGGCGGCGACGCGGGCGGCCGGCATTTCCACGCCATGGTCGATGCTGTTGCGCACCAGGTGCGTCAACGGATCGACGATGCGCTCGATGAGGCCCTTGTCCAGCTCCGTGGCCGCGCCATTCGTGATGAAATCGACCTTCTTGCCCAGTTTGGTGGCCAGGTCGCGCACCATGCGCGGGAAGCGCGAGAAGACGAAATCCATCGGCATCATGCGGATCGACATCACCGCTTCCTGCAGGTCGCGCGTGTTGCGCGTCAGGTGACTGACGCTGTCGAGCAGTTTTTCATGCAGCATCGGATCAAGCGCGCTGGCGCGCTGCTCGATCATCGCCTGCGTGATCACCAGTTCGCCCACCAGATTGATCAACTGGTCGACCTTTTCGATCGATACGCGGATCGACGACGATTCGGCGCCGGCCTTGTCGCCCTCTTTCTTCGACGGTTTCTTGTCCTGCTCCACTTCTGCCACGGCGTGCACCACGGCTTGCACGGCGGCCGCGCCGGTGGAGGCGCCAGCCTTGGCGGCGTCGGCGCGAATCTGTTCGAGCGGCTGGAAGAAGCCGTAGCCGCGCTGGGCATCGCTTTGCTCGCCCTGCGCCGCGGCGCGGATTTCCTCGATCGGCTGGAAGAAGCCATAGCCGGGGTCCGCTTCGGCTTTCGCCGCCGCGGGCGAACCAGGCAAGGGGTCGAAGAAGCCGTAGCCCTGCGCCTTTTCCTGCGCCGCGCGAGCCGCCTCGGCCTCGCCTGGCGCCAGTGGTGGCGCCTGCGTGATGACCATGTCGTCGGGATTGAGTACGAACGAGCAGATGGCCAGGATATCGTCCAGGCTTTCATGCGTCGTCACTTCCAGCACCTTGCGCGCGTCAGGCAGCGTCGACACCGCCACGTCGCCCAGCAGGCCCAGTTCAGCCGCCAGCGCATCGACTTCGCGCTGCTCCATGGCCGGCAGCTCCAGGCGGAAGCGCTGGCCGCCGGCATGGCTGACGGTTTCCTTGTCGGCAGTATGGAATGCCGGCGCGACGGGCGTGAGCGCCGCCACGGGCACGTCCTGCGAGAACGACTGCAGCATCATGCGCACATTGGCCACGGCGTCCTGGTCGACGGCGCTGCCCAGGCGATGGCCGTCGAGCTGCATCTTGAGAATGTCCTTGGCGGCCAAAAAGGCGTCGACGTGTTCGGCCGTCAGGGCCATCTGGCCCTGGCGGATGCGGTCGAGCAGCGACTCGAGGATGTGCGTCACCTCGCTCATGTCGGATAGGCCGAACGTCGACGCGCCGCCCTTGATCGAATGGGCGGTGCGGAAAATCGCATTCAGGTCTTCGGCGTCCGGCGCCGCAATATCGACGGCCAGCAGCAGCCGTTCCTTTTCAGCCAGCAGTTCCTCGGCCTCATCGAAAAAGACCTGGAAAAACTGGCTAATATCGATGGTCATAGGGTGACTCCGTCAATTGCATCGTTACGCTCCGCGGCTGGCATCAGCCGATCACCTTCTTGACCACCTCGATCAGGCGTTGCGGATCGAACGGTTTGACCAGCCAGCCATTGGCACCGGCGGCACGTCCCTTCGACTTCATTTCGTCCGACGACTCGGTCGTCAGCATCAGGATAGGCACCTTCTGGTAGGTCGGCAGCTCGCGCAGCAGCTTGATCAACTCCAGGCCGTCCATGCGCGGCATGTTCTGGTCGGTCAGCACCAGGTCCACGGTTTGCAGCTTGGCTTTTTCCAGTCCGTCCTGGCCGTCAACGGCCTCCACTACCTGGTAACCGGCGGCTTTCAGACTGAACGCCACCATCTGGCGCAATGAGCTGGAATCGTCCACTGCAAGTATCGTTTTGGCCATCTTTGCTCCCACTTATTCCGGGCATCCTGCCCGAGTATTTGATTAATCAATCCATGTAACCGCAAGCGTTCCGCATCCTCATGCTAGAACAGCTCGATGTCGCCGCTTTCCAAATGCTGTTGACTGACAGCCTTGCGCAGCACGCTGCGCAACTCCAGGCTTTGAATCGCCAGCGCCATGCTGACCCGCCCCAGCAAGGCGACAATTTCTTCGTTGTCGCTTTCCGGCAGCATTTCAGCGCCGTGCGACCCCAGGGTACCGAGAAACTCGCGCAAGCCCGTCACCCGTTTCAGGGTGCGCTCGATCAGCTGGCTCGTCATGTCCTGAAACTGCATGCTGGTGATGGCCGCGTTCACGTAGCCGCCCACCTCGTCCTGCAGCGCCAGCAATTTTTCCCGCTGCTCTTCTGCCGGCACGCCGCCTTCCAGCAGCAGGGCGATGGTGTCTTGCTGCGCCGCGACGGCCGCATGGATGGCCATGAAATTGAAGGACAGCTTCTCAATCGCCTCTTCCAGCAAGATGCCAGTCTGCACCAGGTCGGTTTCTACCTCCGTCAAGTGCTTGCGGCCATGGTCCGACACGCCAGACAGCAGGCGCTTTACATGCGAGCCAAGTATTTTCTTTCTTGTCATAAAGGTCTCATTGTTTCAATACACCACGCGCTGACCAGCCATGCGCGCTATTTTTTTGCCGCAGCCGGGCCGTGAGCGGCCGCCGCGGGGGGCGGCGCGCCGGCCGCCAGCCCGGAGGCGACTGCGGCACTGGCCGCATCGGTCACCGGCAACTCGATCGCCGAACCATCGCGCAGGACGTTTTCCTCCGTGCGCTTGTTCATGACGATGATGCTGATGCGCCGGTTGATCGGGTTGAACGGGTCCAGCTTGTCCAGGTGGGCGGCCGAGCCGAGTCCCACGACGCGCAATACCTTGTCTTCATTCATGCCGCCGATAACCAGTTCGCGCCGCGACGCATTCGCGCGGTCGGCCGACAGCTCCCAGTTGCTGTAGCCGGCATCGCTCATGTAAGGCGTCGAATCCGTATGGCCTGACAGGCCGATGCGGTTTGGCACCTCGTTGAGCACAAAGCCGATGGCGTGCAGGATTTCCTTGGTGTACGGTTGCAGATTGGCGTTGGCCAGCGCGAACATGGGGCGGTTCTGCTCGTCGACAATCTGGATGCGCAAGCCTTCGCTGGTGATATCGAGCAGCAGCTGGTTCTTGTATTTTTTCAGCAGCGGATTGGCGTCGATGGTCGCCTCGATGCGCGCTTTCAGCGCCTGCAGGCGCCGGCCTTCCTCGCGCTCGAGCGCGGCCTTGGCCGAATTGAGGTCGAAGGATTTGCGCTGCTGCTCTTCCTGCGCCTTGCGCACCTGGCCGTCCTGGCGCGACAGATCCTGGCCGCCGCCCTGGATCACGGAATTGCTCTCGCCGCTGCCGGAGCCGCCGGCCATCGCCACCTTCAGCGGCGTCTTGAAGAATTCGGAGATGCCGTTCAAGTCGCCCTTCGAGGTCGAGCCCAGCAGCCACATCAGAAGGAAGAAGGCCATCATGGCCGTGACAAAGTCGGCATAGGCGATTTTCCACGCCCCGCCATGGTGCCCGCCAGCCGTCTTCTTGATGCGCTTGACGATAATCGGGCGCATGCCTTCATCGGCCATGGCGTTCCCCTTCCCTGTGCTGCAATTGACTCATGATATCCAGGCGTGCCTTCACTGCTTACTTCGTTTTCGATTTCTTGATGTGCTCTTCCAGCTCGTTGAACGTCGGGCGCTCGGTCGAGAACAGCACCTTGCGGCCGAACTCCACGGCCAGCGCCGGCGCATAACCATTCAGGCTGGCCAGCAGGGTCACTTTCACGCACTGGAACATCTTGCTGGACTCTTCCAGCTTCTGCTCCAGCAGGCTGGCCAGCGGCCCCACGAAACCATAAGCCAGCAGAATGCCGAGAAAGGTGCCAACCAGCGCGTGCGCGATCAGCATGCCCAGCTCGGCCGGCGGTATGCCCACCGATTCCATCGTGTGCACCACCCCCATGACGGCGGCGACGATACCGAAAGCGGGCAAGCCGTCGCCCACCTTGGCGATCACGTGGGCCGGCACGGCGCCTTCGTGATGGTGCGTCTCGATCTCGTTATCCATCAGGTTTTCGATCTGGAACGCATCCATATTGCCCGATACCATCAGGCGCAGGTAGTCAGTCATGAATTCGACGATATGGTGATCGGCCAGCACGGCCGGATACTTGGAAAACAGCGGGCTCTCCTCCGGCTTGTCGATATCGCCTTCGATCGACATCAAGCCTTCCTTGCGCACCTTGCTGAGCACTTCGAACAACAGCGACATCAGCTCCATGTACAGTTCCTTGGTATAGCGCGAGCCCTTGAACAGGCTGGGCAAGGCTGCGATCGTCGCCTTGATCGCCTTGTTATTGTTACCAACAAGGAAGGCGCCCAGGGCCGCGCCGCCGATCATCAGCAGTTCCAGCGGCTGAAACAGCGCCGCCAGATGGCCGCCCGCCAGCGCAAAGCCGCCAAAGACCGAGGCGCAGACGATGATGTATCCGATTATGACTAACAAGTGCCCTGACTCCCAATTAGGGCCGGGCTCGCGCGCCCGGCATGCTCAAACCAGTTCCCGGCAGCCGGCGGCTGTGCCACCGGCGGGGAACAGCGACAAGAAAGTAACCAAAAGTTAATTGAAATGGCCTGCATTTCAACACAATTTCAACAAAATGCCGTGTGGAACTACAATAACGTGAGATTGTCCTCCGGGCAAGCAAATAACGCAGACAATTGCTTAAAAGCACCATAAGTAGAGCAAGGGGCCACCCTCTGTGGCGGCAATGGTCTTATCGGGCTCGCGCGCCGCAATCTTGAATTCGTAACTAAGAAGCATGCCACCGGGCAACATTTCCCTTTCAGCCTTGATCCACAGGGCTTGCATCGCGGCTGGCGACAGGTAGGCAAACACCACATCGTAGTGGCCGAAATCGAGCGCCTCGTAGTCGCCGCGCAGAAAGCGCGCGCGGCTGCCGCTCGCCAGTGCGCGCAGCCGGCTCAGCAACCAAGGCAGGGGCGCCAGCTCGATACCGCAGCATTGCCCATCGGGGCGGCGCCGCGCCAGATCCAGCACCAGGCCGCCCAGGCCGCTGCCGATGTCGACGAAGCGCACGCCGGGCCTATCGGCAATCAGCTGCGCCACGGCCTGCCACACGGCCGGCCCCGATGGATAAAACGGCACTTGCGTGCGAAACGTGGACCAGTACAGGCTCAGCAAGAAGACAAACACCAGCAGAAAAAAGACCGGCGGCAAGGCCAGCAAGCTGGCGCCCAGCAGGGCCGGCGCGAACAGCAAGCCGATCGCGCACCACCAGCGCGCCAGCCCCGCGCGCCACGTGATGAGCGCCGCCAGCACGCCTTGCAGCAACGCCACCACCGGCAGCGACATGCGCACGCCGGCGCGCGCCAGGCCATAGACGAGCAGCAGCATCAGGGGTACGGCCAGCACCTGGATCAGCAGGGCCTTGAGCGCGGGCGCGCGCAGGATTTGTCGCAGCATGGGCAGGCAGGGGAAGAAAAACGCCAGTGTAAGCGAAAGCACCATGAAAAAACCGGAGACCGGTCTGGCGACCGGCTCCGGCTTTCACTATGAAGATGATAGGGACGGATGCGTCAGACGGCCAGGCCGGAAGGCATTGCCGCCGCCACATCGCGCGCCTTCTTGGTCTTGCCGGCACGCGAAGGCATGTGGCACAGGCCGCAGACATAATCGGCGTTCAGGTCGAGGCAGTTGACGACAAACTTGCCGCCGCATTTGCCGCAGGGCGCCATGTCCAGCATCTTGCTGCTGAAGAAACGCACCAGCGTCCAGGCGCGGGTCAGCGACAGCAGCGGCTCTTCGCCCGCCTCCGGCGGCATCTGCTCCAGGTACAACTTGTACGCCTTCATCACCGCCTCGATGCCGGTCGCACCGGCGTGGTCGACGAGGAACTTGTGGATATTGATGAACAGCGAGGAATGGATATTCGGCTGCCAGGTGAGGAACCAGTCGGTGGAAAACGGCAGCATGCCCTTGGGCGGGGAGACGCCCTTCAATTCCTTGTACAAATTCAACAGGCGCTCGCGCGACAGCGAGACTTCGGTCTCCAGCAGTTGCAGGCGGGCGCCAAGCTGTATCAATTCGATGGCCAGCTGGATTTCCTGCGCTTCCGATACGACACTTTTCTTGGCCATGCTGTGTGCTCCACGACTGACTGATGCTGACTAACTGATACTGACTGCTACTGACTAAAGGGCTGCCAGCAAAACGTTCAGGGCAAGGCGCGTTGCGAATGTACGGCGAGGCAATGCAACGCAGCCATGGACGTTTTGACGGAAACCTTAAGCGATTTCTTCGACGCCCTGGCCGGCCATGAGGATGGCGGCGTGCGACTGGGCCAGCGAGCGGTCTTTATTGTAATTCGTCAGCATGCCAAGGATGGCACTGTCGTCGAAGCGGAAGCGGGCCAGCATCATGTTGCCACCAGCCAACTTCAGGATCTGCGCATTGCTCATGCCTTCGATCAATTCTGCGATTTCAGCGGAGATACCCAGACGGAAGATGGCCGTTACCTTGTCCGCACGAATCATTTGCTGAGCCAGCATCAGGTAGCTCAGGTTAGCGTCGCGAATCTCAGCCATCATATCGTTAGCAGTCATTTCCATCTCCTCAATCCGTTGAATTCAGCTGGCCTTGTGTGTTGCCAGTGAGATACATTCTGCAGGAGCAACATCAAACGCAACAGAGGCCTAGCGCTGTATTTTTGGTCGGGGAATTGCGGATAGGGTCGTAGGTGTTTGTCTGACAAACACTGCTCGACCATGGTCGCACGCCAGTAAGGGCGCGGATTGTAGAGATGTGCAAGGAGCCGGATTTGCCTGACTTTTCGCTTGCAATGAAATCACTTTTTTACAACAACTTGACCTTAATCAAGCCCACTAACTGAGGTAACGGCAGCTTCGGCGGGAACTTTAGGCTCTTTTTTTAAAATATTTAAAAAGTACGTTGCATGCCCGACGGAGTTCCACCCTTCATGTAATCGTTGACGGCGGCAATTTGCAGAACTTTAGGGCTGCTTGAAAAATATTTCAAAAAATCGTGATTTTTTTCGTTGACGCCCCTCAAGCACGCATTTTCCCGTCACATTTTCATGCTGGCAAACACGCTTGGAGGCAGGGATTTGCTACACTGCCGCAACCGCACGATACTTTAAGCCTCAAGCAATATCGTGCCATCCTGATAAGTCTCAACATGAAAGCCACCGTGATTTCTCAACATGACTGCCGTGCGCGCGACCTCGACGATCCCCTGGCGCCACTGCGCCTGCGGTTCGACCTGCCCGCTGGCGTGATTTACCTCGACGGCAACTCGCTGGGCGCGCGGCCGAAGGCGGCGCTGGAGCGCGCCTGCCAGGTCATCACCGCCGAATGGGGCAAGGACCTGATCCGCAGCTGGAATACGGCCGGCTGGTTCGACCTGCCCAAGCGCCTGGGTAACCGCCTGGCACCGCTGCTGGGCGCGCAGGCGGGTGAAGTCGTCATCACCGACACCACCTCCGTCAATCTGTTCAAGGCCCTGGCCGCCGCCCTGCAGATGCAGGCCAGCGATCCCGCGCGCGCCGCGCGGCGCATCATCGTCAGCGAGCGCAGCAACTTCCCCACCGACCTGTACATGGCGCAAGGCCTGTCCGCCTGGCTGGACCGCGGCTACCAGTTGCGCCTGGTCGACAGCCCGGACGAACTGGCGCAAGCCATCGATGCCGATTGCGCCGTCGCCATGCTCACGCACGTCAATTACCGCACCGGCTACCAGCACGACATGGCCGCCGTCAGCAGCCACTGCCACGCGCAAGGCGCACTGGCGCTGTGGGACCTGGCCCATTCGGCCGGCGCCGTACCGCTGGACCTGAACGGCGCCGGTGCCGACCTGGCCGTCGGCTGCACCTATAAATACCTGAACGGCGGCCCCGGTTCGCCCGCCTTCATCTGGGTGCCGGAAAAGCACCAGGCGCGCTTCCGCCAGCCCTTGTCCGGCTGGTGGGGCCACGCCGCGCCGTTCGCCATGGACCCGGGCTTCGCGCCCGCCGACGGCATCGCGCGCGCCCTGTGCGGCACGCAGCCCGTCATCTCGCTGGCCCTGGTCGAATGCGGCCTCGACATCTTTGCGCAAACGAGCATGGAAGCCATCCGTCGCAAGTCGCTGGCCCTGACGGATTTGTTCATCGCGCTGGTGGAACAGCGCTGCGCCAGCCATCCGCTGGGCCTCGTCACGCCGCGCGAGCATGCGCGCCGCGGCAGCCAGGTCAGCTTCACGCACCCGCACGGCTATGCCGTGATGCAGGCGCTGATCGCGCGCGGCGTGATCGGCGACTACCGCGAACCGGCCATCATGCGCTTTGGCTTTACGCCCCTGTACACGAGCTTTGCCGATGTGTGGGATGCGGTAGAAATTTTGCGCGACATCCTCGACACACTAGCCTACGACATCGCCGCCAAGCGCGATGCAGTCACCTGAACCATCCCATGAGCGACGACAAGAATATGAACAAGGAAAACACCAGCGGCTGCCCCATGCATGCCGGCGGCCAGGATGCGCAGTGGCACGGCGCGCAGATGGATTTCAGCGAATCGATGAGCTATGGCAACTACCTGGCGCTGGACCGCATCCTCACGGCCCAGCATCCGCTCTCCCCCAACCACAACGAGATGCTGTTCATCGTGCAGCACCAGACCAGCGAATTGTGGATGAAGCTGATGCTGCACGAAATGCACGCCGTGCGCGCCAACCTGCAAAGCGGCGACCTGGCGCCCGCATTTAAAATGCTGGCCCGCGTGGCGCGCATCATGGATCAATTGGTGCATGCCTGGGACGTGCTGGCCACCATGACGCCGCCCGAATACACGGCCATCCGCCCCTACCTGGGCGCCTCGTCCGGCTTCCAGTCCTTCCAGTACCGCGAGATCGAATTCATCCTGGGGAACAAGAACGCCGCCCTGCTCAACGTGCATGCGACGGCCCCCGACACCTACAAGACGCTCGATGCCGCCCTGCGCGCGCCGTCCGTCTACGATGAAGCCATCAAGCTGCTGGCGCGCAGCGGCCTGCCCATCGCTCCCGAGCGCCTGGACGCCGACTGGACCCTGCCGACCGCCTCCGACGCGTCCGTCAAGGCGGCGTGGCTGGAAGTCTACCGCGACCCGTCGAAACACTGGGCCCTGTACGAGCTGGCCGAAAAGCTGGTCGACCTGGAAACGGCCTTCCGCTTCTGGCGCTTCCGCCACGTGACGACGGTCGAACGCATCATCGGCTTCAAGACGGGCACGGGCGGCACGGCGGGCGTGAGCTATTTGCGCAAGATGCTCGACGTGGTATTGTTCCCCGAGTTGTTCGCCCTGCGCACCGAGCTATAAAAATGCCAGACCAAATTGACTGCGCGGCGCGCCTTGCGGCCTGCGATGCTCACTGTGCATGCGCACAGCTGCGCGTCTCGGCCGCAATCCACTGCCGCCCGCTACGATTTTGCCGGGCATTCTACAAGGAGAAATGATGTCGCCTCTCGTCCTGACCCTGGCCGGCCTGTGGAATTCCGGGCCGCAGCACTGGCAAACCCATTGGGAAGCGCGCCACCCGCAATGGTCGCGCGCGCAGCACCGGGAATGGCAGACGCCGGACAAGGACGAATGGGTGGCGGAGCTGGACCGCCAGCGGCTCGCCGCACCGGATCGCCGGCGCCTTCCTCGTCGCCCCCAGCGACGTGGAGGCCCCGTCCTACCCGTCTGGCACCACGGGTTTCTCTCCCATGCCGCTGCAAGCCTTGCCCTTCCCCAGTCTGGTGGTGGCCAGCGGCAATGATCCCTACGTCAGCTTCACGCGCGCACGCGCGTTTGCAGCCGCCTGGGGCAGCGATTTCACCATGATCGGCGACGCCGGTCACATCAACGGCGACGCCGGTTACGGTCCCTGGCCGGAAGGCGAACAGCTGCTGCTGGACTTCTGCGCCGCGCACCAGCCCTGAACCGGGGCGTACGCGCGCGCACGATAGACGCGCCCGCATTTGCCCGCAAGTAAGAACGCAGGCAGAATCGTGGCCTTTCCATTGCGGCGCCCTGGCGCCAGCCTCACGATGAAACGTCCGCTCTTGCCAGTTCTCCTGCCCTTGCTGCTCTGCTCCGCCCTCGCCCACGGCGCGCCCTTCTACGAAGGCAAGAGCCTCGCCCATCCCGCCATCAGCGCCTCGCAGGATAGCGGCCTCGACATCGCCTTCCTCAAGGAAAAAGACGGCGTCAACGGCTATTACTGCGAATGCACGAGCGCCAGTTCGAAAACCTTCCTGCTCGACCAGTTCGGCAATGCCGTCATCCGCTCCGTCTTCTACGCGTCACTGGACAAGGAATCGGACACCAGCGTGCAAACCATGCTGGTGCTGTTCCGCCAGGGTGACAAAAACGGTCTGCGCGCCTACCGCTACCACCGCAGTTCCGGCAAGTACCGGCGCCTCGACGGCTTGCAGCCGGCACTGAACCGCATCGCGGCGCAAACCACCTTGCCCAATGCGGGCCAGGTCAAGGCGGCGCTGGCGAAACTGGCGCCCATGGACTACAGCGTCCCGCGCGGCAAGAGCGGCAATGCGGACTTCGACGCCATCGACCATACGCAAGGCAGCATCGTTGGCTACTACGGCGTCGACGGCGAGCCCATGGCGGCCGGCGGCAAGGACATCATCACCTATAAGAAGACCTTCCAGAAGAAGGGCGGGCGCTTTCTCACGGCCAGCTACACCCTGTACAGCGATGCGGGCGCCGGCATCCTGCCCAATTACCGCCTGTGGCAAGTGACGTGGGAGACGGCGCCGCAGCAATTCACCGGCAGCGCAGACGGTCCGTCCGTCATCTACAGCCTGGCCTGGGACGATGGCTCGGTGGTCGAGCGGGGCCAGTACGTGAAAGGCAAGCGCCAGGGCCTGTGGCTGCGCGAGGGCATGCACGAAGGCAGCGAAAAAGGCCATTTCGTCAACGGCCTGCAAGAAGGCATGTGGTACTTCAATTATCCCAAACAGAGCGAGAGCGGCATGTACCGCGCCGGCAAGCGCGAGGGCCGCTGGACGGTCACCAACTATGCCGACGAAGACGAGGTGACGGGTTTCGACACCTACGCCGGCGGCCAGCTGAACGGCCCGCACGAGCGCAGCATGGGCGGCAAAGTGCGCACACGCGGCAACTACGTCAACGGTTCGCGCCACGGGCCGTGGATCACGGAAGACGGCGACGGCAGCTTTGTCGACGGCTTGCGCGACGGGCCGTGGAAGCTCAGGCTCAAGGACAAGGTCACGCAAAGTGTCACTTTCGTCAAGGGCAAGAAACAGGGCGAGGCCCTCGACACGGATGCGCAAGGCGCGCTGCGCGTGCGCGACCACTACCAGGCGGGCGTGCTCGACGGCAGCCGCACGCGCTATCTGGGCCCGGCCGGCAAGGAATACGTGGTCTACACGGCCACCTACCGCAACGGCCAGCTCGATGGGCGTGAACAGGCGTTTGACGACAGCGGCAAGATCCTGCGCCTCGATACGCTGTGGGACAACGGCAAGAAGCAGGGCCTGGACGCGCGCTACTACCCGAACGGCAAGCCGGAACGCCTGGCCGTCGTCGACCAGGGGCGCCTGCTCACGCACCTGCGCGAGTACTATGAAGACGGCCAACTGCTCAACGACATCCACCGCTGCACCTTCAAGGAGTACGGCAGCACGCGCGACGACGTGTGCGAGTACCACCACATGTACTACCCGGACGGCAAGCCCCAGTACTACTACGCCTTCCAGTACGGCCAGCGCCAGGAAGGCTATTCGAACTACCCGAACGGCAAGCGCAAGGATGAACTGCTGGTCGACCGCGCCACCGACACTTCCGTCGTCAATGCGTATTACGAAAGCGGCCAGCTCAAATGCACGGAGCCGCGCAGCGGCCACAGCACGCGCACGGTCAACGGCCAGACCATGATCAGCTACGCTTCGGCCGACCGCGATGGCGACAATATCTGCTACCACCCGAACGGCAAGGTGGCCAGCATCTATACCTTCCGCAAGCGCGTGCTCGTCGATTGCGGCAAGCGCTACGATGACACGGGCAAGCAGACGTTCCCGGGGCCGGAAGGCTGCCCTCCCCCCAGGAAAGTCGACTACCCGATAGGACTGTGACCATGACGCAAACAAGACAGCCGCAGCGCATCCAGAATCCCGAGCGCATCGATGCCGGGGCGATTCGCGCCGCCATCGCGGGCGGCCAAGAGGTGCTGGTGCAGTTCAATACCCTGGCCGAGCCGGCGCCGCTGCTGGCCGACCTCGACGCCCTGGCCGCCACTTGCGGCACGGCGCTGACCATCCGCATCTACGGCTACGACCCGAGAGTGTTCGATGCCCGCATCCTGCGCGCGCTGCCGCATGTGGCCAGCCTGTCCATCGACTGCCACCGACAAGCCATCCATCTGGAAGCGCTGGGCGAACTGCGGCACCTGAAGCGCCTGAGCCTGGGCGTGTACGAGCTGGCGCAAGGCGACATCCTGCAACTGGACAATTTGCGCGCCCTCGAATACCTGAACCTGGGCGAATCGGCCAGGAACAATATCGACCTGGCGCCCCTGCGCCAGTATGCGCACCTGGCCAGCCTCGTCATCGAAGGCCACAGCCAGCACATCGACACCCTGGCCAGCCTGCCGGCGCTGCACCAGCTGTCGCTGTACCGCATCAAGAACAAGGTGGCGCTGGATTTTGTGTCTGGCATGGAGCGCCTGCGGCAACTGAAACTGCAGCTGGGCGGCCGCGAATCGCTGGCGGACATCGAAGCGCCTTTGCTGGAACAGCTGGAAGTGATACGCGTGCGCGGCCTGGAAACGCTGGGCGATATCGGCCGTTTCCCGCTGCTGCAGGCGCTATGGGTGGAAGACCAGATCAAGCTGCGGCAGATCGCGCTGGGGCCCAATCCCGTGCTCGAACGCCTGAACCTGCATACCTGCAAGACGCTCGACAGCCTGCCCGGCCTGGCCGCCTTGCCCGCCCTGCGCCAGCTGTCGGCGTCGGAAACCCTGCTCGACGTGGACGCACTGCTGCAGGATCTGCCCGCGTCGCTGACGCATGCGCGCCTGCGCACCGGCAGGAAAACGCGCGACGACGCCATCGCGGCGCAGCTGGCGGAGCATGGCTACGACACGCCCCGCCCGTAAGCAGCATTCCATTCCCCCCCCCCCCCCCCCCCCCCCCCCCCCCCTCCTCATCCACCCCTCCCCGACCACCCCCCCCCACCACCCACCAACAACACCACCCCCCCCCCCCCCTCCCTCGACCACACAGACNCCCCCCGGAACCCGCCCATGTACCAGCCACCCGTGCAGGAACGCATCCATCAACCGGCCCACATCGATGCCGCCGCCATCCGCGCGTGCATAGACCAGGGCGAACAGGTGGTCATTCAATTCACGCAGGACCGCCTGCCGGCGCCACTGCTGGCCAGCCTCGATGCGCTGGCCTCCACTTGCGGAACGGCGCTGGAGATCCGCTTCTTTGGCGCCAGTACCCTGCCTTTCGACGCCCGCGTGCTGCGCGCGCTGCCGCATGCCGTCAACCTATCGCTCGATTGCCACATGCGCGCCATCCACCTGGAGCAGCTGGGCGGCCTGAGCCACTTGAAGCGCCTGTGCCTGGGCGTGCATCACCTGGCCGAAGGCGACATCCTGGCGCTGGACAACCTGCGCGGCCTGGAATCCCTGAGCCTGGAGCCAACGGCCAGGGCGCATATCGACCTGGCGCCGCTGCGGCACTGGAAGCGGCTGACGCAGCTGCATACTGCCGGCCACGCGAAAAACATCGAGGCGATCACCGCCGTGCCAACGCTGGCAAAGTTGACGCTGGCGCAGATCAAAAGCAAGGATGACGTGGACTTCATCGGCGCCATGCCGGCGCTGGAGCGGCTGTGCTTTATCCTGGGAGGGCGGACATCGATCGCCCACGTCACGGCGCCGCGGCTGCGGGAGCTTGAAGTGGCGCGCGTGCGCGGACTGGAAGACCTGGGCGACATCGGCCGCTTTCCGCACCTCGAGCGGCTGTCGGTGGAAGACCAGAGTCAGGTGAAGGAAGTACGGCTGGGCGCCAATCCGGCGCTGGCATGGCTGGTTCTGCGCAATTGCAAGGCCATCGAGCACCTGAGCGGCCTCGCGGGCTTGCCTGCGCTACAGGCGCTGGCCGTGCACATGACGCGGCTCGATATCGATGCGCTGCTGGCCGCGACCATGCCGGCCGCATTAAAGCAGCTGAGTTTTTCGACGGGAGCAAAGAAGCGCGACGACGCAATCCGCGCGCAATTGACGCAACTCGGTTACGCCAAGGCGCCCTACTATTGAAAACAGCGTTTTGAAAACGACGCTGAAATCAGCGGCTGGCCGCCAGCCTGCGTTGCCATAGCGCCACGTCGATCATCACGCCGTCCGCGCCCGTGTTGCGGATGTAGACGCGGTAGCTGCCCTGCCCCATGTCGCCATCGAGGTAGGCCGTGCGCTCGTTGCGCTGCAGCCGGGCACCCTTGGCCAGCCGGCGGTAGCGCTCGACCACCGTATCGAAACTGGCAAAGCTGCGCAGCGCCACCTCCAGGTCGCGCGGAGGGCGGCCTTCGGCCTGGTCCAGCACATTGTTCTGCTTCTTGCCCTTGAGCGTGAGCGGATAGGCAAACACCCCGGCGCCGGCCGACGTGAGCACCGTCGATTTGTCGAGCAGCAGCGGCAGCAGCGCCGGCGGATACGCTGGCGGCAGCTGGGCGCGGTTCCAGCCCGGCAGCGCCGGCTGCGCCAGCACATATTCGACGCTGGCGATCTTTTGCCCGCCGGCGCCCGCCTCCTTGTCGGCGGCGATCAGCGCCAGCATGGGCGGCAGCTGCCTGGCCCAGGCCAGCAGGGGCGCCGCCTCGCCGACCAGCATGCCCTTGCGGTGAAAAACCGTCAACACGGCGTTCGGATCGGGATTGCACACCTTGGCCAGCGGCCGGCCCTCCAGGCGGCAATGGCCGTTGACCAGGCCAAAGGCGATGATGGCGCCGCGCTTGTCGAGCAGCATGGCGCCCCGTTCACGCCCCTGCTTGCGGTCATTCATCGACGCCAGCAGCTGGCGCCCGTCCGGCAGCGGCGTACGCGTGGCGTCGCGCTTTTCGCTGATCGCCTCGAGCGCCTGCTCCAGCAGCAGTTCATCGTCTTCCGTGTAGCTGCCGCGCGCATAGCCGAAGAAATCGAACAGGGCGGCGCGCACCTGCGCATCGTCGCTCAGGCGCGGCAAGGGGCCGCCGGCCAGCAGGGAAGACAGGCTTGTCCCGGCCGGCGCCGATGGCGCCGCAGTGGCGCGGGCGGGCTGGCAAAGGACGCAGGCCGCCGCCAGCAAGGCGCCGCCCAGGGTGCGGTAGTTCGAAAAGGTGATATGCATGATTCTGTCTGTCGGGAGATTTGGCCGCTACCGTGGCCACCGGCCACGCATGGCGCGCCGGCGATTCTAGCATGGCGCCAGCGCCCATGCCGTGCGGCTGGCGGACGGCGCGCGCACCGGCGGGCTGGTATGATGGCCGCGATGATGATCCTCTCCCCCGCCCCGACGCTGCTTGTCCTCCTGCCCGGCATGGACGGCACGGCACGGCTGTTCCGGCATTTTGACGCCGCCTTGCGCGCGCAGACGGCCATCATTACCCAGGCCATCGCCTATCCCGCGGCACCGCTGGACTATGCGGCGCTGGAAGCGTTCGTGCGCGAGCGCTTGCCGCAGGACAGCCCTTTCGTCGTGCTGGCTGAATCGTTTTCGGGACCGCTGGGCGCCGCCCTGCGCGCCGATCCGCCGCCCGGCATGCGCGCCCTGATCCTGTGCTGTTCGTTTGTGCGCAATCCGCGCCCGCTGCTGGCGCCGCTGCGCCACCTGCTGGACCTGGTCCCCTTTGGCGCCCTGCCCGGCTTCGTCCTGCGCCAGGCGCTGCTGGCGCCGTATGCGACGCCGGCACTGCAGGCGGAACTGGCAGCGGCGCTGGCGCAAGTGCCGCCGAGCGTGCTGCGCCGACGCTTGCGCGCCGTGCTGGAAACGGACGCTTCGCCCAGCTTCGCGCGCGGCAGCCTGCCCGTGCTGTATCTGCGCGCCCGCCATGACCGTCTGGTGCCGCCGGCGAACGCCATGCAGGTACAGCGATTGGCGCCGGGCGCGCAACTGGCAGATATCGCCGCGCCGCACATGCTGCTGCAGGCGGCGCCGGCAGCGGCCGCCGACGCCGTTGCCGCCTTTATCGACGGCCTGTCAGACCCGCAGGCGCTCAACTAACCGCGCGCTGGCCAGCACGGCCAGCCAGCTCAAGCCGCCCGACAGCACGCTGAAGTAGATGGCCCGCAGCGGATGCTGCGGCAGCAGATAGGCCAGCACCGCCGCGCACAGCAGACCGCACAGCACAGGCTTCCACCGGCCAGGCGGCAGCAGCGCCAGCAGCAGATTCGTGCCCGCATACACGTAAAACACCAGCAGCAAGGCCAGGCCGCCGGCCACGCCGCGCGAGCCAAGGCTGCCGAACAGCTGCGTGTACAGATAAAACCCCAGCCAGCTCAATGCGATAAACAGCAGGCAGCCCAGCGCATGCGCGCCCAGGCCGGCCATCAGGCGGATTTTCACGGTTGCTTGAGTACAGGAATGAAGCGGTGGCCGCAGGCATGGCACATGAAGGTACGCGCATATTTATCCTGCAAGGCGGCGGCCTCCTTGTCCCAATTGGCGACGAAGGACGTTTGCGACAAGGCGACGGAGACGACACCCCCTGCCACGAAGATCCAGAACAGGCCATTTGCGCCAGCCTGGTAAAAGATGACGGCGGCGATGACAAAAATGATCATGCCCAACACGATCAGCCCTACCTTCTGGTGGGTCTGCATCGTCGGCCCGGCGGTCTGGCGCGACAACAAGGTCTGGCTGCGCGTATGCGCATGACCGTGGATGAAATCACCATCGATCCTGCCCGAGATATGGGTAGAGGTGCCGGAAATGCCGGAGGCATGCACCATCGAGAGACGTTGAATATTGGAACTGTCACATGCCGGGCAATGCGCCATTGCTATTTCCATAAAATAAAATAATCGCGCACTGTAGCATAAAAAAAGCCGGCCCTTTCGCGCAGAAAGGGCCGGCTTGATGACGTTTGCAGCTAAGCGATTACTTCGCCGTATTGAGCAGCAATTCGTTCAGGCGCTTGACGAAACTTGCCGGGTCGGCCAGCGAACCGCCTTCGGCCAGCATGGCCTGGTCGAACAGGATGTTGGCCCAGTCGCCGAACTTGCCGCCTTCCGCGTCTTCATACTTCAAACGCGTCACCAGCGGATGGTTCGGGTTGATTTCCAAAATCGGCTTCGATTCCGGCGCGCTCTGGCCAGCAGCTTTGAGCATGCGCAGCAGGTTGCCCGACAATTCGTTTTCATCGGCCACCAGGCAGGCTGGCGAATCGGTCAGGCGGAACGTGACGCGCACGTCCTTGGCCTTGTCGGCCAGCACGGTCTTCATCTTGCCCACCAGGTCGGCGTACGAGGTTTCCGTTTCTTCGTGCTCTTTCTTTTCCGCTTCGTCTTCCAACGCGCCCAGGTCCAGGCCGCCCTTGGCGACGGAGACCAGTTGCTTGCCTTCGACATCCTGCAGGAAGGACAGCATCCATTCATCGACGCGGTCCGTCAGCAGCAGCACTTCGACGCCCTTCTTGCGGAAGATTTCCAGGTGCGGGCTGTTTTTCGCGGCGGCGTAGTTGTCGGCCGTGACGTAGTAGATCTTGTCCTGGCCTTCCTTCATGCGCGCCACGTAGTCGGCGAACGAGGTGACTTGCTCGTCGCTGTCGTTGGCCGTCGAGGCAAAGCGCAGCAGCTTGGCCAGGCGTTCCTTGTTGGCCGCGTCCTCGCCGATGCCCTCTTTCAGCACCTGGCCGAATTCCTTCCAGAAGACGGCGTACTTGTCTTTTTTATCCTGCTCGTCCGCATTCGCCAGTTCTTCCAGCATGCCCAGCACGCGCTTGGTCGAGCCTTCGCGGATAACCTTGACGTCGCGCGACTCCTGCAGGATTTCGCGCGACACGTTCAGCGGCAGGTCGGCCGAATCGATCACCCCGCGCACGAAGCGCAGGTACGTTGGCATCAGCTGCTCGGCATCGTCCATGATGAAGACGCGCTTGACGTACAGCTTGATGCCGCCGCGCTTGTTGCGGTCCCACATGTCGAACGGCGCCTTGGCCGGGATGTACAGCAGCTGCGTGTATTCGCTGCGGCCTTCCACGCGGTTGTGCGTGTGCGTCAGCGGCGACTGGAAGTCGTGCGACACGTGCTTGTAGAATTCGTCGTACTGTTCCGGCGTGATGTCGGCCTTGTTGCGGGCCCACAGGGCACTGGCCTGGTTGACGGTTTCGAATTCGTCCTTCAGGACGGTTTCTTTCTTCTCGTCGTCCCACTCTTCCTTCCGCATCACGATCGGCAGCGAGATATGGTCCGAGTACTTGCGGATGATGGACTTGATCTTCCAGCTCGACAGCAATTCGTCCTCGCCTTCGCGCAGGTGCAGGATGATGTCCGTGCCGCGCGACGGCTTGTCGATGGTTTCGATGCTGTAGTCGCCTTCGCCCGCCGACTCCCAGCGCACGCCTTCGGCAGCGTCCACGCCGGCGCGGCGCGTTTCGACGGTGATCTTGTCGGCGACGATGAAGCCGGAATAGAAGCCCACGCCGAACTGGCCGATCAGGGCCGCGTCCTGCTGCTGGTCGCCCGACAGCTTGCCGAAGAATTCCTTGGTGCCCGACTTGGCGATGGTGCCCAGGTGCGAGATCGCCTCGTCGCGGGTCATGCCGATGCCGTTGTCGGAAATGGTGATGGTGCGCGCATCCTTGTCGAAGCTGACCTTGATCTTCAATTCGTGATCGTTGCCGTACAGGGCGTCGTTATCGATCGCTTCGAAGCGCAATTTATCGGCCGCGTCGGACGCGTTCGAGATCAATTCGCGCAGGAAGATTTCCTTGTTCGAGTACAGGGAATGGATCATCAGGTGCAGCATTTGCTTCACTTCGGTCTGAAAACCCAGGGTTTGCTTTTCGGAGACAGCCATTTTTACCTCATAGTCTTGTGGATGGGACGGATTTTACGGAGTTGGGGATGGTACAGGCGATTTCAAGGCGTCCCTGCACAAATGTGCAGACGGGATGGCGTGCGCCTGTTCCGCAACAGTAATAGCAAAAACGATAACAAAGCAATCTGATCAATTGAGCGCCTTGCAGGCAGCACCGACATTAATATTGACTTTCCATCATTATAAATAAAGAAGGGGATAGTCATGAAATGCCTGTCGAAGATGTCCGCTGATACGCGCATACCGCTGTCCTGGGCTGCGCCGGGTTGCATGCAAACAGCGATTTCACGCCCTCGAGAAAATCCCACCCGCCAGCACAACGCATTCGCGCGGGTCCTGTGCTCCGGTGTGCTGGCCGGCATGCTGGCGCTGCCGGCGATGGTGCACGCGACCATAATCGAATTCAGCGTCAGCGGCATCGTCGCCAAAGGCGAGGACCACTTGCTCCTGTTCTCCACGGGGGAGTCGATAGTCGGCAAGCCGTATACGATGAAGTTCCTGCTCGACACGTCGACGCTTGCCGAGAGTCAGTCCGGGAACATCCATGGCGCCAGTAACTCAAGCAATGGCGCTCCCGCGTATTTTTCCGGCGAGATCACGATGGGCAGCCGCCGCTACAACTGGACCCCGGATCCCACCAGTCACGCCAGCACGTATTTGCGACCGCCAAGCAATATCTTGATGCTTAGTTCCGGTGGCTACAGCGACAGCTATGGACAGTACAATGTGTCGTCCATGCTCGACGTGTCCACCGGCGGCTTAACGCCTTACTTTGACACCGCGGAGTTTGAACAGCGCATCGAATTCAAGGATTTCTTCGACCCCTGGGGCTACAGTGCCGAATTCCAGCTGACATATACAACGCCGCGCTATCCGGACGACCATGGCCCTTACGTCGGCAAGACCAATTTCGTCGGCACCGGCACCTACGCCCTGTGGCGAGTCGTCGAGGTGCCGGAACCCGCGCAGGCCGGCATGCTGCTGGCCGGCGCGGCGCTGCTGGCGGCTGTGACAGGCCGCCAGCGCCGACGCGCCTGAACAACGGCGCGCGCGGCACGAAGCCAGGCGCCGCGTTGCTGGCTGGCGCATGCCGATGAGACAGCGGCGCCAGCCTATCCCAGCGCGCGGTCGAAAAATGCCCACACCCGCTCGTCCTGCACCGTGGCCAGGTTCAGGCGCATGCAGGTCGACGGCAGCTGGCGCGGCGAAAACAGGCTGCCGGGACCGAGCACCAGGCCTTCGGCCAGCGCTTTTTCGGCCAGCACATTCGTGTCGCAGCCCGCGTCGGCCCAGATGAACATCCCGGCCGGCGCGGGATCGAAGCGCAGGCCCGCCCGCTCGGCGCGGCGGTACGTGCCCTCGCGCACCTTGTCCAGGCGAGCGCGCAGGCGCTCCGCATGCTTGCGGTACAGGCCCTGCGAGAGGATTTTATACACCACGCGTTCGCCGATGTCGCTGGTGGTGAGCGTGGCCAGCATCTTGCGGTCGGCCAGCCGCTGCGCCCATTCAGGCGAGGTGGCGATGAAGCCCACGCGCAGGTTGGCCGACAGGCTCTTGGAAAAGCCGCCCAGGTAAATCACGCGGCGCAGCTGGTCCAGCGCGGCCAGGCGCGTGGCCGCCTGCACGCTGCCGCCCGGATGCATGTCGCAATAGATGTCGTCCTCGACCACCAGGAAGTCGTGCTGCTCGGCCAGGCGCAGCACCTGGAAGGCCTTGGCCGCCGACAGCGAGCCGGAGCCGGGATTGTGCAGCACCGAATTGATCACGTACAGCTTGGGCCGGTGCAGCGCCGCCATTTCGGCCAGCACGGCGATGTCGGGACCGTCGCCCAGGCGCGGCACGCCGACCACCTTCATGCCCATGGCGGCGAAGGCGCCGAACATCAGCCAGTAGGCGGGGTCGTCGACCAGGATGGTGTCGCCGGGACGCGTGAATTCGCGCGCCACCAGGTCCAGCGCCTGCATCACGCCCACCGTGGTGACGATCTGCTCGGGCGGGCAGGCGATTTCGAGACTCGCCAGTTTCAGCTGCAACTGTTGCCTCAACGGCAAGAAACCCTGCGGCGCGCCGTAGCTGAGCATGTGCGCGCTCGGCTGACGGCTGACATCGCGCAAGGCGCGCGCCACGAGTTCACCGTCCAGCCATTCCGGCGGCAGCATGCCGGAGCCTGGCGCGGGGATCGCTGGCGTCTGGCGGAACATATTGCGGATCAGCCATACCACATCGAACTTTTGCGCGCCCGCGTCTTCCTGCGCGCCACGCGACTGCGGCACAAGGGCATTGAGCGGCGAGCGCTCGCGCACGAAAAATCCGGCGCCGCGCCGCGATTCCAGATAGTCGCGCGCCACCAGCTTGTCGTAGCTGGCCACCACCGTGGCGCACGACACGTTCAGGCTGGCCGCGCACTGGCGGATCGAGGGCATGCGCGCGCCGCCGCGCAGCAGCTTGTCGTCGATGCGCGCCGCTACCGAGCGGACGATCTGGTCGATCAGGGTTTCGCCCGAGGCGCGCGACAGCAAGGGCAGCGCTGGTGTGGCCGGTGTATTACTCATATGACCATTACAGTATGTGAAATTATGCGTTGAAGTGTATTTGTACTGTACTGCTATTCCCGCCTAGGATAGCAGTATGGAGCATACAAATCCATGCCTTTCCCTTACCGCACGCACCAGGAAACCCATGTCTTCACACACAAGCACCGCCACCCCTACCGCCCACCCGCCCCGCCTTCGCGACGACCGCAAGGGCTTGCTGCTGGGCCTGATCGCCGTCGCCCTGTTCAGCCTGACCCTGCCCTTCACGCGCCTGGCCGTAGCCGAACTCGATCCCACCTTTGTCGCCCTGGGCCGCGCACTGGTGGCCGCCGGCCTGGCCGGCCTGTGGCTATGGCATGCGCGGGCGCCGTTGCCGCGCCGTGAACAATGGCTGCCGCTGGCCCTGGTGTCGCTGGGCTGCGTGCTGGGCTTTCCCTGGCTGACGTCGATCGCCATGCGCAGCCTGCCCGCCTCGCACGGCGCCGTCCTGGTCGGCATCCTGCCGCTGGCGACGGCCGCGTTTGCCGTGCTGCGCGGCAAGGAACGTCCGTCTGCGGGCTTCTGGCTGATGGCCCTGCTCGGCACGGCGCTGGTGGTGGTGTTCGCGCTACGCCAGGGCGGCGGCAGCTTTCACCTGGCCGACGTGCTGATGTTCGCCGCCGTGCTGCTCGGCGCACTCGGCTATGCGGAAGGGGGGCGCCTGGCGCAAGCCATGCCGGGCCAGCACGTCATTTCCTGGGCCCTGCTGCTGGCCGTGCCCTTTGTCCTGCCCGTGGTGCTGTGGAGCGCCTGGCCGCAGCGCGCGCTGATGGCGCAGGCCAGCGCCGCCGCCTGGCTGGGCTTTGCCTATATTTCCGTGATTTCCATGTTCATCGGCTTCTTTTTCTGGTACCGGGGCATGGCGCTGGGCGGCGTGGCCCGCGTCGGACAGACGCAGCTGCTGCAGCCCTTCCTCACCCTGCTGGGCGCCGCCGTGCTGCTGGGCGAGCCACTGACGGGTTCCAGCCTGCTGTTTGCCGGCGCCGTGATCGCCGTGGTGGCGGCCGGGCGCAAGCTGAAATAAAGCGCCATGAATACGGCGCTGCTGAGGCCCGTTTGCAACGCCGCGCCGCGTGCGGATGGGCAGAGTGGCGTACAAGCCGTACAATACAGCAGCACTTTGGCGGCGCCTACCCGGCGCCGCTTGCTCAAGCACCGCCACAAGCGGGCCAACAAATCCAGCCGGCGCAGCTCGGCATCTTCCGTGAGACTCGTATGAAAATTGAAAATCCGAATCCGATCCAATGGCGCTTTGCCGAACGCGCGGAACAGCTGCAAAGCTCGTTCATCCGCGAAATCCTGAAGATCACGCAGCGCCCTGAGATCATTTCGTTTGCCGGCGGCCTGCCCTCGCCCGCCACCTTCCCCGTCGAGGAAATGAAGACGGCCTTCGACAAGGTCCTGTCCAGCAATGGCAAAGTGGCCCTGCAGTACGGCCCCACCGACGGCTACCTGCCGCTGCGCCAGTGGATCGCCGACTCACTCTCCGGCAATGGCAGCACCATCCTGCCGGAACAGGTGCTGATGACGTCCGGCTCGCAGCAGGCGCTGGACTTGCTGGGCAAGGTCCTCATCGACGAAGGCAGCAAGGTATTGGTGGAAACCCCCAGCTACCTGGGCGCGCTGCAGGCGTTCTCCGTCTACCGCCCCCAATTCGTGTCCGTCGATACCGATGACGAAGGCCTGGTGCCGTCGTCGATCAACCCCGTCGCCGACGGCGCGCGCCTGCTGTACGCGCTGCCGAACTTCCAGAACCCGACGGGACGCAGCCTGTCCGTGGCGCGCCGCGTGGAACTGGTGGAAACCTGCGCCCGCCACGGCCTGCCGCTGATCGAGGATGATCCGTACGGCGCCCTCAGCTACAGCGGCGAACCGTACCCGAAGATGATCAACATGAATCCGGACGGCGTCATCTACATGGGTTCGTTCTCCAAGGTGCTCACGCCCGGCATCCGCCTCGGCTACGTGGTGGCGCCGATGCCGCTGGTGCGCCGCCTGGAGCTGGCCAAGCAGGCAGCCGACCTGCACACCTCGCAGCTGACGCAGATGGTCGTGCATGAAGTGATCAAGGATGGCTTCCTGGAGCGGCATATCCCCAGCATCCGCAGCCTGTACGGCAACCAGTGCCAGGCCATGCTGTCGGCCCTGGAAGAGCACTTTCCGGCCGGCGTCACCTGGACCAGGCCGGAAGGCGGCATGTTCATCTGGGTCACCCTGCCGAAGCACATCGACGCCATGCAACTGCTCGATGAAGCCATCGCCAACAAGGTGGCCTTCGTGCCGGGCGCGCCGTTCTACGCCAACACGCCGGACACGCACACCCTGCGCCTGTCCTTCGTGACGGTGCCGCCGGAACGCATCCGCGAGGGCATCGCCATTCTGGGCAAGCTGATCGCCGCCAAAGTATAAATCCGCGCTTCACGCCCCGCCTTGCGCGGGGCGTTTCCGCCACACCGCCCCAGCACCCCACTGCCGGGCACGCGTCTTCGTCTTCCAAAAACAGCGTTTACGGCGGCAACTTCGTGTATTTATTTTTAAAAGTATCATAAAAATAATATTTTACCCGCTCGTCGACCATCATTTTTTACCCAATAAATTAACAAGGCGGTATGATTCGCCCACAGCGTCAGTTTTGACTCCGGTCAGCCTTTGACTACACGTGTCGCGCCCAGGGTCCGCAGTTGGCGGCCAGGACAACACTCCCGGCACGCCCCTGCCCGCCCATCAGGCGTGGCGGCAGCGGCTTGGCGGGCTTCGGCGCCGCCGAAAGTGCAGCAAACGCTGGCCTCGCGCAGCACATCCGAGAAGGCCGGTAGCAATGAGTCCAGGCAGTGTGGGATATTCCCAGCGGCATGAAGCCGCCATTTTGATTGTCGATGATGCGCCGGCCAATCTTGAGCTGCTGCGCAAGCTGATGAGCGAACAGGGGTATCAAACCTATGTCGCCACGTCCGGCGAACGGGCGCTGGCGATCGCCCAGCGCGCCCATCCCGACCTGATCCTGCTCGACGTGCTGATGCCCGACATGGACGGCATCGAAACCTGCCGCCGCCTCAAGCAGCATCCGCTGACGCAGCGCATCCCCGTCATCTTCATGAGCGCCAAGACGGAAACGGAAGACGTGGTGGCCGGCTTCGACTGCGGCGCCGTCGATTACATCAGCAAGCCGCTGCGCATGGCCGAAGTGTGCGCGCGCGTGCGCGCCCAGCTGCAAATCCGCAGCAACAATGAAACCCAGCAGGAACAGGCCGAACGCCTGCGCACCATCGTCAACAACATGGCCGAAGGCCTGCTGATCATCGAGGCCGACGGCCGCATCCAGTACACCAATCCCGCCTGCGACCAGTACCTGGGCTACCGCGAAAACGAGCTGGCCGGGCGCTCCATCGGCGAGCTGCTCAGCCCCCTGGTGACACAGGAATACCTCGATTACTTCGCCATGTACGCGGCCAATCCGGAGACGGCGCACAACCACGGCACGCGCGAAGTGGCGATCCGCCACCGCAACGGCGCGACGCTGAGCATGGATCTGACCCTGACGCCCATGTATCTGCGCCAGCCCCTGTATATCGGCCTGCTGCACGACATCACGCACCACAAGCAGTCGGAAGACGCATTGCAGCGCGCCGCCTACCTCGATCCGCTGACGAAAATCGCCAACCGCCGGCATTTCGACAGTTTCCTGGAAAAAGAGTGGCAACGCGCCGTGCGCGGCGGCGGCGCCCTGTCGCTGGTAGTACTCGACGTCGACCATTTCAAACTGTACAACGACAGCCTGGGACACCCCGCCGGCGACAGCTGCCTGCAGCGGGTGGCGCAAGCCATCGATGCGCACGCCAGCCGCTCCGGCGACCTGGCGGCCCGCTACGGCGGCGAGGAATTCGTCCTGCTGTTTGCCGACACGGATGCCGACAGCGCCCTGCACCTGGCCGAGGCCATTCGCGCCAGCATCGAAGCGCTGCAACTGCCGCATCCGCGGTCAAGCACCTCGCCGTGGATTACCGTCAGCATCGGCGTGGCAACCATCCACCCGCACCAGCTGGACGACCGCGAAGCGCTGTTCGTCGCCGCCGACCGCGCCCTGTACGTGGCCAAGGAAGGGGGCCGCAACCAGGTGCGCGCCACGCAGTCGGGCAGCGCGGCCTGGGAAACGGTCAAGGCGATCATTTTACGTTGACGTTTGAAGTTGGAAGTTCAACGGAACATGCAACGGACCGGGAGTAGGCCCAAGTCACAAAAAAAAGGCACTCCGGGCCAAGCGGGCCTGAAAAATGTCGAGGGCAAGGCGCAGCGACGCAGACAGTACGCATGTACGGCAAGGAAGCTGCAACGCCGCCATCGGCATTTTCTCAGGCCCGCGTCTCCGGCCCGCTATTCCTAAAATTAATCAAAACTTTCTCGACACGCTCAACTTCGCATTGCGCCCCACGCCGGTGACCGCCTCGCTCAGGTAAGGCATGTAATTGCGGTTGAAGACATTATCGACCGTCAGGCGCACTTCCGTGCCGCGCCAGACGCCTTGCCTGCCATTCCACGATGCGAACAGCGTGTGCAGCGCATAGCCCTTCGACGGCGGCAAGCGGTACACGCTCCCCACCGGCAGCACGCGCTCCTGCTTCGCCACGAAACGGCCCTGCCAGCCCACGCTGGCGCCCAGGTCGGGGAAGCGCCAGCCCAGTCCCGCCATCAGCTTGTCCGGCGCAATGGTCGACACGGGTTCATCCGCGCCCCACGGGTCGCGCTGCGATCCCGTGCGGGTGCCGCGCTGCTTCGACAGCGAGGCGCTGGCAAACAGGCGCGGCGAGTTGTAATAGGACTCCACTTCCACGCCCTGCGTATGGAAACCGGCCAGGTTGCGGTAGTCGGACAGGGCCGGCGGCACCTTGCCTGATCCCGGCTCGTAGCCTTCGACCAGCACGCCCAGGCGCGGGCCGATATTGTCGCTGACGCGGTTGCGGTAGACCGTCAGGCGCAGCTGCGCGTCGTCGCGCTCCATGAACACGTTCTGGCGGTGCAGCATGGCGCCGGCGCGCACGGCCGTCACGCGCTCGACGGCCAGGGTGCGGCTGGTGGCCGGCGTCGATGAACCGACGCGCGGTGACACATAGTATTCATTCGAATACATCTCGTCGATGGTCGGCGCGCGCCACGTACGGCTCAAGTCGCCGAACAGCGCCATGCTGTCCGACGCCTTCCAGAACAGCCCCAGCCGGGGCGACCAGTCCGCGTGCACCTTTTCGCTGAAATCGTGGCCTGCGGCCGGCAGCGGGCTGTTGTAGCGCGACGCCTTGTTCGGCACGCCCTCGGAGACGACGCGGTCGTGGCGCAGCGCCGCCGTCAGCGTCACGCTGCCATAGGTGATGGCATCCTGCAGATACAACCCCGTGGTTTCCTGGCGCCCGGCCGGCATGTAGTAGGGCTGGAAGTAGCCGTAGTTGTAGCTGGGGTCCTTCAGCGCCGTCGACGACGGGTAGTACATCAGGGTGTCGCGCACGTTCTTGTGCCATTGCAGGCCCGTTTGCAGCACGTGCGACACGGCGCCCGTGACAAACACGCTCTCGTTGCGCACCTCGGCAATGCGGTCGACGTACGAGGCCCAGCTCTCGTTGCCCAGGGAGCCCAGGTAGGAACCCGGCGAAGCCGATGGCAGACGCTTGTCATGCTGGTCCGTGTGCGAGTAGCCGGCGCTGGCCGTCAGCTTGATCCATGGATTATCCTGCGGCGCGTACTGCCACTTCACGGAATAGGTGTCGTCGTCCTGGTCGCGGTACACGGCCTTGCGCTGCCACGCCTCCTCCAGTCCATATTTTTTGATTTCCGCCTCGGTCGGCGTGGGCACGTCCTCGCCCATGGCGGCGAACGGCCCCCAGCCCGAACTGCCGCTCTTCATCGCCGTCAGGGTCAGCAGCTGCTCCGGCGTCAGCCGGATATTCAGCTTGGCCAGGCTCGATGGCGCGTCGATGGCGGAAAAGCGGAATGGCTTGCCATCGGGTTTGCGCAAGTCGTCCGACTTGCGCTGCGTGGTGAAAGCCATGGCGTCGAAGCGACCGTCTTGCGTGCGGCCGTAGACGGCCACGGTGGCGTCGTTTTCGCCATTGTTCGAGTGGCGCGAATACTTGAGCATGGCGCCCGCGCTCTCGCCGCCTTCCAGCAAGTCCTGCGCATCCTTGGTCTCGACCGTGATGACGCCGCCGAAGCCGCCATTGCCGTACAAGCTCGTATGCGCGCCCTTGTTCACTTCGATCTGCTTGATCAGCTCCGGCTCGATGAAGATGGAACCCTGGCGGTACTTCTCGAAGCCCTTGGGCACGCCGTCGAGGATGACTTTCACGTCCTGCACTTTATTGAAGCCCCAGATATTGAGGCTCTGGCCGCTGGGACGGGCCGTGCCGGCCAGGTCCACGCCGGGCAAGGTGTCGAGCAAGGAGGCGACATTGTCGGCCTGCTGGCGTTCGATGTCGGCGCTGTTGATATACGAGCGGCCGGCCGTGCCGGCGCTGATGGCGTCGCCAAACACGCTGATGGCCGGCATCTGTACCGCATCGGCCTTGTCCGCCTTCGCTGCCGCCCACGCATGGCCCTGCGCGCCCCCCAATGCCAGCGCCAGCGCGGCGGCCAGCGGGGTCAATCCTTGTTTGCTGCTGCTCTTCATCGCTATCCTTGCCTGGGTTTGCTTGCAACTTGATGCTGCTGGAATGAAAAAACGCAGGGCAGAGGACAGGCGGCGCACGATCAAGCGGCGGCGTTGACGGAAGCGTTGCGGCGGAGCTCTGCCCGCACGAACGTGCCGCCGGCGCATGGCCGGCAGCACGCTGCAGTCACCGGGATAAGTTGCCTTAGTGAAATGCGGAACACATCATATATTAGATGCGAATGATTCGCAATAGCATTTAAGGAGTAGCTATTCCGGATAGCCGGTGATGTCGGCGATCTCGCGGTACAAGGGCTGCAGCCGCGCATACATCTTGCGGTAGACGCGCCGGTACAGCTGTTCATAGATTTTGCGGTGCTCGGGATGGGGCTGGAACACCTTGCCCTTGCGCGTCATGGCTTGCACGGCGGCGGGAAAGTCCGCATGCCAGCCCAGGCCCACGGCGGCGGCGATGGCCGCGCCCAGGCCCGAGCTTTCATACACGTGGGCGCGCGCGGCCGGCAAGCCGAAGATATCGGCCGTCAGCTGCATGGCGGCGTCGCTTTGCGAGCCGCCGCCCGCGATGCGCAGCTCCGTAATCGCCACGCCGCTGCGCTGCTCGATGCGCTCCTTGCCTTCGCGCAGCGCATACGCCAGGCCTTCGAGGATGGCGCGGTAGATGTGCGCGCGCGTATGCACGTCGCCAAAGCCGATCATGGCGCCCTTCGCTTCCGGCCCCGGCACCTTGATGCCGGGACTCCAGTACGGCTGCAGCATCAGGCCCATGGAGCCGGGCGGCACGGCGTCGACCAGGCGGTCGAACAGCGCTTCGGCCGAGAGGCCCGTGCCATCCTCGGCGGCCGCCGCCCGTTCGCGGTCGCCGAACTGCTCCTTGAACCAGTTGACCATCCAGTAGCCGCGGAAAATCTGCACTTCCGTGCTGTAGGCGCCCGGCATGGCGGCCGGGTACGGCGGGATAAAACGCGTCACTTCCACGTATTTGCGGCTGGTCGTGTTGATGGTGGCCGTGGTGCCGTAGCTCAGGCACGCCACGTGCGGCTCGACGCAGCCGGCGCCCAGCACCTCGCACGCCTTGTCGGCGGCCGCCGCCAGCAGCGGCGTGCCCTCCGGGATGCCCGTCGCCGCGGCGGCCGATGCCGTGATGGCGCCCATGCGCGCGCCCGGCGCCACCAGCTCGGGCAGCATGGAACTTCGTATCGCCAGCGCCTGCCATTTCCAGTCGAAGCGCCAGGCCCAGGCGTGGCGCTTGTAGTCGAACGGGATGTAGGCCACTTGCGAGCCCGTTGAATCGATGTATTTTCCGCAGAGGCGGTGATTCAAAAAGCCCGACAGCAGCAGGAATTTGTGCGTGCGGCGCCAGATGTCGGGCTGTTGCGCCGCAATCCAGTTGATCTCGGCCTCGCGGCGGAAGTACGTGATCGTGCCATCGAGGCGCGTGGCGCGGAACAGGGCGCGCCACCACGGCGCCAGGCGGGGAATATCGCGCGTGCTGCGCTGGTCCAGCCAGGTGATGGCGGGGCGCAGCGGCGCGCCGTGTGCATCCACGTTGACCACCGTGCCGCGCTGCGTGGTGACGGCCACGCCGGCCACCGCGGATTTGGCAATGTCCGTGCCGCGCCACAGCTGCTGGCACGCTGCGCACACGGCTAGCCAGTAGCCGTCGGCGTCGTGCTCGGCCCAGCCGGGGTGGTCGGAATAATACGCTTCCAGGAAAACCTGCGCCTTGGCCGCCAGCGTCCCCTCGCGGTCGAACAGCAGCGCGCGCACGCTTTGCGTGCCATTGTCGATGGCGAGGATATACGGGCCATTGCCCGCCGCGGAGGCCATGGCTTACGCCACGCTGGCCAGCGCGGCGCGCAGCGCATGCAGCAGCGCTTGCGGCGTCAGCTCCGGCCGGGCGCTGAAGACGGGCGCTTCCCAGTCCTGATCCCGCACGGCCACCACGCGCAGGCGCCCCTCTACGCTCCATGCCGGATACCAGCCCAGGTCGACGATAGCGCCGTTTGCGCACGTGATTTGCAGCAGGTCTTCGCCCAGCTCGTCGACGAGGGCGGCCAACGGCTGGCGCAGGTCCAGCGGCGACAGGCTGTCGTAGGTGATGCGCGCGTCGCCCAGCGCCAGATGCTGGCCAAACAGGGTGGTGTCGATGATGCTCTCCTCTTGTTTATTCTTATGGTTTTCAATCGCCCTGCGGCACGCTGTAATGGCGGCGCCACAGGGCCAGGTAGCGCTGCTGTTCTTCCTCCCAGCGCGCATCACTCCACCCCAGCTCATGCTGGCAGATGGCGCGCAAGCGCGGCATGATAGCAAGCGCGCCGCCGGCCAGCTGCAAACCGAGGCGCGTGCGCCGCAGCAGCAGGTCGTCCAGGTGCTGTACGTCCTCGCTGCGCGCGCCCCAGCGCAGCTGCGCCCACAGGGTCTGCGTGCCGGGCACCGGCGCCAGTTCGCCGTCCAGCGCCGCATCGCACAGCGCCTGCGCGGCCGCGCCGTGGCGGCCCAGCAGGCGCGCGCGCTGTTCGCCATCGAGCCGCAAGGCCTTGCCCGACAGGGCCGGCACTGCGTCAAAAACAGGCAGCGGGCGCAGGTCCGCCTGCCAGCCCGGCAGCAGCGGCGCGGCGCGGCGCAACGCATCGAGGGCGATCACGCGAAACGTCGTCAGCTTGCCGCCCGCCACCGTCAGCAAGCCGTTTTCCAGCCACAGCGCATGTTCGCGCGCTTCCTTCGACGGGTCAAGCTGGCCGCTGTCGATGACGGGACGCACGCCGGCAAACGTGGCCAGCACGTCGTCTTCGCCCAGCGCCAGCTGCGGGAACTGCCAGCGCAGCGCGGCCAGCAGGTAATCGAGCTCGCCGCGCGTGATGGCCGCCTCGCTTTCCAGGCCGCCGGCGTGGTCGACATCGGTGGTGCCGACCAGGGTTACGCCCTCCCACGGATAGGCGAAGACGGGGCGGCCATCGTGCGGGTGCATCAGGCTGACGGCCTGCGCCAGCGGCAAACGCCAGGCGGGCAGCAGCAGATGGCTGCCGCGCAGGGGCCGCAGTTTCGGCTGCTCGCCCACCTGGCCGCGCAAGGCGTCGGCCCAGGCGCCCGTGGCGCTGATCACCAGGCGCGCGCGCACGGCCGGCGTGCCGCCGCCGACGGCATCCTTCAGCGTGGCGCCGACGACCTGTTCATTTTCACGCAGCAGCGATGCCACGCCCAGGTAATTGACGGCCACGCCGCCATGGCGCCGCGCCTCCTGCAGCACCCGCAGCACCAGGCGCGCATCATCGGTCTTGGCGTCCTGGTACAGCATGCCGCCGCGCAGGCCGTCGCGCCGGACGTGCGGCGCCAGCATGGCAAAATCGTCTGCGGCGACATAGCGGCGCGCGCGCTTGCCCGCCATCACGTCGTAGATGGCCAGGCCCAGCATGAACTGGCGCCGCCCCGGCCGGCGGCCTACGTAGTCGCCAAAGGCAAAGCCCTGCGACTCGACCAGCCCCGCCGCATCCGTCAGCAAGGCTTGCCGCTCATGCACCGACTCGCGCGTCAGCGCGAACTGTCCCTGCTTGAGGTAGCGCAAGCCGCCGTGCACCAGCTTCGACGAACGGCTCGACGTGCCCCAGGCGAAATCGCGCTGCTCCACCAGCAGCGCCGTCAAGCCGCGCCGCGATGCTTCGAGCAGGATGCCGGCGCCCGTGATGCCGCCGCCGACGATCAGCACATCCCACTCGCGCGCCAGGAGGCCAGGCAGCTCTGCCCTGTTCATGACGGACCGCCGGCGTCGGGCAGCAGTTTACCGGGATTCATCATGCCCTGCGGGTCCATCTGGCGCAGCAGCGCGCGCATGGCGGCGATGCCCAGTTCCCCCTTTTCGGCCATCAGCCACGGCGCGTGGTCCGTGCCGACGCCGTGCTGGTGGCTGATGGTGCCGCCGTTGGCGACGATGGCGGCGCCGGCCGCGTCTTTCAAGGTACGCCAGCGCGCCATGTTTTCCTCGAACGTGGGCGCCAGCCGGTACACATACGTGGTGTAGACGCTGGCGCCCTGCGGGTACAGGTGCGACAAATGCGTGTAGGCGTGCACCTGCTCGCCGTGCGCGGCCAGCGCGGTGCGGCCCGCCTGCTCCAGCGCCGCCATCATGGGCGCCACGCGGGGCCAGTCGACGGCCGTCTCCACCGTGTCGATGACATAGCCGTGTTCCCAGGCGCCGTTGCGCAGGTAGACATTGCGAAAGCGTCCCTGCTTCCATTTTTCGCCCATGTGCCGTCCCACGTGCACGCCCTTGTGCCGCCGCGCCAGCGCCAGGGCGCCGCGCAGGGCCGCGCGCGCCGGCTTTTCCTCTCCGCTGACGCCCACCATCAGCATGCACTTGCCTTCCCCGCAGCCGCGCAGGGACAGATAGCGTTCCAATAATCCCACCAGTTTCTTGTGCACGGCCAGGGTCAGCATGGTTTGCGTTTCCGCTCCGTTCGACAGGCGCAGCAGCGACAGCGGCAGTTTTGCCTGCGCCAGCGCGCGCACGGCGGCCTGCGCCTCTTCCCAGGCGGCGAAGAACACGGCGTGGAACGCTTCGTACGGCGGCAGCGGAGAAATGCGCACGGTGGCCTGCGTCACGATGCCGATGCGGCCCTCCGAGCCGAGCACCATTTCGCGCAGGTCGATGCCGGCCGCCGACGCGGGGAAAGTTGGAATCGTCAGGGTGCCGGCCGGCGTTTCCACCACGCCGCCGGCGAACAGCTGCTCGATGCGGCCATAGCGCAGCGATTGCTGGCCCGACGAGCGCGTGGCGATCCAGCCGCCCAAAGTGGAATACTCGAACGACTGCGGATAGTGGCCCAGGGTATAGCCCTGCGCGCGCAGCTGGGCTTCCAGGTCAGGGCCGTACACGCCCGCGCCGAACGTGGCCAGCAGCGCCTCGCCGTCCAGGTGGCCCAGCGCGCACAGGTGCGTGAGGTTGATCGACAGCACGGGGCGCGGGCCCGGCGCCACCGTCAGGTGTCCGGCCACGCTGGTGCCGCCGCCATGCGCGATGACGGCCACGCAGGCCTGGCGCGCGTAATCGAGCAGCTGGCGCACCTGCAGGCCGCTGTCGGGAAAAGCCACGCCATCGGGCACCGCGCCGATGCGGCCGTGGCGCAATTTGAACCAGTCGGGCAGGCTTTGACCGAGCGCATGGCGCACGCGCGCAGCCGGCGTAGTATCGATGAGCGGATGCGGCGCCAGGCGCGAGGCAGGAACTTGCGCGCAGGCATCCTCGAAGCTGGCGTCAGCAATGGCGGTGCCCGGCCCCAGCCGTTCGCCCAGGAAGGCCAGCGCCTCCGCGCCCAGCGCGTACACGATGCTTTCGTCACCCCAGCCATTCCAGCGTTGCATCGACATCCCCTGTGTTGGGCCAGTTGCGCGCCACGGCGGCTTGCTATACTGTTCTTGCCTGTTCAACAGCATATGCCGCCAGAAACGACGGGTATTGGTTTTTCATGACAATCGCATTGTTCCATCATGACAAGCACTGACAGCCACCACGCGGACGGCCGGGTCGCCGGCGCCTATCTGCAGCCGCTGCTGGAAGCGGCCGGCGCGCACGGCATCGCTGCCGCCGCCCTGGCGCGGGCGGCCGGCGTGCCGCCGCACAGCCTGGAAGCGACAGCGCCCGGCCTGGCCGCGCGCGACTACGTGCGCCTGCTCGATGCGGGCGCCAGCCTGGCGGGCGACGCGCATTTCGGCCTGCACGTGGGCCAGCGCGTGCGCATGGGCACGTACAGCGCGTATGGCTTGATTTTGCTCAGTTGCCAGAACGTGGGCCAGGCGCTGGAACAGACGGCCCGCTACGAGCGGCTGGCGCACGACCTGGGACGCTCGACCCTGCAGCGTGACGGCGCCGTCGCGCATTACCGCTGGGCCAGCAACTACCCGGGCGCCAGCCGGCACCTGGTCGACAGCGTCTTTGCCGGCGTCAAGGTGTGCGGCGAATGGCTGGCCGGCATGCCGCTGCCGCCGGCCCGGCTGGCATTTGCCCATGACGGCGGCGGCGAGCTGCTGCGCCACGCGGCGCACCGCGACGAATACGTGCGCGTGCTGGGCAGCCTGCCCGTCTTCAACGCCCCCGCCAACACGGCCACCTTCGATGCGCAATTGCTGGACTGGCCCGTGCCGAATGCCGACGTCAGCCTGTATCCCGTGCTGTGCCAGCACGCGGAACAATTGCTGGCGCAGCGCCAGGCCGAGGCGGGCGGCGGCATCGGCGCGCAGGTGCAGGCGGCCATCGTGGCCGGCCTGCGCCAGGGTCCGGCCAGGCTGGCGGACGTGGCCGCCGCGCTGGCCGTCACGCCGCGCACCCTGCAGCGCAAGCTGGCCGACGCGGGCACCAGTTTCCAGGCCCTGCTGGATCAGGCCAGGTACGGCCTGGCGCGCGACTATCTGCGCCAGCCGGGCCTGTCGCTGGTCGACATCGCCTTCCTGCTCGGCTACCAGGAGCAAAGCGCGTTCAACCATGCGTTCCGCACCTGGTCCGGCACCAATCCCGGCGCCTGGCGCCTGCAGGAACTGCAGGCCGGACAGGCCGCCTGACTGGCGTGCGCGCGCCATGCCCTGCCCGTTTTCTGGCTATACTGGCATGTCAGGCTCCCACCATCACTCCAACCCGCAATGCAAAGGATTAATATGCAACTCAAAGACAAAGTCGCACTGATTACCGGCGCCGCCAGTGGTATCGGCAAGGAAATGGCCATCGAATACGCCAAACAGGGCGCCAAGGTCGTCATCGCCGACCTGGCCCTGGAAGCGGCCAGCAAGACGGCCGAGGAAATCAAGCAGTCTGGCGGCCAGGCGTTTGCCGTCGCCATGGACGTCTCCAGCGAAGAGCAGGTCGACAAGGGCGTGGCGGACGCCGCGGCCCACTTCGGCGGCATCGACATTCTGATCAGCAATGCGGGCATCCAGATCATCAGCCCCGTCGTCGACTACCCGTTCGAGCAGTGGAAGAAGATGCTGGCCATTCACATGGACGGCGCCTTCCTCACCACGCGCGCCTGCATGCGCGAAATGCTCAAGGCCGGCCGCGGCGGCGCCATCATCTACATGGGCTCCGTGCACTCGCACGAAGGCTCGCCGTTCAAGAGCGCTTACGTTGCCGCCAAGCATGGTTTGCTGGGCCTGGCCAAGGTGGTGGCCAAGGAAGGTGCTAAGGATGGCATCCGCGCCAACGTCATCTGCCCCGGCTTCGTGCGCACGCCGCTGGTCGACAAGCAAATCCCCGAACAGGCGGCCCAGCTGAACATCAGCGAAGAAGACGTGATCAAGAAAGTCATGCTGAAAGACACCATCGACGGCGAATTCACCACCACGCAGGACGTGGCGCAAACGGCCGTGTTCCTGGCCGCGTTCCCGTCGACGGCACTGAGCGGACAATCCATCGTCGTCAGCCACGGCTGGCACATGCAATAATAGTGACGCCCGCCCACATCGGCTGCGCGGCGCCCTGTGCGGCCTGCGATGCTCGCTGTGCTCCAGCACAGCTGCGCGTCTCGGCCACACATCGCTGCCGCTCGCGATGATGTGGACGGGCGTTGCAGCGTTAGCGTATCAACCCTCCGCGCCTTTCCCGAAAGTTCCCAATTGCAAGACAACACTTACCGCCACCCGCGCGCGGGCTGGCCGGGGCGCCTGTTTGCCGCGCTCGCCAACTGCGCGCGCTTTGCCCATCTGCGCCAGGCTGTCATGTCGCGCCTGCCCTTCCTGACACTGCACAGCGACGTGCGCGATGTCGTCTACGTGAGCTGGCTGGTCGACGCCGCTGCCGCGCAGAAATTATTGCCGCCAGGCGTGGCCCTGTGGCAGCGCGACGGCAAGACGCCGTTCACCGTGCTGACCTACCGCCACGGCCATTTCGGCCCCGCCCTGCTGGGGCCCTTGCGCCGGCGGATGCCGTCTCCGCTGCAAAGCAACTGGCGGCTGTACCTGGACCACACGCCAGCGGGCGCGCCGGACGTGCCCTGCGTGTACTTCCTGAAAAATATCATGGACAGCCTGCCCCATGCGCTGGGCACGCGGCTGTTCAGCGACATCCTGCCGACGCACCTGGCGAACGCCATGACGCTGGATGTTTCTGCCAAGCAAGCCCATTGCGCCATTGCCGGCGGCGCCGGCAGCGCTCCACCGTTGGACGTGCAGGCCGCCATCGGCGGCGGCAAGGCCCTCGATGGCCACTGGCAACAGCTGTTCGGCAGCTGGCGCGACGCCGTCGCCTTCCTCGCTTGCCAGGATGCGGCCATCGCGTCCGTGCCGCGCAATGGCAAGCTGGTCTTCGGCGAAATCGACTTGCCCGTTGATCTGGATCAAGTACAAGCGCTGACGGCCTTGCGCGCCGACTGCGGCTTGCTGGCGCAGTTGCCGCCCCTGTCCGCCCCGTTCGCCTTTCTCGTGCCCAAGGTTCCCTTCAAGGCGCTGTCAGAGCGCCTGCTGTAACGCGGCGCTCCGGCGCGGGCGCGGGCGGGCCGCCGCGCCGCCGCTCCAGCTTGAACAGGGCCATGGCTTGCTCCAGCTGCAAGGCCTGGTCTTGCAGCGATGCGGAAGCGGCCGCCGACTCTTCCACCAGGGCCGCGTTCTGCTGCGTCACTTCATCCATCTGCGTGACGGCCATGTTGACCTGGCCGATGCCGTGGCTTTGCTCGCGCGAGGCCGAGGCGATTTCTTCCATGATGCCATGCACGCCCTGCACCGCGCCCAGCATTTCGGCGCTGCTGGCGCCCGCCTGCTGCGCCAGCCGCGCGCCCGCCTGCACCTGTTCCAGCGAGGATGTGATCAACTGCTTGATTTCCGTCGCCGCCGCCGCGCTGCGGTGGGCCAGGCTGCGCACCTCACCGGCCACGACGGCAAAACCACGGCCCTGGTCGCCCGCGCGCGCCGCTTCCACGGCCGCGTTCAGGGCCAGGATATTCGTCTGGAAGGCGATGCCCTCGATAATGCCCGTAATGTCGCCGATCTTCCTCGATGACGCGTTAATGTCCGCCATCATCGTCACCATCTGGCCGACGATCTCGCCGCCGCGACCGGCCAGACCGTGCACCTTGCCCGCCATGTCGCTGGCCTGCACGGCATTGCCGCTGTTTTGCTGCACCGTGGCGGCCAGCTGCTCCATGCTCGACGCCGTCTGTTCCAGGGCCGAGGCCTGCGCCTCCGTGCGGCCCGACAGGTCCATATTGCCGGCGGCGATTTCCTGGCTGGCCATGCTGATGCGCAGGAAGTTGCCGCGCACGTCGCCGACGATGGAATGCAGGTTCACGCGCAGCTGGCGCAAGGAGCGCAGCAGCTGCCCCATCTCGTCGCGCCGCGTCGTGTCGAGCTCGCCCGTCAGGTCGCCGCCCGCCATCACGTCGCAGGCCTGGCGCGCCCGCTGCAGCGGCTGCAGCACCACCTTGTGCAAGGCATGCCAGAAATACAGGGTCAGGCACAGGGCCGCCACGGACAGCCCCGTCAGCCAGCCATGGGCCGCGGCCGGCAACAGGCCGGCATCCCACCCCAGCTGCAGCAGCAACAGCAGCACCAGCGCGCCCAGGTTCCAGGCGATGCGACGGCCCAGCGCCATGTCGCGCACGCTGAGCAGCCGGGCCAGCCAGCCCGTGCGCACGGCGGCGCCCTGGCTCAGGGCGATGCCGTCGGCCTGGCCCGCCTTGATGCGCGCGTACAGGGCCGACGCCTGCGCCACCTGCTGGCGCGTGGGCTTGGTGCGCACGGACATGTAGCCGACGGCCACGCCATCCTCGACCACGGGCGTCACGTTCGCCAGCACCCAGTAAAAATCGCCGTTCTTGCAGCGGTTCTTGACCATGCCGCTCCACGAGCGTCCCGAGCGGATGGTGGCCCAGAAATCGGCAAACGCTTCCACCGGCATGTCCGGGTGACGCAGGATGTTTTGCGGCGCGCCGATCAATTCTTCCGCGCTGTAGCCGCTGACAGTGATGAAATACGGATTCGCATACGTGATATTGCCTTGCAAGTCGGTAGTCGAGACGATGGTCTCGCTATCGCTCAGTGTGATCTCGGTATCGCTGACGGGAAGATTAAGTCGCATGGTCACATCCTCAGAGGTAGCCCGTACGGCGACGGGTATGCGGACAAGGCACGGTCGCCAGTCAGGAAAGCAGGCACGGCACTGGCACCACTATTTTAATATTTTGCTATTAATAAAATGTACTTTTATTCCACCCTTGCCAGCCGCTAAGCGATGGCGGGTTCGCCGGCCCAGTAGCGCTCCACGTCCTGCAAGCGCCAGCGTTCCGCGCTTTCCGTGGAAACAATGCGCTCCTGGCAACCCGGTGCGGCCAGGTCGATCACCGATGGCACGATGCAGGTGCCGGCACGGATGGAAAAAAATACCCGCACGGTGGGCTGGGTCAGCGGCTTGCCCGGCGTCTGCCCCACCACCACGGCCAGGCGTTCCGATTGCAGCCGCACCAGGGTGCCCAGCGGATAGATGCCCAGGCATTTGACGAAGGCGGCGAACAGCTGCGCGTCCAGGTGCGCGCCGCGCCAGGCGGCCATGCGGCGCAGCGAATCGGCCGGACACCAGCCCTGCTTGTACGGCCGGTTCGAGGTGATCGCGTCATACACGTCGCAGATGGCGCCCATGCGCGCATACAGGCTCACTTCCTCGCCGCGCAAGCCGTGCGGGTAGCCGCTGCCATCGAGTTTTTCATGGTGGTGCAGGCACACGTCGAGCGCCACCGGATCGAGCTCGCCCACCTCCTGCAGCATGCGGTGGCCGGCGGCCGGATGGGCGCGCACCGAGCCAAATTCCGCTTCGCTCAGGCTGCCCGGCTTGTTGAGGATGGCGGAAGGCACGGCCATCTTGCCTATGTCGTGCAACAGGCCCGCCAGGCCGGCCGAGCGCACCTGCTCGGGCGCCAGGCCCACCTCCGTGGCCAGCGCCGTCATCAGCGCGCACACGGCCACCGAATGCATATACGTGTAATTGTCGGCCGTTTTCAGGCGCGCCAGTCCCAGCAGCACGCTGCCGCCGCGCAACACCGACGCGGCGATATCGTCGACCAGTTCGTAAGCCTGCCCCACGGACAAGGCCTTGCCCATGCGCGCCTCGTCGAACATCGTCTGCACGGCCTGGCGCGAGTGTTCAAGCAGGCGGCGGGCATGCACCAGCTCCTCGTCGCGCGACATGGGCGCAGCCGCATTCTGCACGGGGGCGGCATCGGCCGCCGGCGCGGCCGCGACT
>NZ_NEGZ01000023.1 GCF_002127585.1 Janthinobacterium sp. GW458P
GGCCGCTTCGCCTGGCAGGCGCCGGTAGCGCCGCGCGAAGGGACCGGCGTCGCCCGCATCGGCGCCCTGGCCGGCATCGGCCGCGCCGCCCGTGTCGGGGTAAGGAGGGCGGTGCAGGGCGGCGTGGATGTCGACGTGCTGTTCCAGGGCCAGCGCCGCGTCGAGCACGGCCTCGACCTGGTCCTGCCCGTGGCGCTGCAGGGCCGCCTCGATGCGGCGGGCACGCGCCGCGCTTTGTTCGAGGATATTCTTGCCGGCCATGGCGCCGAAGCGCAGGAACAGTTCGTTGCGGCTGGCAAAGTCGGCGTGGCCCAGCACATGCGCCGTGACGAGGGTGTTTTCGGCCACGGAATTGTGTTCGGCCATGTAGGCGTGGCAGGGATCGCCGGGAAACATGACTTCGAAGATGTGCGAGTTGCCCATCTTCTGGTGTACCAGCTGGTGGATGTAGCGCACGCCGAACGACCAGTGGCGCATGCGCACGGGCAAGCCATAGATGGCGATCTCGGCCATGAAGCTGTCGGGCACCAGCTCGAAATCGACGCGGGGAAACGCCAGCCCCAGTTCCCGCGCCAGCGCTTCGATGCGGGCCGCGTAGCGGGCCAGGGCGGTGCTGTCGCCGGCGTGGCCCGTGGCATGCTCGTGCGTGGCATGGCGGCCGCTCATGCCGCGTCCTCCACGCCGGCGCTTTCGTGGCGGAAGAAGGTGCGGATGGCGGCCCATACGTCGTCCGGCCGGGCCAGTATGCTGCTGTGCAAGGGCAAGCCCTGGCGTTCCTGCTCGGCCCACAGCCGGTGCATTTCCGTTTCCAGGCTGTGTGCCGTGCCGGGCACGGTTTCCACATAGCCCATGTAATTGAGCAGGGGCGCCAGGTCCCCGAGCGCCCGGCTGGCCGCGCTGCGGTCTTCGCTGAAGTTCTCGCCGTCGGACGCGTAGAACAGATAGGCATTGTAGCGGCCGGGCGCATAGTGTTGCTGCAACAATTCATGGCTCAGGCGGAAGGCGCCGGACGCCATGGTGCCGCCCATGCCGTTGACCTGGAAAAACTCGGCCTCGGAGAATTCCCAGGCCCGCGTCGTATGGGCGATGAAGCGCGTTTCCACCCTGGCATAGCTGCGCCGCAAGCCCTGCAAGGCAAAGAAGAAGAAGGACTTGGCCAGCTTGCGCTCGGCCTGCGCCATGCTGGCCGACACGTCGAGCACGAAAAACACGACGGCGTTCGCGCTGGGGCGCGGCAGCTGGCGCACTTGCCGGTAGCGCAAGTCGTCATTGGTGAAGGGCACGGGCCGGGCCTGCAGGGCGCGCCGCTTGATGGCTTCCTTCACGGTGCGCCGCCGGTCCAGGCGCGAGCGCGCGCCATGGCGGTCCAGGCCGGCGCGCTGCAGCTGCACCTCGTCGATGGCGCTCAGGTGGCGCGGTTTCAGGTGCGGCAGTTTCAGCTCGTCCCACAGCCAGTCGAGGATGTCGTCGACGGCAAATTCGAGCAGCAGGCGCACCTCGCCCTCGCCATTGCCGCCTTCGCCCTGCGCTTCGCCATCGCCCGCGCCGGCAGGACGCGCGGCGCGCAGGATATCGCCGGGCTGGCCTTCGCCCTGGCCCGCGCCCACGCTGTTGCGCGCCGGCGCCAGGCGGAAACGCGCGTGTTCGAGCAGGCGCACGGGCACTTGCACGGTGCGCTGCTGCGGTCCGCCGATCAGGTCAGGGCCGGCGATGAGCTCGGGCAAGTGCGCCTGCACGGCGGCGCGCACCTTCTGGTTATGGCGCAGCCAGTCGCGCGCGCCGCGCGAGAACAGCGCATACCAGGGCTGGGCCAGGGTGCGCCCGGGTGCGGCCGCTGCGGCCCCCGCCGCCGGCGCGGCGTCCCGTCTGTCCCTGTCTGGCGTGGTGGCGGCGGGCATGGTTACTCCTGGGCCAGCAGGGTAGTGACATAGTTGAGCGCTTCGCGCGCGCTGTGCGCGTCGTAGCCGTACTCGTCGACGAGGCGCTGCTCGACGGCGGAAATCTTCGCCCGCACGTCGTCGTCGGGGCGCTTGGCCGAGCTGACGAGGCGCAGCACGTCGCGCCGCTGCTCGAACAGATATTGCTGCACGGCATCGTTGAGCTGCACATGGCTGCCCAGGCCGAACGCTTCGCCCCGCTTGAAGGCGCCCATGGCCTTGCGCACCACTTCCTGACGGAATGATTGCTTGCCAGAATCACTGATCTGGATCTTTTCTTCCACGGCGCGCAGGAAGCGCTCGTCGGGCCGCCGCTCCTCGCTGGTGATGGGATCGCGGATCTGCCGGTTGTCGAGCATGGCTTCGACCTCATCGAGATATTTGTTCAGCAAGTCCTGCGCCTCGTGCTCGAACGAGACGAACAGGGCCTTGTGCACGTCGGCCTTGACCCAGCGGTTATAGAAGTCCTTGCGCGTGAGCACGAGATAATCGATCCACTTGCGCTTGCGCCGCGGTTCGATGCGCGCATCGCTCTCGATGCCGTCCTTCAGGGCCAGCAGCACGTCCATGGTGCTCAGGCTGTTGCGCTGGGCGGCGATGATGGCGTGCGACAGGGCGTTGATGACGAAGCGGGGCGACACGCCGGCCAGGCCCTCGTCGGGCGCCTTGTCGCGCTCGCGGATGCGCCTGACCTCGGCATGCTGCAGGTCATCGACATCTTCATCGGCATAGACGCGCAGCTTCTTGACCAGTTCCGCTTCCTTGTCGTCGACCTCGGGCAGGCGGCTCAGGATGGCGAACACGGCCGCCGCGTGCAGCACATGCGGGTCCAGGTGCACGCCGTGGAAGGCGGGCGCGGCCGACAGGATCAGCTTGCGGTAGATGCGCGCTTCCTCGCGGTAATTGAGGGTGTAGGGCACTTGCACGATGACCATGCGGTCGAGCAGGGCCTCGTTTTCACTTTCTTGCAGGAATTTGCGAAATTCCGCCAGGTTCGTGTGCGCGAGGATGGTTTCATCGAGGTAAATCAGGGGGAAGCGCGACACCTTGACGTTCTTTTCCTGGGTTAATGTCAGCAGCAGGTACAGGAATTCGCGCTTGACCTTGAGGATTTCGATCATTTCCAGCATGCCCCGGCTGGCCGCGTAGACGGCGCCCGACCACGACCACGCGCGCGGGTCGCCCTCGTCGCCGTACTGCGCCACCTTCGACAGGTCGACGGAACCGACGAGGTCGGCCAGGTCGGCCGTCGTGGGGTCGTGCGGCGCATACGTGCCGATGCCGCAGCGGCCCGCTTCCGAGATATAGATGCGTTCGACGGGCATGCGCAGGAAGTCGCCCGCGTACTGCTCTTCCAGGCGGGCCATGCAATGGGGGCACAGCTCGCCGTGCAGCTCGAGCTCGTAGCTGGCGCGAAAACCCGCGCGCATGCTGTGTGGCACCAGGTGCAGCGGCGATTCGTGGACGGGACAGCCGGCGATGGCGTACAGCGCGCCTTCGCTGCTGTGGCTGTACTCTTCCAGGCCCCGCTTGAGCAGGATCACCATGGTCGACTTGCCGCCCGACGGCGGGCCCAGCAACAGCAGCATGCGCCGGCCCACCTCGGAACCGGCGGCGGCCGCCTTGAAATACGCGGCCACGCGGTCGATGGCTTCGTCAATGCCGAACAGCTCGTCGTCGAACAGGCGGCAGCGGAAGCGCCCGCTGCCGTCCGTGTCGCCGTTCGAGCGCATCATGTCCCACAGATACTGGTGCGCGCTGCGCGCCAGCAGGGCGGCGCCCGTGGGCAGGATGTGTTCGAGGAAGTCGCCAAAGCTGCCGCGCCAGGGGTTGCCGCGGTGCTGCGCCGCATACGCCGCCAGGCCGTGCATGAAGCGGTTGCGCCGGTCTTCGCCGTCGGCCTGCTCCCGGCCGTCATGGCGGTCGGCCTCGTCCGCCTGCGCCGCCGGCGCGGGCGCATCGTTGTCGCTGGATAGGCGTGTCTTACCTGGGCTCGTCATCGTTTCTCCATCCTTGCCGTTGCCGTGCACTGCCGTGGTGCAGGCCATGCTCCCAGCCTGCCGATCCAGTATACGGCGCGCAGCCTGGTTGCACGCCTGATCTGGCTCAAGCCAGAAAAGGGAACTATTTCCAGCGCAGTTGGCACAGGGGCGGGCCGCCCGTCCTGCGCCGGCGCCCATTCAATCCAGATCAATACCGTCCGCCACAGCCGGCCCACACTGAACGTTCGCAGCGACCCAAGAGGAGAACATGATGATCGGCAATGACAACGGTTTCAGCGCCCCGCCGGGCAGTGCGCCGGGCAGGGGACAGAGTGCGGACGATGAAGAAGCGCCGCAGCAGTTTGCCGCGCCGGGCGATGACGACGGCCATATCGAGAGCGCGTCCGTGTCGGAGGTAGCGGACGCCTTGAGCGGCGTCAGCATGGAATTACTGGAGATCAAGCGCAGCATCGAGGACGGCATGCGCCAGGCCATATCGCAGGCGGCGGGCGTGCGCGCGGCCGACGCCTTCAGCGATGCGGGCAATATCCAGGGCGTGTCCATCGGCCTGGGCGAAGGCGCCAGCGACAGCTCGTCCGGCGAACCGGGCATGCCGGCGCTGACCGTGTACGTGGCCGAGCCCACCTCCGTCGACCGCGCCAAGGCCGCCATCGTGGGCGCCATGGGCGTGCGCGCCGTGGCCAGCGACAAGGTGCCCGTGAATATCGTCGTCACGGGCGTGATCGACGCGCAGCCGCACCGTTTCCGCTTGCGTCCGGCGCCGGGCGGCGTGTCGGTCGGGCATTTCCGCATCACGGCCGGCACCATCGGCTGCCTGGCCGTGGGGCGCACGCCGCCGCGCAACACCCGCCTGATGATCCTGAGCAACAATCACGTACTGGCCAATTCCAACGGCGGCGTGTTCAACGACTGCATCGTGCAGCCGGGCCCCATCGACGGCGGCCGCTGCCCGCAAGACCAGGTCGCCGTGCTCGAGCGTTTCGTGCCCATCAATTTCAGCGGCGGCGTCAATTTCGTCGATTGCGCCACCGGCTGGGCCTGGCCTGACCGCGTGCGGCCGGAACTGGTCTACCTGAGCGGCGGCGTGCCCGCGTATTTCCGTATCAGCAATGCGCTGGTGGCGCCCGCGCTGGGCATGCTGGTCGGCAAATCGGGACGCACGACGCAATTGACGCAGGGCCGCGTCACGGGCCTGGGCGCCACCATCAACGTCAATTACGGCGGCGGCAGGATCGCGCTGTTCCAGGACCAGATCGCCATCACGGGCGTGAGCGGCGCCTTCAGCGCGGGCGGCGATTCCGGCTCGTCCATCTGGACGTGGAACCAGCAGCGCAATCCCGTCGGCCTGCTGTTTGCCGGCGGCGGCAACATCACGTTCGCCAACCAGATGCGGCGCGTCGTGGCGGCGCTCGACATCAGTCTGTACACCTGAGCGTTACGCAGGCGGGCAGCGCCGCCGCATGGCGCGGCGGCCTTGCACTAGGCGGGCTTTTGCACGATGATGATACGGTCAGGTGCAGTATCGGAAGGGGTTGTCATGTCAAACAGTAAATTCATGGAGTCGCCCTACGGCGTCTTCGAAGATGCCGCCATGCCGTATGTCCCGGAGGGGAGCGGCGACCGGGACCCATATGGCGGCGGCCAGCCGGCAGTTGACGCGCAGCACAGGCGCCTGGAAGCGGCCAGGCGGCGCAACGAGCGGGCGCTGATGGCCATCGACGGCGTGGAAGGCGTCAGCCTGGGACAGACGGCCCTGGGCCGCGACGCCCTTGTCGTGTATCTGCGCGACTCGTCCGTCAAGCGGCGGGTGCCGCTGCAGGTCGAAGGTTATCCGGTGGAAACGAGCATCACGGGCCAGATCGATATCCAGCGCTGACAGCAAAGCCGGCCTGGCGGGCCTGCGCGCCGCGGTGCGCTGCGGCGGCAGCGGCGCATGGCCAGTTGCCAGGCCTTGCGGCCGAGGTTCCCGCTGCCGGCTGTCAGCCTGCCTTACTTGCTGAGCCGGCCGATGGCTTCTGCCACGCCCGCGCCGTAGGCGGGGTCGCACAGGGTGCAGTTGCCGATGTGGCGTTGCTTGACCTGCTCCGAGGCGCCCGAGATGGCGCGCGCCGTGTTGTCGAACAGCGCCTGCTGCTGTGCCGGCGTCATCAGCTGGAACAGGGCGCGCGGCTGCGAGTAGTAATCCTCGTCGACGCGGTGGTTCCAGTGGTCGGCCGCGCCCTCGATGCTCAATGGCGGCTCGCGGAAATCGGGCTGCTCGGCCCATTGCTGTTCGCTGTTCGGCTCATAGCCCAGCGTTCCCCCCTGATTGCCGTCGACGCGCATCTGGCCGTCGCGGTGGTAGCTGTGGAACGGGCATTTCGGCGCGTTGACGGGGATATGACTGTGGTTGACGCCGAGACGGTAGCGCTGCGCGTCGCCATACGAAAACAGACGGCCTTGCAGCATCTTGTCCGGCGAGAAGCTGATGCCGGGCACCACGTTGGCCGGGTTGAAGGCCGCCTGTTCCACTTCCGCGAAATGGTTGTCCGCATTGCGGTTCAGTTCCAGCACGCCCACTTCGATCAGCGGGTAGTCGCCGTGCGGCCATACTTTCGACAGGTCGAAGGGGTTCAGGTGGTACGTGCCTGCCTCTTTTTCCGGCATGATCTGCACGTACAGGGTCCAGCGGGGGAAATCCCCGTTTTCGATGCTCTCGTACAGGTCGCGGTGCGAGCTTTCGCGGTCCTTGCCCACCAGCGCCTCGGCCTCGGCGTCCGTCAGGTTTTGTATGCCTTGCTGGGTTTTGAACGTGAACTTGACCCAGAAACGCTCGTTTTGCGCATTCAGGAAGCTGAAGGTATGGCTGCCGAAGCCGTGCATGTGGCGGAAGCTGCGCGGCAAGCCACGGTCGCTCATCACCACCGTCACCTGGTGCAGCGCTTCGGGCAGCGAGGTCCAGAAGTCCCAGTTGCTGTTGGCGCTACGCAAGCCGGTGCGCGGGTCGCGCTTGATGGCGTGGTTCAGATCGGGGAATTTCAGCGGGTCGCGCATGAAAAACACGGGCGTATTGTTGCCGACGAGGTCCCAGTTGCCTTCTTCCGTGTAAAACTTCAGGGCAAAGCCGCGGATGTCGCGCTCCGCGTCGGCCGCGCCCCGTTCGCCGGCCACCGTGGAAAAGCGCGCGAACATGGAGGTTTGCTTGCCCACTTCAGCAAAAATCTTCGCCCGCGTGTAGCGCGTGATGTCGTGCGTGACGGTAAACGTGCCATGCGCGCCCGATCCCTTGGCGTGCATGCGGCGTTCGGGGATGACTTCGCGGTCGAAGTGGGCCAGTTTTTCCAGGAACCAGACATCTTGCAGCAGGGCGGGGCCGCGGGGGCCGGCCGTCTGGATGTTCTGGTTGTCGACAACAGGCGCGCCAAAGGCGGTGGTCAGCTTTTTCATTGGACTCTTTCTTTATAGGGAGGACGACGGACGAGTCAGGGCCTGCCCAAACACTGGCTGGGCTGAGCATTGCAACGCTCACCTTGGCTGGTCCAGAGTAACAAATTTCTAAAAAGCAAATACAGTGTGCCACTTCGGGGCGTGCTGCTTCCCCGCCGCCTGTTGAAAGGCAGCATGATCATCATAGCTCGTCAGCCAGGTCTAGCCCAACACGGTAGACCTGGCGCAAAGGGCGGCGTGACTGCGCAGCGCGTCAGCGGTAGCGGGACCAGCTGGCGCGCAGCCACGCCAGCACGGCCGCATGGCCCCGTATCCTGGCCGGCAAGTGGCGCTGGATCAGGCGCTCGCATTTCAAGGCCGTGGCCAGGCTGCCGCCGGACCAGCTGTTGCAGCTGTACAGCATTCCATACCATTCGTGGCGGTTCAGCAGGACGCTGTCGGGGATGGCGCGCCGGGCCGGGTCGTCGCCGTCCGCCGGGCCGTCCGGATAGCTGAACTGCAAGTCGCTCTTTTTCATGGGACCCAAGCGGTAATCTGCCATGCCTGCCTCGCGTTGAGATTGCGCACGACCACATGTGCGTGCCAGGCAAGCTTATGCCTGCGGCAAGCATTCCACTGAGCAATATGGGCTGGCCTTGATTTGCCTTAAAACTTGTTCCAGTTATTGTGCCGGTGCTCCGTCGCTTCCTTCATCAGGTGGCCCGCGCGCAGGGCGTCGTCGGCCTGTACCGTCATGGCCAGTTCCTGGATGGCGGGCGGGTACTCGTGGTGGGCCGCTTCTTCCAGCAGCTCACGGCCCTTGGCCAGGTCGCGCGGCACGCCGCGGCCTTCGCGGTAGGCGTTGTACAGCAGGAACATGGCGTGTGGATTGCCCAGTTCGCTGGACTTGGCCAGCCAGTGCGCGGCGATCGCGGCATCTTTCGGCACGCCTTCGCCGTTGGCGGCCAGCAAGCCCAGCATCAGGGCCGCCTTCGCATGGCCTTGCTGCGCCGCCTGCAGGTACCATGGCCAGGCCTGGGCCGGTGCGGCCGCTCGCAGCATCTGGCCCAGTTCGAACGCCGCTTCCGTGTCGCCGGCGCGGGCGGCCTGCTCGAACAGGCTCAATGCCTCGGCGCGGCGCTCGGGCCGGGGCTGGTAAATCAGCGCCAGCTCGCGTTTGGCGACGGGCATGTCCTTGCCGGCCCAGCTGCGCACGCGGCGCTCGGCCTGGTGGTCGTCCGCCTGGCGCGCATGCATGGCGACGGCTTCGATTTCGGCCGCCGTGGGCGGCGGCGAGGACTGGCAGGCGGCCAGGACGCCGGCCAGCACGAGGGCGGGGAGGGAGAGCGCTTGTTTCATCTGCATCAGCTTTCATCAAAACAGGCCGGAACTGCGGCAGTCCCGGCCCAAGGACCTTATTTTCTCAGGTCGATGCCGTACTTGGCAAAACCGCTGGCGTCGAGTCCGCCTTCGGACGCCACGTTGGCAATGCCGCTGCTCTTCGCCAGCGCCAGGTGACCGGGCGCCGAACGCAGGATCACGGGGCCGGCCGTGGCCGTCTTGACGAAGCTCCAGCTGCGCGCGCTGCCATTGTTGGCCAGAGTCACCTTGCCGCCCTTGGTGCTCAGCGACGCCAGGTAGTTGCTGACCACGGCCTGGTTGGCATCGGGCGACTTGATGATGGTCTTGCTGCCGTCAATGCCGGGCACGGCGCCGCCGCCGCCGGCGCGGTAGTCGTTGGTGGCGACGATGAAGTCATCGCCGTCGGCCACCGCTGCGCCCTTGTACGTGAGGTTGACGATGCGGCTGCCCGGCTTCTTCGTCACGTCGATCTGGTAGGTCAGCGCGTTGTTTTCCGCATAGAACACGTCATAGTTGTAAATCGTGCCATACGACGGCACCAGGTCCTGCTCGGCCGTGGCGTTCGGATCGATCTGCGCGAATTGCTTGGCCGACGTTTCCAGCCAGGCCTTCAAGTCCGCTCCCTTGATTTTCACGGCTTGCAGGTTGTTGTTGCTATATAAATACAAATCGCCCGGATTGCGCACTTGCAAGCCGATCGGCGCGGCCGGCGAGGCGCCGGACGCCACGTCCGTGAAGTCCGACGGCCCGTTGCGGCCCGCCTTGAACGGCGCGCTGCACGAGATGACGGGGATGGTCTTGTAGCTGGACAAGGTGGCATCCGTGCTGGTGGCGATGAAATTTTTCACGTAGTCGAGCTGGGCCTGGTTGACCAGCTGGATGGCGCTCACATCGCCCACCAGCGCAAAATACGCGGACATCTCGAAATCCGTGCTGATGCCCAGCGGCTGCTTGGCGTAGGCGATGGTGGCCGCGTGTTCGGTGGCCACCAGCGGCGCGATGGCCGGATCGGCTTTCACGAGCGTCTTGCCATCCGTGTATTTGAAACCGCGCGATTCGACCGTCGTCCTGGCCGGCTGCACCACCCAACGCCCGGACTGGAAGGCGAGGGTCAGCTTGATGATGCCCAGGCGGCGGCCCCAGCTTTGCGCCATGACGGTCGGCACGCCGTTGACAAAACCGTTGACGGCGTCGATCCTGGCGCTGGCCGGGAAGGCGGCAAACGAGGCGTCCAGCGCGGCCGCGCCTTCTTCCTTGCCTTTCGGGAAGATCAAATGCGAGTGGCCTATCATCAGCGCGTCGATGCCCGTGCTGGTCAGGTGATAACTGCCGTTTTCCATCTTCGGGCTGTAGGCGCTGGTGTCCAGGCCGCCATGCGACAGGGCCACGACGATATCGGCGCCCTTGCTGCGCAATTCCGGCACATACTGCTTCGCCGCTTCCTGCACGCCCGTCACGCTGACCTTGCCGGCGAGCACTTTCTGATCCCACTCGAGGATTTGCGGCGGAACAAAGCTCAGCACGCCCACATTGATTTTGACGTCGAGCTTGCCGCCATCGGGCTTGACGGCCGTGAAATCGCGGGGCAGCACGGTGTAAGGCTGGAAGATGGGCTTGCCGCTGGCCACGCCGACGACGTTGCTCAGCACGGAAGGGAAGGCGGGCGCGCCGCAGTTGCCCGCCGGCTTGGCCACGCCCGGTATGCCAAAGTCCGTGTTGGTGATCTGGCTCAGGTAAGCGAGGCCATAGTTGAATTCATGGTTGCCCATGCCGCCCGCGTCGTATTTCAGCGCGTTCATGGCTTTGTGCACGGCCAGGGTGCCGGAGCAGGGCACGGGCGCGGCCACGGCCTGCAGGTCGGCCAGCAGGGTGCCCTGGATGACGTCGCCATCGTCGAGCAGGACAGTGTTCGGATTTTCCGCGCGCGCCGCCTGGATCAGGGTCGACGTGCGCTCCAGGCCCAGGCTGGTGTCTTCGGCCAGCGCGTAATAGTTATAGCTGAGCACATTCGAGTGGATATCCGTCGTTTCCAGCAGCGCCACGGTGACCGTCGTGCCCTCTGGAATGACCAGCGCCGTCGTCGAACTGCCGTTGCAGCCAGTCAAACCCACACTTGCCAGCGCCGCCAGCATGACCCAATTTGTTTTCATTACCGCCCTCGGAAAGATTCAAAGGACGCGACTGTAACGCCGCCATATGACGCGGCGATGACAGCCGTGCAAGTCGCGTGGATGCTGGGCTGCGCGCGATGGCGCGGCTGCCTGTCAATGGGCCGGCAGTTTTTTCAGCACTTCATTGCTGAAGTAAGGCTCGTCTTCTACCCAGAAAATATAGTCGAGGTCCAGGTAATGGCGGGCAAAATCGAGCAGATCGTCGACTGAATTTTTTTTCCCGGTACGGGGATTGATCTGGCGCAGGTTGCCGTCCTGGACTGCCATGCCCTTGACCAGGCGCCCAGGATAGTCCCGGATAAAGCCGTAGCTCTGGCCCATATGGCTTTTCCGATACGGCATCAGGTCAGGACCGCCCACGCCCATCTGCAGCGCTTGCGCTTGCGCAAACAGGCTGCGCATATAGCCCTTGTCGCTCCACGGCAGCCATTCACCGGGCAGAAAATTCAAATACACCATGGTGGTGGTGCGGGGAAAAGCCGCGGCCAGGACCTGCATGTTCTCCTTGATGGCGTCCACATAGTGTTGCGGCTTGAAATCATCGGGGAACGTCGTATTGCCTTGGCTGTCTTCAACGCCGATGTCGATCGAGCTTTCGCTGAAATTGATGCCCTCGATCTTCCCGTCAAATTCCTTGCCCAGCGCCCGGATCAGGCGTTGATAACGCTCGCGTACCGGCGCTTCCCACATTTTTGGCGACCAGCCATATTCGTCATCCGTCACCGCTTTGTTCGGGTCGCGCTCCGGCGCCGAAAGCATGCTCTGCTTGATGATGCCGCCCCGGTAGCGCGGATCACCGAGCAGATAGGCGGGCACATTATGGCGCGGCGTGAAGGATTTTTCCTGCAGTTGTATCCACAGCTTTTTTCCGATCGAGTCGAGATAGCTGATGTCGTGGCGGATCGCCGCAAAATCGTAACGGTCCTGTTCCGGCTCCAGGCTGCGCCAGGTGTACACGATCTGGGCGCCGCTGAAGCGCGCATCGTGCAATGCCTTATCCGAGCGTATGTTTTCCCCGTCCGGTTCACGGTGATTGAAGTAAATATAGTGCTTGATCGGGGGCTTTATTTCCGCGGCAATCGCACTGCCCGTCATCACCATAACTAGTGCGAAAAACGTTGCATGGCTGCGTAAGATCATCGATTCCTTGAGCTGTGAGAATGTAGCCGTTCCGTCGCCAGGCGCTCGCTTCGATAGCGTGGCCGGCGCAATGCCACTATAGCACCCTGAAGCGCGTGGCCTGGACAGCGCGGCGTGTTCAGGATGACAGGTGACGATTATCATGCCAATGCAACTAAGTTGCATTATAATTCGCCAATGCAATTGAACTGCATTTGCATCCGCCATCATGCACCCACCAATTCGAAGGATTCCCCATGCCCCAGCGCAAACTCCCTGTCACCGTCCTGTCCGGCTTTCTCGGCGCCGGCAAGACCACCTTGCTCAACCACATACTGCGCAACCGCGAAGGCAAGCGCGTGGCCGTCATCGTCAACGACATGAGCGAAGTCAACATCGACGCCGCGCTTGTCCGCGATGGCGCCGAGGCGGCCGGCGCAGCGCTGTCGCGCACGGAAGAAAAACTCGTGGAAATGTCGAACGGCTGCATCTGCTGCACCCTGCGCGACGATCTGTTGCAGGAAGTGCGGCGCCTGGCTGCCGAGGACCGTTTCGATTACCTGCTGATCGAATCGACGGGCGTGGGCGAGCCGATGCCCGTGGCCGCCACCTTCGACTTCGAGGACGAGCACGGCGACAGCCTGAACGACGTGGCGCGCATCGACTGCATGGTCACCGTCGTCGACTGCGCCAACCTGCTGACGGACTTTCATAGCGAAGACAGCCTGGCGCAGCGCGGCGAGATCGCGGGCGAGGGCGACGACCGCCAGCTGGCCAATTTGCTCACGGAACAGATCGAATTTGCCAATGTCATCGTCCTCAACAAGGTCGACATGGTGGCGGCGGCCGAGCGCCTGCGCGTGCTGGCCATTTTAAAAGCCTTGAATCCCGGCGCGCGCATCCTCGAAACCAACCAGTCCGTCGTGCCGCTCGACGCCATCCTGGGCACGGACTTGTTCGACCTGGAGCAGGCGGCCGCCATGCCGGGCTGGGCACAGGAGCTGGCCGGCAGCCACACGCCGGAGACGGAAACCTACGGCATCAGCAGTTTTGTGTACCGCGCCAAGGAGCCGTTCCACGCGCAGCGCCTGCACGACTACATTTCCCGGCCAATTCCCGGCGTGCTGCGCAGCAAGGGATACTTTTGGCTGGCCAGCCGCCCCGAATGGGTGGCCAGCCTGTCCGGTGCGGGAAAGCTGATGAATATCGAACCCGTGGGCCTGTGGTGGGCGGCCGTGCCGCAGGAGCGCTGGCCCACGGATGCGGCATCGCTGGCGGCAGTCAAGGCGGGCTGGAGCGAAACGTATGGCGACCGCTACCAGGAGCTCGTCTTCATCGGCCAGGACATGGACCAGGCCGCCATCGAGGCGGACTTGAGGAAATGTCAACTCAACACCACGGAAACGCGCCAGGGCATGGCCGGCTGGCGCCAGCTGCCCGACCCGTTCCCACTATGGCAGCGGATGGAAGAACTCGAAGATCTAGCTTGACCGGGAGCGCGCCATGACAGAATTGATCCCCGTCACCATCATCACGGGTTTTCTCGGCAGCGGGAAAACCACCTTGCTCAAGCGCATATTGCAGGGCGATCACGGCATGCGCATCGCCGTGATCGAAAATGAATTCGCCGCCGAAAGCATCGACCACGGCTTGCTGGTGCAGGACAGCGACGAGCAGATCGTGGAAATGAACAATGGCTGCATCTGCTGCAGCGTGCGGGGCGACCTGATCCGCATCCTGGGAGAATTGCACGCCAGGCGCAGCGCCGGGGCGATCGCGTTTGATCATGTGATCATCGAAACGACGGGCCTGGCCGCACCCGGTCCCGTGGCGCAGACCTTCTTTGCCGAGCCATCCGTCAGCGAGTGCTATATGCTCGACGCCATCCTGACGGTGGTCGATGCGCGCCATGCGCAGCAGCAATTGACGGCGCACAGGGAAGCGCAGGAGCAGGTGGGCTTTGCCGACCGCATCCTGCTGTCGAAGACGGACCTGGTCGGCAAGGATGAACTGGCCGCGCTGCGCCAGCGTTTGATCGCCATCAATGGCCGCGCCGGCATACAGAAAGTGCGTTTCGGCAATGTGCCGCTGCGCGACATCCTGAACATCCGCGGTTTCAACCTGAACGCCATCGTCGAGCTGGAGCCGGATTTCCTCGGTGAACTGGGCCACCGCCATGGCGACGGCGTGCAATCGTTCGTCTACCACCAGTCCCGGCCCCTTGATCTGCAGCAGGTGGAGCATTTTCTCGATGCCGTGGTGCAACTGTTCGGCAGCCAGCTGATGCGCTACAAGGGCATTTTATATGTTGCCGACCTGCCATGCCGCGCCGTCTTCCAGGGCGTGCACATGCTGATGGGCTCGGAACTGGGCGCGCCGTGGCGCGACGGGGAAACGCGCGCCAGCAAGATCATTTTTATTGGCCGCGACTTGCCGCAGGACATGCTGATCCGGGGCCTGGACCGCTGCGTGCTTACGTCAGCCAGCCCGGCCCAGGCGGCCGCATGAGCGTGGAAGCGCTCTTGCCGTCCTGGCGCTGCTTTTTATCCTCGGCATGCGGCACGGTTTGGAGCCGGACCACCTGGCCGCCGTCAACGGCCTGACCTTGCGCAGCCAGGCCGCCGATCCGTGCTGGGACATGGCCTCGCCGTGCTGGCCATCGTGGCCGTCGCCGCCCTGGCGTCGCGGCGGTTTTCTCCTGCGCGCACCGTGCTCGGCCCGCTGGATGTCGTGCGCGCGTTGCGGCGCCGCCTGGGCTGGCCCATCGTCGCCGTCTGCGTGGCCATCCTGTACGGCTGGACCTTGTACGGCTTGCGCCGCGTGCGTGCATGAGGGCAGGGCGTGGGTATAATGGCAAAAAACTGCCGACTCCTCCCATGTCCACACCCGATATCGTCATCCGCCAGCTGACGCCAGCCGACAGCGCCGCCTTTTGCGCGCTGCGCCTGCGCGCCATCCAGAACTCGCCCAGCTCGTTTTCCTCGTCGCGCGAGGACGAGCTGGCCCGCACGCCCGAGGAACACGTGCAGCGCATCGCCGGCGGCGCCATGCAGCGCGCGTTTGGCGCCTTCGACGGCGGACGCCTGGTCGGTTTTGCTGGCCTGCGCCGCGAAGCCATGCGGCAGCTGTCGCACAAGGCCTTGCTATGGGGCGTGTTTGTCGATGTGCCCCAGCGGGGCAAGGGCGTGGCGCGCCGGCTCGTCGCCGCCTGTATCGCGCTGGCCGAGAACGACCCGGCCATCTTGCAGGTGCATTTGAGCGTGAATGCGGAAAACAATTCGGCGCGGCAATTGTATGAATCGCTGGGCTTCATCCGCTACGGCACGGAGCCGAGGTCCATGCGCGTGGGCGAGCTGTTTTATGACGAGCATCACCTGGCCTTGCTGCTCAAGTGACGGAATCAGGCGGAAACGCTATTTGCAGCGCGGGCACAGGCCCTTGATCAGGTAATCGACCTCGTCGCCGCTGAAGCCTTCGGGCAGGGCCACGGGCGTGGGCAGCTTGACTTCATTGAAGCAGGTGACATTGGCGCACTTGGTGCACTGGAAATGCGCGTGTTCGTGCGCCTGGTGGCCGGCGCCCGCGCTGAAGCGCCACACCTGGTCGGCGCCCGCGATGCGGTGCACGAGTTCATTTTCCGTCAGCCATTCCAGCACGCGGTACAGGGTGACGGAATCGATATCGCTGTCCTGCGACAGCGCCTGCTGGATTTCATGGTGGGTCAGCGAACGGCTTTGCGCCATTAAAAAGTCGAGCACCTTCACGCGCGTCTTGGTGACGCGGGCGTTGGTGTTGCGGATCAGCGATTCGGCTTGCGGTGTAGAAGAAGATGTCAACATGATATGGCCTGCTTACGGGTGGACGGGCGGGCGGCGTGATCGCCGTGCCCCTGGCACCCTCTGGGCCATATCTTAGCATGCGTGCCGCGCCGCATGAAGACGCGTCATGGTTTGCACGTCAATTCGGCATGCCGGCGCCGCCGGCATGCCCGCGATGGCGGGCCGCGCCAGCGGCGCCGGACGCGCCACGGCTCAGGGCGCCGAACATTCGGCCCTGGCCATGGCGGCGATCCATGCGCCCAACATGGCGTTCGCTTCCGCGTGATTCGAGGCGCGCCCGATCACGGGCATGACCGATTCCGAATCCGTATGGCTGGTGCGGTACAGCAAGATGGAGGTTTCCGGCGAGCCCGGCACGATATCGTACTGGTACGGCAGTCCCGGCCCGCCGTAGGCCAGCGGCTTCTTGCAGATGCCGCGCTTGATCGCGTCAACCTGCGGATTGGCCGTCTGCTTAAAGCCCAGCAATAGTCCGCTTTGCTGGGCCTGGCCGGTGGTGGAATGACAGTGCGCGCAGTTCGCTTCCAGGTAGGCTTGCGCGCGCGCATCGAGCGTTTGCGAGGCATCGCTCCAGTCGGCCGCCCTGGGCGCGGCGGCAGCGCCGGTATAGCCGCTCAACAAACCGAGGTCGTTGAGATTGTCGAGCTGGTTTTTTGCACCGGCCGCATACACATACGTCTTGTTGAGGTTATGCGCCTTGGTGCCTATCGGCAGCAGCTCGCCCCCGCCAGCCGAAGTGGTGGCGTGGCATTGCTGGCATTGCTGTGCGCTCGGTACTTGATAGCTGATTTTCTGGCGCGATCCATTCTCGCTGAGCAGTTCCACGCGTTTGACGGCGCCGCCGATTTTCAGCGAGGCGTCTTTTTGATCGTCATCCCACACGTAAGGCAGGCCCAGCCAGCTGCCGTCGGCCTGCTTGACCAGCAGGCGGGTTTCGATCAGGTGGTTCTTGCCCAGGTCGATGGAGTCGCCCTGTACCGTCTGGTGGCTGACCGCCTGGGCGCCGATGTAGCCGGCGTCGCTGCCTGCCGCCTTCGGGTAATAGAAAGTCTTGACGATGACCGCGCCATTGGGAAACGCAAAAGGATCGGCGCCATTGCCGTTATAGCTGATCTTGCCGCCCCTGGGGACATAAATGGCGCGCAGCTTGCTGGAGTAATCGGAAAACAGGGGGCTGTTCAAGTCATACGCCACGGTGGCGGCATTGAGCCGCATCAACTTGCCATCGCTCCGCACCAAATTCCAGCTCGATAATTTGTCCGGCGCGGTGGTGCGTTCAAACAGTTTCACCTCGGCGGCAAGGCTGTCGTCCCCGGCGGTCTTGCCGCCGCCGCAGGCGCTGAGCAAGCTGATGGTGAGCAGGAGGGGGCAAAGTGTGGCAAAAAAGGTCGATCTGGTCTTCATATCATGGACTCCTGACGCGCAAAAGTGGATGGCAAGCATAGTGCGCCCTGTGGCGCGGGCACGCGCTGCGGCCCTGGCATGCCTACTTGATGATCGGAAAGGCTGGAATGGCTGGCAGCGTCAATTGACAATGCATGCGCGGCGCGAAAGGAAAGGCCGGCTGCAACAACCCGGCGGGGATGCCGGCTATCGCTTCGGGCGGCATTTCCCCCGCCGCGACGGACGCGCCCAGCTTGAGCCCGATGAGATTGATATCCAGCGTCTCATAGGAAATCACGGCGTCGACGACGGGCGTATCGAGCGCGGTGTTGTTCATGATGCAAATGCGGCTGTCATCATTGGCCACGCCGCCGATGCCCAGGCCGCCCATGCCGGGCAAGGGGATCAGGCCGCTGCTTCTGGCCGGATCGAGGATGCCGTCCCACACGCCGTACGGCAGCAGCGTCGGCAAGCCGTTCGATGCCAGCTGCGCGAACAGGCCGTCGACCAGCGGTTTGAGCTCCTTGCCGAATGCGCCGCCGGGCGCGTGGCCCGAGGCCGAGACGGTATTGCCGTAGGCATACAGGCCATGGATATACGGGTTGTAGTCCGGGTCGTTGATGGCGAAACCGGTCGCCTGATAGCTGAGCGCCAGGATGCTGGTGGTCTGATGGTTCTTGATGACATTGTTTTTGATTTCGGTATTGTCCGCCGCCAGCACCATGATGCCGGTGCCGACGGGCACCGATGTGACAAAGCCCGTGGCATTGGCGGCGACCGGCGTATTGTTATCGTGAATATTGTTGTTTTGTATCAAAACCCCGGCCCCTTTTTTGAAGCGATAGGTGCCGGGCAGCGAGAACACCAGCACGCCGCCCGTGTTGTCATGCAAATCGTTGTTCTCCACGATGGCATTGAGCGAGTTTTCTATCTCCACTCCCGCCACGTTCAAATACACTTCATTGTTGCTGACACGGATGTTTTGCGATTGGCCGACATAGATGCCCGCATCTTCCGAACCGATCACTTTGCTGTTCCTGACGATGATATTGTCGGAGTTGACCGGATAGAGGCCATACGCCATTTTCGACGTGCGGGTCGGGTCGGTGGTCCACTCCGCGCGCAAGCCATCCATGGTCACATTGCTCGACGCCGAAACAAACACGGCATTGCCGGCCGCGTCTTCCACCGCGAAATTTTTCAGCGTGATGGTCTTGACATTGCTGACCTGCAAGCCGTTGCGGCTGCTGGCGTCCCTGAAGGACAGGATCGTGTCGCTGGCCGGATTGCTGCCGCTGCCCTTGCCGATGATCGTCACGCCGCTGGTGTTCATGATCAGGGGACGGTCAAAGTGGAACTTGCCGGCCGGCAGCATGACGGTGGAGCCTTCCCTGAGACGAAACAGCAGATTGCTCATGTCGCTGTCATTCATCTGCGCGGCCGTGACGACGACGTCCAGTGCCGGCGGCGGCACGACAGCGGCAACGGGCTCGCTGGAACTGCCGCCGCAACTGGCCAGCAGGAGCATGGCGCTCGCGCATGCAATGGTGGGACAGCGGCTGAGGCGCGGTGGTTTTTTCATGCAATGTCTCCCTTGTTGTATGGCGGTTTTTATCTTTTTATCCATATTTATGCGATGATTATAGTTCTGCCCTTGTCTTTTCCTAGTGACAGAAATGGCCTAAATATGTGCATTTCATGCCAAATTTCGGGAGCTAAAATGTTGCATTGCATTATTTAATGAGCCACCGGAGCGCGACCATTTCGGTGGGGCTGGCGACCGATCTGCTGGCGGGACTCGATCCCGCTTCGGACCTGGTCAGGACCGTCCTGGCGCGCGCCAGGATTGCTCCCGAACTCTTGCTGGAGCAGGGGGGGCGCATTACGATAGAGCAATTTTCTACCTTGCTGCGCCAGACGGCGCTCCTGCTCGACGACGAAACCCCGCGTTTCTTTTCCCGCCCCCTGCGCAACGGCACGCTGAAGTTTCTCTGCCTGGCGATGCTCGACGCCCCGAATCTGGATATCGCGCTGCATCGTTTCGTCCGCTATTTCCGCTTGCTGCTCGATGACATGGGCTTTGAGGTCGCGCGCGGCAAGCAGCTGACCCGTATTGCCCTGATCGAACATGCGCCGCCACTGGGGGGGCGGGTGCTCGTGCATGAGCTGATGCTGAAACTGGTGCATGGCCTCGCTTCCTGGATGATAGGGCGCGAGATACCGCTGGCGCGGGCCGATTTTGCGTTCCCCCGGCCGGCGCGGGTGGCGGAATACGTGTACCTGTTTCCCGGTCCCCTGTATTTCGAGCAAGCCCAGACCGCGTTGTACATCGGCTCCGGGCATCTGGGCGCGCCATTGCGCCAGGACAAGAGTGCACTCAACCAGTTCCTGCGCAATGCGCCCGCCGATTGGCTATATGTGCCATTCAATGACAAGATCCTCACGCACCGGCTGCGTGACCACCTGGCTTCGCGCCTGGCCGATGTGACGAGCATCGCTTCCTGTGCGAAGGCGCTGCATTTTTCCGTCCGCACGCTGTCGCGGCGCCTGGCCGGGGAAGGCAGTTCGTTTCAGACGGTAAAGGATGAATTGCGGCGCGACATGGCGATTGTGCAGCTGATCAAGAGCGATTTGACGATCGCGGCGATAGGGCAGAGCCTGGGCTTCGATGACCCCACCACGTTCAGCCGGGCGTTCAAGCTATGGACCGGCAGCGCCCCCGGCGTCTACCGCCGTCTCGGTGGCTGCGAAAAGTGCCGCTGAACGGCGCGGCTGGCCGCCATCTCAGGGCTTGAAGGTCCAGTAGCGGCCCGCCACGGTGTCGACGGGATCGAGAAAGCGCTCGTCGGCGCGGGCATTGTTGCGTATCAAATAAAACATGTCGGACAGGGCGGAGCGCTTTTCCGCAAAGTATGCGTGCTTCATGAAGCTCGTGTCGACTCCCGTGGCGTCGATGGTTTCCACGCCGGCCACGATCAGCATGCCGGCGCCGCTGTCGCCCGCGCGCGGGTAGCCGTGCACGGCTTTCGAGGCGGCCAGCGCCAGGTCTTGCGACGAGGCATACAAGGTGACGGGATGGCGCGCGCCGGCCAGTTTCGGCGCGATGTCGTGCTTGAAGATGGCGGCGTCGATGTCGGGCGCCGTCAGGATGATTTCCGTGATCTTTTGCGCCAGCAGCGGCTGCGCGCCCATCAGCTCGGCCACGGCGCGCGCCAGGCCCCGGTTGCCCATGCTGTGGCCGATCAGGTAGACCTGCGCCGCTTCCGTGTTGGCGAGGAAGTCGGCCAGGAAGGCCGTGATGTGGGGCGTGCTCCATTCGATATTGTTTTCATCGACGGTGTAGGCGGCGATCTCGCCCCTCGACGGCCAGCTGTAGAACACGGGCGCGCCGTCAAAGCCCAGGTCGTAGGCCATCTGCCCCGTGCGCCGGGCCGCGTCCTCGAACGTCACGTTGTAGCCGTGGATAAAGATAAATGCGCTCTTGCCGGCCGAAGCGCGCACCTGCGTCTTCAAGGCGGCGAAGAAGTTGTCATGGTCCAGCACCGTGGCGTCGAGCAGCACGACGTGCTTGGCCGGGTCTTCGCGGAACTCCAGGCGCCACAGCGACGGCGATTCCAGCTGGCCCATGCGGTGGTCGCGGGGGATGCTGACGTCGCAGCTGCCATAGCTGAGCGGTCCATCGTTGCCGCCATTGCCTCCCGTGAGGCTGCGCTCGCTGCTGAAGCGCTGGGCCGGCGGCTTGCCCAGGTCGCGCTGGCGGTCCGTGGCGAAATACACTTTGACCACCGCATAGTTCGACACGACGGCGCTCTTGTCGGCGGGCGCGGGCGCCGCTTCCACCTCCGGCAGCGGTGACGGCGGGCGCTGCAGCGCATCGAGCAAGCCTTGCGCGGCAAACAGGGTTTGCATGTCGTCGGGAACCTTCGCCGTAGCCAGGGCGGCCGACAGGGCCAGTTGCAGCTGGGTATTGCCCGGTTCGGCCTCCAGCGCGGCGATGGCGGGCAGGATGGCGGCGGCGGCGTCGAACTTGGCGATGGCCAGTTTCAGGCGCTGATAGTGGCTGGCGACGGCTTCCGGCGCGTGGCCGGGCGCGCCGTGTTCGATGGCCGCGACGACGGCGGAAGTGATCAAGTCCATGCGCCACCTGCCTCTCTGATTAATATGAATTAAATATCAACTCATATTGCCATAAAAGCACGCGGAAAGCGACTTGTCCAGCACCGCGCGCAACCGGTGCGCGGCAGATCAATGTTGCTTGTCGTCGCTGAACTGCTGCGCCAGCGATTGCGGGGGCGCCGCCGTCACGCCGCCGCTCACGTGCCCGGGGATGGCCACGCGCACGGGCTTGCTGTGCATATTCGTCGATGACAGCACGTTCGCCGCGGTTTCCGGCGCCGCGTTCCACACGGGATCGGCGATGCCTTCGAACACCTGCTTCAGCTGTTCGCCCCAGGTGTCGCGGAGCATGCGGAAGTACTGGTTCTTTTCATCGATGGCGACGAAGCGCGTGACGGCCAGGCTGCCGGCCGTGTAGACGAGCAAGTCCAGCGGCAAGCCGACGGAAATGTTCGAGCGCAGGGTGGAATCCATGGAAATGAGCGCGCACTTGGCCGCCTCATCGAGGCCGGTTGCGGGATTGATCACGCGGTCGATGATGGGCTTGCCATACTTGGCTTCGCCGATCTGGAAATACGTGTTTTCATCGTGCGACTCGATGAAGTTGCCGGCAGAATACACCTGGAACAGCCGGCAGCGCTCCGCTTGAATCTGGCCGCCCACGATGATGCTGACATTGAAATCGATGCCGCAGTCGGCCAGGGCCTTCGCTTCGCGCTGGTGCACGGCGCGCACGGCGTCGCCCACGATGCGGGCCGCATCGTACATGCTGGCCACGTTCCAGATGCTGCGCCCGTCCGCATCGACGTGGTCGGCGACGATCTGGCGGATGGCTTGCGAAATCGATAAGTTGCCGGCCGTCATCAGGACCAGCATGCGGTCGCCCGGGTTCTCGAACACGCTCATCTTGCGGAAGGTGCCGACCTGGTCCACGCCGGCATTCGTGCGGGAATCGGACAGGAAGACCAGGCCTTCGTTCAGGCGCATGCCTATGCAGTAAGTCATTGTCGCAAATCAAATCAAAAGGGGTCGCATTCTACACCAGCCGGGGCCAGGCTATCCGCCGCAAGCCCCGCCCAGCCTCGTTCCTGCCGATTTACACGGGCACGATCTGCACGTCCACGTGCAAGGTTTCCGTGCCGCCACCCTGGCGCACGCCGCGCACGGGGGCCGCGGAATCGTAGTCGCGGCCGATGGCCAGGCGGCAATACGCATCCGTCATCAGCCGCGCATGCGTGACGTCGATGCTGACCCAGCCCGCGAAATCCGTGTCTTGCGCCCAGGCGTCGACCCAGGCGTGGCTGGCCGCGTGGCCCGTCGTGCCCGGATCGATGTAGCCGGACACATAGCGGGCCGGGATGCCCCAGGCGTGGCAGCAGGCGAGGAACAGATGCGCGTGGTCCTGGCACACGCCGCGCCCCAGGGCCAGGGCGCCGCCGGCCGTGGTGGTGACCATGGTGGCGCCGCTTTCATACGCCACCTTGCCGACGATGTGTTCGGCCAGGCGCAGCAGATGGCCCGTGCCGGCCGTCACGCGGCGGTCCGGCAGGCTGGCGGCCGTCAGTTCCATGATGGCGGGATTGGCCTGCGTCAGCGGCGTCGGCATGGTAAACAACAGCGGTGACAGGGAATCGACCAGGTTCAGCCGTCCCTTGTGCGGGTAGATGGTTTCCACCACGCCCTGGGCGACCAGGCTCAGCGACTGGTGGCTGCCATTGATCGTCAGCATGTGCGACAGGTTGCCGTAGGCATCCGTGTAGGCATGGCACTGGCCTGGCGTGGTGATTTGCCAGGAGATTGCCCGCTGCTGCGGCTCGACGCGCGGCGTCAGGTGCAGCTGCTGTATCGTGTGGGCCAGCGGCGCACTGTAGGCGTAGCGGGTTTCATGGCGGATGGTGAGCTGCATCAGGCCGCCAGGGGAACGAGGAAGTCGCGGCTGACCCGGTTGCCCAGGTCGTAGATGTTTTCCAGAAACTCCGTCAGGGTATGGTGCAAGCCGGCCTTCATGATGTCGTCGATATGGCCGAATTTCAGCTCCGCATGCAGCTTGCCGGCGAACCGTTCCGTATCGGCCGACACGTCGTTGCGGATATGTTTTAAATTTTCCACCACGTCATCCATGCAGGCCAGGAGCGACCTGGGCATATCGCCGCGCAGCATCAGCAGTTCCGCCACCCGCGCCGGCGTGATCACGTCGCGGTACACCTTGCGGTAGATTTCGAAGCCGGAAACGGAGCGCAGCAGGGCCGCCCAGTAGTAAAAGTCGCGCTGGGTGATGTCCTTGGAGGTGTCGCGCGCGCCGTGGAACTTCACGTCGAGGATGCGCGCCGTGTTGTCGGCCCGTTCCAGGAAGGTGCCCAGGCGGATGAAATGGATGGCCTCATCCTTGAGCATGGTGCCCAGGGTCACGCCGCGCGACAGGTGCGAGCGGTACTTGACCCACTCGAAGAAGGCGCTGGGGTCCGTTTCCAGCAGATTGCCTTTCAAGCGCTTCTGCATGTCGAGCCAGGTGGCGTTCTGGATTTCCCACACTTCCGTCGTCAGGGTCCCCCGCACGGCGCGGGCGTTTTCGCGCGCGCCCGTCAGGCAGGCGAGGATGGAAGACGGGTTGTTCGGGTCGCGCACCATGAAATCGAGCACGTCGCGCGTGTGGAATTGACCATCGCGGCCGTATTTGTGGTCGTAGGCGCTTTGCAGCTCGGAAATACCCAGGGTGGCGCGCCAGCCCTGTTCCGCGTCCTGCTCGGACTGGGGCAGCATGGAGGTCTGCATGTTGACGTCGAGCATGCGCGCCGTGTTTTCTGCGCGCTCCGTGTAGCGGGCCATCCAGAACAAATGATCGGCGGTGCGGCTCAGCATGTTTTTTCTCCTGCGAAGGCGGACGTCGCTTCCAGTACCCAGGTGTCCTTGGTGCCGCCCCCTTGCGAGGAATTGACCACCAGCGAGCCTTCGCCCAGGGCCACGCGGGTCAGGCCACCGGGCACCATGGAAATGGTCTTGCCCGACAGCACGAACGGACGCAGATCGATGTGACGCGGCGCGATGCCCGCGTCCACGTACGTGGGGCAGGCCGACAGGGCCAGGGTAGGCTGGGCGATGTAGCCGCCCGGATTGGCCAGCAGGCGCTGGCGGAAGTCCTCGATCTGCGCGGCGCTCGACGCCGGCCCCACCAGCATGCCGTAGCCGCCCGCGCCATGCACTTCCTTGACCACCAGTTTCGGCAAGTTCGCCAGCACGTAGGACAGGTCGGCCGCCTTGCGGCACTGGTAGGTCGGCACGTTGTTCAGAATCGGTTCCTGCGACAGGTAGAATTTGATCATGTCGGGCACGAAAGGATAGATCGACTTGTCGTCGGCCACGCCCGTGCCGATGGCGTTCGCCAGGGTGACTCTTCCCGCGCGATACACGGACAGCAGGCCCGGCACGCCCAGCGAGGAGTCGGAGCGGAAGGCCAGCGGATCGAGGAAATCGTCGTCGACCCTGCGGTAGATCACGTCCACGCGCCTGGGCCCCCGCGTCGTGCGCATGTACACGGAATTGTCGTTGACAAACAAATCCTTGCCCTCGACCAGTTCCACGCCCATCTGCTGGGCCAGGAAGGCGTGCTCGAAGTAGGCGGAGTTGTACATGCCCGGCGTCATGACGACGACCGTCGGGTCGTCCACGCCCATGGGCGCGACGGAGCGCAGGTTGTCGAGCAGCATGTCCGGGTAATGGTCGACGGGGGCGATGCGGTTGCGGGCGAACAGTTCCGGGAACAGCCGCATCATCATCTTGCGGTCTTCCAGCATGTAGGACACGCCCGAGGGCACCCTTAAATTGTCTTCCAGCACATAGAATTCGCCCTGGCCCGCGCGCACGATGTCGACGCCCGCGATGTGGGCGTAAATGTCGGAAGCGACGGCAATGCCCTGCATTTCCGGGCGGTACTGGGCATTCCTGTAGATTTGCTCGGCGGGAATGATGCCGGCCTTGATGATGTTTTGCTCATGATAAATATCATGGATGAACATGTTCAGGGCTTGCACGCGCTGCACCAGGCCCGTCTGCATCTGCGCCCATTCGGCGGCGGGGATGATGCGGGGGATGGTGTCGAACGGGATCAGGCGTTCCGTGCCGGCATCGTCGCCGTAGACGGCAAACGTGATGCCCACGCGGCGGAAGGTCAGGTCGGCTTCGGCCCGCTTGCGGGCGATGGTTTCCGGCGATTGCTGCGCCAGCCAGCTGTCAAATTCACGATAGTGGTCGCGTACCTTGCTGTCCGCTCCCACGTCATCTGCAGTCATTTCATTGAAAAAATTTGCCATGGTGTGATTTCCCTTGAGCCGAGTCTGACTATAGCTCAGCAGAAATCGTGCCAGAGCCGTGGCCATGCGGCAACGGCGGCAAGGTATGAAAATGACCATTTTTGTGGCGGCAGGCCAGCCGCCGCACCGGCTTGGTGCATTTAATGTCAGTTTATGGGGAAACGGGCCGCTGCCGTGAAGAAGCGGCGCGACACGCTTTCGTTTCTCACTCTGTTTCTCATTCTGTTTCTCACTCCATTTCCTTGCATTTTCCTATCATGCAACTCATCGCGAAAGACAGATTCATCAGCCCTTTGGTTTCCGTTTCCTTGCCGTCCGCGGTAGTGCTTTTCCCATAACGAAGTTGCAGCCAGATTCCTTTCTGTACCAATTTGTCTATACCCACAGCGGACTTGAACGTTGCTTCGTGTGACGCGCCCTTGTTTGCCTTCGCGTTGCTCACCTCGAGCAGGTAGCGCAGCGTCGCCTTGTCGCTGCCGACCACATATCGTGCGGCGAGCAAATTGGAGTTACTCAACTCTACCGCCGTTGCCAATTTCGTCACATCGACGGCATTCCTCGTGCGTTGATAAGTCATATACAGTCCGGCGTCGTCACTGATTTCAAACAGCCCGGTGATAATGAATTTCTTGCCCAGCTGGTATTTCTGTGAACCGGACGTGTCATTCTGTATGTGCCCCTGGCCATAAGAAATGGCCACACGGCTGGCGTTCCATTTGATTCTCTTTTTTTCCTCGGTATCACAGCTCGATTGCGCGGTCCATGCCCGTTGATCATATTTCTCAATTTCCTCCGGCGAAGGCATTCTTTTCGCCTCGATTTCCGTTCGAATATATGCATTCTTTTCATCATCGATGGTTTTGCTGGCAGTGCATGACTTGAATGCCTTCCACAGCATCAGGATCGGATCATCGTCGGCTTTTAAATAGAAATATGTGTCGAGCGCAAACGCATTTTTTTTGAACTTGAGGGATGAAATTTCTGTCTGGTTTTCGGCATAGCTGAGCGAGGTATTCGCCAGCATCCTTTGCAGCGTATTGCCATTCACGTAATAGCTGGCGCCGATGGGAACAAAGGGCAGGCGATAGGGGTTGACCGACAGACCTTTGCCATCCTTCGATTCCCTGGATTCAATTGGATTCCAAAATGCAACAATATCTTGTGCCGTCTGTATCGTAGTAATGGCGGAGCCGGACAAGCCGACAATCGAAGCGGCTGACACGGCTGCCGGCGAAATATCGACCTGGAAAGCCGCCAGTTTGTCCTCGGCGGGGGATTTTGAACCGGGTTTGGCCGCTGTTTTTTCCCCTTTTTCCGCCTCGGCCCAGACATGGTTGGAAGTCAGAAGCAGGGCCAGCAAAGGGCTAATCATGCGCATCATCATTTTATTCTCCGCATTTTATATGAGTGTCAACTCGATTTTTGCATAGCCGCTATCTTTTCCAGTTTTAATTGTCCCTTTTGCTTTCGCAATGACTTTCCCGTCTATGAATACCTTTGAATCATAATTCTTCCCCATCCCGTCGTATTCATACACGTCGAGAAAAATATAGCCGTTGTTCGTCCCTTTATTGCGGTTCTCGAAGGTCTTGGTCAGATCAGTCGCGTTGATATCATCGAAATCAAGCAATATGTCGCCGGCCCTGAATTCAAGTCGTACGCGCGCTTTTCCATTGTCGACAATTCGCACCTTCATGGACGCGGCATTTGCTTGAACTTTTTCCGATGCCTTAATTTCGATAGCCATGCTGATTCCCCTCTTGTAGTTTATTAATTATTAACCAATATTGCAGGCAATTGAATAACATATCAAATGCACATTAATTTTGCGCTGAATATGCCGCCCCAATCTCACGAACTGTCACATTGTTGTTGAACAGTCACATGAATTGGTTTTTAGGCATTGTCACGGCCTCACTGGTGAGAGGGGTGTTGTGCAGGGGAGCCAGCCAGGGGCATAGCGGAAATTCTTGTTCCGGCTGACCGATGGAGAGACGAGACAGGCTGTGGACCTGTGCGTAAAAAACGGCCAGCATGAGGCGCGGCTTGCGGCCCATGCACAGGACAGGCCTGGCTGCCGCTGTACGATACAATTGAGGCAGGCACTGCGGAAGGGCCAAGGAAGAACGTGTCTGTTCGTCTCTTCATGTTGCGACTTTTGGGCGACCGCATTTGTTTTGCCTAAAAGAACTCCAAGACCGTGGAATCTCCGGGCGGCGGCCGTGCAGCGGCCATCGCGCTCGGCAAGGGGCCGGGAACGGCATGGCGCGAGGCCAGTTCATCTGGTATTTTTGCAGCAGTTTATATGCTGATAACTATACGGATTTTTTGTATTGACGATTATTTTCAAAAGGCCTTATGCGTTCCCAATTTTATTGCACCGCGATTGAAGACTATGCTGATCAACGCACTGCTATAGTTCGCGGCGCGCTACAGGCCGGACCCGTTTCAGCGGGGATGTCGCTATGCATACGGGTAAACCCCGCATGGGAAATAGCTGTCCCGATCATTGCCGTGCTCGATTCAGGCGAACTGTTGGTAGACTGCGATGATCAGGAAGGCGTCGATGTACTCCTTGCCTGCGGCATAAGGAACGAAAGCCTGCACATGGAATGCTAGCCGTGGCCATGCGTGCTGTTCTACTTGCCGGCTTGGCATGGTCATGGATCACTGACGGCCAGGCGGATCCACTGTCCAATTCATTTTGAATGCAAAGAAATGACAAAAATCATTGTTCGACGCAAGAAGGCAATTTGGCAAGATAGGGGCCGGCAATACATCATTCTTCTGGATGGGTGTGAAATTGGCAGGGTATCCAATGGCGCGGAGCTTGAATTCGATGTCGAGCCTGGAAAGCACGCGGTGCAAATGAAAATCGACTGGTGTCATTCACGGCAGTTTGACATCGACGTTCGTCTTGCAGAGACTGCGATACTCGAATGCGGACCGAACGCGTCACCATTTCTTGCGCTCCTTTATATCACCCTGTGGAAGAACAGATATATCTGGTTGCGAGATTGTCGCAAGATGAACGCCTGAGCAACTCGGACGCGATCCGGCCGGAACGTCCCCCCGGGTTTGTCTTTCAGTTTGATGCTGCGTTGATAGCCCCCATGCGGATGGCTATCTGAACGTCAGCGTCCCCGCGTCTTTTTACTCGGGGCAAGCGCGGCCGGCAGCGGTGCGCGAGGATGGCGATGGTTTTTCAGCCGGGCCGGCGCGCCTTCATCGCTGCTGCTGACGTTGCGCTTGGCCCGCTTCCAGGGCCGCGTGCAGGCGGTCGAGCGCTTGCGACCAGTCGGCCAGGGAAAAGTTTTGCGGATCGTCATGGCCATTCGCGTAGCCCGTATCGAGCACGGCGTGGAAGGCGGGGATCAGCCACGTGCCCTTGCGCACGCTGGCGGCCATGTACAGCAGGGCCAGGCGCTCGTATTGCGCGGGCGTAAAGCCCGGATCGGGCGCCAGGCCGTCGTTGCCCTTGCCGCCGCCGGGCACGGAATGGCGCGGCTGCACCAGTTCCACGTGCAGGAACAGGCCCGTCAGCGATGGCTTTTCCTTCTCCAGCTTGCTTGCGTAGCCGGCCGTGCCGAAGTCGCGCACGGCCAGGGAATCGCCGAGGCGGTTCACGTACACATGGCCTTTCGGGCCGCCGCCCAGCGCGGGATTGCGCAAGGTAAAGTCGTTGAAGTCCCAGCTGGCGTCGTTGATGTGGCCGGGAATGCTTTCTAACAAGAAATTCGGGTAGCTGGTGTCGTGGATGACGAAGTAGCGGGCCATGGGCGCGGCCAGCCGTCCCATGGCGCGCGACAGGGGCGCGTCGACGGGGCCGCCCAGCTCGCTTTCCGCGATGTCTTGCCCGGCCAGCCAGGCGCGCAGCCGGGCCGGGGGGATGCCCGTGCGCCGGCCGATGTGCGCGTCGAGAAACTCCGGCAAGGGCGCGCTGTCGTCCAGGCGCGCATATAGCTTGACGGGACGCAATAAACACGTGGCTTGCGCCCGCGCATCGCCCTTGAAGCCGCTTTTCCAGGCGGCATAGGGGCAGGCGGCTTGTTTCTGGGCGTGGGCGGCGCCGGCGATGGCGCAGAAAAGCAGGGCGAGGAGGGCGGGGCGCAGTGTCATGTGCGCATTGTCGCCGAAGCGCGGCTTGCGGCACGGGCGCGCACGCGAAAAAATTGTCCGAGGGACGCTATTGGAGGCAGGCTGGCGATCGCATGGCCACGGCTTGGGCAGAACAGGTCGCCAGGCAGCCTGAAAAAGGGGCTATGATAAAGGGGTCATATTGATAACAACATCGACGATAAAGGCCCTCATCATGCATACACCCCTGCACGCACCGCGCCAGGCGAAAGAGCAATTTGCTGCGGCCCACAGCAACACTGCCAGGACGGCGGCACAAGGGCGGGGTCTGGCGGACAAGCGGCCAGAGGCGGTGGCGCAACGAAAACTGGCCGCGATGATCGATGACAGCCCGCGCGTGCTGCAGCAACAGGCATTGAGTAAGGCCATTCGCGGCAACGCGTGGAAGGCGGGCCAGCGCGATGAGCAGGCCGGCAATGGCGCTCTGCCTGCTCAGCTGAAGTCAGGGATAGAGTCCCTGTCCGGCATGCGCATGGATCATGTGAAGGTGCACTACAACTCGGCGAAACCGGCGCAATTGCATGCGCATGCATATGCGCAAGGCAGCGAGATCCATTTGGGACCCGGGCAGGAGAAGCATTTGCCACATGAGGCTTGGCATGTGGTGCAGCAGGCGCAGGGTCGCGTGAGGCCTACGATGCAGATGAAGCATGGCAGGCAGATTAACAATGACGCCGGTCTCGAACGAGAGGCTGATGCGATGGGGGAGCGGGCGCTTGGCGCCGCGCAGCTGGCCCGGTATGGATCGGCCGCAATGCCGGACGCAACAAGGCCGGCACCAGGGATGGGAGCACATGGCACAGCCAGCGTAGCGCAACTGATCGAGAAGAATAAGCTTGGTCTGAGCTCCGCCAACGGCATGTACATGATCAATCGTGATAATACCAAGGTCTTATATGGCATGGCCGCCAGTCAAAAACCGAGTCCCGCCGGATTGTATGTGGAAACGGAGGAAAAGGTGACTGGTGACGGGAATGAGTATTCCGTCAAAAAATGGACGCCTAACGTCATACTTTTCTCGAAAGACCGACAACTGGGATTTACGTCGGCACATGACRAAAATAGRAAAAACAACAAGGAAGATCACAACCGCCAATCTTTTTTCGATTGGATCAAGGGGAACAAGACAAAATACGAAATTAACGACGCGCAAATTAATGCAGCATGGCTGGAGGCAATTAAGCTTGATAAAATATCGATAGCCGCAGCCATGGAACTGGGGGCGCGGATAGGCATACTTGGAAACAATGATTGCGCGCTGTTTGCCAGGACGCTGCATCATTTGATACGGGACGAGATAGAAAGCAGGGAGAAGGAGCCCGTTACGGAATTCGGAGAATTCGCCAGCGGCCCTCGTATGGGAGATGATCCGGTGGTGGGGTCGATGTTACAACATAAATTTCCGGCAGGACTAAGTGACTGTGGGTATCACGGCGTCACCGTCGTGGCCAAGGACGGTGAGACACTCATCACGTTGGAAGCGCATGCATCGCGACAGAAGATGAATAAGCCGGATTTTGAGATGAGAAAAGGAGTAAACGGATTCAAAGAAGACAACTTCCCGCTAGGCATGAGTAAAGAACACGCTAAATTATGGAAAGCAAGTCATGTGATAGTTGAACATCCAGACAAAAAGAGCAAGCTTCACCTGGGCGGGGGGCTCGATTTGTACCAGAAAAATTATCGCGAATTGGATGAGCTGGACAGGCCCGTGACATCGCAGGATATCGGGATAAGCATGAGCACGATAGGAGTGACATCCCGGCCAGAATAGGCGGCCAGCCCGCAAGCTGAGGGCCTGCGGGCGGATGCCCGCATTTACCTGGCCAGCCCGGAATCATGCGCTTCATCCCGCGGCAAATGCTGTCTTCGGCAACACGGCCAGGATGGCGCGCCCCACTGCGGCGACATGGGCCTGCAGGCGGCGGACTGGCGCCTGGAATGGCGGCAATGGCGGTGGTTCCGGCTCGCCGCCGCTTGTCAAAACGCCACGCTGCCCGAGACGACGACGGTGCGCGGCGCGGCCAGCACCAGCGAGCCGATATTGAACGATGACACGGCCGAGGACCAGTAATTGCGGTCCGTCGCATTGTCCACGCGGGCGCGCAAGGTCACGTCATGGCCCGCCACCTGCGTCAGGTAGCGCGCGCCGAGGTCGACGCGAGTCCACGACGGCAGCTGCTTGCTGTTGGCCAGGTCCGCGTACTGCGTCGAGGTGTAGATGGCGCGGGCGTTCAGGCTCAGGCCCGGCGCGCCGGGCACGTCCCATTCGCCGCCCACGCTCAGCTGGGTTTGCGGCGCGCCGATGGGGCGCTTGTCATTGTTGGCGGCCACGCCGGTCCTGCTATGCCGGGCATCGAGCCAGGTCAGCCCGCCCAGCAGGCGCACGCCCTGTACCGGCGTGCCGAAAATCGACAGTTCCACGCCGCGGTTGCGCTGCTCGCCGTTCATTTCCGCCCGCTTGCCGGCCACGGCCAGCAAGGGCTTGGCCGTCGTGAACAGGGCGGCGCTCATGCCCAGCTTGCCGCCGTCGTACTTGACGCCGATTTCCTTCTGCTTCGATTTGTACGGCGCAAACACCTCGCCCATGTTGTCGACATTGCGCCGCTGGCCGTTTTCCGCGTAGGTGCCGCTGGCCGCCGGCCCCTTGACCAGCGCCTCGATGTAGTTGGCGTACAGCGACACGTTCTTGCCGGTCTTGAAGACGATGCCCGCCACGGGCGTCGTGGCGCTCTCATCATAGGCCTTGCCCTGCAGCACCGAGGTATTGTAGTCGTAGCCGGCATCCCTGATCTGCTGGCGGCGCAGGCCCACGGTCAGCAGCAGCTTGTCGTCGAGGAAGGCCATGGTGTCGGCCAGGGCATAGCTGCTGAGAATGGTTTTCTGGGTCAGGCGCGGGTCGCTCATGATGCCACCCGCATACGGCGTGGCCGGCGCGGCCACGTCGACGGGCGCGTAGATATTGGTGGCGAAGGCGTTGCCGATGGCATACGCATTCTTCGCTTCATTCCAGTGCCCGGACCAGCTGGCCACCAGGGTGTGCCGGACGGCGCCCGTCTGGAGCTTGCCGCGCACGCCCAGTTCGCCCGTGCGGATCTGCTGCTTGCGCGCATTGTCGAAGCGCGACACCGTGGCGTCGCCGTTGACCGAGGCCAGGGACGGTTCGGCCAGGCTGTTGGCTTCCTTCGTCGAGCGGCCGCCGAAGGCGGCCCAGGCCACCACGTCCCTGGCCAGATCGACTTCGGCGCGCGCCGTGCCGAACACGTCGCGTTCCTTCGAATCGCTCCACGGCTGGGCAAAGTTCTGCGCGGCGTCGGGCGCGCCCGGCAGCACGGCCACGCCGCCGATGGCGACGGACGGACGCGGCGCCGTCAAAGCGAAGTTCTGGTAGCCGGCGTCGGCCGACAGGCGGACGTGGCGGCCGCGATAGTCGAGGCCGACGGAAAACATGCCCACGTCGTGGTCTTCGCGCTGGACGGCCGTCTCGCCCTGGCGCCTGGCGGCGTTCACGCGCACGCCCCATTCCCGGTTTTCGCCGAAGCGGCGCGCCACGTCGATGGCGGCATAGGCGTGGCCGCCCGATTCCACGCCCACCGTCAGTTCCGTCAGCGGCGCGTTGCCGGCGCGCTTGGGCATCAGATTGATGGCCCCGCCGATGCCGCTGCCGCCGGGCGCCGCGCCGTTGAGGAAGGCGCTGGCGCCGCGGAACACTTCCACTCTTTCCAGCAGTTCCGGCGAGACATACTGACGGGGCAGGACGCCGTACAGGCCGTTATACGCGACGTCATCGGAATCGAGGGCGAAGCCGCGTATCACATACACTTCCTGGAAATTGCCGTAGCCGCGCGACAGGCGCACGGCCGGATCGCTCTGCAGCAAGTCGCCCACGCTGCGCGCTTGCTGGTCGGCAATGAATTGCTGCGTATAACTGGTGCTGCCGAATGGCGCATCCATCATGTCCACGGAGCCGAGAATGCCCATGCGTCCGCCGCGCGCCACCTGGCCGCCCGCATAGGCCTTCGACAAGCCTTCGGCCGAAGCGTCGGCCGAGGCATTCACGACCACCGTCGGCATGGTTGGCGCGTCGCCGCCGGCCGGCGTGTTCTGGGCGTGGGCAGCGGCGCTGGCCAGCAGGAAGGCGGCCAGGGCGAACGGGGTAGGGACGGTACGGAAGGAGCGCATGATGTTGCTGGATAAGAATGAGAATGATTATCATTATATTCCAGCGCCGTGCCGCGTGTGAGAAAGTGTGAGAAAGTGACAAAAAAGTCGCCATGCATGCAACACGAGACAGGCGCGGGTGCCGGAATCTGGCGGAAAAAGGCGCGCCAGGCGATACCTTGCGGATTTGTTAATGTACAGATCCAAGTTTCGCTAGAATAGGCCACCGCGCGCCGCGCCTCCAGGACCCCGCATGCCATTGCACCACCATTTACGTTCCACCGCCCTGCGCCTGCGGCGCGGCCTGAGCTTCAAGGGCGCGGCCGTCGCGCTGATCCTGGCCATGCACGCGCTGGGCCTGTATTTCCTCCTGCTGCCGGCGCGGCAACTGAAGCAGTACACGGAGGTGGCCTTCATGACCTTGCTGCCGCCCCGGCCCATGCCGCGCACGCCGCCGATGGCCCTGCCGATGCCCATGCCCGGCCCCCGGTTCCCTGCCCCCGCCGCGCCGCGCCCCTTGCCGCCGGCCCCGGCCCCGGCCGAAACGGCGCCCGTGACGGCCGAGGCAATCACCACGCCGACAGAGCCCGCTCCCGCCGTACCCGCGGACGATCTGCGCACGCGCGCCCGGCTGGCGGCGGGGACGGTCGACCGGGCCCTGCGCGCCGAACTGAAGAAAGACAAGCCCTGGCTGGCCGCGCCGGAATTCTCGGGCGACAGCGCCTTCCAGAAACTGGCCGCGTCCGCCTGGCGCGGCGGCCCCATCATCCGCGTGGAGGAGTACCAGACGGCCGACGGCCGGCCCGTCACGCGCGTCGTCAGCGCCGGCGGCGCCGCGTGCTACGGCCTGGACGCGAACCCGGGCGCGGGCGCCGACCCCGGCAGGACTGGCGGCAAGGTCAAGCGCGTGCCTTGCCCGGGCTAAAGACCGTTCCAGCCGCAGGGTTTTGACGGCGATTGCGGGGCCGTCATCCCCGGCCGGGCGTCAAATATGCTAAGTTGCGTCTGCAAATCCATACACACGCCCCCGGACGCCCATGCCACCCGATCTCCTCATCCTCGCCCCCAGCCCGTCGGCTGCCGTCAACGCGCAGCTGGAACGGCGGTACGCCTGCCATCACGCCTGGCAAGTGCCGGCGGACGAGCGCCATGCCTGGCTGGCCGAACGCGCGCCGGTCATCCGCGCCGTCGTCACGACGGGCGCGCTGGGCCTGAACGCCGCCGACATGGGCTCGCTGCCCAAGCTGGAAATCGTCGCCGTCAACGGCGTGGGCCTCGACGCCGTGGCGCTGGACAAGGCGCGCGAACGGGGCATCGCCGTCACGACCACGCCGAACGTGCTGACGGACGACGTGGCCGATCTCGCGCTGGGCCTGCTGCTGGCCAGCGCCCGCCACATCGCCGCGCTCGACCGTTTCGTGCGCGACGGCGGCTGGGAGCGCCGCGCAGCCATCGCCCCGGCGTCCAGCCTGCGCGGCAAGACGGCCGGCATCTTCGGCTTCGGGCAGATCGGGCAGGCCATCGCCCATCGCCTGGCCGCCTTCGGCGTCCAGGTCCGCTATTTCCAGCCGCGCGCCGTTGCGGCGAGCGCCGTGCCGCGTGCGGACTCGCTGCTGGCCCTGGCCCAGGAAAGCGACTACCTGTTCGTCTGCGCGCCGGGCACGCCGGCCACGCGCCAGATCATCGGCCGCGCGGTGCTCGACGCGCTCGGGCCGCAAGGCACGCTGGTCAATATCGCCCGCGGCGCCCTGATCGACGAGGAAGCCTTGATCGCCGCCTTGCGCGATGGCCGCCTGGGCGCGGCCGGCCTCGACGTCTTCGCCGATGAACCGCGCGTACCAAACGCCCTGCGCGCCTTGCCCAACGTGGTGCTCACGCCCCACGTGGGCAGCCTGACCGTGGAAACGCGCCACGCCATGGGGCAGCTGGTGGTGGATAATCTGCAGGCGCACTTCGCCGGCCTGCCGCTGTTGACGCCGGTAAAGTTATAAACGGCCGGCCGGGCCGGCCTTGCCGCCCGCTCTCATGGCGGCGCGTCGCGGCGCCGCATACATCGCCCGGGCGTCCGCATCCTGCCAGCACGCCCGGGTTTCAATGTTTTACCAGTATGAATGAAAGATATTTATGGAATTGACAAAATCGCTGCTGCGCAAGCGCGGCGGGCAGGACAGCGGCAAGGTGGGCATGATCGAGCTGTTCTTCGACCTCGTGTTCGTGTTTGCGGTAACGCAACTGTCGCACGGCCTGCTGGCGCACCTGAGCGCCATGGGCTGGCTGCAGACGGGCTTGCTCCTGATGGCCGTCTGGTGGGTGTGGATTTTCACGTCGTGGATCACCAACTGGCTCGATCCCGAGCGCATTCCCGTGCGTATCAGCCTGTTTGCGCTGATGTTGGGCGGCCTCATCATGTCGGCCTCGATACCCGAAGCGTTCGGCACGCGGGGCCTGGCGTTCGCGCTCGCCTACGTGGCCATGCAGGTGGGGCGTCCCCTGTTTGCCTGGTGGGCCGTGCGCCATGACGCCGTGTCGCGTCGCCGCAATTTCCAGCGCATCAGCCTGTGGGCCGTGTTTTCCGGCCTGTTCTGGATCGCCGGCGGCGCTGCGTCGCCCGAGCAGCGCATCTTCTGGTGGGGCCTGGCCCTGGCCATCGACCTGGCCGGCCCGTGGCTGCGCTTCGGCGTGCCGGGCCTGGGCAGCTCGTCGACGGCCGACTGGGACGTCGATGGCGGCCACATGGCCGAACGCTGCGCGCTGTTCGTCATCATCGCCCTCGGCGAATCCCTGCTGGTGACGGGCGCCACGTTCGCCGGCCTGGAGTGGACGGCCGGCAACTGGCTCGGTTTCCTGTCGGCATTGGTTGGCAGCATCGCCATGTGGTGGATTTATTTTGATACGGGCGCCGAGGCAGGCCACCACCGCATCGCCCACGCGAAAGACCCGGGCAGCATCGCGCGCAAGGCTTACACGTATATCCACGTGCTGATCGTGGGCGGCGTGATCGTGTCCGCCGTGGCCGACGAGCTGGCCCTCGTGCATCCCGATGAAGCGAGCTTTGCCGGCATCAGCGCCTTGCTGGGCGGGCCAATCCTGTATCTGCTGGGCAATGCGCTGTTCAAATGGGTCAGCAGCGACCGCGCCGCGCCGCCGCTGTCGCACCTGCTGGGCATATTGATCATCCTGGCGCTGATCCCGATGGCGTACGGCCGCCTGTATTCGCCGCTGACCCTGGCCTGCATCACCAGCTGCGTGCTGGTACTGGTGGCCGTGTGGGAACACCTGGCCCTGCGCCGTCCGCCGCCGGAACTGGACCCTTGAGTGACAGCTGGACCAACCTGCCGGGCTACGGTTTGTCCCGGCCTCGAACTAGCGGTTCAAGGACAGCGCTGTTATTTTTAGTTGGGCAATAAACGCGCGCGCGGCGGGCGCCGCTTCGTGGCGGCGAAACGCTGCCGCGATTTCCGAGCTGATCTGCGGCCCCGCCAGCTCGCGAAACACCACGCCGGGCAGGCTGACGCTGGCCATCACGGAATGGGGCACGATGGCGCATCCCGCGCCCAGCGACACTTCCGTCAGCACGGCCACCAGGCTGCCCGGCCGCGACACGACCTGCGCCGCAAAGCCGCCGCGCCGGCTCACTTCCAATGTTCCCAGTTCCTGTTCCGGCACGATGAACGCCTGCTGCGCCATGGCCGCCGGCGCGACCTGCGCATGCCGCGCCAGCGCGCTGTCGGCCTGCACGGCCACCACGAAGCGGTCGCGCAGCAGCACCACGCTGTCGAGTCCGTCTGGCAGGTGCAGGGGCGGGCGCACGAAGGCTAGGTCCAGCCGGCCCTGGTCCAGCAAGCCGGGCAGGGCATCCATCGCATACTCGCGCGCGCCGATATGGATGCCGGGGTGGCTGGCGCGAAAGCGGGCAAACTGGCCCTGCAGCACGCCGGCATAGGCGGCCGAGGCCACGTAGCCGATTTCCAGCCGTCCCAGCTCGCCCCGTCCGGCGCGCCGCGCCGTTTCCTGCGCCTGCGCCAGCTGCTCCAGCGCCCGCCGCGCCTCGATGACGAACAGTTCGCCGGCCGCCGTCAGGGCCACGGCGCGCTTGCTGCGCTGGAACAGCCGCGTGCCCAGCAGGCTTTCCGTTTCCTGCACCTGCTTGGTCAGCGCGGGCGGGGAAATGCCCAGTTCGGCCGCCGCCCGCGCGAAGTGCAGGCTGTGCGCGACGGCCAGCACGCAGCGAAAGTGCCGCAATTCCATGTCTTTTTCTGTATTCACCATGGGTAAATTATAAGGCGCTTGTCTTATAACAGGAAATAATACGGAACTGCTTACAATCGGGGCATGAAGAATACCAACTGGACCCTCTATACGTGCTCGGGCGTGTGCGCGCTGATCATGCTCGACACCAACGTCGTCGCCGTCTCGCTGCCGTCGATCGCGCGCAGCCTGAACGCCAGCTTCGTCGACGTGGAATGGGTGGTCAGCGCCTACATGCTGGCGTTCGCCTCGTTTTTGTTGCCGGCTGGCAGCATCGCCGACCGCCTGGGCCGCCGCAGGGTCATGCTCTATGGCCTGGCCGTGTTCGCGCTGGCCTCGCTGCTGTGCGGGCTGGCGTGGACGCCGTTCGTGCTCAACGTGGCGCGCGCCGTCAAGGGCCTGGGTGCCGCGCTGCTGCTCACGTCCGCGCTGGCCGTCATCGGCCACACCTTTCACGCGGAAAAGGAGCGGGCGCGGGCCTGGTCCGTGTGGGGCGCGGCCATGGGCGTGGCCATGACGGTGGCGCCGTTGCTGGGCGGCCTCGTCACGAGCGCCATCAACTGGCGCTGGATTTTCTACCTGAACCTGCCCGTCGTCGCCATCCTGATGTGGCTGGTAGGCAAGCACGTGGACGAGTCGAAGGACGCGTCGAACGCCAGCTTCGACCCGCTGGGGGCGGCGCTGTTCTCCGCCGGCCTGTTCTGCATCATCTGGGGCCTGATCGACGCCAGCGTGGCGGGCTGGTCCAGCCGCGCCACCATGCTGCGCTTTGCGGCCGGCGCGGCGCTGCTGCTGGTGTTCGTGCTGGCGGAACGGCGCCAGCGCGCGCCGATGGTCGATTTATCGCTGTTTGGCCGGCGCGTGTTCGTCGGCGCCGTGCTGGGCATGTTCGGCTACGCCATCGCGGCGCAGGTAATGATGACGTTCTTGCCGCTGTACCTGCAGAACGGCTTCGGCTTTTCCGCCGTGCTGGCCGGCTGCGCCATGCTGCCGTTTGCCGTCGCCATGGTGACGCTGTCGCGGCTGGCGCCCCGTGCCATGCGCGTGCTGGACGACCGCGGCATATTGGTGACAGGCTTGCTGATCGTCGCCGTGGGCAATATCGCCACGGCCCTTGCCGCCGGCAGCCTGTCGTATGGCCTGGTGGCGGCCGGCATGGTCGTCACGGGCGCGGGGGCGGGATTGCTGAACGGCACGACGCAAAAAGCCATTCTCGCCTGCATTCCGCGCGAGCGCACGGGCATGGGTTCCGGCATCAGCACCACCACGCGCTTCGTCGGCATCGTGCTGGCCGTGGGCGCGCTGGGCGCCGTGCTGGCCATGCGCACGGCCGCGTCGTTCGAGCAACTGGCGTGGCTGCACGGCTTGAAGGCCTCGCCCGAGATGATAGGGCGCATCGTGGCCGGCAACGCGGCCGAGGCCTTCGGCCAGCTGCCGCCCGCGCTGCAGGCCGTGGCGCAGGAAGCGGCCCGGCACGCCTTCATCGACGGCTTTGCCAGCGTGCTGTACCTGGCGGGCGGGCTGGCGGCCGTGGTGGCGGCGCTGGTGTTCGTGCTGGCCAGGCCGCTGGAAAAAGTGTAACTGTTCAGCAATATTCAAGTAAACGGACTCTGCTTGTAATATGATGCCATCGAGCAATACATGGCAATCATATAACACGACCAATCAAGAGCGCCGAACAGAACCGTAGCGAGCGGCAGTGAGTTGTGGCTGAGAAGCGGAGCTGTGCGAAGCACGGGGCCGCCGGGGCAGCGAGCATCGCAAGCCGCAAAACGCGACGCGCAGCAGTTTATGTTCGGTGCGGAGAATCGCATGCGCAGAAAACGTATTATCGTGACCAGCGTGCTGGTGGCCGTCATCGGCGTGGCCGCTCCCCTGAGCCTGGCCTTCTACCTGTCGTCCGTGCGGGCCCTGCAGGGCGAGCAGGATCGCCTGCGCCTGCTGGCCGGCTATGCGCTGGAACGGGCGCACCGCTCGATCGCCTCGGCCGGCGTCGCCCTGCGCAGCGCCGACGCGCTGGAGCTGGCGCCGTGTTCGGAAGCGCATATCCAGCAGCTGCGCCGCATCACCATCACCACGCGCAGCATCGACGATATCGGCTACCTGGAAAATGGCGTGCTCAAGTGCACGTCCACGGGCGTCGAAGAGACGCGCATCGCCGTCGCGCCCGCCGATTTCACCCTGGCCAACGGCATGGGCATCGATTTCAACCTGCGTCCCGTCGTCAGCGGCGGCAAGCGCATGGTGGGGCTGACCTACCGCGCGCACAAGGTGCTGATCGATCCCGTGCGCTTTTCCGACGTCATCGTCGACAGCGACATCCAGATGGCCGTGGCCATCGGCAAGCGGGGCGTGCTCGACACCCTCCATCATCCCGACCCGGCCATGGTGCAGGCCCTGCTCGACGGCAAACCGGCGGCGGGCGGCGCCGCCCACGACGGCAGCATCCATGCGATGCTGTACCGCGACGGCCTGACGGCCGTCATGATCGAGCCGCGCAGCAAGCTCCACGACAGGCTGCGCCGCGAACAGCTGCTGCTCCTGCCCATGGGCATGTTGATGGCCGCCTTCATCGTCGGCATCGTCGTGTGGCTGTCGCGCCGGCGCTTGTCGCTGCGCGGCGAACTGGAAACGGCCGTCGAGCGGCGCGAATTCTTTGTCCATTATCAACCCATCATCGCGCTCGACACGGGCGTGTGCGTGGGCGCCGAGGCGCTGATACGCTGGCGCCGTCCCGACGGCAGCATGATACGGCCCGACCTGTTCATCCCCGTGGCCGAGGAAAGCGAGTTGATCCTGCCCATCACGGACCAGGTCATCGCCTGCGTCATCGCCGACATGCGCGCCGCGCTGGTGGCCGACCGCGCGCTGCACATCGCCATCAACCTGTGCGCCAGCGACATCGAGACGGGCAGGGCGCTCGACGTGCTCGAACGCTTGCTGGACGGCACTGGCATCGAAGCGCAGCAGATCTGGCTGGAAGCGACGGAGCGGGGCTTCATCAACGTGGAAGCGGCCCGCGCCACCATCGAAAAAGCCCGTGCCCGGGGCCATGCGGTGGCCATCGACGACTTCGGCACGGGCTATTCCAGCCTGTCCAGCCTGCAAAACCTGCCGCTCGACGCCCTGAAAATCGACAAATCCTTCGTCGACACCATCGGCACGGACGCGGCCACGAGCAGCGTCACGCCGCACATCATCGACATGGCGCGCACCCTGAACATGCTGATCGTGGCCGAAGGCATCGAAACGCAGGGCCAGGCCGATTACTTGCGCCAACGCAAGGTCGAATTCGGCCAGGGCTGGCTGTTTGCCAAGGCGCTGCCGGCCTTGGACTTCCTGGCCTTTTACGCAGGCCGCCGCCTGCCGTCGTCCACATGAAACAGCCACGCTTTCCCTATCCTTTGCAGCCGCTGCGCGTGCCGGGCGGCTGGCACATCACCGTCAACACCCTGTTCGAGGTGGAACCGGGCCCCGATACCATGCAATGGTTCAGCAGCGCATTGCTGCTGTGGGGCCATAGCCGCGACAGCGGTCACGCCTTCAATTCCCACTTCGCGCCGGAAGACGATCCGCAGGGCGAATTCGTGCTGGAAATGTCAAAAGTGCAATATGACCGCCACGGCAAGGCGCTCAAGGGCAGCGAGACCTTCCTGGGCGAATTCCGCACGCGCAGCAAGGCCGCGTTTGTCGAGCGGGTGGAGCAGTTCATGCGCGAGTCCTGAAGCGTCACTTTACTGCTTGCGCGGCAGGATCACGTCCTGCCCGCCCTGGCTGAGCACGGCGCCGGCGATCTTGCCCGCCGCGTCGCGCGTCAACGCCAGTTCGGCCTCGATGGCGCGGAAAAAGAACCGGTCCCTGGCGCTGGCGAACAGGGGCGCCGAGCCGACGCCCGTGCCGGCCGCTTCCAGGCCATGCTTGCCCAGACTCAGCGTCAACGTGAAATCCTTGTCCAGCGCATACTCGCCCACGTACTCGGTCAGCGCGCTGCGCGGCATGGCGATGGCGACCGGCGGCTTTTTCAGCGGCGGCAAGGGCGTGCCGGGCAGCAGGGCGGCCAAACCGAGGGCGTCGACGGTGCGCGCCGTGTTCGTCAGCACCACCACGCCCCGCTTGCTGTCCGTCGTGAACGCCGCATAGCTGGCGTAGCCGCCCGTCTGGCCGCTGTGCCAGGCGTAGCTGTGTCCCTGTTGCTGCTGCAGCAGCCAGGCCAGGCCGATTTTCGCTGCGCTGTCCGCCGCCAGGGCCCGCTGCGGCTGGAGCGCCAGCGCATACGGCCGCAGCGGGCGCAGCATGTAGGCTTGCAAATAGGCAACCATGTCGCGCGCGCTCGAATACACGCCGCCGGCCGGCGCCACCACGTTCAGCTCCCAGGCCGGCGTTGCCTCGCCCGACAGCAGATGGCCGGGCGCCAGGCGTGCCAGCATGCCGTGCGAGGGCGTGTTCGACGTCGAGCGCATGCCCAGCGGCGCGGCGATGCGCTTTTGCAGCAGTGCTTCATAGCTGGTGCCGGCCTGCGCGGCCAGGGCCGTGCCCAGCACGGCGTAGCCGATGTTCGAGTAGTCAAATGCCGTGCCCGGCGCGTGCGGCAGGCGATACGCGGCGAGAAATTGCCGTTGCTTCGCTTCCGTGTAGTCGGCGTAGGGGTTGGCCGGCTCTTTCGGCGTGAAGTTGTCGGGCAGGCGCGGCAGCGCAGAATAATGCGTGGCCAGATCGAGCAGGCTGATCTGCTTGCCGTCAAAGGCGGGCACGGCATACCCCGGCAATAGCTGCGCCACCGGCCCGTCGAGCGTGACCTTGCCTTCGACGACGGCGTCGGCCAGCAGCAGGGCCGTCATGGTCTTGGTGACGGAACCGATCTGGTAGACCGTGTCGGCGCCCGGTTTGGCGTTCTTGCCGGCATGCACGCTGCCAAAGCCGTAGACGGCGCTGTCCTTGCCGTCGATCACGGCGATGACGATGCTGGCGTGCATGCCGGCGCGCGTCAGCTCTTCCGCGCGTTGGCGCACGGCGTCGTCGAGGGCGGGCGCGGCCAGGGCGGCGCTGCCGATGAGGCACAGGGGGAGGAGGGTGAGGCGTGCAGTCATGGGAACCTGTCAAGTGATCGATGGAAAAGGCAAGTTCACGCCAGCCCCCCGGATAAAGTGGCTGGGATGAATGCCGAGCATAGGCCGCTTACATGAAGGTTGCCTGAGGTTTATGTCATTATTGCCATATCATAAAGTTCCCGGCCGCAGCCGTGTCCAGCAAAGCGGCCAGCTGCGCGCGCATGTCGGCGGCCATGCCTTGCAGCAATTCGCCGCGCCGGCGCGCATCGGCGCGCTTCTTGGACGGCACCGCAGCCAGGTCCGGCACCCGGTAGGGCGCGCAGGGCAGGTGGTAATTACCGTCGCGCATGCGCAAGGCATGCAATTGCTGCCACGCCAGGTCGTAATCGGCGGCAATATGGCGCCGGCGCCGGGCATTGAGGGCGATGCGGTTGTCATTGCTGATCAAGAACAGGCTGTTGCAGGCAAAAAAATCGCCGAAATCGCGCAGGGCCGTGACCATCAGGTTTTTCGGGCGGCAGCCGTGCAGGGCCCGCGTGGCTTCCTTGACGGCCAGCTTGCCCGCCTCGGAACGCAAGCCTTGCAGCGCGCCCAGCTGCAAGGACACGCCATCGGCGCGCGGCAGGAACAGAAAGCTGGCCAGGTACAGGGGCAGGCCGTTGCGCGTCAGGCGCAGGCACAATTCGCCTTCGCGGTAGCTGTCATGGATGGCCGTCAGCTGCAGGCGGTACAGCGCCCCATCCTTGCCGTCGAAGGCGGCCAGCAGCACGGGCTGGCGCGCCGCCCATTCGACCAGCGGGCGCGCGCCGGCTTGCCACAGGAAGCGGTAATGGCCTTCCAGCAAGGCCAGGCGCGCCGCGCAGCCGAGCTGGCGCGAAGCGTAAGGGCGGTAGATCTTGAAGCGCAGGCAGGGATGCAGCCGCGCCAGCTCGCCCAAGCCGGGCAGGCTGCCAAGAAAGGCCAGCCAGCGCGTGCGCTGGCGCGGGAAGAAGATGGCGCCCAGCGCCGCTTTCAGCCGGTGTCCACTGGCGGGAGGCGGCAGGGCGGCGTTATTGCTCCAGGTTAAAGCGATGTCGTTCATGATTGGGCCGGTAAGGGCAGGCGCTGCACGATGAGAGCCTTGCCTGGATGAATGCTACGCGGGCAAGGTGAATTTCATATTAAGAAGCTATCTTCACGCGCATTTAGAGGATGACAACTAAACATTTGCTTTGTGGCAATGTAGACGGGTATGCTCGCTGCACCCTGACCCGATGAAATGACCACGCCCCATGAAACACCGCCATTTGCTTGCCCTTCCCATGCTCGTTGCCGCACTGGCTGTCCAGGCGCAGGACCGCACGGCCGATCCCCTGGGGCCGTTGGCGCAATGCATCAACCGCAGCCAGTTCCAGTTCAAAACGCAGGACCGCTTGCCGGCCAGCGCGACGACGCGCATCGTCAAGATGAAGGCGGAAGAGCGCCGGGTATCGACGGCCGACGGCTATCGGCTGATGTTGTTCCGCAAGAGCAGCTTGCCCTTCGTGAATCTGAAGATCGAACGCAGCGCCGACGGCCGGTTTGCCGCCGACCGCGACACCATCGTGGCGCAGATGCAGGAGATGTCGGCCGGCAGCAGGCTGCCGCATCAGGTGCCGCTGGAAACGGACGCGCGCCAGGGCGTGGAAGTGCTAGGATCGAACAACGCCAGCATCGCGCAGGCGCAAGGCATCATCAGCCTGTACACGCTGCTGCACGCCGCCAGCGGCACGGTGGCCACCGCCTACCTGCTGAACCAGCCGGCCGACCCGCGCGACTTTGCGACGGATGCCCAATACCAGGCCTTGCGCGACCAGTTCCTTGCCTCGCTGGTCAGCTGCATGGCCGATCCCGCGCAGTAAGGCAAGCGCACAGGAAGGAGACGTGAACCATGGAAAAACCAGCAGCGGGCACGCCGCCCGGGGATGACGGGGCAGGCACCGCATCGGCCGCCAGCCTGATCGACGCGAAAATCGCCGCGCTGGCCGACTGGCGCGGCAAAACCCTGGCCGCCGTGCGGGCGCTGATCCACGCGGCGGACCCGGACGTGGTCGAGGAAGTCAAATGGCGCGGCGTGCCCGTCTGGTCGCACGCGGGCATGATATGCACGGGTGAAACGTATAAGTTGGCTGTAAAACTCACCTTCGCCAAGGGCGCCGCCTTGCCCGACCCGGCCGGCCTGTTCAATGCCAGCCTGGACGGCAACACGCGCCGGGCCATCGACCTGCACGAAGGCGCGCACCTCGATGCCGCGGCGTTCAAGGCGCTGATACGCGCCGCCGTGGCCGCAAATACGGCGCCCAAACCGAAACGGACGAATACTTGAGACATTATCTGTATATCTGGCACGACCCGGCCGAGCGCATGATGGTTGCTTCCGGCATCGAATTCAAGGATGTGATTCCCGCGCTGCTGGACGCGGACGGCATCGTGCTGCGCAAGGGCGGCGCCGGGACGGCCAGGAAACCGGCCGCCTGGCAGTCGGTGACGCGGCAGCAGCTGCCGGCCCTGGCCCCGGAAGGCCTGTACGCCTGCGGCAGCCATGCCTGGGCCGATTACCATGGCGCGCCGCCGGCCTCGGGCGACGCGGACGTGGCCGCGATGCTCGGCCACCGTGGCCCGCCCGGGCCGTTACCCGCCTTGCGCGGCCGCTTTCTCGCCTTTGCCCACGACGACGGCTGGTATCTGAAACTGTTTTATGCCGACTGGGGCGACGTGGCGGCCCTGCTCGCCGCCGCCGTCGCGCCGGCGCTGGGCGCGCTCGACATGGACGCGCTGCAGCGGGGAGGCGACGGCTACTGGCTGCAGGACGGCGCGGTCCAGGCCGAGCTGAAAACCCACGATATCGACAGCGTGCTGAACCGGCGCCTGTGAACCATGAAAACGCCACAAGAAAAGAAGCGCCTCAGTTACGCCAAAGACCGCCGCAACACTTATGGCGAAAACAGTAAATCCTCGCGCAAGGCGATTCACGCGGCCAAGGCACGGGCGAATCGCATGGAGAGACATACGCAAGAGCAACTATTGGCGTCTACTCTGAAAGCGGACGACACCGAGCAGTTGGCAGCGGTCGAGAACCGCGTGCGTGCCACGCCGCCCAGGCGATGGCGCAAATTTCCCGATACGGCACTCGGCCTGGTGCTGGCGCGCCGCCGGCCTGCTTGACACTGCCGGCTCGGTTTGGTCTCGGCGGCATCCAGGAAAAGCTGTAAAAAGTGGCGCGCAGCGCGGCTTTGCCGCAGCAGCGGCTCCAGGGCCGCCTGGATGGCGTCCTCGAGCGCATCCTGGCGGACGTCGATGCACGGAGTCCGCGACGGCTGTCCAGTGCGACGGTGCCCGTTTGGCATTGCAGCTCCCGGCGGCGGAAGATGTCTCACTGCCCAGTTGCCAGCGCCAGCAGCGTCACCTTGATTGGCGTCAAGGTGAAATGCTGTGCATACTCGTCCCCGCCGGCCGTCATCTGGCAGGCGAAATAACGGGGCAAGCCTTGAACGCCGGCCAGGCCCGTCCCGCGACCGTCATAGAGATCCCAGGCCATGTAGACCGGTTCAAACAGCGCGTTTCTCCTGGCTGTCCATGAGCAGGGCCAGCCTGGCCGCCATGCCGGCACTGTCGCGCAACAAGCCGTCGCGTTCCTGCGCCAATGCTTCCATTTTCTGCTGCGATATCTTCCCATTTTCCACCAGCATGTCGAGCTGGCGGTCTTGCGCGGCCAGCGCCACCCTGGCGTCGTTCAGCGCCAGCAAGGCCGTATCGAGCTTGGCCAGCAGGGCGTCGGCGGACGCGGCCGCCTGCAGGTATTGAAACTCGAACTGGTCGCGCTCGGGACGCACGGCGGCCAGCGCTTCGCGGTCGGCGGCCGCTTCGCTGGCCAGGCGCGTTTGCTCCGCCTGCAGCTGCGCCAGCCGCATGTCCTGCTGCACCAGGGTCGCCTGCTGGCCTTGCAGGCGCTGCAACTGCTGGGCGTTATCCTGTTCCAGCCGGCTGATCCGTTGCTGCGCCTGCGCCCGTTCCTCGCTGCGCTGCGCGGCTGATGCCTCCTGGTAATGGTCGAACTGCGAGCGCACCTGCGCCAGCTGGCGGTTCAGGGCTGCGATTTCCTCGCCCCGGTCGGCCAGGCGCTGCGTCAGGCCCGCGTTGTCGCTGTGCAGGGTTGCCAGCGTGACGGCGCGGAAATGGTGTTCTTCCTTCAATTGCGCCAGCGCATGCTGGGTGGCGCGCAATTCCTGGGTGAGGGCGGCGCGCGCCTCCGTCAGCTTCAGGCGCTCGCTTTCCGTCTTCTTGAGTTTTTCCAGCGCGGCGTCGCGTTCGGCGCGGTGTTGCTGCATGCCCGTTTCCAGCTGCTGCGCCACGTCGCGCTGCTGCTTTTCATAGACGCCGCGCATCGCTTCCATGAGTTCGGCCGGCAAGCCTGCCTCCGTTTTGACGGCGCCCGCGCCCTGGAACTCTTCCTTCCAGCGCTTGAGCAGGGGCGCGATGGTGCTCTTGCTGCCCGTGCTGCCCAGCGCTTCGCGCACGCTGTCGACCGTGGGATTGCGTCCATCGGCAGCGACGATTTGGGCTGCTTTCATAACATCAGAGTACAGAATGCCGGTGCGGGCCATGAAATCACCTATGAGCGAAATTTAGTAACGTATTACATGATACGTAATATGGCATAATATTACGATAAAATTTTCATCTTTTTTGAAAAATATAGACCGCGATAAGATCGCTTATCGCGTGTTATGGGGGTGCTTGGCGTGCTATTCTGTGTGTCTCCCAGTACAACACCCCGATTTCGCCGCCGCCATGCCCGATTTGCCCCTGACTAAACGCCGTGTCGCCGCGCCAAAAAGCGCCGCCCTGGTTCCTGCGCCGTTACATGGCGCCCTGGTCGACGCCGAGCTGGCCGCGCGCCACCAGGCGTTTCTCGCCGCCGCCACATCCGACAACACGCGCCGCGCCTACCGCTGCGCCATCCGCCACTTCCAGGCCTGGGGCGGGGCGCTGCCTGCCGACGAGTCCTGCGTCATCCGCTATCTGCTGGCGTATGCGGACAGCCTGAACGCGCGCACCCTGGCCCTGCGCCTGACGGCCATGTCGCAATGGCATGTGTACCAGGGCTTTGCCGACCCCGCGTCCACGCCCACCGTGCGCAAGACCCTGGCCGGCATCGCGCGCCTGCACGGCAAGCCGAAAAAGAAGGCGAGGGCGCTGCCGCTGGAAGACCTGGAACTGATCGTCGCCAGGCTGGCCGCCCTGGGCACCAACAAGGCCTTGCGCGACAGCGCCTTGCTGCAGCTGGGGTTTTTCGGCGGCTTCCGCCGCAGCGAACTGGTGGGATTGAAGCTGGAAGACATCCGCTGGGAGCCGCAGGGCCTGGTGATCACCTTGCCCCGCTCGAAAACGGATCAACTGGGGGAGGGCATCGTCAAGGCGATCCCGTTCGGCGACGGCGTCTGCTGCCCGGCCACGGCCCTGCGCGCCTGGCTGGGCGTGGCGGGCATCGCCGCCGGACCGCTCTTGCGCACCGTCAACCAGTGGGGCCATGTGGGCGGAAAGGGATTGCACGCGAGCAGCATCAACACGATACTGGAAGGCTGCGCCAGGCTGGCCGGGCTCGATTACGTGCCGGAACTGTCGAGCCACAGCCTGCGCCGCGGCATGGCCACCAGCGCCCACCGCGCCGGCGCCGATTTCCAGGCCATCAAGCGCCAGGGCGGCTGGCGCCACGACGGCACCGTGCATGGTTATATAGAAGAGGCGGGCCGCTTCGAGGAAAATGCGGCGGGGAGTTTGTTAAAGGGGAAGAAGAAGGCGGCGGGCTGAGGGCGCAATAACACCTTGCTCGCATCGGCCTGGCAGCGAACAGGACGCCGAGCCTAACGCCCGCAGCATGGCTTAATATGCCTGCCCCTCTAAAAAAAATTAACCTGAAGTCGCCCTGCTATCCAAGGCCATGCGTGATGGTCATCTATTGACACCCTATGAATTCGGCTCGGACGGCTGCTTTTGGCCACCTTCAGCCTGCCAGGCGCCCATATGCGTCGCCCGAACCGTTCCAGTCAATCTTACTCCATCCCTTCGAAGGGACAAATATCTCCAAGCCACCTGCAGCGAGGGCTTCTGCCAAAATGGAAATGTCTACCGGTATGCTTACCTGGCTGCTACCCTCAAGTACACGCGGTCCCAGAATTACCCAATATGGGTGAGGAAAGCGATCGTCATCAGAACAACAGACTTTGACGGAGGCATTTGCCGCGTAGCCAATGAAATAGCGATTCTCAGGTGGATAATTGGAACTTTCTCGTTCTTCAAATACGTCAAGTCTCAGAATCTGAAAAATTGCTAACGCAGCTACTTGAAGCGCAGGCAGCGGACTGAGGACAAACATAACTTCGTGCATGGATTGTTTCCGTTAATGCTGCATCAAATCGAATGTCAGCGGCCGCTTGCCGTCGTTGCCAGGTGCTGCCTCTCAGGAGACAGCCGGGGAACTGATGCGTTTGTCCAGCGGCCTCGCGTTGAGCGCATCGGCGGCCCGGTCCACGAACTGCCTGACGTCTCCCACCTCGGCAAACAAGCCGTCATAGGCCGCCCGTATCAGCACCGTGCACTGCTCGAATTTCGCCAGTTGTGACAAGCCTTCATCGGTGGGCATAAATAGTCGTCGCCGGGCATCATGGTCGTCGTCCCGATACCGTATGAGGCCCAGGCGGAGCAGCTTTGGTATCTTTTGCATGACCAGCTGGTGCGAATGTCCGAGTTCGCGCGCCAGATCCGAGGCGCAGGCCGAACCGAGCGTTGCCAGAACAGTCATCAGCGAACACGAACGGACCGGGATGACGATCCCCATCGTATCGAAGACCGTCTTGGATTGCTCGGCGATCAGGACGCTCAGCCGCTCGACGGCGCGGCCGAGAAACACGGCGTCATCGATCGCGGCCGGGTGAAGTGTCTCTTTAGTCAAGGCGCTTGTACCTCTGGATGCTGCCGTCCTTGTTCACGCGCTCCAGCTCAGTCACTTTCCCGTGTGAAACATTCAAGCGGTATCGAAAATCCGACACGCCTTCCACCGCGAACAGGTCGGGACCGATCGGCTCAAGCGCGACCCGAAACCGTTCGCGCCAGAGATAATAGAGCGTGCCATTGTCCAGGATGATCTGGCGGCCTTCATATTTTCCGGCCGCTTTCGCCAGCATCCGGGCATCGGCGTGCGGGCGTTCGATCGCTGCCGTCAGGCTGGGGAGCAGCCAGGCCAATTCGGTTCGCCTGGCTGCATCGGTCTTGGCCAGATTTTCAAGCGCCAGCTTGTGCGCCAGCGGCAGCGCGCGAATCGAGGGGCTGGCGATATCGGGTTGCACGCCGGCTCCTTCGAAATCGCCATGGTCCACGGGATCCTGGATCTGGCCGATCGGCACTTGCACGAAAAAATCGTCGTTGAGCGGCTTGCGCGCAACCGGATGCGCACCGCCGGCGGTCCGCTCGCCGATCAGCGTTGCGCGCCCGAGCTTCTTCATCGCATAGGAAAACCATTCTGCGGAGGAAAACGACGTGGAGCCGGTCAGGATATAGACGGGCTTGTCCAGCATACGCTTGCCCGGCAAGCCCGGCAGTACCCATTGCCCGCGCTGGATACGCTTGCCATCCTCATTATAATAATAGTCAAAGAGCAGCTGGTCTTTCTCGCTGGAGAAGAAATAGCTCGCCAAAAATTGCGCCATTTCCAGATGTCCGCCATTGTTATAGCGCAAATCAATGATAACGGCATCCGTATTGCCGACGAAGCGCATGACGGAGGCGGCCGTATCATAGGCAAGCTCGGGATCGGCAAAATAGCTGAACCGTATATAGCCGACATTTCCCTTCAGGCGGGCGACCTCGTCGAAACCGAAATTGGTTTCCTCCAGCCGGCTCGATTCTTCTTTTCGTATACTGGCCTTGAGCGCCGGATCGGCCTTCGCCTTGAATTCGGCGATCCACATCGCGTCGGCACCCACGAAAAAATGCAGGTCGCCGCTGACTTTGAGGAGATCGTCGGTCAGCTTGCTCGCAAACTCAGCCTTCGTGGTCGCCGCGTCATACGCTCCCTTTTTCAGACGCTCCTGAAGCACCGGCGCAATTTTTCTTGCGATGTCCGGAAACGGGTAGTTCGCATTCAAGGCGCTATCGAGCGAGGCGATGACCGCGCCCTTTTCGTCTCGCGAGATGCCCGGTGCCTCGGCAAAAGCGCCCGATGCGCAAACGATGGACAGTGCCGACAGCGTTTGAAGCAGACATAGGTGATAGCGCATTCTAATATTCCCCCACGGTGAGAGCCGATCATACAACATATTGCGCAATATGTTGTACAAACTATGCGAGGTTCGCCCGGAGGAGGCTGGCGTTCGTCAAGCTCTGCTTTTGGCGGCTTGTGCCCATTGCTGCCGCCCGCAGTTAAATTGACAGTGAAATTTGCTTCAACTTTGCTTCGATCTGATTCAACGCATTGAGCCTTTCTTCGCGATGAGACCAGTTCCCAGCGGCCAGCGCCCGGGCTCTTTGCTGCCCAATACAGTCCAATGCCAGTTGTCGCGCCTGCTGGTCGCATGCCGCTCTTAGCTTGATATCGGCAAATGCGAGCGCAATCGCCGCTTCGCAGCGAACATCCTCGTCCATGGCGTTGATGCCGGAGTATCCCCACTGTCTTGCCAGTTTCTCAAGGAATCGAATTGGCATGACGGTCTTGTGCGTCTTGTGCCAATCGCGATAGCTCTCCAGAAGATCGGCTCCAGTATCATTGCCGTTCGGCGAGAAATCATCCGCGCAGCTCCAAAAAAATGGATCATCCAGAATTTCGCGTGCTTTGGGATGAAAGTCCTCCCAATCAATTCCCAACTTCTCCCAGGGTGACATTCCATCACGCTTGGCTCGTGCTGCTGCCTCCAGCCCGGACGCAAGGAGTTGCAGAGCTTCCCCCGAATGGGGGATGCGTTTCTTGGCAGCTTCACAGTGGTCTAGAAATCTCTCCAGGCTGAAATCATCCGTGCGCTTCAATCGCGTTCGCAATAGCCCGAGTGCATTGATGACTTCATCAACGCCTGCCTTAAAAAGTGGCAAAGACAATGTTGCAGAGCGCGTCCAGTCCCGACCTTCCATCAATTCGCTGGCGATATCGATCTCGAGCTTGCCCTTTGCTCTGCGATAAGTGATCTTAGGTAGCGTTGAGCGGAAATTATTGTGCCTCTCCAGCAGAGCTTCCAACGTCTTCTTTGCCGGACCAGCGTCTCTAAAGTGAAGCGTGACTGCAATTTCCTTGATCGCGTCTCCAAAGCTGCCGCCTCCCGCCAGAAGAAAATCCCCAATCGGAGATAACGTCGTGTGACCGCCGTAGCAATTATAGGATTTAGCGCTTACATGGAAATCCATTAGATGCTGCCTTTCATGCAAAATTCCAGTCTTTCTGAATGTCGATACAGCCAAAAACTGCACAGACTAGTGCCGGGCCATATCACGCGGCCGCTTGTTCCCGGGGGCGGATGATCATGCAGGTGGCCGTCGCGTGCGCGTAGACTTTACCGGCTTCGTCGCGGATCGTGCCTTCGGAAATGACCAGGTTGCGGCCCGCATTGATGACTTTGCCTTCCGCAAAGACCGTCACGTTGAAGGGCAGGGGGCGGCACATTTTGATGTTCAGGTCCGTCGTGCCGTAGCTTTCGCCGGCCGGCAAGACCGTGTGCGTAGCGCAACCCGTGACCGTGTCGAGCACGGTGGCGGCGAAACCGCCGTGCACGCCGCCCATGGGATTCGTGTGGTTTTCATTCGCCGTGGCCGTGAAGATGACTCTGCCATGCTCGATCGTGTGTGCATCCATGGGCATGGTCTTGGAAATGCCGGGCCGGGGAAACAGGCCTTGCGCGAACGCTTGCATCAGTTGCAAGCCGGTCATGTCTTTCGGGTGCATGGGTAACTCCTGTGGTGGTGATGTGGGGATGAATCAGACGTCCTGCGTAAAACGCAGGCGCGAGGCGTGCAGCAGGAAGCGGGCGACGACGGCCAGTTCTTCCTCGCTGAAACCGGCTTTCAGTTGTTCATTCAGGCTGTCGAGCAGGGGCAGGGCGTGGGCCAGTACCTCGCCGCCCTTGGCCGACATGTGCAGGGCGCCGGCGCGCGCGTCGAGCGCCGACTGGCCGCGCACGATCAGGCCGTTTTCTTCCATGCGCGCCACCAGGCCCGTCACGGCCGAGTTTTTCAGCTGCAGCGCCCGCCCCAGATCCTTCAATTGGCAGCCTTCCTCGCCCTTCAGGGCAAACAGGGCGACCACTTGCGTGCCGGAAAAGCCCAGTTCGCTGGTGAAAACGGCATCGGCCGAGCGGAACAGATTCTGGCGCGCCAGGTTGAGCAGGTTGAACAGGCGCGGCGAACGCTCGCCCAGCGGGCAGGCGGCAGCATCGGCGAGGTCGGATTGGGGCGAGGTATTGGTACGCATGCGAAGTATACTACTACGTATGCGTAATAAATCAAGCGACTATTGCCAGTCGCGCCGGTGGCGTCCGATGTAGCGGGCACGGGGCCGTATCAGGGCCGCGCTGGCGGCTTGCTCGGCGGCATGCGCGATCCAGCCGGCCGAGCGGGCCAGCGCAAACACGCTCCATCCCGCGCCCTCGGGCCAGCCGAACGCCAGTTCCATCGCGGCCAGCGCCAGGTCGGCGTTTGGGCGGACATCGAGCAGCTCGCTTGCCGTGGCGCAGACGGCCAGGATGGCGGCCAGATGGGGGTGCCCGCGCGACAGCGCCGACAGGCGTTCCAGCAGATACGCGGCGCGCGGGTCGCCGTCTGGATACAGCGGGTGGCCAAAACCGGCGAATTCCGGCGCGACGGTCTTGTAATAGGCGACGATGGCGGCCCCGGCGTCCGGCGCGGCCAGCGCCTGCGTCAACATGCGCCGGGCCGCCGCGCCGCCGCCGCCATGCTTGTCGCCGGACAAGGCCGCCAGCCCGGCCATCAGCGCGGCGGGCAGGCTGGCGCCCGTCGAAGCGACGCAGCGCACGGCAAACGTCGAGGCATTCAATTCATGGTCGGCCAGCAATACGAGCGCGGCGCGGATCAATTCAGCCTGCTCCGCACCGGCTTGCCACGCCCGGGCCAGCTGCCGGTGCAGCGGCAAGGCGGACGGCGCCGTCTGCAGCAAGGCGGCGGCCAGCAGGCGCATCAGGGCGGGGCCGGACTGCAGCATGCTTGCAGGCATCGTCGCGGGAACGGACGCCAGGCTGGCCATGGCGAACATGGCGCGCGCCAGCGGCGGCCCGTCCGGCGCGCCGGCCAGCGCCTGCGGCACGGCAGGCGCGTCCTGCGGAAAATGATCGATGGCGCCATCGTCCCACAGCAGGCCGGCGATTGCTTCCAGCGTCGCGGACTCGGCCAATGCCGTCGCATCGCAGCCGCGGTACAGCAATCGTCCATCGACAATATGGGAAATCCGCGTTTCCAGCACCGGCAAGCCCCAGTGCATGGCGGCCACGGCCGTCTGGCCGCCCCGTTTGGCGTCGTTCTTGCGCGCCGCCAGGCGCAGCACGTCTTCCTGCGGATAGCGCTTGCGGCGCGATGTGCCGTTGCTGACGGAGGTCAGCAAGCCCCGGCTGACATAGGCATACAGGGTAGGCAGGCTGACGCCCAGCAGGCGTGCCGCGTCAGGAGCGGACAGATGGTTGTTCATGGCGGCCATTGTAGCGGCTGCCACTTTATATTGATTGATGGAATCAAGATTGACGGGCCGGGCGGCGCGTCACTAGACTCATGCCTTTCCAGGAGTCTCCATGAGCACACACACGATTCGCACCCTGCGCGCCGGCGACGCCGCGCCCTTGCTGGCTTTCGAACAAGCCAACCGGGCCTGGTTCGAGCGCCATATCGACCGGCGTCCCGACGATTTTTACAGCCACGACGGCGTGCAGGCGCACGTCGCGCAATTCCTGGACCAGCACGCACAGGGACGCCTGCACCCCTGCGTCATCGTTGACGAACACGGGCAACTGATCGGGCGCGCCAACCTCAAGGACATCGACCAGCAACTGGGAACGGCTGAAGTCGGCTACCGCATCGGCCAGCAGCAGGCGGGCAGGGGCCTGGCCACGGCCGCGCTGCGTCACCTGATTGATCTGGCGCAAAACGAATGGCAGCTGGCCAGCCTGTGCGCCTACGCCATCGACGGCAATGCGGCGTCGATCCGCGTGCTGGTGCGCTGCGGCTTCGTGCAGGGCGTGGCCGTGCCCGCTATCGCCATCGTGGAAGGCAAGGTTGTCGACTGCCATGCTTATGCGCTGGATTTGCGCTCGGCTGGGATAGACCCTGCCAGGTGATAGATAAGCAACGTTGGCAGATATGAATCATGATGAGCCAGAACGCGCAGAACGCATTGGCATCGTCGGCGCAACTCACGCCTTGCGGCCGCGGCCCGGGCGCTCGGCGCCACGGTCCGCACGCATACCGTTAATGCGACAGCACCGAATCGCGCGCCCTGTGCCCGAGGTAAGGCAGCAAGCTGATTAATCCAAGCACTGCCAGCGCGACGCCGACCCACAGCGGGGAGCGCAGGCCGTAGCCGGCGGCAATGCCGAGGCCGCCGAGCCATGAGCCGGCGCCCAGGCCGATATTGATGACGGAGGTATGGACGGTGTTGACCAGCGGCCCGGGATGGGCGGTTTTCATCACGCGGGCGATGATGGCGGGATTCATCGACATGCCCACCAGGCCTGTGACGACCAGCAAGGCGACGCTGATGGCCTTGTCCTGCGCAAAGACCGCGAACAGCGCCAGGCTGATGCTCAGGATGACCATGCCCCAGACCATGATGGGCGTAGTGTAGCGGTCCGCATAACGGCCGACCACGCCATTGCCCACCACGTTGGCGACGCCATAGACGCCCAGCAGCCAGGGGATAGCGGATGCGGGAAAGCCGGTAATTTCCGTCAGGATGGCCGCGAAATAGCTGAACGCCGCGAAAATCGCACCGATGATGAGGCCGCTGCTGGCATACGCTGCCCACAGGTGGCGGTTGCGGAACTCCCCCAGTTCCTTGCCGAGGCTGACGACTTCGGACGGCTTGGCGCGCGGCACCAGCACAGTAATGAGCGCCAGGCACAAGAGCGCCAGCAGTACCACCAGCCAGAAGCTGGCGCGCCATCCCAGGTGCTGGTCGATGAGCGTGGCGACCGGCACGCCGACCACCGAAGCGAGCATGAGGCCGCCGATCACGACGGCGGCGGCGCGTCCGCGCGCGTCGGGAGCGACGATGTCGGCACAAATGGCCAGCGACAAGCCAAAGCAGGTGGAGGCCGCCACGCCCGTGACCACGCGTGCGATGGCCAGGATGTCATAGCTGGTGGCCGACGCGGCGACGGATTGGGCAAGGATATAAAAGCCCAGCAGCCACAGCAATCCCTGCTTGTTCGGCACGCGCAGTTTGAGCAAGGCAATGGTACTCAGCGGCCCGCCGATGACCATGCCCATGGCATAGAGCGAAATCAGGTAGCCGATCCGCGTGACCGGTTCGTCCATGGCCAGGGCCAGCGACGGCATCATGCCCGCCACCATGAATTCGGATGTCGTTAACGAAAAGATCGTCAACCCCAGAATGTAAACAAGCAGCGGCATAGCAATATCCTTCGAGATTAGTAGCTAAAACACTAGCCGGGGGTGGCGCGCGCCCGGGCCGCATGCGGCTCTTGCGCGCGCCACGGCCTGGTCACATGTTGCAAGACGTAAAGACGCTGTCCGGAATGCCGCCGACTTGCAGGTTGGGGAAGTCGCGTACCGAAAGGTGCTGCGGGTCGTTGCCCGTGACCATGCGCAGCAGGCGGTTGCCGCCGGCCTCCAGGTAAAAGACCGATGGCGGCTTGCCCATCCGCTCGACTATCCACGCGTCGGCCTCCTGGCCCAGCACGGTGTGGCGGCCGTCGTGACGCGCGCCGGCGTCCGGCAGCACGGCTTGCGGCAGGAACAGGTCATGGAACGGCGTCACCTCATCGGCCAGCGCCATGCCCTGCAGCTGCGCGCCAGTTGCCTCCGCTTGCCTTGCGTAGGCTACTTTCTGCTTGCGGCTTTGTTTGCGCCTGGCATCGCCGATTTCCGACATCCACAGCAGGTGCCCGTGTTCCTTTTCCGACCAGGGATTGAACAGGCCATCGATGCGGCAGATGTTGCGCGCATAGTCGAACCAGCAATAACCGGACGTGACCTGATCGTCCTCCTGCATCGGTGTCCAGTAGGAGACATAGGCGCTGCTCCATTGCAGCGGCAGCAGCGGCGGGGCGAGGTGTGCCGGCATGGCAGCTCCCTAGCGGCCCAGCGCGTAGCCAAGGCTGGCCATCAGCGCTTCCTGCAGCGACGGCAAGTCCTTGCGGCGCGCGTCGAAGCTGGCGGTCAGCTCTTCATTGCTCAGTCCGATACGCTCGCCCACGCTTTCAAACCACAGGCGGCTGCTGTTGGCGTGGTCCTTGAACAATTGCATCAGGGGCACGGCGCGGGCATTGAAGCTGTCCAGGGCGGCCGCCGCGCCGGCTTCGGTATTGAGAACCTTGACCAGCAGCAGGGCAGCCACCACGGCCATGGTGGTGCCATGGCCGATGGAAAAATGCCCCGATTGCAGCGCATCGCCGAGCAGCACGAACTTGCCGTCGCAGGCCCGGTCGTGGCTGAGCGTCATGAAGTTGCGCCAGCCCTGGCCCGGTTGACTGAGGAGACCATGCTCACCGAGTTCGGCCTTGAATGTTTTGGCGATGTACGCGGCGGCGTCGCGCTCGGACAGCGCCTCCAGCCCCGCCTTGGCGTAGGTCTCTTCGCTGCATTCGACGATGAAGGTGCTCATCGTGTCGGAGTATTTATAGGCATGGCCGATGAAAATGCCTTGCTCATTGCTGCGGAACACCAGATTCATCTGGTCGAACAGCTGGGTGGTGCCGTACCAGATGTATTTGTTGCGGCCGAAATCGATGTGCGGCGCCAGCGCGGGCGGCAAGTCCAGCGATTTGTAATTGACGCCATTCGACACCACCACCAGGTCGTGCTCGGCTTCCAGCTGCGCCTGGTCCGCCGGCGGCGTTTCATAGCGGATGGCGATGCCGGCCGCCACGCACTTGGCGCGCAGGGCCTGCACCAGGGCCTGGCGTCCGACGCCGCACAGGGTGACGCCGGTGCTCATCAGCTTGGGCTGGTCGTGATGCACGAGCTTGAATTCTTCCAGGAACTGCGGATTGAGCCGTTCCGGCTGCTCCAGATAGGAGAGCGGGTTGGCGGGATGGCGCGGCGGCCGCCCCGGCAGCACCACGCCCCAGCCCAGCACTTCTTCCGGGGTATTTTTTTCCGTAATGCTGATCTTCCAGCCGGGCTGGGCCTGTTTCATCTGACTGGCGAAGAGCAGGCCTGCGGGGCCGGCGCCGATGACGAGAATGTTCATTAATTTACCCTTCCAAGTTTGTACCAAACGTTTTGTTTCTTCTGGATCTGCTGCAGTTCATCGTAAGGAACCGATGTGAAGTACAGTTTCTCCGCCATGTCGGGCGGATAAACACGGGGGAATTTCTTGTGCATGTAGCGCGTGTAGCGCGTCTGCAGGAAGAAAATCAGATTCGGATTGCTCAGCGCTTCATAGTTGGCGATCGCCATGTCCTGCATGGCGTCCGCCTGCACCTTGCGCTGCTGCGTGAACTCGGACAGGGCGGGCCCCAGGGCATTGCCATGTTTTTCCAGCAGGGAAACGAAGACGTGGACGTCTTCCAGCGCCATGTTCATGCCTTGTCCGAGGAAGGGGGCGGTGGCATGCGCCGCATCGCCGATCAGCAGGATATTGGCCTTGTAATGGAAGGTGCTGGAGCGGACATTGATGAGGTCGTTGCTGGGCAGCGCCATGAACTGGTCCAGCATCTCCTGGCGGCGCTCCGGCGGCAGGGTGCCGAAGTAGCGGCTGAAGAAATCGGCCATGGCTTCGCGGTTCAGCGTGCCCAGGCTGGGCGTGCCGGTGTAGGGCAGGCACAGGGCGAAGCTGATGCTGCCGTCCGGAATGGTGGCCGCGCGGCCGGCAAACAGTCCCTTGGAATCCATGCCGAAGAAGTACAGCAAATCCTTCCTGAAACCCAGGTCCGCCGCGTTCGGCAACACCAGCGTCTTGTAGCCATGGCGGAAGTAACTCTGCCTGAACTCGAAGCGGCGCACGCCGCTTTGCATGGCGCGCCGCACGGCGGAGTGGGCGCCGTCGGCGCCAATGACCAGGTCGCCATACAACTGCTGCACGGCGCCGTCCGGACCCTGGATCAGCACGATCTTTCTTTCCAGGTCGACATCCAGGCATTTATGCTCAAAGTAATATTTCACCTCGTGCTTGACGGCATGCCGGTTCAGCAGGCGCTGGAAGGCCGTGCGGTCCAGCGACAGGGGAAACAGGCCTTCGAGCGGGGTCAGTTCGCGTATCCGGTGCCGGCCGCCCACGCAAAATGCCATGCCGACGATGGGCTCGCCGCACTGGTCGAGCTCCTGTTTGCTGATGCCCGCTCCGAGGACGGCCTTGATGCCGCGCACCGTCATGCTTACGCCGATGGCGCGCGCGTTGACCGGGTCGGCGTTGGCGGCATTTTCCAGCAGCGGATCGCCGCGTTTTTCGACGACGTGGACATCGTGTCCCCGTTGCGCCAGATAAATGGCGCTGAGGCTACCTGCCAGGCCCCCGCCGACGATAATGATTTTATGCATTTCAGGCCTCTCTTGACATCTTTCCCCGAGATAAATCGGTAAGTTGCTGATTAAAAAACTCCAACATTTCGATCGGCGCCATGCCGATGACATCGCTCTCAAGGCCGCGCGCATACTGCGCCAGCGCCAGGCATTTCTGCGCCAGCATGTCGCAGCCCAGGCTGTAGTCGCTGCTGACCCGGTTGCCGACCGGCTCGGGCACGGGCGGTCCCGCATGGCGGCCGGGCACGCCGGACGGCATGTTCATCAGGGCAGCCGACAGGGGGCGCAACAGGCCGGTCATGATGTCGATCGAGGCGTTCATCAGGCGCGAACGGCGCAGGCTGCCCAGCGGTTGCTGCGCGAAATGGTGCGCCATCAGCAGGAAGGTCAGTTCGTAGCAGCCCTGATACAGCTGCATCAGCGCGCGCGCCTGCTGGTCAGTCACCACGCTGCAGTCCGCGCGCGCTTCGAGCACGGGATTCTTCAGCGCCGGCAGGGCCGGCTCGAACGGCTTGTCGCAGCCTGAAAACCTGCCGGCGACGGCTCGCAGGCGCTGGAAGTGCGAGGAAGCGAAATGCGGCGAATCGACGGCCACGCCTTCCCCCTGCTCGGTGACGAAGTCGACGGCGAACAGCGCGCTGTCGCGGTCGGACACTTCCAGCTGGTAGCCGGGATAGGCGCGGTTGGTCAGTTCCTTCAGGAACAGATGGTGTTCGCCGCCGCGCTTGCCGCCGTTCTCGAACAGGCCAGGCAAACCGGCCAGGGCCTGGCGGATCGCCGTATAGAAGGTGGCAATCGATTTGCCCGGCGTGGGAATATAGTCGGGCCATTCGAAACGCACGAAGCGGGCCAGCACGTGTTCGGAAAATGGCTCAAGTGCGAATTCCGTGTCCAGGCCGAAACGCTGGCGCGCCTGCTGGCCCAGCACGGGGGCGCCGCCATAAAACGGTTCGCCAAGCGCCATCAACACATTGTTGACTAATAAGTAGTGAATCATTTCTTCGTGGGCGATTTCCAGCAACATGCCGCGCGTCCCGCTGTTGCGGCGCCGGTCTTCGCCGCCGCAGGCCAGTTCCAACTCGGCCGGCAGCCAGCGGCCGGCCCGCACCAGCGCCGCCCCCTGCGCATAATTGGGAATCGAATACGCGGCATACAGGTATTGCAGCATGAGCGACAGTTCCAGGTCGATGGCTTTTTTCAGTTCCTCGATCAGCTCCGCCTTGCTGCCGATGGCATGCGGCGCAGCCGGTGCCGGCACCGCCGCCCTGGCCTTTGCCTCGACCTGCGTCAGGTATTTCAGGAACAGGCGCGACTTTGGCAGCGACAGTTCGCGGGTGCTGGGCATGTAGTAGCTCTTGTCGCGGTTTTGCGGATCGCACATCTGCCACATCAGGCGCGAATACGTTTCGCACTTGCACTGGTCCGCCAGGCTGAAGACCTTGTCCGACATGAAGGGGTACACGAGCTCGTAGTAGCTCATCACATGCCGGTAGAGGAAGGCGTAGTCGACCTGTTCGGCCGGCACGTCGTCGAGATCCCAGTCGTCGGGCAGCACGCGCACGCCGAGGTACTGTTTATCCTTGCCGGTCCCCAGCACGATCCTGGTCGCGCCCGGCTGGCGGCCCGTCAGGATCAGCGCCGTGTAGCCGGTCCCAAGCGGCGAGGGCTGCCGCGCCACAGCCAGCAGCGCGCCGTCCTCGGCCTGCGCCGGCAGGGACGCGGGCGCCGCCAGCTCGCCGCGGAAGCGGCTTTGTACGGTGATGCTCTGCGGAAATGTTTCATGCTTTTTCCCGTTCGGCGCTTCCAGGTACAGCTGGTTGCTGTCCGATTGCAGCACCCAGTCGGCTTCTTCCCACTGCGCCTGCGCGCCGCCCAGGCTGAGCGAACCCGAGGCGGGGATTTGTTGCAGCGGCACGTCGAAGACGCCGTGATGGCGCCAGTGGTCACGGTACAGCTGCTCGGGAATCCGCGCCAGCAAGGTGCCGGCGCCGTCATGCAGCAGCAGGTCGCCCAGCGCCTGCTTGCCGCCCAGGGCATGCGTGGGATGCTGTTCCGAGACGGCGCCCGTGCCGCGCGTGGTGAAAGGAATGGCGGTCGGCATGTTGAACGCGACGCGGTCCGCGTGCACTTTGACCAGCACCGGCCCCAGGCTGCCCTGGCGCGGCTGCAGCAGGCGGCCGGCCGGATAGGTGGCCAGCTCGTCGCGCCGCCACAGGCCGATGCTGCCGGCCAGGTCGTAGAACACGGGCGAGTCGGGTTTTTGCGGCGTCGACATATTGAACAGGCAATACTGGACCGTCAGGCCCAGCACCGCGTCGTCGGCCAGTGCCTGCTGCAAGGCATGCATGCTGGCCGGCAGCGCGAGGTCCGCGTTGAACAGGAAATGCGGGTCGTGCTTGGACACGGAAAACTGGAACAGCCTGGAGCGGCCGAATTCCTCGTCCAGGAAATGCCCGCTGCGCTCGGTGATATGGCCGCTGCCGAGCCAGCGCACCGAATGCGCCTGCGCGATGTCGGCGGTGAACAAGGTGGGCGTGCTGGGCGTGGCCTGCTTGTCGCTGACGGTGAACTGGCCGGCGTAGATCAGCGTCGTGTCCGGCTTGGCAGGGTTGTTGTCGACCCACCTGGCGCGGTTGAACGTGGTGCGCAGGTACTCGTTGTAGTGGCCCCACAGGGCCAGCTTGGCGCCCACCAGCGCGTCGTGCGTATCGACCTCGCCATCGCGCAGCTGGACGCCCGTGATCCTCGCGTTTTCCCACGAGAAATGATTGTTGCCGCAAAAATTGTAGCCTGCCGCCTGGCTGAAGATACCGTCCGGATCCGGCTTGCCCGCCGCATTGAAACGGGGGGCAAGCTGTTTCAGGTGCGCATGGAATTCGGCCGGCGGCCGGCTCAGGTCGACAGCTTCTCCCGCCATCGATACCGTATTCGTGGCGATATCGACGTTGCCGTGCGTATTGCGATTTCCGGTCGGCACATTGGCGCGGGCAAAACCCCGAAAATGCAGGCGGGGGAAGTCAAGTAGGCTCATGCGCGCTCAGTCGAGGAAGTGATGAAGGTATCGTTGGCGGCGTCCTCCAGTTGATCGAGCCGTTGCAGCAACAGGCCGCTGGCTTGCTTGGCGCTGATCAGGCTGCCTTCCATCCAGCCGCAATGCGCGGTATAGGCATCCGAGCAGGAAATGATGCCGTCCCGGTGCAGCAGGACGGCCGGGTGCTCGGCTTCCGGCTCCACGCAAAACTCGACGCCATGCGGCCAGAACTTGTGGAAGTGCGCCTTGATCTGCGGCAGCGGCTGGCCATCGAGCGGCAGAACTTCTTCCAGATGGCTGCGGACACGCTCCAGGTACACGTCTTCACCGAGCTCCAGGCTGTCCCGCCAGTAGGTGGCGCTTTTGCTGTCGGTATAGAACAGCACATACTTGTCGCTCTTGAAGTAAATTTTGCGCAGGGGATTTGCCGCCATCAGCACCTTGTCGGTCAGCCCGAGCGCGTCCCACCAGGCCGTGTCAAACGTGAAGAAACCCTTGAACAGGGGCAGCGAGTCATACTGGAACGGACTCCAGGCGTGCGGGAAATCCAGGTTCAGGCGCGGCATGGCGGATGGCGGGATGGCCATCACCAGATGGCGCGCGCGGTGCATCTGCGTGTCGCCCTGGTGGCTGAAGGCGAGCACATGCTCGGCGCCGGATTTCTCTACGGACAGCAAACGGTGTTCGAGCCGGAATTCCACCCCGGCGGCCTGGGCCTGGTGCTGCAACTGGCACAGCAGCGCGTGGTAGCCGTCGGTGGCATAGCGCCACTGGTTGGCGGCGTTTTCCGTAAAGTGCTGCGTTTCCGGGTGCTTCTTGATGATGTCGTAGGCCATGACCGCCGACACCATCGGCAGCAGCAGGGCGTCATAGCCGGTCGCCTTGATGATGTGGCTGGCCTTGTCGGCGCCCAGGTAATGGCTGACGAACTCGAGGAAGGAGTCGTTCGGATGCTCGTTCAGCATCGGGCTCAGGCCATCGAGCGTTGCCTTCAGCTCTTCCAGCACGCTGTCGTGGGAAATGACCTCGGTGAACGGGTAGACGGCATGCGGCAGTCCGCTGCCCTGCATCAATTGCTGGAAATGCGGATGCAGTTGAGGCGAGTAGCGCGCGGCGCCGAGCTCGGCGATTTCCTCGCCGTCGATTTTCCGCGACTGGATGCGGCCGCCCACCGTGGCGTTCAGGTCGAATACCCGGATGTGCAGCTTCCTTTTGGCGGCGGCGTCGATCAGGCGGTTGGCGCAAGTCAAGCCGCCTATGCCGGCGCCGACGATGCAAATGTCAGAATACGTGCTCATACGAAATTCCTTTTTAACGTTCATTAATCGAAAAGCTGCAAAATCGCCGGCAAAAGTGTCCCCGGCACATGCAGGCAAGGGAGGGGGCGCAGCGTGTTACCGCACTTGGCAAGCGTTTTCGGCTGGGGAATGAAGAGCCTGGCGAGAACTGGCGTTGTGTCTGGAATGGTCGATTCTTGGCAGCAGAGTTTCTGTTTCAAATCAAAGATGGCACCGACGATAGCTCGGGTATCGGGCTGTCAGTTTGATAAATATCAATGTAGTTGCCCTTTGCGTGGCGCGCGCTGATCAAGCGGTAATGTCGCTACGCTCGTCAAAAACGGGAGGCGCCATGTCCGAATTCATGGACTTATTGCAATGCTCCGCCATGGCCACTACGCTGCTGATGGCGTGGCTGGTGGGTTCGCGCACGGTTGCGCGGCGCCTTGCCGGGTTCTAGATATCGTCATCGTGGAAGGCAAGGTTGTCGATGGCCATGCCTATGCGCTGGAGTTGCGGCGCCTGTGGTAGACTCGGTCTTGTGATAAATAAGCAAAGTTGTCAACTATGAATCAAAGTGCTGCAGAACGCGTCGTCGTCATCGGCGCCGGCATCGTCGGCGCGTCGCTCGCCTACCACCTGGCCAGCAAGGGCGCACAAGTCACCGTGGTCGAGGCGGGCGCCGTCGCGTCCGGCGTGACGGGCACTTCGTTTGCGTGGATTAACGCCTCCTGCGCGGGGATTGATCCCATCGCGGCCCTGCGCGGCGGCGCCATCGCAGCCTACCGGAAGCTGGAATCGCAGGTGCCGGGCTTGACGGTGCGCTGGCACGGCGCCTTGTCGTATGGCACGCAGGATGGGCGTGTGTCGCCCGAATCCATCTTGATTGACCGCTCGCGCATCGCCCAGCTTGAACCTCAGCTGCGGCAGCCGCCGCAACAGGCCGTCCACGAGCCGGAGCAGGGCGCGCTCGACGCCGTTGCCGCCACGCACGCCTTGCTGGCGGCGGCCCAGGCGCTCGGTGCAACGGTCCGCACGCACACGCCCGTGCTGGGTTTTACCGTCCGGGACGCGCAGGTGACGGGCGTGGAGACGGCCGCGGGCCTCATCGGGGCCGATATTGTCGTGCTGGCGGCGGGCACGGGCACGGCCAGCCTGGCCGCGCAGCTGGGAGTTGACTTGCCGATTCACGCCTCGCCCGCCATCTTCCTGCGCTACCAGGCGCCGTCCGGCCTCGTGCGCGGCATCATTTCCAATCATGCAATGGAAGTGCGGCAAGCCGAGGACGGGACCATGCTGGCAGCGGAAGACTATCTGGACGACGCGCCGGAAAACCAGCCCGCCGCCATCGCGCTGCGCACGGCCAGCGCGATCCGGGACGAACTGGAGGGGGCGGAGGCCATCGCGCCGGCATTCGCCGGCATCGGCCTGCGCCCCATGCCGCTGGACGGCGTGCCCGTCATCGGCTATCTGCCAAATATCAAAGGGGTGTATGTCTGCGCCATGCATTCGGGCGTCGTGCTGGCGGCCATCGTGGGGCAGCTGGCCAGCGGGGAAATCGTCGATGGCCAGCCGGCTGCGGCCCTGGAGGCTTGCCGGCCCGCGCGTTTCCTGGCGTGCTGACTTTTAAGGCACAGCTACCACGAACACGGGCAGCACGAACGGCACTTGCTCATCGCCGTCCTCCGACGGGGCCTGCATGAAATCCTCGTTGCGCCAGTCGCCGTTCACCACGCGCTCGGCGATCAGCGCCGGATCCCGCGTTTCGCGCAGCGCGCAGCGAAACGGCAGCCGCCCATGCGAGCGCGACACCAGGCTGAAACGCAACTGGCGGCATTGCGCGTCGTGCCAGCAATAGAACAGCATGTCCTCGCCCTTGACCGCGCTGCGGCGCGCCGCGATCACCTCGCCGATGAAGGCGACGATATCGGCCGCATGGATCTGCGGCGTTTCCTCGTCCGTGGGCGAAAAGCGCCACATATTGGTTCGGGCTTCGTGGTTGATGTCGTCGGGATCGATTTCCACGGCATCGTCTTTGGCCATGGCGAACCAGTTGCTTACGACGGTTGAGTGAATCATGTAAAGCTTTCAATGCTTATCAATATTTGTTTATTTACGCATCACCGGCTTGATTATGTCGGCGCATCCATTCATCTGCGACATCGCCCATGTTTTTGACGGCGCCATCGCCGATCCAGGCCATGAATTCACGGTCAAGCTTGAACTTTGGCCCGCACTGGGCAAGCAGGAAGCGCCTGACGTTCTGGGTGTTCCTGTAGTTGGCGTCAATGACCGTGTGCCGGGTGATGGTATCGCCATGCCAATCGAAATCCATGCTGCATCCTTCCTGACATATTAAGGCTGGGTAGGGAACGACCTGTAGGTGAGCTTGCTCGTGAACTCAGGCCTTGGAAATACATCAATGCTCAGCTCAGCCTCATCCGACAGCAGATTCCGCATATACTATGCTAAAACCATGATGCTGAGATTGCAGTTTAATACATAATCCTTGATGGAAATTCTCCTGAGTCAAGTCATTCACAATGCAATATAAGTTAAATCCTGGTGGCCGAACGATCAATGTCAGTTGATAACTTAGAATTTCTTCATTTTTCTCGGAATAATATGTTTTCATCGCTTGTTTTTTCACATATACTCCGGATTTTCTCAAGGCCTCATTAGTCAGATATATTATATTATCATCGAGCGTCACATCTAAATTGTCATGGCCATTATATTCGCATAGTATTGAAATCGGAAATTCCACCGCAATTTCAACTTCTCTTGCATAGTCGCAGGTTATTTTCATAATTTCAGGCTCTGCTGGTAATTTTATTTAAAATGAATTGGGCTGATATCAATCGTTCGAATGAAGTTCTACAATTCAAAGGCTTGCGCCGACTCAAGATGCTGTGCCGCAGGGAATGCATGTACCCGGCATGTACCCGGTAACGCACTGGATAGCAATCGACTTTCTGCATCAAACTATCGCTGATGGCCAGTGCATCATTCCATGCCAGCATCTTGGTGGGGCTTTCGCCACCGGCGTCGTCAAGCTCCACCATGGCCACTTTTCAGCCCCGCGGCCCATCCGCCAGCAACTCCGCCAGCCTGGTCGTCAGCCACAAGCTCGTCTCGCTGAGTTTCTTGCCGTGAATCGACAAGCGCCGCACCGGCAGCCTGGATAAAGCCAGCGCAGGGCAGGGTACTTCCTGCAAATAGCCCTTGTAGTTGTCGTAATTGGCGATGTTCAGGGGCAGAATCGCCCAGCCCAGCCCGTCGGCGACCATTTCCGCGATGCTGTAGAAACTGTCGGAAAACCAGACGGCGGGGCTGAACGCGTGTTCGCGGTTCAGTTCGGAATCCATGATCAGCTGGCGGTAGCGGGTCAGCTCGTTGCGGCTTACTTCCTGGCCATGGGCCATGGGGTGGCCTTTGGCCACGAACACGCCTTGGGCCACGCTGCCGATGTGCTGCTGTTCCAGCACGGGCGAGATCGGGCCGCGGTCAAAATGAAAAGCCACGTCGGCTTGCTGCTGCTCGACGTATTGTGCCACCTCGGACGCGGTGGCGTTGAGCATCACCAGTTCCAGCGCCGGGTAGCGCGCCGCCAGCTCTTTCACCAAAGTGCCGATGGCCAGGTAGGGCAGGGCTTCGTCCAGGGCCAGGGTCAGCTGCGCCTCGGGTGCCTCGCTCAGCAGCTGGGCGCGCAGCTGCAAGCGCTCGGCCTGGCGCAGCAGTTCGCACGCTTCCAGGTGCATCACCTTGCCCGCTTCCGTCAGCACGGCGCTGCGGCGCGAACGGTCGAACAGTTCCACGCCGAACTCCGCTTCCAGCAGCCCGATCGAGGTGCTGACCACCGATTGCGCGCGGCCCAGCCGGCGCGCCGCGCCCGAGAAAGAACCGGCCGCGACAGCCGCTTCAAAGTAACGCATTTGTTCCAAAGTCCATTGCATGGCATCAACCTATCTGTTTTACAGATGGATTTTAACTTGAATGCCATTCCAGGGCGACATAAAATGCTTTTACATTTTCAATAACACGAGATCCGCCATGAAAAACGCCCAAGCCAATTCCCCCGCCATCAGCTTTGCCTGGTGTCACGACGCCAGCGCCGAAGATACCTTGTGCAAGTTATATCTTGACAACGTCAGCGCCGACTACATCTCCCATTCGGAGCTGCAGGGCGAACGGGCCGATGCGCCCGGCAACTGGCGCGCGGACTTGCCTGAAGTGATACGCGGCGAAATCCGCGCCGCCCTGTCGCACGACTGGGCGCATGGCGATTCGACCCTGCTGGCCGTCGCCACCTTGGGTGACGCCATCGTCGGCATGGCTTTGGTTTCCATCGATACGCGCCAGCGCGCCTCGAAATCGTTCGCCGCGCTGGACGACCTGGTCTTGCTGCCTGCCGTGCGCGGCAGCGGCATCGGCAGCTTGCTGGTGGAGTGGCTGGCCGGCGAGCTGCGCAGCCACGGCATCGCCCGTCTGTTCCTCGAATGCGGCGCGCACAACCTGACGGCGCAACAATTCTTCCGGGGCCGCGGCTTCAAGCAGGTGTCCGTCGTCATGCTGCGCGAACTCGACGCAGCCACAGCGAGCGCCGCCGTGGATGACCAGGATGGCGACCGTGGCTGACGCCCGCCGCCCCCGACAAGGCCAGGCCCGTGGCAGCCTGGAACGTAAATATTTGCGCAGCACCCGTTTCATCCACACCGATAGTTGTTAAAAGTTACACTAAAATCCATGAGTTGTTTATGCATCCAATGAAAAAATGGCTGACGCTGGCCATCGTCTCCAGCGCCCTGTTCCTGATCGTGGTCGACATGACCGTGCTCTACACCGCCTTGCCCGCGCTGACGCGCGACTTGCAGGCCACTTCCTCGCAAAAACTGTGGATCATCAACGTCTACGCGCTGGTCGTCTCGGGCCTGTTGCCCGGCCTCGGCACCCTCGGCGACCGTCTGAGCCACAAACCCGTTTTCCTCGCCGGCCTGGCCGTGTTTGGCGTCGCCTCGCTGTGCGCCGCGTTTTCGCCCGCGCCGGAACTGTTGATTCTTTCGCGCATCCTGCTGGCCATCGGCGCCGCCTTGATGATGCCGGCCACCCTGTCCATCATCCGCCTGACGTTTACCGATAACCGCGAGCGCTCGTTCGCCATCGGCGTGTGGGCGGCAATTGCCTCCGGCGGCGCCGCCTTCGGCCCCGTGCTCGGTGGTTTCCTGATGGAACATTACTGGTGGGGTTCCGTGTTCCTGATCAACTTGCCCATCGTGCTGCTGACCCTGGTATTGGCCACCGTCGTCCTGCCGAAACGGGCCGGTAACCGCGACAAGCCGTGGGACTTGAAAGGTTCGCTGCAAATCATGATGGGCCTGCTTGGCGGCGTGTATGCGATCAAGGAGCTGGGCAAGCCGCAGCCTTCGTATGCGCTGGCCGCTGCCGCATTCGCCGTGGGCGCCTTCTTCATGCTCAAATTCGTGCGCCGCCAGAAGCGCCAGTCCAAGCCGCTGATCGACTTCGCCCTGTTCCGCGAACTGCCGTTTTCCAGCGCCGTGGCCGCCGCCATGGTGGCGTCCGCCGCCCTGATCGGCATGGAACTGGCGCTGAGCCAGCACATGCAGCTGGTGCGGGAATTGTCGCCGCTGGAAGCGGGCTTGCTGCTGCTGCCGCTGCCGCTGGCGTCCGTGTTTGCCGGTCCGCTGACGGGTTTCATGCTGCCGCGCGCCGACAAGGCCAAGGTCCTGTGGGGCTCGCTGCTGCTGTCCGGTATCGGCATGGCAGCGTACTTGCTGCTGCATGACGCCGCCGTCTCGGCGCAAGTGGCCAGCCTGGTGATACTGGGCCTGGGCCTGGGCGCCGTCATGACGGCCGCATCGAGCGCCGTGATGCTCAACGTGGCTCCCCAGCAAGCCGGCATGGCCGCCTCGATCGAGGAAGTGTCATACGAGCTGGGCGCCGTGATCGGCGTGACGGTGCTGGGCACCATCATGTCAGCCGTCTACAGCGCCACCCTGGTGATTCCGGAAAGCGCGGGCCTGCTGCCGAACGCCCATGACACCCTCGATGCGGCGCTGCTGGCCGCAGAACAGTTGCCGGTCGAACTGGGCCTGCAAGTGTCGGAACTGGCCCGCTCGGCCTTCGACAAGGCATTTATTGTCGTTCTGGCAACGGCTTCCGCCATCCTGATGGCGGCGGCCGCCACCATCCGCCACCTGCATCTGCGGGCCCGCCGCGCGGTGTGATGGACGGGGCCTTGCGCCCCGACAATATTGAACTGGATACTGGCTCGCCGCGCAAACGGCGGGCCAGTTGCATTTTCCTTCCTTGGGTCCGCATCGCGGCATCCCCCGTGGCACGCGGGGATGCCATTTTCCAGTATTCACTTCTCGGTGGCCGGGGGGCAAGACTTGCCGGGTCGCCGCCAGGACGACCTCCGGCGACGTCAGCGCTACTTGGCGGCTGCCGCTACATGGCCCGGAACAGGTGGACAAAGGCGCGGCTCACGGGCAGCTCACCCGCATGGCCGCGCATGCGCAGGAACAAACGGCTCGCTTCGTCGCGGCGCGTGCCATCCAGCCAGGCCAGGTTGATCAGGGTGGAGCGGTGTACTTGCCAGAATTGTTCCGGATCCAGCTGGGCGGCCAGTTCCGTGATGGGTGCGCGGATCAGGAACTCGCCGTCCACGCTGGCGACCACCGTGTACTTGTCGTCGGCATGAAAAAAGCGCACCTTGGCCACGTCGAGGTGGTGCGCGCGCTCGCCCTGGGACGCGAGGATGTAGCGCAGCCGGGGGCGGGCCGGACCGGGCGCGGCCGCCAGTTGCCGCAGGGCCTGCGCCATGGCCGCGCTGGCGGCCGGCAGGGGCGGCACCGACCGCAGGCGCGCCACGGTACGGGCCAGCCTTTCGGTGGTGACAGGCTTCAACACGTAATCGAGCGCCGCATGCTCGAATGCCTGCAAGGCAAATTCGTCGTAGGCCGTGACGAATACCACGCGGGTAGGGCCTTCGATGCCTTGCGCGACCTCCAGTCCGGTCAGGCCAGGCATCTGGATGTCGAGAAAGGCGATATCGGGTTCCAGCTCGGCGATGCGGGCGGCGGCCTCGACGCCGTTGCGCGCCATCTGGATGATCTGCAAGTCTGGCCACAGGGCCAGCAGCTGGTCGCGCAGGTAGCGCGCCACTTGCGGTTCGTCGTCCGCGATCAGGGCGCGCGTCATGCGGCCGCCTGCACTGCGGGGGCGGCGCCGCGCCGGTACGGCAGATCCAGCACGGCTTCCGCGCCAGGCTCGCGTTCGTGCAGGCGCAGGCTGGCGGCGTCACCGAACTCGGCTCGCAGGCGCGAACGCAGGTTGGCCAGCGCCATGCCGCTGCCCGGGCGTGCCGGCTTGCCGGGCGCCGCCAGGCCCGCGCCATCGTCCAGCACGCGGATTTCCAGGCGGCCCGCGCGCACCGCGGCATGCACGACGATGCTGCCGCCGTCCAGCCTGGGCGCCAGTCCGTGCAGGACGGCATTCTCGACCAGCGGCTGCAGCATCAGCGCGGGCATGCGGGCCAGGCGCGCTTGTGCGCTGGCGTCGATGCGGAAACGCAGGCGCTCCTCCATGCGTATTTGCAACAGAGAAAGATATTGGCTGGCCATGTCGAGTTCCGCGTCGACGGTGCTGTCGCCCTGGCGCAGCTGGGCCAGGCTGGCGCGCAGGTAGCCGGAAAATGTTTCCAGCATGCGTTTCGCGCGCGGCGGATCGTAGTCCATCAGGCTCTGGATATTCGCCAGGGTGTTGAACAGCAGGTGCGGCTCGATCTGGCCCTGCAGCAGGCGCAGGCGCGCATCCGTCACCTCGGTTTGCAGCTGTTGCTGGCGCAGGCGCGAACGCCACCACGCGCGGTTGGCCGCCATCACAAACAGGATGAACACGGCAAACTTGGTCAGCGCGGCAGGCAGGGAGACGAACATGCCCCATACGTTGAAACCCACCAGTACGGGGACGATGGTAAAGCCGATGGTCATGCCGACGATGATGCCGCCCAGCGCCAGCGCGCCCAGGCCCAGGCCGGCGCGCAGGTCGCGCACGTCCGACATGCGCTCGACGAGCGGCGCCGGCAGCCAGCGTTCGGCCAGACGCAGCACGCCAAACAGGGCATGCACGATGCACAGGCAGATGCCGATGTTCGGCAGCAGCGACGCCCACCACCAGTGCGGCCGGTCGACCCGGCCGAAGATGGCGACGATGGCCATCAGGACCAATGCCAGGGCGACACCGATCAGGGAAACGGCCAGCAGGCGGATCACGGGGGATACATCGTGCCGGGGGCGCAGTTCCCACAGGGAGCGCCAGCCCTGCAGCAAGCTTGTTTTTTGGATCATGGGCATAGTGTAGCGGCCCCTTGCCTGATTGACCAGAACACGGCTTGCCATTCGTCGGCTGTACTGTCGATTCGTCGCATGGACAGGGCGAGGGGCCGGCCCCGCTGTCAATCTGTATTCTCATCCACACATCACCAGGAACCACATGAAGCACAGCATGCTTATCCTTGCCTGCGCCGTCTTTTGCAGCGCCCAGGCCGCTAGCGCCCCCATCCTCCCGCCCATGGCCAGCATTCCCGCCGGCGTATTTACCATGGGCAGCACGGAGCCGCCCATCGGCGACGGCAGCCACAATCCGGCCGAGGGGCCACCCCGCGAGGTGCGCGTGGCCCCATTCCGCCTGGCAAAATACGAGACGACGGTGGCGCAGTTCCGGCAATTCGTCGCCGCCACCGGCTATCGGGCGGCAAGCGAATGCTGGGAATTCGACCGCAGCGACGGCATCGCGCTCACGAAATCGGGCTGGAACGCCCCCGCGCATGCGCCAACGGACTACCACCCCGTCATGTGCGTCAGCTGGGACGACGCGACGGCCTATGTACAATGGCTGGCGCGGGAAACGGGCCGCTCCTTCCGCCTGCCCAGCGAGGCAGAGTGGGAATACGCAGCGCGCGCCGGCACGGCCACGAAATACGCGTCCGGCGATACTCCTGAGCAATTGTGTAACTACGCCAACATGAAAGACCGGCGTTTCAAGGCTGCGGCCCGGCGCGACTTCGGCCTCGAGATGCTCGTCACCGATTGCGACGACGGCGCCGAGTACACGGCCGTCGTGGGCATGTATGCACCCAACGGCTACGGCTTGCACGACATGATGGGCAACGTGGCCGAGTGGGTGGC
>NZ_NEGZ01000024.1 GCF_002127585.1 Janthinobacterium sp. GW458P
GCTGACGGCGTGGCGCGCCCTGGCCGGCCTCGATGGCGGCGCGCACGGCGCGCTCGCCGCCTGGCGCCGGCAATGGCAGCAGGCCGGGCATGCCTGGAGCCGCTGGGTGCTCGATTACACCCCGCAACGCCAGCGGGTCTTGCTCGACGGCTTGAAAAACTTGCCAGCGAAAAAGCTGGCACTGGCCTGCGCCGTGCTGGCCCTGCTGGCCGCCGCGGCCGGCGCACTGGTCTGCTGGCGGCAGGCGCGGCAAGGCGATCCGCTCGACCGCCTGTACGCGCGTTTTTGCCGCCAGCAGGCGCAGCGCGGCTACAGCCGTGCGCCGCATGAAGGCCCGCACGGCTATGCTGCGCGGCTGGCCGCCGGCAAGGCTAAGCCCGAGGCGCACGCCGCCATCGCACAGTTTCTGGCAATCTACGCCGCGATGAAGTATGGTAATGCCAACCCAGATGAACACACCCGCGCGCGGCGCAGCTTGCGCCGCCTGTTAACCCAATGCCGATGAGACGCTCCTTGTTACCGATCAAATACTCCGCCCTGTCCCTGCTCCTCTCCCTCCCCCTGTGCCTGGCAACCGCGCACGCGGATGAAAACAGCAACATTTCCGCCGCCGACCGCGCCCGGGCCGTGCGCGCCGCCAAGGCCCAGCCCGTCAAAAAGGCCTCGGCGAAGAAAGCCCCGGCGAAATTCGACTTCGAAGGCGAATTTGTCGACTACGCCAACTGGAAGGAAGTACGCGCCTTCCTCGACGAGATGTCCGCCAAACACGGCTTTGACCGTGCCGAACTCGACACCCTGATCGGCAAGGTGCGCTATGTGGACGCGACGGTGCAACTGATGAAGCCGGCGCCGCCGGGCAAGCCGAAGAACTGGCATGCCTACAGCGCCCGCTTCATCGAGCCCGTGCGCATCAATGCCGGCGTGAAATTCTGGGAAGAAAACGCGGAAGCGCTGGCGCGCGCCCAGCGCGAGTATGGCGTGCCGGCCGAAATCATCGTCGGCATCATCGGCGTGGAAACCGTGTACGGACGCAACACGGGCCGCTTCCGCGTGCTCGATGCGCTGACCACGCTGGCGTTTTCCTATCCGGAAAGCCCGACGCGGGCCGCGCGCATGGAATTTTTCAAGGGCGAACTGGAAAACGCGCTGCTGTACGCGCGCAAGGACGGCATCGACCCCTTGACCCTGCTCGGCTCGTATGCGGGCGCCATCGGCCTGCCCCAGTTCATGCCTAGCAGCATCATGAAGTACGCGGTCGATTTCGATGGCGATGGACACATCGACTTGCGCAACTCGACGGCCGACGCCATTGGCAGCGTCGCGCATTTCCTCGTCGAACACGGCTGGCGCCGCGATGATCCGGCCATCAGCGTCTACCCCGTCACCGTGTCGGCCAACCGGGCGTGGGAAAAATTCATCGGCCAGGGCTTGCAGGCCAGGTACCGGCTGGAGGAATTGCAGGCGGCCGGCGTCAGCGCCGTTGCAGTCGCGCCACCGAATATGCTGTTTGGCCTGATCGATCTACAAAATGGTTCAGAAGCAACTGAGTATAGCTTGGCAACCAATAACTTCTTTGCTATAACTCAGTACAACAGAAGTTATTTTTATGCCATGTCAGTGATCGACTTGGGCAAGGCCATCAGCCAAGTGCGCGCACGCTAACCGAAAGTCGGTGTAAAGTTATAATATTACTTGTAAGAAAGCGTAAGCGATGTTGAAGCGACCGGCAAACACGTCTATGGTGGAGTCGATAACATCGTGCCAGCCTCGCTCGCCAGCCTGTTGTGCGGTACGGGATACAGAATGGTTTTATACTTAACTTTTGTCAAAGTACAATTTTTGTTCTATCATAGAGCATAATAAAGAATAAATAGGTGTTGCAACAAGACAACACCGATTCTGTACAAAGCAAGATTACAGAGCTTTCCAGCCTGAAATTAAATCCTGCTGTACAATTGTGTATATATTATGAAAAACTGTAACCCGGATCGTACCGTGTGTGAATTCGTTCCTTTTAGTAAAGAATGAACATGAACGCAGCAAGAGCGAGCTCCGAGTGTTTTTTACTTTGCAGTGCAACTACAGAAGGAACAATAACATCATGACAAACCAAGTCGGCATTGATATGAACAGCGATTCGGACTCCGACGATCTGCTTCAGTACAACCCAAACAGACTGCTCGATACCCTGATCGAAAACCTGCGCCTGAAAAACGACGCAGCCCTGTCGCGCGCGCTGGAAGTAGCGCCGCCAGTCATCAGCAAGATCCGCCACCACCGCCTGCCGGTCGGCGCATCGCTGCTGATCCGCATGCACGAAGTCAGCGATCTGAGCATCCGTGACCTGCGTTACCTGATGGGTGACCGTCGCAACAAATTCCGCATCAGCGACAAGCAATTCAAGCCAAAAGAAGGCGAAACGCCACAAGGCTGATCCTGCCAGTTATGCAGGTTTTCCCTCCCCGCCATGGGGAGGGGGTATTTCAGCAGTTCTCAGGCCGTCCTGGCCAATATCACGACACGATGCTTTAGCCCTTACGCAGGGAAAACACCTGTGGACAGATACCTGTCGCCGCGGTCGCAGACGACAAACACGATGGTCGCGTTTTCCACCGTCTGCGAGATGCGCAGCGCGATTTCGCACGCGCCTGCCGCCGAGATGCCACAGAACAAGCCCTCTTCCGCCGCCAGGCTGCGCGCCATGCGCTCGGCCACGCCCTGGCTCACGTATTCCACCTGGTCGACGCGGCTCTTGTCGTAGATTTTCGGCAGGTAGGCTTCCGGCCACTTGCGGATGCCGGGAATCTGCGATCCTTCCTCGGGCTGGGCGCCGATGATCTGGATGGCGGGATTCTGTTCCTTCAGGTAGCGCGATACGCCCATGATGGTGCCCGTCGTGCCCATGGCGCTGACAAAATGCGTCACGCGGCCATTCGTGTCGCGCCAGATTTCCGGCCCCGTCGTTTCATAGTGGGCGCGCGAATTGTCTTCGTTGGCGAACTGGTCGAGAATGACGCCGCGGCCATCCTTCTGCATCTGCTCGGCCAGGTCGCGCGCATATTCCATGCCGCCCGTCTTCGGCGTCAATAAAATGTCGGCGCCGTAGGCGGCCATGCTCTGGCGGCGCTCCACGCTCAGGTTGTCGGGCATCAACAACAGCATCTTGTAGCCGCGCAGGGCGGCGGCCATGGCCAGCGCGATGCCCGTGTTGCCGCTGGTCGCTTCGATCAGGGTGTCGCCCGGCTTGATGACGCCGCGCTCTTCCGCGCGCTTGAGCATGGACATGGCGGCGCGGTCCTTCACGGAACCGGCCGGGTTGTTGCCCTCCAGCTTGCCGAGGATGACGTTGTTGCGCGCAATCGCATCGGCGCCCGGCAAGCGCGTCAGCTGCACCAGCGGGGTATTGCCTATCGTATCTTCCAGTGTCTTGTAAGCCATCGTGTCGGTTTGAGTAATTTCAACAAAGACCCATTCTAATATGAGATGCTGGACGGCGTATGGCTAAAAACCCCTGCCCGGCCGGACGGCGCAGGCCCCGGCCACTGCCGCGCCAGGCCGCACGGCGCCTGGCTTTGCGCCCGGCCGGGCCGTGCGCGCGCGGCGTGCCAGCGCCCCGCGCGCGCATGCGCTAGACTCGTGACGGTTAGTTATTTTAGTAATTTGCTTATTCACTCAATGGATCAGTCATGGCCAGCACCGTTCCCGAATTCATCCCCGAAACCACGCAGGACGACCCCGTCCAGGCCAGCAGCCTCGATATCCAGGGCCGCATGCACCAGATTTCCCCCGTCTTCAGCGAGGCCGAACTGCGCCGCCTGCAGCGCTACGGCAAGACCTGCCGCTATGCTGGCGGCGCCACCCTGTTCGAGGCGGGCAGCAGCAGCTTCGGCATGCTCGTCATCCTGTCCGGCCACGTGGCCGTCACGCGCCACGAAGGCCTGGGACGCACTTCGCTGATGCGCGAAATCGGCCCCGGCCACTTCATCGCCGAAGTGGCGCAGCTGTCGGGCCGCCCCGCCCTCGTCAACGGCCATGCCGTGGGCGACGTGGAAGTGCTCGTGATCAGCTCGGAGTCGCTGCGCGCGCTGATCGTGGCGGAAGCGGAAATGGGCGAGCGCATCGTGCGCGCCCTGATCCTGCGCCGCGTGGCCTTGATCGAAGTCAATTCGGGCGGTCCCGTGCTGGTGGGACCGCGCGGCAACGGCAATCTGTTTCAGCTGCAGAGTTTTTTGTCGAGCAATGGCCACCCGCACACGGTGCTCGACCCGGCCACGGATGCGGCCGCCGCCGCGCTGGCCCAGCGCTACCAGCCCGCGCCGCAGGAATGGCCGCTGGTGGTGTGTCCCGACGGCAAGGTCATGAAGAATCCCGGCAATGCGGAACTGGGCCGCTGCCTGGGCATGCTGCCCGATTTATCCGGCGACAAGATCTTCGACGTGCTGGTGGTAGGCGCCGGTCCCGCCGGCCTGGCCACGGCCGTGTATGCGGCGTCCGAAGGCCTGTCGGTGCTGGCCCTGGAGCAGCGCGCGTATGGCGGCCAGGCGGGCGCCAGCGCGCGCATCGAGAATTACCTGGGCTTTCCGACGGGTATTTCCGGCCGCGCCCTGGCCGGACGCGCCTACGTGCAGGCGCAAAAATTCGGCGTCGAGATCGCCACCCCGGCCAGCGCCGCCAGCCTGCTGTGCGACAGCTGGCCTCTGCGCGTCAATCTGTGCGACGGCACGCAGGTGCGCGCCCGCACGGTGGTGCTGTCGTGCGGCGCGCGCTACCGCCGCCCCTCGCTGGCGAATCTGAAAACGTATGAGGGACGGGGCGTGTATTACTGGGCCTCGCCCATTGAAGCCAAGCTGTGCCGGCAGGAAGAGATCATTTTAGTCGGCGGCGGCAACTCGGCCGGCCAGGCGGCCGTGTTCCTGTCCGGCCACGCATCGCGCGTCCACATGGTCATCCGCGGCGAGGGACTGGCGGCCAGCATGTCGAGCTACCTGATCGAGCGCATCGCCGCCACGCCCAACATCACCCTGCACACGCACACGGAAATCATCGCCCTCGAAGGCGACGACGATGGCTTGACGGAGGTGCGCTGGCGCAACAACCAGACGGGCGAAGAGTGCGACTGCGCCGTGCGCCGCGTCTTCCTGTTTGTGGGCGCCGATCCGAACACGGACTGGCTGCACGATTGCGCCGTGGCCGTCGACGAACAGGGTTTCATCCGCACGGGCTTCGACGTCACGCGCGCCGAATGCCGCGCCCAGGGCCACGCCGCGCTGTTGGCCGCTCCGCCGCCCGACCTGCCGGAGCGGGCCGCGCTGGAAACGAGCGTGCCCGGCGTATTCGCCATCGGCGACGTGCGGGCCGGCTCGACCAAGCGCGTGGCCGCCGCCGTGGGCGAAGGCGCAGCCGTCGTTTCGCAGATCCACGGCTTCCTGGCGCGGCTGCCCGCAGGCAGCGCCTAGCGCAAGGGCATCGGGTAAGTTGCCACGCTGACATTGCCGTCGTTGTCGATGGCCTGGACGCCGAAGAAATAGTTGTCTTTCGACAATTTCAACCGCGCTTGCGTGACATTGCCCACGTCCTGCGCACCCTGCCACTGGTCGGCCGTCGTGGCGCGCCAGACGATGCGGTAGCCGGCCAGGTCCGGCTCCGCATTCGGCTGCCACTGCAGCGAGGTGGCGTTTTCCAGCTGGGCCGTGCGCACGTGCACGCCGGTGGGCGCGGCCGGGGCCAGGGCCAGCGATGCGAGCGCCGCCGCATTCACGCGCGCCACTTTCGCCACGTAATCGTAATCGACGAATTGCGGCAGGTCGCCGTATTGCACGCCGTTTTCCACGCGCACATCCTGATGCTGGTGGGAAAAATCCTCGTGCGGTTCCGTGAAGCGCAAGGCTGCGTAGCCTTGCGCCAGGAACGGCATGTGGTCGCCGCCGCGCAGGTAGCGGTCGGCGCGCTGGATGACGTTGACCCGGAAGCCGGGAACGTAGTGCTCGCCCACCTGTTTTACATGGCGCGCCAGCTGGCGCGAGAGGGAATCATTTTCGCCGCCCGTGGCCACGAGGCCGCGCACGCCGTCGCTCATTTCCTTGACGGCGGGAATGCCCTCGGCAAACAGCCGCACCTGGCCGCCATCGACCGTGCCGTCGTCGGCGCGCGAACTGCCGATGATGTCATTATTGAGCATGCCGGCGATGTTGAGCTTTTTCAACTTTGCCTGCTGCGCCCAGTGACCGGAACCGAGCAGCCCCTGTTCCTCGGCCGCCACCGCCATGAAGACGAGCGTGGCGTCGAACTGGTGGCGCGCCATCACGCACGCCATTTCAATGACGGCCGCCGTGCCCGACGCGTCATCGTTGGCGCCGGGGGCGTCGCCCCTGGCATCCATCACGTCGGTGGCGCGCGAGTCATAATGACCGCTGACGACGTAGATGCGTTCGGCCGACTGCGGCTGGCTGCCGGGCAAGGTCGCCACCACGTTGACGATTTCCGTCGGCTGCGCGATGCGCTTCGACACGGGCGCGACATGGCTGTCGAACGCCACCTGCAGCCGCCCGCCCGCCTGCGCGCCGCAGCGCTCCAGTTCGGCCCTGATCCAGCGCCGGGCCGCGCCGATACCCTGCGTCTCGGACACGGTGTCGGACATGGTATGGCGGGTCCGGAAGCCGACCAGCTTGCGCACATGCGCCTCGATGCGCTGCGGCGAGATGGCGGCCACGATATCGCGGATCTGCGGCTGTGTCTGTTCAATGGCTGGCGCCGCAACCGCGCCCGCCGACAGCAGGGCCGCCGTCATCGCCGTCAAAATTCGTACCATGCGCGCATCCCCCGATGATTGATTGAGCTGCCCATTCTCGCATTTTTGACGGCAGGCAAGGATGTTCCAGGATGAAAATCGTGCATTACAGGAACTGCTACAATCGGCCACTTCCCGTCCCGTTCACGAAAGACACCCGCATGCGCCAGTCACACCTCCTTCCCGCACGCCGCAGCATGCGCGCGGTCCGCTGACGGTGCGCCGCGTGCTCGTCAAACTGCTGCTGTGCGCGGCCATCTTTGCCGCACTCAGCATCGCCGCCCTGTACAGTTACGGGCGCTTCGCCGAACGTTCGCTGGGCGCGCCTGGCACGGCCTTGCCGGTGGCGATGGGCGCCACCCTGCTCGACCGCGTGCTGGCGCCGCAGCTGGCGCAACGCCCCGGCGACAGCGGCACGGCCCTGATCGACGACAACCTGGAAGCGTTCGCCCTGCGCGCCCTGAGCGCGCGCGAAGCGGGCCGCAGCATCGACCTGCAATATTACATCTGGCATAACGACGTCACGGGGCGGCTGCTGGTGCGCGAGCTGCTGCGCGCGGCCGACCGCGGCGTGCGCGTGCGCGTGTTGCTCGACGACATCAATGCGCGGGGCCAGGACGCCGCCATCCTCGCGCTCGACAGCCACCCGCTGATCGATGTGCGCATCTTCAATCCCGGCCGCAACCGCGACGGCATCTGGTGGCGCGCCGTGGAAATGGCCTTGCGCGCCGTCAGCCTGAACCGGCGCATGCACAACAAGGCCTGGATCGTCGATGGCAGGGTGGCCCTCGTCGGCGGGCGCAATATCGGCGATGAATATTTTGATGCCGCCGAGCAAGTCAATTTCCAGGATGCGGACTTGCTGCTGGTCGGCCCCGCCGTGCAGCAGACGAGCGACATCTTCGACCGCTTCTGGAACAGCCGCGCCGTCATCCCCATCGGCGCCTTGCACGCAGGCAAGAACGCGGGCGCGCCGGAGCTGCAGGCGGTGCGCGCCCGCCTCGACGCGTTGACGGGCGAAGTGGGCGCTTCGCCATATTTACGGCAGCTGACCGACACGGGCCAGCTGCAGGCGCACCTGGACGGCCGCCTGCGCCTGCACTGGAGCGGGCAGGTGCAGGTGCTGTCGGACCCGCCGGAAAAAGCCGCGCCCGTGGCCAGTTTGCAGCGCAGCGAGCACTGGCTCATGCACAGCCTGCTGCCCCTGCTGACGCAGGCGCGCGAGGAAGCACTGCTGACCTCGCCCTACTTCGTGCCCGGCACGGCCCTGAGCGCGCTGCTGGGCGACAAGGTCGCGGCCGGCGTCAAGGTCAAGGTGCTGACCAACTCGCTGGCGGCCACCGACGTGGCCCTCGTGCATGCGGGCTATGCGCGCTACCGCCAGCTGCTGCTCGATGGCGGCGTCGACCTGTATGAATTGAAGACGCAGCATCGCAAGCGCATCAGCCTGATGGGTTCGAGCCGCGCCAGCCTGCACACCAAGGCCGTGGTGGTTGACGGCGAACGGGGCTTTGTCGGCTCCTTCAACCTCGATCCCCGCTCGGCCCAGCTGAATACGGAAATGGGCGTGCTGTTCACCGATGCCGCGCTGGCGGCCGACATGCGCACCCTGTTCCGGCACTCGACGTCGAGCGACACCAGCTACCGCTTGTTCCTCGACAATGGCGCGCTGCGCTGGTCGGACGCCACAGAAGAGCCTGCCAAGGTGTGGACGCGGGACCCGGAGACGGGCTTCTGGCGCCGCACGCTGGTGTCCGTGATGCGCTGGCTGCCGATCGAGTCGCAGCTGTAGGCGCGCCGGCCGCCGGCGGGCCAAACAAGGCGGCGCGCGCATAAAAAAACCCCGCGCGGCCGGTACCACGCGGGGTTTTCTTGCATGCTGCGCGGCACCACCACTCAGCACGCTTTACAACAAAACGCTTATTTTTTCTCGGCTTCCGCTTTCTTCGCCTCGGCGGCAGCCAGTTTCGCTTCCTTCTTCGCGGCAGCGGCGGCAGCCTTCGCTTCTTTCTTGGCCGCGGCAGCTTCCTTCTTCGCTTCGGCGGCCGTCTTCACGGGCGCGGCACCATCGGCTGCGGCGGCGGCAGGCGCGGCGGCGGCTTCTTTTTTGGCGGCAGCGGCGGCGGCCTTGGCTTCTTTCTTCGCGGCAGCAGCTTCTTTTTTCGTTTCAGCGGCTGTCTTGGCCGGCGCCGCAGCGGTGTCGGTCGCAGCAGCTGGCTTCGCTGCGGCTTCTTTCGCTGCAACTTCCTTCACAGCAGTTTCCTTTTTTGCCGGGGCAGCTTTCGCCACGGGGGCCGCCGGCGCGCCGGACTTGGCCTGGCCATTCACCTGCAAGCCCGCTTCCGACAGTTTCACGGAGCTTTTCGGGCCGATGCCCTTCACGCGGCTTTCGAAATCGGCCCAATCCTTGAAGGCGCCGCCCTTCGCGCGCTCGTCGATAATGGCTTTCGACGTGACGGGGCCGATGCCCTTGACGCTGTCGAGTGCCGCCTGGTCCGCCTTGTTGACGTCGACCTGGGCAAAGGCAAAGCCCATCGTCGCGATCAGGGTGGCGATGGCCAGCAGTATTTTTTTGAACATGGGTATCTCTCCGTGATGTGGTTTCAAGATGACTCGAACGCAAGGGAGAAGCAGCGCCTTAACGGCTTTAACGGCTGTGGCGTGATACGGTTGACAAGACGGGACAGGGGAACGGGGGAAAAGCCTGCGCCAGATCAAACGCTGCGGCGCAGGCATTGCAACAAATTACTGGGGGAACAGCTCTTCGCGGGTGACGGTCGCCGTGCCCAGCTTGCCGACGACGATGCCGCCGGCGCGGTTGGCCGTGCGCACGGCATCGCCCAGGTTCATGCCGGCGCCCAGCATGGCCGCCATGGTGGCGATCACCGTGTCGCCGGCGCCCGAGACGTCGAACACTTCGCGCGCATCGGTGGGCATGTGCAGCACTTCGTCAGCCGTGTACAGGCTCATGCCCTCTTCCGAGCGGGTCAGCAGCAAGGCGTCCAGGCCCAGTTGCGCGCGCATCTGCTGGGCGCGCTCCGTAAGCTGCTCTTCCGTGCTCCAGCTGCCGATCACGCGGCGCAGTTCCGCCTTGTTCGGAGTGAGCACTGACGCTCCCGCATAACGGCTGAAATCGTCGCCTTTCGGGTCGACCATGACGATCTTGCCGGCGGCGCGGGCGGCCTTGATCATCTCGGCCACGTTCACCAGGCTGCCCTTGGCGTAATCGGACAGGATCACCACGTTGTAATTAGGCAAGAGGGCGTTAAACTGCGCCAGCTTGTCGCGCAGCACCGTGTCGCTGGGCGCATCCTCGAAATCGATGCGCAGCATCTGTTGCTGGCGGCCGATCACGCGCAGCTTGATGATGGTGGAAATGGCCGCATCGCGCTGCAGATAGCTGTGGATGCCGCTGCCCTCGAGCAGGCGCTCGACCTGGCTGCCGGCCTCGTCGTCGCCCACCACGCCCAGCAAGCTGGTCTTCGCGCCCAGCGCGGCCGCGTTGCGCGCCACGTTGGCCGCGCCGCCCAGGCGCTCCTCGCGCTTTTCGATGCGCACGATGGGCACGGGCGCTTCCGGCGAAATGCGGCTGACATCGCCGAACCAGTAGCGGTCCAGCATCACGTCCCCCACCACCAGCAGTTGCACCTGGGCCAGGGCGGCAATCGCCGTCATGTCGCGGGCGCTCATGCGCGCGTCAGGATCGAGCGGCCGATCCCGTGGTATTCAATGCCCGCCTCGGCCATGACGGCCGGTTCGAACAGGTTACGGCCGTCAAAGATCACGGCCTGCTTCAGGCGCGCCTTGACCTGCTCGAAGTCGGGGCTGCGGAAGGCTTTCCATTCGGTCACGATGACCAGCGCGTCGGCGTCCGTCAGCGCATCCTTCGGGCTGTCGGCAAAGCGCACCTTCGCCAATTGCGCCGGCGTCAGGTCCAGCTGCAGCACGCGGCGCGCCTCGGCCATGGCGACGGGGTCGTACACGGCCACCGTGGCGCCCCGTCCCAGCAAGTCGGCCAGCAGCACGCGGGCCGACGCTTCGCGCATGTCGTCCGTGTTCGGCTTGAACGCCAGTCCCCACACGGCAAAATGCCGGCCCGTCAGGTCTTCGCCGAAGCGAGTGACCACTTTGCCGCCCAGCACCATCTTCTGCTTGTCATTGACGGCTTCGACAGCGCGCAGGATCAGCAATTCCTGGCCGTGGCCGCGCGCCGTGCGCTCGAGCGCCTGCACGTCTTTCGGGAAGCAGGAGCCGCCGTAGCCGCAACCGGCGTACAGGAAGCTGTGGCCGATGCGCGGGTCCGAGCCGATGCCGTGGCGCACGGCCTCGATATCGACGCCCACCTTGTCGGCCAGGTTCGCCAGTTCATTCATGAAGGAAATGCGCGTGGCCAGCATGGCGTTGGCCGCGTATTTCGTGAATTCGGCCGAGCGCACATCCATCCAGTAGGTGCGCTCGTGGTTGCGGTTGAACGGCGCGTACAGGCTTTTCAGCAATTCGCGCGCGCGCTCGCCGTCCGGCGTGGCGTCGACGCCGATGACGATGCGGTCGGGACGCATGAAGTCTTCGACAGCCGCGCCCTCCTTGAGAAACTCCGGGTTCGACGCCACCGAGAACGTGGTGGCCACGCCGCGCGCATCGAGTTCGCCCTGGATGGCGGCGCGCACTTTTTCGGCCGTGCCGACGGGCACGGTCGACTTGTCGACGATGACCTTGAACTCAGTCATGTACTTGCCGATGCCGCGCGCGGCGGCCAGCACGTATTGCAGGTCGGCCGAGCCGTCTTCATCGGGCGGCGTGCCGACGGCGATGAATTGCATCACGCCGTGGGCGGCGGCCGCTTCGACGTCGGTGGAAAAGGTCATGCGCCCGGCGGCGCGGTTGCGCGCGACGACTTCTTCCAGGCCCGGTTCATGGATGGGGATGCCGCCGCTGTTGAGCAGGTCTATCTTCTGTGCGTCGAGGTCGAGGCAAAAGACGTCGTTGCCCAGCTCCGCCAGGCAGGCGCCGGTCACGAGGCCAACATAGCCCGTGCCGATAATGGTGATTTTCATGGTTGTGCCGTATTTGTAATATATATTTCTGACCTGCAAGTGCACAGCACAGGGTTCAGGGCAAGGCGCGGCGCCGAAGACAGTACGAATAGTACGGCGAGGCGCTGCAACGCAGCCATGGGTCCTGTGGTGGGCACGACTAGTTCATGACGTTGAGCTCTTCTGTGCGGCGCGGTGGATACGTTTCCCACTTGTTGCAGCCCGGGCAATGCCAGTAGAACTGGCGCGCCTTGAAGCCGCAGTGGCTGCACTGGTAGCGCGCCAGCTTCTGCGTATAGCCGTGGACGAGGTTTTTCACCATCGACAGCTCGGACCAGATGGCGGCTGGCGCATCCATCATGCGTGCTTCCAGCAGCTTGTCGAGGCCCAGCAGGGTCGGCGTGCGGCGCAGCTCGGCGCTGACCAGCTGTTTCGCCGCTTCCACGCCATCGAGCTCGATGACGGCCTTGAAGACGACTTCGATCAGGTCGATCGACGACGCTTCTTCCAGGTAGGAACGCAGCAGGTTGACGCCTTCCTGCGGACGGCTCAACTTGGTGTACCCGTCCATCAGGCGCTGGGCCACCAGGGCCACGTGCGGCACGCTTTGCTGCTCGACGCGACGCCAGGTGGTCAGCGCCCCTTCCACGTCGCCGCGCGCCAGCAGCACGTCGCCCGTCAGGATGGTGGCGCGCACGCTCTTGCGGTCCGTCTGCAGGGCTTTTTCCAGCAGCGGCATGGCTTCGTCCGGCTTCATGTGCACGAGGGCGTCATGCGCCAGTTCGCAATAGAACTGGGCGATTTCCTTCTGGCGCGCTCCGGCGCCCGATTCCTGCAGGCCCACGGCCGCTTCGATGGCGCGCGGCCACTCCTTTTCGCGCTGGTAGATTTCCAGCAGCGCGCGGCGCGCCTGGGCCGCGTATTGCGTGTCGATCAGGCTGTTGAAGGTTTCCTCGGCGCGGTCCAGCAAGCCCGCCTTCAGGTAATCCATGCCCAGTTCATAGGCGGCGTGGCCCTGCTGTTCCAGCGGCAAGTCCGGGCGCGCCAGCAAGTTCTGGTGCACGCGGATGGCGCGCTCCGTCTCGCCACGGCGGCGGAACAGGTTACCCAACGCAAAATGCATATCGGCCGATTCCGGGTCCAGCTTGACGACTTCGATGAAGGCGTCGATGGCCTTGTCGTGCTGTTCGTTGAGCAGGAAATTCAAGCCCTTGAAGTAATTGCGCGGCAGGCTGCGCGATTCGGACACCAGTTGATGAATGTCAACACGCGCGGCGATCCAGCCCAGCGCGAAAAACACCGGGATACCCAAGAGCCACCAGAGTTCAAAATCCATGCGATTATTTTTATTCGAGTAAGAGAGATAGGAGCGACGGCGGCGCTTACTGCGCGCTCACGCTGTCCGGTTGCGGCTGAACATTGCTGGGCACGCCAACGGTCTGCAGCGCGGCAATGGTGGTTTTTTGCTTGCTCGCTTCGCGGCGGTGACGGAACACGGTCGGCGTCAGGGCCAGCACGCCCAGACTGGCGCCGGCGACAAAAAAGCCCAGCAGCATCAGGACCAGGGGGCCGCGAATTTCATAATTGAGGAAAACATGCAGGTCGACAACCTGCGCGTTCTTCAGCGCAAAACTGAAGAACAGGACGAAAAGAACACAGCCAACGATGGTGGAGATGATTTTCATCGATAGGTCCAGAGTGAACAAAAAAATGCCCGTGCCACATGGCACAAACGTAGAGCGCTGATCAAACCGTAGCGAGCGGCAGCGATTTGCGGCCGAGAAGCGCAACCGTACTTGAGTACGGTGAGCATCGCCGGCCGCAAAGCGCGACGCGCAGCAGGTTTGATCAGTGCTCTACAGCATATTAACAAAAAAAAGCGGCATCCAAGGGACGCCGCTCTTTGTCTCGCCTTCCAGCAGACGATTAATCCTCGATAATCGGTTGCCCGACCATCGCGTCCACCCGTTCGCGCAACTGTTTGCCCGGCTTGAAGTGGGGTACCCGTTTTTCGGGCACCATCACCTTGTCGCCGGATTTCGGGTTGCGGCCGATGCGCGGGGGCCTGCTGTTCAGGGCAAAACTGCCAAAACCGCGGATCTCGATACGTTGACCGGTCGCCAGGGCGTTGGTCATCGCATCGAGAATGGTCTTGACGGCATACTCCGCATCTTTCGCCACCAGCTGAGAATAACGCTCAGCGAGGCGGTTGATCAGCTCGGACTTTGTCATCTGCCAGTATCCGCGAAGTCTTAGTTCTTGTTATCGAACTTAGCTTTCAACAAGGCGCCCAGGCTGGTGGTGCCCGAAGCTGCGTTGTTGTCGGTAGCTGCCATCTTCTGCATGGCTTCCTGGGTTTCAACGTTGTCTTTCGCTTTGATCGACAGTTGGATACCACGGGCTTTGCGGTCGATGTTCAACACCATTGCTTCGACAGTGTCGCCGACTTTCAGGTGCGTACCAGCATCTTCAACGCGGTCGCGCGAGATTTCGGAAGCGCGCAGGTAGCCTTCAACTTCTTCGGACAGTTGGATCACGGCGCCTTTAGGCTCAACCGATTTAACGGTGCCGGTTACCAGCGAGCCTTTGTCGTTCATGGCTGCGAAGTTGTTGAATGGGTCACCTTCCAGTTGCTTGACGCCCAGGGAAACGCGCTCGCGCTCAACGTCGATGGCCAGAACGATGGCTTCCAGTTCGTCACCTTTCTTGAAGCGACGCACGGCTTCTTCGCCGGTTTCGGTCCAGGACAGGTCGGACAGGTGCACCAGACCGTCGATGTTGCCGGCCAGGCCGATGAACACGCCGAAGTCGGTGATCGATTTGATCGCGCCGCGGACTTTGTCACCTTTCTTATGGGTAACACCGAAGTCATCCCATGGGTTGGCTTTGCACTGTTTCATGCCCAGCGAAATACGACGACGCTCTTCGTCGATTTCCAGAACCATGACTTCTACTTCGTCGCCCAGTTGGACAACTTTGTTAGGAGCAACGTTTTTGTTCGTCCAGTCCATTTCGGAAACGTGTACCAGACCTTCGATACCCTGTTCCACTTCAACGAACGCGCCGTAGTCGGTCAGGTTCGTTACTTTACCGAACAGACGGGTGCTTTGTGGGTAACGACGGGACAGACCGGTCCAAGGATCGTCGCCCAGTTGTTTCACGCCCAGCGAAACACGGTTTTTCTCTTGATCGTACTTCAGGACCTTGGCGGTGATTTCCTGGCCAACCGTCAACACTTCCGACGGGTGACGTACACGGCGCCATGCCAGGTCGGTGATGTGCAGCAGGCCATCGATACCGCCCAGATCCACGAACGCGCCGTAGTCGGTGATATTTTTGACGACGCCGGTCACGACCGTGCCTTCTTTCAGCGTTTCCATCAGCTTCTGACGCTCTTCGCCCATCGAAGCTTCGATGACGGCGCGGCGGGACAGAACCACGTTGTTACGCTTGCGGTCCAGTTTGATGACCTTGAATTCGAGGGTCTTGCCTTCGAATGGGGTGGTGTCTTTGACAGGACGGGTATCAACCAGCGAGCCCGGCAGGAATGCGCGGATGCCGTTGGTCAACACGGTCAAACCGCCTTTGACTTTACCATTGACGGTACCGACGACGATTTCGCCCGATTCCATCGCTTTTTCCAGAGCCAGCCACGAAGCCAGACGCTTGGCTTTATCGCGCGACAGGATGGTATCGCCGAAACCGTTTTCCAGCGATTCGATCGCCACGGAAACGAAGTCACCAACTTTGACTTCCAGTTCGCCGTGGTCGTTCTTGAATTCTTCGACAGGGATGAATGCTTCGGATTTGAGGCCGGCGTTGACGATCACGAAATTGTGGTCGAGGCGCACGACTTCAGCGGAAATAACTTCGCCGGAGCGCATATCTTGACGCGACAACGATTCCTCGAAGAGCGCAGCAAAACTTTCCATACCGGTAGATTCGTTAGTTGTAACAGTAGACATAGGGTTCACACAGGTTATCCAGCAGAGATCGCACGATGCGACTTAAACTGGGTTAGGTTTTTGACACACCCGGACAGGCCAGGAGCCGTCAACGGGCACCACATAGCACAACAGCACGCTATTTTGCTACAGCTGCATACCATTTCAACACGGTTTCAACGGCAACATCTGCCGTCATTTCCGACGTATCGAGGACATGCGCCCCTTCCGCGGGGACCAGCGGCGCAATCGCACGGTGAGTATCACGTTCGTCCCGCGCCTGCAAATCCATCAGAAGGTCTTCCATATTAGCAGAAAAACCCTTGTCTATCAATTGCTTGTAGCGCCGTTGCGCGCGCGCCTCGACGCTGGCGGTGAGGAACACCTTCAACTGGGCGTGCGGGAAGATCACCGTGCCCATGTCGCGCCCGTCGGCCACCAGGCCCGGCGTCTTGCGGAAACCCAGCTGCAAACCCACGAGGGCATGGCGAACAGTTGGCAATACGGCAATTTTTGACGCCGTATTGCCCACTTCTTCGGCACGGATCTGCTCGGTGACGTTTTCCTGCGCCAGCAGGATCTCGCCGCCCGCGAAATGGCAGGGCAAATGCTCGGCCAGCTTGGCCAGCGCGTGCTCGTCGCGCAAGTCGGTGCCGCGGCGCAGGGCCGTGAGCGCCGTCAGGCGGTACAGCGCGCCCGAATCGAGGTAATGAAAGCCCAGCTTGTCGGCCACGCGGTGCGCCACCGTGCCCTTGCCGGAAGCGGTAGGGCCGTCGATGGCGATGACTGGGATGGTGGAAGTCGGCATTGTATTATTTATCAATTAAATTAAGGTATCTTTGGCAATCCCCGCAAATGCGGCGAAATACTCGGGGAAGGTCTTGGCCACGCATTTCGGGTCGTTGATGCGCATCTCGTTGCCGCGGCGCGCGGCGCCGTCCAGCGAGGCCAGCGAAAAGCACATGGCCATGCGGTGGTCGTCATAGGTATCGATTGTCGCTGCCTGGATTTCGGCCGGCGGCGTCACGCGCAGGTAGTCCGCGCCCTCTTCCACTTCGGCGCCGAGTTTGCGCAATTCCGTCGCCATGGCAGCCAGGCGGTCCGTTTCCTTCACCCGCCAGCTGGCGATATTGCGCAAGGTGGAGGTGCCGTCCGCGTACAGCGCGGCCACGGCGATCGTCATGGCCGCGTCGGGAATGTGATTAAAGTCCATGTCGACGGCCTTCAGCGCGCCGTTCGACCGGGCCTCGATCCAGTTCTCGCCCATGGTGATGGTCGCGCCCATCTGCTGCAAGGCTTCGACGAAGCGCACGTCGCCCTGGATGCTGTCGCGCCCCACGCCTTCCACGCGCACGGGGCCGCCGCCGATGGCGCCGGCCGCCAGGAAATACGACGCCGACGAAGCGTCGCCTTCCACGTGGATGGTGCCCGGGCTTTGATATTGCTGGCCAGGCTGCACGGTGAACGACTGCCAGCCGTCATGCTCGACCGTCACGCCGAAGCGGCGCATCAGGTTCAGGGTGATTTCGATGTACGGCTTCGAGATCAGCTCGCCCGTGACGTCGATGGTCACCGCATGGTCGCGCGCCATCAGCGGCGCCACCATCAAGAGGGCCGTCAAAAACTGGCTCGACACGTTGCCGCGCACGGCGATGCGCTGCGCGTGGATGTGGCCGCGGCGGATGCGCAGCGGCGGGAAGCCCTGCTCGCCCGTGTATTCGATCTGCGTGCCGACGGCGTTGAGCGCGTCGACCAGGTCGCCGATGGGGCGCTCGTGCATGCGCGACACGCCGTGCAGCGTATAGTCGCCGCCGATCACGGCCAGCGCCGCCGTCAGCGGACGGATGGCCGTGCCGGCGTTGCCCATGAACAGGTCTGCCGCGTGGTGCGGAAACACGCCGCCGCAGCCTTCCACATGGTGCACCTGGTGCGCCGTGGCCGGGTCGCCCGTCAATTCATCCTGCGTCCATTTCACGCCCAGCGACGTCAAGGCCGTGAGCATGACGAAGGTGTCGTCGGAGGCGAGCAGGTCGATGATCTTCGTCGTGCCCCTGGCCAGCGCGGCCAGCAGCAGCACGCGGTTGGAAATGCTTTTCGAGCCGGGCAGACGCACCGTGCCCTCGACGTGCATCACGGGCTTCAAATCGACATGGTGGGGGTAGTGCTTGATCTGGGTCATGCTGGAATCCTTCAATTATTGTGTGGGCGCGGGCGCTTCCGCCGTTTCGATCGCCTCTATCCATTGCTGCCGCGCGTGCTGGGCGTTCGCATACACGCCCTCGATGGCGGCGCCGTCGCTGGCGGCCAGGTGGGCGCGCAAGGTCGTCAACTGCGCCAGGTAGGCGTCCAGTTCGTGCAGCAGCGCCGGCTGGTTGGCCAGGCTGATGTCGCGCCACATTTCCGGCGATGAGCCGGCGATGCGCGTAAAGTCGCGAAAGCCGCTGGCCGCATATTGAAACAGCAGGCCCGCGTGCGGCTTGTTGGCGATATCGTCGACCAGCGCAAAGGCCAGCAGATGCGGCAGATGGCTGACGGCGGCAAATACCTTGTCATGTTCTTCGGGGCTCAAGGTGTGCAGGATGGCGCCGCAGGCGCGCCAGGCGGCCGCCACGCGCTCGACGTCGGACGCGGCGTTTTCCGCCAGCGGCGTAAGCACCACTTTCTTGCCTTGATATAAATCAATGATGGCGGCGTCGGGGCCATTCGTCTCGCGCCCCGCGATCGGGTGGCCGGGCACGAATTGCGCCACCTTGCCTTTCAACGCCGCGCGCGCTGCCGCCACCACGTCGCTTTTCGTGCTGCCCGCGTCGGTCACGACGGTGCCAGGCTGCAGGTGCGGCGCGATGGATGCGAGGATGGCGCCCGTCTGCGCCACGGGCGCGGCGACCAGCACCAGGTCGGCGCCCGCCATGGCTTGCGCCATGTCGCCGCCGATTTCGTCGATGATGCCCAGTTCGAGCGCGCGCGCCATCGAGGCCGGCGAGCGGCCCATGCCGACCACCGTGGCGACGGCGCCGGCGTGCCGCAAGGCGCGCGCGAACGAGCCGCCGATCAGGCCCACGCCGAAAATGACGACCTTCTTCAGTGCAGGCGTCGTCATATCGTCAGGCCAGCGCTTTCGTCAGCGCGGCGATGAAGATGGCGTTTTCCTGCGGCAGGCCGATGGAAATGCGCAGCCATTGCGGCAAGCCGTAGCTGCCCACCGGGCGCACGATCACGCCCTGCTTGAGCAGCGCCAGGTTGACTCTCGCCCCGGCGCCGTCGTCGTCGCCCACCTTCACCAGCACGAAATTGCCGTGCGACGGCACGTATTCCAGCCCCAGTGCATCGAACGCCTCTGTAAACTGCCGGTAGCCGGCCGCGTTGTTGCGCGCGCTTTGCTCGAGGAAGGCCTTGTCGTTCAGGGCGGCAATCGCCGCGGCCTGCGCCAGCGAATTGACGTTGAACGGCTGGCGGATGCGGTTCATCAGGTCCGTCAGCACCGGCTGGGCGATGGCGAAGCCGATGCGCAGGCCGGCCAGGCCATACGCCTTCGACAGGGTGCGCGACACCACCAGGTTCGGATACTGGCGCACCCACGCCGTCGATTCGTACTGCTCGTCGGCCGAGAGGAATTCATTGTAGGCCTCGTCGAGCACGACGACGACGTGCGCCGGCACTTTTTGCAGGAAGGCTTCGAGCTGCGCCGCCGTCAGGAAGGTGCCGGTCGGGTTGTTCGGGTTGGCGATGAAGACCAGACGCGTGTCGTCGGCAATCGCCGCCGCCATGGCGTCGAGGTCGTGGCCGTAGGCTTGCGCCGGCACGACGACGTGGCGCGCGCCCAGGCCTTGCGTGGCCAGCGCGTACACGGCGAACGAGTACTGCGAGTAGACGACGGACTGGCCGTGCTCGACAAACGCGTGCGCGGCGATTTCCAGGATGTCGTTGCTGCCGTTGCCCAGGGTGATCCAGTCGGCCGGCACGTCATAGCGCTTCGACAGCACGGCCTTCAGGTCGAAGCCGTTGGCGTCCGGGTAGCGGCCCAGGTCATCGATGGCGGCGATCATCGCCTGCTTGGCCGATTCCGGCATGCCGTACGGGTTTTCATTCGACGCCAGCTTGACGATGGCTGCCTCGTCGAGGCCGAATTCGCGCGCGACTTCCGCGATCGGTTTGCCGCTCTGATAAGGGGCGATGGCGCGGACGTATTCTGGACCGATATTTTTAGACATGGTGTTCTTTAAAAGTTGGTGAATGATTGGTGACCCCCACAGCAATGACTGGGACCGGCCCCTGAGGGTCCGATCCCGGCCTTTACCGGGTTACAAACTGACAGGATACGACCCCAGCACCTTGAAAAATGCCGCATTGCTTTGCAGCTCGGCAAGCGCCTGGGCGACGGCAGAGTCGTGCACGTGACCTTCCACATCGACATAGAAATAATACTCCCAGCTGCCCATGCGCGCCGGGCGCGACTCGAAGCGCGTCATCGACACGCCGTGTTTCGCCAGCGGCGCCAGCAACTGGTACACGGCGCCCGCCTTGTTCGGCACGGCCAATACCAGCGAGGTCTGGTCCTTGCCCGACGGCGCCGTCTGCAAGGTGCCCACGACGGCAAAGCGCGTGCGGTTGTGCGGATCGTCCTGGATATGGCCCTTGACCACGCCCAGCTTGTACTGCGCGCCGGCCAGTTCGCTGGCAATCGCCGCCACCGTGCCATCTTCGCCGGCCAGGCGGGCCGCCTCGGCGTTCGAGGCCACGGCGCGGCGCTCGATGTGCGGATAATTCTGGTTCAGCCACACCTGGCACTGCGCCAGCGCCTGCGAATGGGCGCAGATGACGGTGACGCCATCCATGTTGCCGCTCTTCGTCATCAGGCTGTGGTGCACGGCAATCGCCACCTCGCCGCTGATGATGAGGCTCGTCTGCAGCATCATGTCCAGGGTGCGGTTGACGGCGCCTTCCGAGGAATTCTCGATCGGCACCACGCCGAAGTCCGCCGTTCCCGCCTCGGCGGAACGGAATACTTCGTCGATGGACGCGCACGGCAAGCCTTCGACGGCGCTGCCGAACTGCTGGTACACGGCCTGTTCGCTGAAGGTGCCGGCCGGGCCCAAGTAGGCGACAGTCACGCGCTTTTCCAGCGAGCGGCAGGACGACATGATTTCGCGGAAGATGGTCTGCACTTCGCGGTCGCCCATGGGGCCGGGATTGCGCTCGGCCACGCCGCGCAGCACCTGCGCCTCGCGCTCGGGGCGGAACACGGGCGCCTGCGTTTCGGCCTTCACGTGGCCCACTTGCTGGGCGATTTGCGCGCGGCGGTTCAGCAGCTCGAGGATTTGCGCGTCGATCGCATCGATCTGTTCGCGCAGCGGTTTCAATTTATCGGTCATGGTTGGTTTGTTTCGTCAGCTGTACTTCAATCATTGCCGCGCGGCCTGCGCCGGCGGCGGGCCGGCGCGGTCGGTCAAGCGACTCAGCGTCCGGCAAACTCGTTCAGATAATTCACCAGGGCTTGCACGCCCTCGATCGGCATCGCGTTATAGATCGATGCACGCATGCCGCCGACGGACTTGTGGCCCTTCAGTTGCAGCAGGCCGCGCTGCTTGGCGCCGGCCAGGAATGCGTCGTTCAAGCTTTCGTCGCGCAGATAGAACGGGATGGTCATGCGCGAGCGGTATTGCGGGGCGACCCGGTTCTGGTAGAAGTCGTCCGCATCGAGCGCTGCGTACAGCAGCGCCGCCTTGTCAATATTACGCTGTTCCATGGCTGCCACGCCACCCTGGCGTTTGAGCCACTGGAAAACCAGGCCGGCGATATAGATGCCGTACGTGGGCGGCGTGTTGTACATCGACTCATGTTCGGCCACGATGGTCCAGTCGAAAGCGGACGGGCAGATCGGCAGCGCCTTGCCCAGCAAGTCTTCGCGCACGATGACCAGAGTCAGGCCGGCCGGGCCGATATTTTTCTGCGCGCCGCCAAAAATGACGCCGTATTGCGATACGTCAATAACGCGCGACAAAATATGCGACGACATGTCGGCCACGATGGTGGTGCCGGCCGGCACGGCCGGCACCTGCTGGAATTCCACGCCATCGATGGTTTCATTGGTGCAGATATGCAGGTAGGCGGCGCCGGGCGTCAGCTGCCATTCGGCGACGGGCGGCACGCCCGTGAAATGGGCGGCCTTGGACGACGCGGCCACGTTCACGTTGGCATACTTGGCCGCTTCCTGGATCGACTTGCCCGACCACGAGCCCGTGTGCACGAAGTCGATGGTGGCCGGCTGCTGCGCGGCCAGGCCCACCAGATTCATGGGAATGATGGCGTTCTCGCCCAGGCCACCGCCCTGCAGGAACAGGATCTTGTAGTTCTCGGGCACGGCCAGCAGTTCGCGCAGGTCGGCCACGGCCTGCTTGTAGATGGAAATGAATTCGGGACCACGGTGGCTCATTTCCATCACCGACATGCCGCTGCCATGCCAGTCCAGCATCTCGGCCGCCGCTTGCGCCAGCACTTCCTTGGGCAGGACGGCGGGGCCGGCGGAGAAGTTGTAGATATGGGTCACGATACGGTCCTTAATAAGATGGAGTTATTGGGGCGGCTGCGTGGCCGCCCGCATGACCTGGTCAAGCACGGCGTTCACGCGCGGGATCAGCACGCGCTGGCTGATGGCCATCGACTCGGCCGACAGCTGCGGCATGGTGGCCAGCATCTTGCGGCCCAGCGGCGTCTTGTAGAAGACCGTCAGCTGCTCGACTTCCTGCACCGTATAAAAACGCGCGTACAGGGGCACCATTTCGGCGCCCAGCTCGTCGATCAGGGTCGGGTCGGCCAGCACCTGCGTCAGGGTGGCGATGGCGACGGGGATTTCTTCCTCGGCGCTGGCCAGCGCGCGCGCCTTGCGCTGTTCGTCCAGCTTCGGGTTGCTGCTGATTTGCTGCAGGGCCGACTGGCGTATCATGGCCGGCACCGATTGCAGCATCTGGTCGAAGATGCTGCGCGTGAGCTGCGGGAACTGCATCGCGTCGAGCATGCGCCGCACGGCCACCTTCATGGCGGGGCTGGGCGCGGCCTGGCGGGCGGGCGTCGCTTGCGCGGACTGCGCCAGGGCCGGCAGGGTGGCAAGAAAGGCCAGCGAAAACGCGGCGAAGAAGGTGGCGACGATTTTTCTCATGGCATGCGGGACTTTACAAAAAGCGGGAAAACTACCTGGGGATACGCAGGCTGGCGCCGCAACTGGCACGCCAACAGCAATTGGGGCTCCCGAAAGAGCCCCAATCATCTTACTCCGGCTGGGCCGGATCAACCGGATCGGCCACTGCCGGCGCGGCGTCCGTGCCCGCTTCCGTCGTCAGCTCGACTTCGTCGATATCCGTCTCCACCACGCGCTGCAGGCCGGACAGCTTGGTGCCGTCTTCCACGGCGATCAGGGTCACGCCCTGCGTCGCGCGGCCCATTTCGCGGATTTCCGACACGCGGGTGCGGATCAACACGCCGCCGGTGGTGATCAGCATGATTTCATCGCTGGCGTCGACCAGGGTCGCGGCAACCACTTTACCGTTGCGCTCGCTGGTCTGGATGGCGATCATGCCTTTCGTGCCACGTCCATGGCGCGTGTACTCAAGAATCGGCGTGCGCTTGCCATAGCCGTTTTCCGTGGCCGTCAGCACCGACTGCTGCTCGTTCTCGGCCACCAGCAGGGCGATCACGTGCTGGCCCTCTTCCAGGTTCATGCCGCGCACGCCGCGCGCCGTGCGGCCCATCGGACGCACGTCGTTTTCGTCGAAGCGCACTGCCTTGCCCGAATCGGAGAACAGCATTACGTCGTGCTGGCCGTCCGTCAGCGCGGCGCCGATCAGGAAGTCGCCGTCGTCCAGGTCGACCGCGATGATGCCGGCCTTGCGCGGATTGCTGAAGTCCTTCAGCGGCGTCTTTTTCACGGTGCCGAGGCTGGTCGACATGAACACGTAATGGTCTTCCGGGAAGGTGCGGTTCTCGCCCGACAGCGGCAGGATCACGGTGATCTTTTCGTTGTCCTGCAGCGGGAACATGTTGACGATCGGCTTGCCGCGCGAATTGCGCGAGCCTTGCGGCACTTCCCACACCTTCAGCCAGTACATGCGGCCACGGTCCGAGAAGCACAGGATGTAGTCGTGCGTATTGGCGATGAACAGCTGGTCGATCCAGTCTTCCTCTTTGGTCGCCATGGCCTGCTTGCCGCGGCCGCCGCGCTTCTGCGCGCGGTATTCGGAAATCGGCTGCGCCTTCATGTAGCCGGTGTGCGACAGGGTCACGACCATGTCCTGCGGCGTGATCAGGTCTTCCGTTTCCAGGTCGGTCGCATTCAACTCGATCTGCGAGCGGCGCACGTCCTTGTTGCCGGCGCCGTATTCGTTCTTCGCCACGTTCATTTCATCGGTGATGATGATGGTGACGCGCTCCGGCTTGGCCAGGATGTCGAGCAAGTCGGCGATGTGTGCCATGACTTCCTTGTACTCGTTGACGATCTTGTCCTGCTCCAGGCCCGTCAGGCGTTGCAGACGCATCTGCAGGATCTCTTGCGCCTGGTCGTCCGACAGCTTGTACAGGCCGTCGGCCTGCATGCCATAGTGCTTCGGCAGGTTTTCCGGACGGTAGGCGTCCACGCCGCCCGGCGTCGTGCCGTCGCCCGTGCGGGCCAGCATTTCGCGCACCACGGACGAATCCCATGGACGGGCCATCAGCTCGACCTTGGCGATCGGCGGCGTCGGCGCGGCCTTGATGATGGCGATGAAGTCATCGATGTTGGCCAGCGCCACTGCCAGGCCTTCGAGCACGTGGCCGCGTTCGCGCGCCTTGCGCAGTTCGAACACGGTGCGGCGCGTAACCACTTCGCGGCGGTGCGACAGGAAGCATTGCAGCATCTGCTTGAGGTTCAGCAGTTTCGGCTGGCCATCGACCAGCGCCACCATGTTCATGCCGAAGGTGTCTTGCAGCTGGGTCTGCTTGTACAGGTTGTTCAGCACAACTTCCGGCACTTCGCCCCGTTTCAGCTCGATCACCACGCGCATGCCCGACTTGTCGGACTCGTCGCGGATGTCGGAAATGCCGTCCAGCTTTTTGTCGCGCACGTTTTCGGCGATGCGTTCCAGCAAGGATTTCTTGTTGACCTGGAATGGCAGCTCGTCGACGATGATGGCGATGCGGCCGCCGTCCTTGCCGTATTCCTCGAAGTGCGTCTTGGCGCGCATGACCACGCGGCCGCGGCCCGTACGGTAGCCATCGCGCACGCCGGACACGCCGTAGATGATGCCGGCGGTCGGGAAATCGGGCGCCGGAATGATCTCGATCAATTCATCGATCGTGCAGTCCGGATTGCGCAGCACGTGCAGGGCGCCGTCGATCACTTCGGTGATGTTGTGTGGCGGAATGTTCGTCGCCATGCCGACCGCGATGCCGGACGAGCCGTTGATCAGCAGGTTCGGGATACGCGTCGGCAAGACCGTCGGTTCCTTTTCCTTGCCGTCGTAGTTGGGCTGGAAATCGACGGTGTCCTTGTCGATATCGGCCAGCAGCTCGCTGGCGATCTTGTCCAGGCGGCACTCGGTGTAACGCATGGCCGCGGCGCCGTCGCCGTCGACGGAACCGAAGTTACCCTGGCCATCGACGAGCATGTAGCGCAGCGAGAAATCCTGCGCCATGCGCACCAAGGTGTCGTAGATCGAGGCGTCGCCGTGGGGATGGTACTTACCCATGGTTTCGCCGACCACGCGGGCGCACTTGACGTAAGGGCGGTTCCACACGTTGTTCATTTCATGCATCGCGAACAAGACGCGGCGGTGCACTGGCTTCAAGCCATCGCGCGCATCCGGCAAGGCGCGCCCGACGATCACGCTCATGGCGTAATCGAGGTAACTCTTGCGCATCTCTTCTTCGAGGGAAATAGGAATTGTTTCTTTTGCGAATTGATCCATTGGCGGTTCGACTGATCTCAGGCTGTGGTTAACTTATCTGTTACGCAATGTATGACGCAATACTGCATATCCTGGGTGGCTGTCGTCGTGGATGCAGCGCCGCCACGGGCATTTGCTTCACACTATTGACAGTCAAGCGCACGATTTTAGCATGCGCGCCCTGCTACCTGTACAAATTGGCCAGACCGGCAAGATTGCCACTTTGCGCCGGAGGCGTGCGCGCCGGCATGTCGTTAATGCACAATGGCAATACCAGTTCAAGTCGCCTGCCCTTAAAAGAGGCAAAAAAAGCGATCATTTGTTACAGACGCGTTACAAATGAGCATTTTCGTTGCGCAAAAACAACGTGCGGTCTAAAATCGGGCAAGCTTTGATTTAACCACGGTCGTGCGCCCCTGATGCGTGTGGCAAAATGACTGGGAAGTTAATTGCTAGTTTCGCAATCTGAAACGAGCGCATATGGTCTACATGATAAAATCTTGGCACGTAGCACCAGTAGCGCAGTGTTGTTCTGCGGATATCACCCCCCGAAAGGAAAAAAGAATGAATAAATTTGTAACGCTGTTTTTCGCTGCATCCGCAGTGATTGCTGGCTCGGCTTCGGCCCAAACCCCAACCTCCCCACCGTTCGCGCCAGTTACCACTGACATCAAAGCACCAAGCCCAAAAAGCGCTTATGTGCAAGATGCCCGCGGCGTCATCGTGCGTGATCCATTCGGCCTGTGCTGGCGTACCGGCTACTGGACACCAGCTGACGCGGTGCCAGGTTGCGACGTTCCCCTGTGCGTAGAGCCAGAAACTCTGCAAGACGGCAAATGCGTGGCCCCACCTCCGCCAGCAGTGCCAGCACCGGCACCAGTCGTCGTTGCGCCAGTACCAGTCGTCGTTGCTCCTACCTCGGAAAAAGTCAGCTTCGCTGCTGATGCATTCTTCGATTTCGACAAAGCTACGCTGAAGCCAGAAGGCAAAGCCAAGCTGGACGAGCTGTCCGCACAACTCGGCGGCATCAACCTGGAAGTCATCATCGCTGTGGGTCACACCGACTCCGTCGGCACCGATGCTTACAACCAAAAACTGTCGGTACGTCGTGCTGATGCTGTCAAAGCCTACCTGGTCACCAAAGGCGTTGAAAGCAACCGCGTGTACACCGAAGGCAAAGGCGAGAAGCAACCTGTTGCTGACAACAAAACTGCCGAAGGCCGTGCGAAAAACCGTCGCGTGGAAATCGAAGTTGTTGGTACCCGCAACAAGTAATTGCTGAACGCTGGCCTGGGACTTGCCGCGAGTCATCGCGCAAGTCAAGGACAGCATGAAAAACCCCGCCCAGGCGGGGTTTTTTTTCGTCCGTGGCTGCCCGATTGTGAAATTGCCGCTATTATTCGACCTATGAACGCCGACCCTCTTGAAATCCAAAAATTCAGTGAGCTGGCCCACCGCTGGTGGGACCCCACTTCCGAGTTTCGTCCCCTGCACGAAATTAACCCCCTGCGCCTGGAATGGATCAACGCGAAGGTGCCGCTGGCCGGCAAGCGCGTGATCGACATCGGCTGCGGCGGCGGCATCCTGGCCGAATCGATGGCCCGCAAGGGCGCCGACGTGACGGGCATCGACCTGTCCGACAAGGCCTTGAAAGTTGCCGACCTGCACAGCCTGGAATCGGGCGCCAAGGTGCGCTACAAGCTGATCGCCGCCGAAGCCATGGCCGATGAAGAGCCGGGCCAGTACGACGTCGTCACCTGCATGGAAATGCTCGAGCACGTGCCGGACCCCGCCGCCATCGTCAAGGCTTGCGCGGCGCTGGTAAAACCGGGCGGCCACGTCTTCCTGTCGACCCTGAACCGCAACCCGAAAGCCTATCTGTTTGCCATCCTGGGGGCCGAATACCTGCTGCGCCTGCTGCCGAAAGGCACGCACGACTACGACAAATTCATCACCCCGGCCGAATTGTCGCAATACATACGCAGCGCCGGCCTCGATGTCAATAGCATGCGCGGCATGGGCTACAATCCATTGACCAAAATTTACTCACTTAATAGCGATACCAGCGTCAATTACCTGGTGGCCTGCACCCGGCCCCTGTAATCCACGCGCGTAACAAAAGGCGGCTGCGGCCGCCATTTTTCATGCTCTTTCACCACCTCAGCCATCATGACCACTGACCACCTGCCAGCACCGCGCGCCATCCTGTTCGACCTCGACGGCACCCTGGCCGATACCGCGCCCGACCTGGCGGCGGCCATCAACCTGCTGCGCACACGCGCCGGCCTGGAGCCGACCCCGTACGAAGTGCTGCGCCCCACGGCCTCGGCCGGCGCGCGCGGCATGATAGGCGCGTCGTATGGCGTCCACCCGGGTGAAAGCGGCTATGAAGCCCTGAAGGACGGCTTCCTGAACAACTATGAAGCGGCCCTGGCCGTGGAAAGCCGCTTGTTCGACGGCATCCCCCTTCTACTCGACGGCTTGAGCAGCCTGGGCCTGGCCTGGGGCGTCGTCACCAACAAGGCCGCCCGCTTCACGGACCCGCTGGTGGGCCAGATCGGCCTGGGCGCGGCCGGCTGCGTGATCTCGGGCGACACCATGGCGCACCCGAAACCGCACCCCGCTCCCCTGCTGGAAGCGGCGCGCCGCCTGGACCTGGCCCCGCAGGACTGCTGGTATGTGGGCGACGACCTGCGCGACATCCAGGCCGGCCGCGCCGCCGGCATGCGCACGGTGGCCTGCGCCTGGGGCTACTGCGGCCCCGTCGAGCCGCAGCACTGGAACGCCGACCATTTGCTGGACACGCCGCAAGCGTTGCTGGAACTGGTGACCGGCGTGGTGAAGGCGGCGCAGGAGCGGCAGCTGGCCGCCTGAAAACTTGTCTTGCAGACTAATGCGGCCGCAAACACCTGCCCAGGCCAACAACGAAAACCTGGGGTCTGCCGCCAGCACTTTGCTTTATGGGCCAAGACTCAAGTATGACGACTTCGGTGCCATTGCCTCGTTCCTTATCGCGAATGCATCATGCAAGAGTGTGAAGTTTGCGCTACAATGAAGGTTCTGTGGGGACGACCTGGTTTCGACGTGGGTTGCAAAGCAGCGCAGGGCATACCGAGGGCTGGCTACCTCGTAAATACAACCAGAAAAAACTTAACTGCAAACGATAACTCGTACGCACTGGCAGCTTAATCGCTGTTAGCTCTAGAACACCTCGTCCCTGGGGTGGGCCGTCAAAAGCTCTAGAGTCATTTACAGGGACTCGTCGTATGCTGGGTTACTTAGCGTCCGACTAAATAATAGGTAACTCGCTTGCCCATAACGTGCACATCCGTGCTGGCTGAGTTAAATTAAATGATAGTGCTAAGTATGTAGAACTGTCTGTAGAGTGCTTGCGGACGCGGGTTCGATTCCCGCCGTCTCCACCACTGAATAAATGAAAAGGGCTTCCCCGTTTTGGCGGGGAGGCCCTTTTTATTTATTCCATGCATGCAGAACGCGGGCAGCGCATGCGCGTCCGGAACGGGCGCGGGGGTTTTGCGGGACTTCGGCGAGCGCAGCTCGGCGCCGCAACACCGGGTTGCGCTTGCAAGCGCAACCCTCTCCGATTCTTCCGGCTAGCTCTTGCGCCGCAGGCGGTTTTTCCTAACGACAACCTTAGCGGCTCAGGCTGTGTGCGAATGCCGGACCTGACCCTCGCTCCTCTTTTGGCGGGGAGGCCCTTTTTTATTTATTCCATGCATGCAGAACGCGGGCAGCGCATGCGCGTCCGGAACGGGCGCGGGGGTTTTGCGGGACTTCGGCGAGCGCARCTCGGCGCCGCAACACCGGGTTGCGCTTGCAAGCGCAACCCTCTCCGATTCTTCCGGCTAGCTCTTGCGCCGCAGGCGGTTTTTCCTAACGACAACCTTAGCGGCTCAGGCTGTGTGCGAATGCCGAGCCTGCCCCTCGCTCCTCGCTCCATCAGGGGCCAATGATATAGTGGCGGGAATGTATACATTGAAGGAAACTGCATGAAAAACGACGTAACTGCTCGCCCGCAAGCAACCCAGGCACCTGCCAGACTCAGCAAAGGGGACTTCGTCACCGCACTGCGCAAGCTGCTGCAAGAAGCAGGAAAGACCGGCAAGGCCAGCGTGGACGTACGCGCTGCGACCCTGCACACCGACGTTGGCGTTTATCCCGCGCGCGGCCACTCGATGCCGACCTGTTGCACGGTGATGTACGAGGAGATGCAGCCGGGTGACGAGATACTGCTGACGCCAACCGGCGGCAAAGGACCTATGCTGCTGGTACGGTATAAATTCCCGCGCTGAAAATCGCAGTCTTACGCTACTGGCGGCGATTCAGAACCCTAATCGGTTCCGCCCGCTTCCGCCCCCCCGGGCGGATGCTGACTTAGACCTGGTATGCGTCCTTTGAAATTGTGGCGCCGTATGAATAGCCGCAAAGCAAACGACGCATCAGCTCTCCGAAATTCTGCGGACCTTGGTATAGCTGACCGTCAGGATCGGTAAATACATAATAGGTCCCGTCAGTACCGACTGACAAGATCATGTGCTCATGGTGGGCTGATGCAAATGCGACAACCTCGCCAATGTGTTCTGCCCAAGCTTGAAACAGACCGCAACGAAGATGCTCGTAAAAGCGCACGTCGCTCGATGCCATTTCTGTTCCTGAACCACATGTGCCTACAGTCAACCCTCCGAACTCATCAACTATTTGATTGGCGATGGCATAGGCAGACGCTGGCGTCTTGCCTGGCGGGGCTAGACTCTTCGGTCCGTTCCAGCCGGCCTCTCGCAAGGCGGGCTCTATTAGCTTCGGTATCTCCAGCATGCTCAGTTTAAAAAGGTTGTCGATTGAATCCGCAGCCGACAGCTGCCGTTGCGGGTTGATTGCATGCATTTTGCCAGAGAATCCCGGCACGTTCGCAAAGGAACATACACATTCGACAATTTTTCCACTATGCATTTCTGGTCATTGCGGAGTATCAAACATCCTAGCGTTACGGAAAATGTATGCGGGCGTTGCCGCCGCTTGTAGCCATGGCCTTGAGCCAGCGCAAGGATGCGCCGCACCATCTTAAAATTAAGAAATATCCCCCCTTAAATACCCGATCGCCCGCCGATATTTCTCTATCCTCTCCAGATCCTTTGGCCTCGGCTCCCCTATCCTCGACAAGTCGCTGTTTTCCGCCAGGTCAGCCAGCTTGACGGCCTTGCCGAGCGGGTCCAGGGCCGCGCGGGCGATGAAAGCCTCGTACGACTCGCCCTCGACCTTGGTCACGGCGCGCACGCCGTCGATGACGTCCTGGGAAAATCCTGCGCGCGCCAGGTCGTCGAAGGTGACTTTGCCGTCGCTGTCTTCCACCACGTCATGCAGCACGGCGACGATCTGCTCGGCGCCGGGGGCGACGCGCAGCATGACGCGCAAGGGGTGGAGTATATAGGGCGCGCCCCCCTTGTCCGTCTGGCCCGCATGCGTGGCGGCGGCGATTTGAATGGCGCGCTCCAGCGTGCCGCCTCTTGCGTGTTCACTCATGTTCACTCCTTGTTCACTCTTTGTTCACGCCACTTTGATTGATGTGTCCGCAGCACGCCAGCCGCGGCGCTGCAGATGGCAGACGCTGCCGCACAGCAGGGCGGGCAGCAATAAATTGACGACCGGTATCAACATCAGCAAACACAGCAGCAGTCCCAGCGCAAAGATCGCCGGGCGCTGTGCGCGGCGCAGCGCCGCTTGCTGTTCCACGCTGAGCACCTCTTCGGCCGCCGCGCCGTAGATCGCCTGGACGTTCCAGGCAAGCAAGTACGAAATCAGCACGCACATGGCCCATACGGGGATCAGCAGGGAGAGCGGCAGCAACAGGCGCCGCCACCAGGCGGGGCGCGCGGCGGACAGCTCCAGGCCGGTTGGCGCCTGCCAGCCGGCATAGCGGCGCGCCGCCACCGTCCTTGCGCGTTCCAGCAGGAGCCAGCGCAGCGGCAAGCGCGCCGTGCCGATGGCGCCGACGATAAAGACCATGACATAGAACAAGGTGGCCAGCGCCAGCAACGCCAGGGCGATCTGGCCGATCGACAACAGGGCTTGGGCGGCGCTGCCCAGGCTGCCGGCGATATTGCCCATTTGCGAGAGCGTGGCAGGCCCGTTGGCCAGGGGCCCGACGCCATCCATCACGCCCAGGCCCAGGCCCAGCAAGCCGGTGACGGACACCTGCGCCAGCACGGCGCTCAGCTCGACAAAGAATCGGCCGAAATAGCCGTACAATCCCAGCCACAGCGCGACGACCGCCATGCACCACAGCGCGGAACGCCACCACAGCCCGGCATGGCGCGCATCGCGCAATCCCAGGCCCACGCATGTCAAGGCTTCGCGCCAGGCAAATAAGCAGGTGTGCAATGTCGGTATCACGCTGGCGCGCACTCCGCGATGAAGGGGCGGACACGTCGATCCGGATATTGCCGATTGTACATGGATCAGGCAGGCGCACGCGCCACGCAGGACAAGGCAGGCGCAGCCGCGTCAACCGTCAATGATGGCTAGCGAAATGCAAATACACTCGCAGCCCGCCCCGCACTCTCGCAGGAAGAGGCATGGCAGACCTGGTTTCTCCCGGACGACTTGGCGTCATACAATGCCAGGTCAGCGAGTTCGATGAGCTCGACTGGCTGGTTTTCCAGATGCGACGGTATAAAAGCCGCCACGCCGACACTGACCGTCACCACGCCCGGGGGACTGCCCCGATGGTCGATGCCCAGCGATTGCACGGCATGGCGTATGCTTTCCGCCACCACCAATGCGCCCGGTAAATCCGTACCGGGCAACAAAATGACCATTTCCTCGCCACCGTAGCGCGCCGCAAGGTCGCCGGGCCGGCGCATGCTGTAGGCCACCACTTTGCCGATCTTTCTCAGGCACTCGTCGCCGGCCACATGGCCATACAGGTCGTTGTATTGCTTGAAGAAGTCGACATCGATCAACACCAGCCCAAGCGGGTTGCCTTCACGCTGAGCACGACTGAATTCGGCGAGCAGCGTCTGGTCGAAGTGGCGCCGGTTTGCCAGCCCCGTCAATCCATCCTGGCTGGCAAGCCGGGCCAGGGTTTCATTGATCAATTCCAGTTCGTTGCGCGCCTCGACCAGTCCCGCCTCGCTTTTTACCCGCAACCCGATTTGCCGCACCATGCGGTAACCGATGAATGCAATCAGCAGCACCATTACCCCGCCCACGGCGTTCTGCAGCACCGTATCGAGACGCCACGCAGCGAGGACTTCATCCTGTGACAAGGCGGCAGAGACCACCAGCGGGTATTCGCTGATTCGTCGATAGCTGTTGATGCGCGTCACGCCATCGACGCGCGACCTGAACACGGCGGTGCCAACGGGACTTTTGGGCAAATAATCATGAAATAAGGGAAACTGCGAAAGATCGCGCCCCAGCATGCTTTCATCGAACGGCCTTCGCAATAAAAGAATGCCATTGCCATTTGCAATAAAAATGGCGCCTTTTTCTCCTATTGAAAAGCGTTCGTAAAACTGCCTGAAATAACGCATATTGATGGTCGCCAGCGCCACGCCGCCGAAGCTGCCGTCAGGTAAATTGATACGCCGCGATACCGTGACTATCCAGTCCCCCGTCGATTTGCTGCGCACGGGCGGGCCGACATAAGGGCCGCGATCGCCATGCGTTCGATGGTAGTTGAAATATTCCCGATCGGAATTGTTCAGATGGTTCAACAGCGTCTTCTGGGAGTTCACCAGCCAACTGCCATCGCTGGCATAGACGAAGATGCCATGCAGCTGCGGCAGCTCGGCTACGCGGGCGGCCAGCAATTTATGCATACGCGCCAGTTCAGGTTCGGAGGTACCGTCAACCTCCATCCGCTCCACCAGGCCGACCAGTACCGTATCGGCCGCCTTGATCGTGTCATAAGCGTGCTGGGCGACAGCCTGCGCCAGGTTGGCGCTTTCACGGGCCGCTTCATGCAATTGCACTTCCCGCGCGCGCAAGGTCATCCATAACTGCAGCGCCAGCAGCGACAGGCACACCAGCACGACAAATGAGATAGCCAGCGGCAACAAGGAGAAACCCCGGAAGCGCCCCCTCGGCAATCGCGGCGACAGGCTAGGCGACCTGATCATGGCTACGCTCCCATTTTGATATTCAGCAAAGTGTGCACGAAATAGGCAGCAACATAGTCACACATCGTCACGAAAGATGCAAAAAAGTTACGGCATCACTTGCCGGGCAAGGCGCTCTCTCCGCCACGGCATCGGCGGTCCCGTTCCTATTCACAATGGTTTGCCCTGGCGCAATCACGGATGGAACGGATGCGAAACAATGCCAGTTCCCCCAGCGTTGCGTATAGCGGAGTCGGCCATGCTCGAAGTACAGCCCGGGGACAAGCGCGGTTTTTTCATCCTGCCGCAGGCTCCGGAAGGTGCGGGATATTACGTCTATGGCACCCCGGGCAGGGGCGCGGGCCAATACGCGCACCCGAACATGATGATGCCACTCCTGTATGTGGAGCGCGAATGGCAAGCGGTCGATGACCGGCAATTTGGCTTTGGCAACATCAGTCTGGCTAACGGAACCGCCTATGGCCAGCACTCAGCCCGCAAATCCGGCCTGGAGGTGGACATTCGCCCGCTGCGCAAGGACGGCCTTCAACTCCCTGTTGATTGGTATGACAGAGACTACGATCAAGCCGAGACGGCCAAGCTCATCGCACTTTTTCGTGCCCATGCCAGCGCGCGCAGGGTGCTGTTTAACGACACCCACATTCCATTCGTGACGCCATGCAAAAATCACGACCATCACCTCCATCTGGAACTGAGAGCCTGATATGAAAACACTATGGCCTATGGCACTGAGCGCCCTCACCCTGTTTTCAACGGTCTATGCAGGTGGCAACAGCGACTGGGGCGCAGACAAACAGTTCAAGGGTACTTATCTGATCTATTCGAATACCTTGGGCGAGCAACAGCCGCCCACACCGCATGACCGCAAGATTGCTTTCATGGTCACGGGGGCCGTTGCCAAGGACATGTTTGACTCCATGGCTACGGATTCGAACGAACGCTGCAGTTTGGAGAAAGGCTATCGGCAGCGCGATAAGGAAAATGTTTCCTGTGTCCGGGATCATGACGGCTATCGGTGCCACTTCGGCTTTAACTTGCGCAATGGCAAAAGCATAGGTGGATCGATTTGCTAGCGCCCCTGCAGCCTGGCAGCCATTAAACAGCCAGGCCCCCGCGCCCCCTACCTTCGGCTCAACGGCACATACTCGCCCGGCAAGTGCGCCACTTCCAGCGCATCGGCGAACGCCAATAAAAACTTCGCCGGGCCATGCTCGGACACCAGCAGGGAGGCGCCCTTGTGGCGCAGCAGTTTCAGCACTTCCTGCTGGTGCGCCTGGTATTCCTGCGAATGGCCATAAAACGTTTGATACATCTCAAGGGTTTCCATGGCCTTGGTGGCCAGGATGAATTCGGGTTTGTCCATGATGTCTCCTCGTTGTTACTGCTGCCAAAACCACGAAAAAAATCTGCAGAACGTGCTGGCGCGAGCCCGTCGCACTGCCTTGCGGCAACCACATCCGTATTTCCATCATACGCCTCAAGCCGGCCGTTGCGCCGTCCTGCCGTGCATCTTTTTCTATCGCTCCCATCCGGCGCCATCGCTGCGGTGCGCGCGCTGGCGCCAGGTGCCCGCGCATGGCATCATGCGCGTTGCCCCCCCTCATAACGACATATGGACCAATATCACTTCCTCGTAGGCGAATTCAAGAAAAATACCCCCTTCATTGCCGCTGCGGCCAGCGCGCAGCTGTTTGCCTGGTTCGCGCACATCGGCGAACCCGTCGAGCGCTACGGCAACAAGCGTGGCAAAATCGTCAAGTTCTCACAGCGAAATTACGAGAAGATGCTGTTCGCGCCAGAGACCAACAGCATCGGACTGCTTTCGCCGCGTCTCGTACCGCCCGACGAAGCTTACGAGGCCGTCAACTGCGACGCGCAGGCCATGTATTCATCGGACTCGGAGCTGGTTCTGTCCATACGCGCCAGCAAGCTTGCGCTGGCGCCGCTGTTCGACGGTGCGCGGGCCATACCCGGCCTGTTTGAGCATTGCGAATATGTGTACTGCTACGCTGAAACGCAGGGCTATGGCACCGGCTACGCACTCGGCTACCGGCAGCTCGATGCGGCCCATCCGATGACCTTTGGCACTCCTTGCCCGGCAAATAACTGGGCCGCCATCAAGCGGCGCGGGCTGCAAGATGCGCACCTGCGCGATGCATATGCCATCAACGGTTTCACGCAAGCCAAACTGGATGCGCTGCCGCCCGCGCGCCGGCAAGCGCTGCGCGCTGCGATGCAAGCCCATGGCCGCTGTGAAGAACATGCCGGCTGGATCTTCTGGCACCTGCAGCCGGGGGAACTGGAAGCGGCCCGCGCCGCACTGAACGCACACGCCATGCTGGGCGCCTACATCAACAACTGAAGCTCATGACCACACATTTATCGCTGCACTGCTATCTGCAAGACGAGGCCGCCGAACGTCCGCTGCCCTGCTCCGACGTGACGATACAGGCCGACCCGGCCACCTTGCGCGCCATCGCCCATTTTCTGCTGGCCAGCGCGGACGCCTTTGATCTGGCGCAAGACCGGGCCGGCATGCACGCGCACCTGCAGGATGCATGGGCCGGCTGGCAGGACGACTTCCCCGACCTCGTCGTGGTGGCCGCCTAGCTTGGCGCCCCGCTCGCTGCGCGTCGGGTAACATACGCCACCGTTGCCACACAGAGAACCTTGATGCCTCATTCCCGAACCGCCCTGGCGTCGCTGCGCGCCGCCGTGCTGGCCGCCGCGCTGGCCAGCCTGTCCGCCTGCGCCAGCCCGCCCGCGCACGAAACGCTGTTCCTCGCTACCACCCTGACCGCCGCGCATTCCTTTACCAAGGGCATCGAAGGGCCGGCCGTCGATGCCGACGGCAATATCTACGCCGTCAACTTTGCGCGCCAGCAAACCATCGGCAAGGTCAGCCCCGGCGGCGTTGCCGAGGTCTACCTGACCCTGCCCGGCGCCAGCATCGCCAACGGCATCCGCTTCGGCAGCCGTGGCCAGATGTATCTGGCCGACTACATGGAGCACACGATCTACCTGGTCGACCCGGCCACGCGCGCGCTGTCCATCCACGCGCGCGAGCCGCGCATGACGCAGCCGAACGACATCGCCATCACGGCCGACGACGTGCTGTATGCGAGCGACCCGAACTGGAAGGAAAACACGGGCCGCGTGTGGCGCATCGCGCAAGATGGCACGGTGACCCTGGCGCTCGACACCATGGGCACGGCCAACGGCATCGAAGTGAGCCCCGACGGCAAGATTCTGTACGTGAATGAAAGCGTGCAGCGCAATATCTGGATGTACGACATCGCCGCGGACGGCAGCCTGGGCGGCAAGCGCCTGCTGATCAAGTTCGACGACTTCGGCATGGATGGCATGCGCGTGGACGTCGACGGCAACCTGTACGTGACGCGCTACGGCAAGGGCACGGTGGTGAAATTGTCGCCGCAGGGACGCATCTTGCGCGAGATCAGCGTGCCCGGCGCCAAACCCAGTAACATCACCTTTGGCGGCCCCGATGGCCGCACTGCCTACGTGACGGAAGTGGTGCAGGGGCGCCTGCTGCAGTTCCGCGTCGACCGCCCGGGCCTGGAATGGCAGCGGGCGCAGCGGCACAAGGCAAATGCGGCGCATGCGGCAGCGGCTGCAATGCCGCCACCGGCCGCAGCGGACAGCGTCAGCGCGGAATGATGCGCTCGGCCTTCAATTTCTCGAACAGATGAATGAAGGCATCGTGCGTATCCTGGTAGTCGAGGAAACCCGCCTTGCGGCTCTTGCCCATGTCCGTCATCACTTCCATCGGCCGGCCCAGGTCGGCATCCGTATGCCACCACGAGGCCAGGCGGCCGACATCAAGCTCCGCCAGCCCATGCTGCTCGGCAATCGCACGCCACCGGGCGGGCGCGTCGTGCATGCGGCCGCCCAGCGGCGCCATGGTTTCCGGCAAGGCCGCCGCTTCGATGCCGAAATACGCGGCCAGGCGCGGCCACAGCCACTTCCAGCGGAACACGTCGCCATTGACGATATTAAAATCTTCGTTGCGCGCGCAAGGGCTGTCCGCCGCCCACGCCAGGTGGCGCGCGACCTGGCCCGCGTCCGTCATGTCGGACAAGCCGTGCCACTGCGCGGGCGAACCGGGGAAGACGAAGGGCGCGCCGCTGGCCTTGCATAAATGCGCGTACACGGCCAGGGTCAGGCCCATGTTCATGGCATTGCCCAGCGCATGGCCGATGATGGTGTGCGGCCGGTGCACGCTCCACGTAAAGCCGTACTCCGCGGCCGCTTCAAACAGGCGGTCTTCCTGTTCATAGTAAAAATTCTCCACGGGCTGGCGGCCCTGCTCTTCGCGGAACGGCGTGACGGGCACTGCTCCCTTGCCATACGCGTCGAACGGTCCCAGGTAGTGCTTGAGACCCGTCACCAGGGCCGCATGGCGCAGGTGGCCGTTCGGCCCCAGCGCGGCCAGCACATTGGCCACCATGGCGCCGTTGACGCGGATGTTTTCCTGCTCATTTTCCTGGCGCGCCCAGGCCGTGAAGAAGACGTGGCTGGCGTCGACACCCGCCAGCGCGGCGGCGACGGCCGCGCCGTCCGTCGCATCGAACCGCAGGGCCGTGCAGCCGGCGGGAACGGGCGTGCGGCCGCGCGAAACGCCCGTCACCTGCCAGCCTTCGCCGAGCAGATGCGTGGCCAGCTTGCTGCCGATGACGCCGCTGGCGCCGATGATGAGGGCGTGTTTATGCATGAGTGAGTAGCTCCGAAAGAAAAAACCATCATATCCGCGACGCAAATTCTTATCCGCGATACTATTTCACCTCATTCATGAATAAAATTCGCGGATCATGTTTTCATCGGAACATCTGAAGGGCCTCACGCCCTTTCTCGCCACGGCCGACGCGGGCAGTTTTACGAAGGCGGCCGAGCGCCTGCACCTGAGCAGCTCGGCCGTCAGCAAGAGCGTGGCGCGGCTGGAGGAACGGCTGGGCGTGCTGCTGTTCCAGCGCAGCACGCGCCGCCTGACACTGAGCGACGCGGGCCGCGCCTACTACGCCACCTGCAAGCGCGTGCTGCAGGAACTGGCGGATGCGGAAAACGTGCTGGCCGACCATGCGGCGGAACTGGCGGGCCAGGTGCGCATCGGCGTGCCCGCCGCGTACGGCCGGCTTCGCGTGATGCCGGCGCTGATCGATCTGTGCGAAAAATATCCGCGCCTGCAGCCGGCCATCGCCTTCAGCGACCGCTTCGTCGACCTGTTCGAGGAGCGCATCGATATCGCCGTGCGCATCGGCGCGCCATCGCACTGGCCCGCCGCGCTGGGGCAGATGCACCTGGGCGATGAACAGCTGATCCTGTGCGCGGCGCCCGCCTACCTGGCGCGGCGCGGCGCGCCGGCGTCCATTGCGGACCTCGACGGCCACGCCTGCATCGCCTACGGGCGCGGCGATGGCTCGCCCATGCCGTGGCTGTTCCCGGACGATGAACATGGCGGGCAGATGGAATACCGCCCGGCGTCGCCGCGCATGACGGCGGGCGACGCGGAAGCGCGCACGGCCGCCGTGCTGGCCGGCCTGGGCGTGGCCCAGCTGGCCACCTGGCTGGTGCAGGAACACCTGGCCACCGGCGCCATCGTGGCAGTGCTGCCGGCACTGGCCACGCCGGGCCTGCCCCTGTACCTGGCGTGGCCGCTGGCGCGCCAGCTGACGCCGAAAACAGGCACCCTGCTGCAGGAATTGCGGCAGCGGCTGACAATCAGCTGAAAATATCCGTTGACCCTGACGCAACGTCATGGTCGATGCTGTGTGTACGCACCAGGAAAGGAGCAAACGATGCTGTTGAAAATCGGTGAACTGGCCAAGATGACAGGCTTGAGCATCCGCACCCTGCACCACTACGACAGCATCGGCCTGCTCTCGCCTTCGGCGCGCACGCAAGCTGGCTACCGCCTGTACCAGCACGGCGACATGGACCGGCTGCACCGGATCATGGCGCTGCGCAAGTTCGGGTTGTCGCTGGCCGATATCGCCAACGCACTCGCCGGCCCGGACCTGCCCTTGAGCGCCATCGTGGCGCAGCAGATCGCCATGCTGGAACGCCAGATCGCGCAGGCTTCCACCCTGCGCGAACGCCTGCGCACCTTGCAGGCGCAACTGGCGCAGGGGCAGGCACCGGAACTGGCCGAGTGGCTCACCACAATGGAGTTGATGACCATGTACGACAAATACTTTACCGAGGAAGAACTGCAACGGATGCCGCTGCTGACAGATAGCGCCGTGGAACAGGAATGGAAGGCACTGGTGACGCGCGTGCGCGCTGCCAGGGACGCGGGCGCCAGCCCGGACGATGCGCAGGCGCAGGCGCTGGCCACGGAATGGATGGTCAAGCTGGTGCGCGACACGGGCGCCCACCCGGGCCTGTTCGCGCGCCTGAACAGCATGCACGAGCAGGAACCATCGATGCAGGCTACCACCAGCATCGATGCGGAACTGATGCAATTCATCCTCGCCGCCTTCAACGCCTCGCGCATTGCGCTGTACCGGCCTTTCCTCGATGAGCAGGAATATGCGTATTTACTCGCCAACTACGGCAGGCGCTCGGGCGAGTGGCCGGCCCTGATCGCCGCCGTGCGCGCCGCCATCGATGCGCGCACGCCGCCCACGGACCCGGCCGTGCTGCAGTTGGCGCGGCAGTGGCTGGACCTGTTCCGCTCGTATGCGGGCACGGACCCGGCCACGCAGCTGAAGTTCCGCCAGGCGCACCAGCAGGAACCGCGCTTGATGGAAGGCAGCTTCGTCGACGCCGCCATGGTGCAATACCTGGGCGCGGCGATGGCCGTGGTGGCGCAGGAGCGTCCGGCCAAATAAGTTGACGTGTGGCATCTCGTGGGCGGGGCCATGTAGAATCGGCCTTCGCCCACGAAAGGAACCACCGATGCGCCGCTTTCTGTTTGCTTGCCTGACCCTGCCCGCCTGCCATATCGCCATGGCTGGCGATACGCCCGTGCAAGGCGTGTGGCAGGGCACCCTGGGCAAGGCGAATATCGTCGCCTGCTTCAACCAGCCCAGCCCCACGCAAGGGGCTGACCGCAGCGGCAATTACTACTACACGCGCTACAAGACACCGATCATGCTGTCCATGGCGAACGGCAAGAGCGAGTGGAGCGAGTCCGACGCCAAGGGCGACACGACGGGCACGTGGCGCCTCGACGCGCCGCAGGGCAACAAGCTCACCGGCACCTGGACGGAGCCCAGAAGCGGCAAGACCCTGCCGCTGGCCTTGACCCTGCTGCAAGCGGCGGGCGACCGCGAACACCCGTCCTGCGCCAGCGACGCCTACAATCTGGCGCTGGAAGACTTTCCCGGCACCAAGGTCAGCAAACCCCTTACCTTCGAAGGCAAGCAATACCGCAACCTGCAAGTGGGCGACACCATCACCGTGGAATTGATGGCGCCCGGCGACGGCATTGCAAAAATCAATGCGCAGCTGCGCGCCGTGCTGGCGAAGAACAAGAAGGACCTGGCCGATTTCTATGCCACGCGCCGCGAATACCTGGGCCGCAACGGTTTCACGACGGAAGATGAAGTGTATGCGGAACCGACCTACTGGTCGCCGCGCTGGGTGACGGTCAAATTCTACCGCTGGGCGGCCGGCTATGGCGCCAGCGGCATTTCCATCCGCTTCCGCACCTGGGACGTGAAAACGGGCCAGGAAACGGACGTGTGGAACTGGTTTGGCGCCAGCGCCAGCGATGGCGACGACAAGGCCGAATTGCCGGACCGCCTGCGCCAGGCCCTCTTCAAGGATGTGGCAATCGACGCCGAATGCAAGGGCACGGATTACGACGGCCGCGGCCGCTTCCACCTGTCATTGAAGCCCGAAGGCGTGTCGTTCTGGGAAGACGCGAACGGCAGCGGCTGCGAAAACGATTTTTTATTGCCTTACAGCAAGGTCGGCCCCTTCCTCACCGTCAAGGGCCGCGCCGCGCTCAGCGATTTATTGCCTAAGAATTAAGCAGCGCCTCTGCCGCCATCTCCGCCGTGGCGGCCGCCAGGGTCCAGCCCAGGTGGCCGTGGCCCGTGTTGTAGTACACGCCCGGCGCCTTGCCCGGCCCCACTTTCGGCAGCATGGCCGGCAGCATGGGGCGCAGGCCCGCCCACGGGATCACTTTGCGCGTATTGACTTCAGGAAAGCACTGCTGCACCCACTGCAATAAGGGGCGGATGCGGTCGGCGCGGATGTCGTCATTGACGCCGTTGAATTCCGCCGTGCCCGCCACTCTTAACCGGTCCTCGCCCAGGCGGCTGCTGACCAGCTTGGTCGCATCGTCGAGCAGGCTGACGGACGGCGCCGCCGCGCGGCTGGCGTCGTCATCGAGCTGCACGGTAATCGAATAGCCTTTCACGGGATACACGTTGACATGGTCGCCCAGCATGGCCGCCATGGCGCGGCTGGCCGTGCCCGCGCAGATGACGACGGCGTCGAACACGCTGCTGTCCTCGCCCACGCTGACGCGCACCTGGCCGTGCTCGCGCGCCAGCGCCGTCACCTGCGCGCCGTAGCGGCAGACCACGCCCAGGCGGGCGCAGGCATCGGCCAGGCCGCTGGTGAATTTGTGGATGTCGCCCGTGGAATCGCTGTCCGTGTAGTAGCCGCCGTAAAAGTTGCCGTGCAGGGCCGGTTCGATGGCGCGCATTTCGGCCGGCGTGACGGCGCGCCGCTCCAGCCCTGCCTGCGCCAGCAGGCGCGACACGCCGGCCGCCCGCTCGAAGCCGCGCCGGTCCCGGTACACGTGCAGGATGCCGGCGCGGCGGTGATCAAAATCAATGTTTTCCTGCTCGGCCCACGCAAACAAATGTGCGCGCGCGGCAATCGCCATGCGCGCCGTGGCGATGGTGTTGCGCTCGTAATCCGGCATGGCGGCGAGAAACTCCGCAAACCAGCTCAGCTTGTGCCAGCTGGGCCAGGGATGCAGCAGCAGCGGCGCGTCGCGCCGCGCCATCCATTTCAGCGCGTTCAAAATCGTCGCCTTGTGGTTCCACACTTCCGCGTGCGAGGCCGACAATTGCCCGCCGTTCGCATACGACGTTTCCATGGCCGCATAGCGGTGGCGCTCGATCAAGGTGACATCGACGCCCCGTTTCGCCAGCGCATACGCCGTGGTGACGCCCGTGATGCCGCCGCCGATGACGGCCACCGTGCGGCTCATGGCGTCCCTACCTTCTGCACGACGGTATCGCCCGCCTGCAGCACGCGGCCATCCTCGGCCAGCACGTCCATGCGGCGCACGGGCAAGGCTGAGCCGCGCTGCAGCAGGGTGGAATGCGCCTCGCCTTGCTCAAACAGTTGCGCCTCGCTCCACTGGCGCAAGCCGACGACGACGGGAAACAGGGCCAGCCCCTTGGGCGTGAGCACATATTCCTGGTAGGCCGTGCCGTCCGAGGCGGGCGCAATGGTAAAAATGCCCTCCTCCACCAGCGTGTGCAGGCGGTCGGCCAGGATGTTCTTCGCCACGCCCAGGCTTTTCTGGAATTCTCCGAACCGGCGCATGCCGTCGAAGGCGTCGCGCACGATCAAGAGCGACCAGCGCTCGCCGATCGCGTCGAGCGCGCGCGCCACGGGACAGGGGTCGGTTTTCAGGCTCTTGCGCTTGGCCACGGGGTTTCTCCTTGATTGAGTGGTTGCATTTTAAAACTTCCCGGCGTAGACTCCAACTGGTTTTAATTTGAAACCACCTAAAGCCATTCTTATGCGCGATACGAACCCTCCCCTCACGACCACACTTTCCCCCTCCCTCGTCTGGCTGTTTGCCTGTGCGGCCGGTCTCAGCGTGGCCAATGTGTATTACTCCCAGCCTTTGCTCGCCACGCTGGCGCAGGAATTCGGCATGACGGAGGCGGCCAGCGGCATGGTCATCACGGCCACGCAGCTCGGCTGCGCGCTGGCCCTGCTCTTGCTCGTGCCCCTGGGCGACATGCTGAACCGGCGCCGCCTGACCCTGTTCCAGCTGGGCTTGCTGGCCCTCACCCTGGCGGCGCTGGGCTGCGCCCGTTCCACGGCAGCGTTGCTGGGCGGCATGCTGTTGGTGGGCTTGCTGGGCACGGCCATGACGCAGGGCTTGATCGCCTATGCGGCCAGCGCGGCGGCCAGCCACGAGCGGGGCAGGGTCGTCGGCATGGCGCAGGGCGGCGTGGTGATCGGCTTGCTGCTGGCGCGCACCCTGTCCGGCGTGGTGGCCGATATCGCCGACTGGCGCGCCGTGTATTTTGTCTCGGCCGCCATCGCCTGCGCCCTGCTGTTGCTGCTGTGGCGCAAGCTGCCGCCGGCGCAGCCAGGCAAGCAACAACTGGCTTACGGCGCCCTGCTCGCTTCCATGGTGGATATGTTGATGCACAACAAGGTGCTGCGCGTGCGCGGCATGCTGGCCCTGCTGATGTTTGCCGTGTTCAATATTTTCTGGAGCGCCCTCGTGCTGCCCCTGACGGCGCAGGGCTACAGCCATGCGGCCATCGGCGCCTTCGGCCTGGTCGGCGTGATCGGCGCGCTGGGCGCGGCGCGGGCCGGAGCATTGGCCGACAAGGGCCGCGCCCAGTGGACGACGGGCGCGGCCCTGCTGTTGCTGCTGGCCGCGTGGCTGCCGCTCAGCTTTGCGGGCGCGGCCCTGTGGCCCCTGGTCGTCGGCATCATCGCGCTGGACCTGGCGGGCCAGGCCGTCCACGTGACGAACCAGAGCCTGATCTTCAAGGACGACAGCGACGCGCACAGCCGCCTGGTGGCGTGCTACATGCTGTTTTATGCGGTGGGAAGCGGAGTCGGTGCGATTGCCGCCACCAGCGTGTATGCGCTGGCGGGCTGGCATGGGGTATGCGCGCTGGGCGCGGCGGTCAGCTTGCTCGCCCTGCTGTTCTGGCGGCTGACCTTGCCTGCTGAAAGAGCTTAATTCAGCATGGCCGCGGCGGAGCCGTGGCGATAGGTTTTCAGCGCATCGGGCTGGATCTGGATCAGCGAACCGCTGACTTTAATCAAATGCAGGTCCGTCAGCTGGTGCAGCACGCGCGACAGGGTGGCGGGCGCCAGGTTCAGGAACGAGGCCAGCAGGCTTTTCTTCAGGTCCAGCTTGACCTCGTTGGAACGCTGCTGGTCCGATGCCTGCAGCAGATACTCGACGACGCGCTGGGTGGCGTTCTGCACGGAGCAGCGCTCCACGTTGCGGATGAAACCCATCAGGTGGTGCGACAGGCTGTTCATCATCTGGCGCGCGATGCGGGGCGACTGGTCCAGCAGGCGCAGCAGCGCGTGCGGCGGGATGCGCAGCAGCAGGCAGTGCTCGAGCGCTTCGGCGCAGAAGGGATACGGTTCATCGAGGAAAATCATGGCTTCGCCGAAGCTCTGGCCGGGACGGATCAGTTCCAGGACCTTGTCGGTCCCTTCCATGGAAAACACGCTCAGCTTGACGAGGCCGAAGACCACCACATAGGCGCCTTCCGCCACTTCGCCCTTGCGGAACAGCACTTTGCCTTTTTCCACTTCGACGCGCACGACATCCTGGCGCAATTGCTCTAATTGCGAAGGGGAAATATGGCGGAACAGAGCCTGGCTCGACAGCAAGCCATCGACGTTGACCTTATGCATGACACTCTCTTATTAGATTAGCGAATGACTAAGAGTGTAATGCGCAGGCACCGTCAAGGCCATACGTCAAAGGAACTAGGGTTGTCTAGGCCGTAACGCCATGCAGATCAAACAATCGCGCATTCCCTGCCCACTATTTGCGCTTTGTTTGATTTTTAGAGTGCCTAGCAGAACCGTAGCGAGCGGCAGCGAGTTGCGACAGAGAAGCGGAACTGTGCTTGAGCACAGTGAGCATCGGAGGTCGCAAATCGCGACGCGCAGTAGCTTATGCAGGTACTCTTATTTACTTAACTCACGCTCGACCGCATATACGGCAATCTGCACGCGGCTGCTCAGCTTGAGCTTTTTGAGGATGTTCTGCACGTGGATTTTCACCGTGCTTTCGGCCACGTCCAGCTGGCGCGCGATTTCCTTGTTGCTCAGCCCTTGCGCCAGGCAGGCCATGGCTTCGCGCTCGCGCGGCGTCAATTTGTCATAATCGGCCTGGGGCGCGTTCTGGCCCGCGCGGAACTGCGACACCAGCTTGGCCGTCATGGCGTCGGCAATCACGGATTCGCCGGCCGCGGCGCGGCCGATGGCCTGGCCCAGCTGCTCGGCTTCGATATTTTTCAACAGGTAGCCACGGGCGCCCGCGCGCAGGGCCGCGCCCAGGTCGGCCGCGTTTTCCGACACGGTCAGCATCAGCACGACCATCTGCGGCCAATCCTGCAGGATCAGCTGCAGCGCCTCGACGCCGGACACGCCGGGCATGTTCAAGTCCATCAGCACCACGTCGGGCTGCAATTCGGCCACCAGCCTGACGCCGTCGAGCCCGTTCGCTGCCTCGCCCACCACCTGGAACTGAGGATTGCGCTGCAGCAGCAGCTTGACGCCGCTGCGCAGCAAGGTGTGGTCGTCGACCAGCAGGATTTTGATTGGAGCGTTCACTATGTTTGTTTCTTCTGCCTGATAGGGGTGAATCATCTGTTACGCGGCCTGGCGCCGGGCTGCCGGCAGGGCCAGCGAAATCGTCGTGCCGCCGCCGGGCGTGCTGTCGATGGCAAATTGCGCCCCGAGACGCTCGGCCCGTTCCTGCATGATACGCAAGCCGATCTGCAATTCCGTTTTCTTGTCGCGCAGGTTGGCGGCGAAGCCTTCGCCGTCGTCGCGCACCTGCAGCGTGAAATCGCGCCCGTTCTCCACGCGCAGCGCCACATTGCTCGCTTGCGCATGCTTGCGGATATTCGACAGCGCTTCCTGCACGATGAACAGGATCTGCAATTGTTGCTCGGGCGCCAGCGGCGCGCCGTTGCCGCTCATGTCCAGGCTGCCGACGACGCCCGTCTGCAGCTCGAACTTGGCCAGCACTTCCGACAATTTGCTTTCCAGGTCGCTGCCATGCCAGCGCGTGCGGAAGTTAACCAGCAACTCGCGCACGTCCTGGTAGCTTTGTTCGACACCCATGCGCATCAGCGGCAACACTTCGGCCGCTTCGTCGAGCTGGCCCCGGCGCACGGAATCGTCGAGCATCTGCACTTGCAGGCTGATGAAGTTCAAGCTTTGCGCGATGCTGTCATGCAAGCCTTCGGCCAGCAGGCTGCGTTCGCGCGCCACGGCGAACTCCTTTTCGCGCGCGATCAGGCGCTGGTTTTCGATGGCGATGCCCAGGCTCTGGCCCAGCGTCTCCAGCCAGCCCTGCTGCTGCGCATGCACCGCTTGCGGCCGCGCAAAGTGCAGCGAAAAACTGCCCACCACCTGGTCGCGCGCGAGGATGGGGAAAACGGCGATGGCGATAAAACCTTCGTCCTGGCAACGGTAGCGCTGCAAGGCGTCGACCTGGCGGAAATCGCGGATCTGGATCACGCCCTGCGCCACGGCCGCGCCGCACAGGCAATCGTTGTTGCGGATGCAGTGCTCCTCTTCCACCATGGCGTCGGAAATACCCTCGTGCACAATGATATGCACGGTATCTTGTTGCGGATCAAGGATGCGCACGGTGCCGCCTTCGGCCTGCGCGAACTGCATCACGTGGCGCAAAAAGCCGCGGCACAGGGCATCGATGGCGTGCTGTCCCGCCAGCAGGGTGGAGATGTCGTGCAGGGTGGCCAGCTGGCGTTCCTGCGCGGCGCTCAGGCCCGATGCGGCTTGCGCCAGGCGGCGCTGGCGCCAGCGCGAGGCTGGAAGTTGTTTGCGGGAAGGTTGACTGCGCGGCGCATGCATGTGGAACTCGAATCTGAAAAGTGGTGCGCCCGGCAAACGCTGCGGCCTGCCGGGCTGGTAAAGGTTACAAATGGATCTCGGTGCCCAGCAGCTTGACGAACTGCGCCAGCCAGGCCGGATGGGCGGGCCAGGCGGGCGCCGTGACGAACTGGCCATCCGTGACGGCGTCCGTGACGGCGATGTCGGCGTACGCGCCGCCCGCCAGCTTGACTTCCGGCGCGCAGGCGGGATAGGCGGAAATGCGCTTGCCGCGGATGACGTCGGCGGCGGCCAGCAATTGCGCGCCGTGGCAGACGGCGGCGACGGGCTTGCCCGCCTCGGCGAAATGGCGCACGGCGGCGATGACTTTCTCATTCAGGCGCAGGTATTCGGGCGCGCGGCCGCCGGCGATCATCACGGCGTCGTAATGGGCCGGATCGATCTCGTCAAAGCTGGCGTTGAGGGTGAACAGATGGCCCGGTTTTTCCGTGTAGGTCTGGTCGCCCTCGAAGTCGTGGATGGCCGTCTTGATCGTCTCGCCGGCCTTCTTGCCGGGGCAGACGGCATGCACGGTATGGCCCAGCATCAGCAGGGCCTGGAACGGCACCATCGTTTCATAATCTTCTGCAAAATCGCCGGTCAAAAACAGAATTTTCTTCGCTGCCATTTGGTTCTCCTATGAAAGATCGTCACCGTATCGCCATCGGCACCCTGCGCCGCAAGGCGTATCTTAGCGCGACTTGGCAGCCATACTGGATATTTATCAAACTTTTGCCACTCAATGCAGGCATTTCGAGGCTGAGACAGAATTATTTCAAGGCTCGCAGGTCAAATCCAGACGACCCTCTTTGAAAGCCTGGCCATGAGTACCTCCATGAGCACTCCCCTCGGCGGCACGCTGATCCGCGTCTTCGACCATTTCGCCGATGCCGAGCGGGCCCGCGGCGCCCTGCTGGCCGACGGTTTCGCCCCCCATGCGGTGCAGCTGGACGCGGGCGACGACGAAGCCGGTCCCGTACAGGGCAATTTTACCGTCGGCAATCGCGACACCCTCACGGGCCGCCTCGAGCGGGCCATCAACACCGTGTTTGGCGGTGACAACCATATGTACGGCCGTAACTATGGCACCACGGCATTTCGCGGCATGTTCCGCCTCATCGTCGCCGTCGGCACGGCGCAGGAACGGGAGCGGGCGCACGCCATCGTGCAGGCATGCAATGGCTGCGACATCGAACAGCGCACGGCCAGCCACGCGGGCGGGCGGCGCGCCGATGCGGGCGCCCATGCGCTGGCAGGCTGACGCCCTCCCCCGCGCGACGAAATTATGGCAAGATCGACGTTCCTTCATTCCACAGTGGAACTTGCCATGATTTATGAAATTGCCCATATCCAGATCAAATCGGCCACGCACGCAGCCTTCGAAGCGGCCGTGGCGCAAGCCGTGCCCCTGTTCCAGCGCGCGCGCGGCTGCGAGTCGATGCGCCTGGAGCGCTCGATCGAAAACGGCGACGCCTACCGCCTCGTGGTGGGCTGGACCACCCTGGAAGACCATACCGTGCATTTCCGCGGCAGCGAGGACTTCCAGGCCTGGCGCGGCCTCGTCGGCGAATTTTTCGCCGCCCCGCCGCAGGTCGAGCATATGAACACCGTGCTGACGGGTTTTTAAGCCGTCAGCGCCAGCCCTGCCGCCGTCAGGCCGCGGGGTGGTGGAACACTTGCCGCAAATACGCGAGGAAAGTTTCATCCTTGCACAGGGTCTTGCCCGGCGAATCCGACAATTTCGCCACGGACTGGCCGTTGCAGCGCACCAGCTTCATGACGATGTTGAGCGGCGTCAAACCGACGTCGTTGGTCAGATTGGTGCCGATGCCGAAACCCGTCATGATGCGGTCGGCAAAGTGCTGGTACAGGGCAAACGCCTTGTCCAGGTCCAGGCCGTCCGAAAACACGAGGCGCTTGGTATTGGCGTCGATGCGCAGGGCCGCATAGTGGGCCAGCGCCTTCTCGCCCCACTCGACGGGGTCGCCCGAATCGTGGCGCAAGCCGTCGAACAGCTTGGCGAAATACAGGTCGAAGTCGGCCAGGAAGGCATCCATGCCGACCACGTCCGTCAGGGCGATGCCCAGGTCGCCCCGGTATTCCTGCACCCAGTCTTCCAGTGCCGCCTTCTGGAAGTCGCGCAGGCGCACGCCGAACGACTGGAATGACTGCATGTATTCATGCGCCATGGTGCCGATCGGCACGATGCCGAGCTTTTTCGCCAGGTAGACATTCGACGTGCCCTTGAAATACTCGGGCACCTCGCGCGCCAGCCGCTGCACCACCTCGTCATGCCAGGCGCCGGAAAAACGCCGGCGCACGCCGAAGTCGGAAAATTCAAACGGATGCTTGCGCCTCGGCAACTTGCCGAATTCCTTCACGGCTTCCACTTTCAAGCCCAGGCGGTGGCGCCCTTCGCGCATGGCCGCATCGAGGTCGAAACGGCGGAAATACAGCTCGTTGATGATGTACAGCACGAAAATCTCGAAGCCCATCACGTGTACCTGCGGCCCGGCCGCATGCACGAGCAGGGTGTCGCCGTCCGTGCTGACGTCGATGAATTTGCGCTGGAAGCGGAACACCGTCAAAAAGTCGACGAAATCGCTCTTCATGAAGCGCAAGGTGCGCAGATAGGCCAGCTCGTCGTCGGCGAACGACATCGCGCACAGGTGGTCGAGCTGCTCTTCCAGCTCGCCCTTCAGTTCCGCCAGGGGGAAGACGGGCGTATTGCGGCAGACAAATTCGTATTCGGTGTGGGTATTCGGGTGACCGTGCAGCAAAGCTTGCCACATTGTAAATTTATACAGATCGGTTTCCAGCAAACTGCGCACTATCGGGGTCATGTGTGTTTTCTCCAACTTCCTGAAGGCAGAATAGTACGCCACCGCAAGCATTTCAGCAGGGCATGATCGACAGCGGCTCAGGCCGGCACGTTGGCCAGCAATTCGGGCACGACGTCGGCGGAAGTTGCCAGCCGCACGCCGCGCTCTTGCATTCCGGCAATAAAGTCGCGCTGCTGCCGTTCAAAACCCGTGACGGGACTCATGCAGTCCGTCAGCAGCACCAGGCGCGACAGGGCCGGCTTGCCCTGCTGGGCTTCCAGGTAGTCGGCGATATGTTCCGTGCTCGCTTTCACGCAATGGCTGCCCGCCTCGCCGCAGATGTAGAGTTGCTGCGCCGGCAGCAGGGAGTCGAGGAAAGCGCGGTTGAGCTGGGTGGCCGCATCCTGCGCGTCCGGCACTTCGGCCATGACGGCCGAGTAATGCTCGGTCCACGGATTGGAACCCTTGCTCAGCTTGGCCACCACTTGCAGGTGGGCCACTTCCCACGCGTTGTAGGCGGCGCGCACGGCCGCGTGCACATTCTGGCCCCAGCTGCCGATTTCGCAGTGCACGGGCCACACCATCAGCCGGTAGCGCCCGGCCTGCTCCAGGGCGTCAAGGTAGGCCAGCGCGCGCGGCAAGGCGCCGGCGGCGGCGGGCCGGAACAGGCCGTCGCGCACCTGCTGCGCGCCGATCTGCGTGAACGGCGCGACGGCACCGCCGTCGCCCGTGCGCCAGAAGGCGGGGTGGGCGATGTCGAAGCGGTGGTGGGCGTCGAGGGTGATGCTGATCTGCGTCAAGCCCGCTCCCCCTTCGCGGATCAGCTGCGCCACGCGCAGCATGTCGGCATGGGCGCCGGGCACGGCCAGGGCCGGCGCCGCATCGGGCGGCAGCCAGGCGGCGGGCAAGTCGCAAAAATCGTTTTGCGGGTCGATGACAAGCAGGTGCAGCTGGCGTTTCATGGCGATCCTCGTGCATGGCGGGTAGTGCATGATAATGGCAACATCACCATCACGCCAATCCGGGAGCCGCCATGCACCGTGCCAATCGCAATAATTTGCGTCCGAGCAAATTACTCAACAGCAAATGGACGGCCGTCACGCCAGCCAACAAGGAAAAACACTTCCTGGTCATCGGGCTATGCGCAACGGCCACGCCCGATGAGCCCGTCACGCACGTGAAGCTGGAAGCCGTGCATTCGGGCCGCGTGCAGATCCTGCCGTGGCGCGCGCTGCAGGATGCGGCGCAGTGGCATCAGGGATGGAAGACGTAGCGGCGCCGACGCCGCTCGACCAGCTTGACGGCCGCCTCGCCCGCCTCGGCGACGGCGTCCGCTTCCGTCGCAAACTGGTGATCGGCCGACACCCGGCGCTTCTTCACGAGGTTCGCCCTGTGCATGGGGTTGGCGGTAGGGGCATAGATGGCGACGTAGGCGCCCCACAGCTTGCAGCCCCGCAAGGGTTCCGCCGTGTAATTTACCTCATAAAAATCAACATACTTTATCGGCACGATGTACGCTCCAAAAATGACATGGCCGGACAGCTTGTCTCTACGGACTGACACGGTAACAGGGTAAAAATCATGTGCGCGCTTGATCGGATACCTGATTCAGTTCTCTACTTATTATTGCGCGGCACAGGAGAAAAGGAATGAACGATTACATCATCTTCATGCATGACGACACGGAAACACCGATGGAAGTCGCCACGCCCGTCTGGGACGACTACTTTGCCATGCTGCGGGCCAGCGGCCGCTTCCTCGGCGGCAGCTCCATCGGCCCCGGCGTCTGCGTCCACCGCTCCGGCCAAACCAGGCCGGTGACGCCGCACTTGTCAGGCTATCTGCGTGTGCAAGCTGAAAGTATAAACGATGCAAAAAAATTGTTAATCGGAAACCCCGTACTGAACGCAGGGGGCACGGTAGAAATCCGCGAACTGCCGCGCGACTGACGCGGCAGGGCCGGCCAATAGCGACAGGCAGTCGAACGATTATCTATAAATAATAGATACAGCAGCATCTGTAAAACGGGGGCGCCATGCGGAAACGAGACCAGGAATCAGCCTGGTCAAATATCTCGGAGTCTTGCCTCACTTAAAATTGCACTACGACAGAAAGTTTTGTCGCAGTCCGGGTCCGCTCGACAGACCGTTTTGCTTTCTCGAAATCCACATTACCTTCATATAGCTTGCTCATGACCTTGATTTTTGCGTGAATAGATGAATCAAAAATTCTCTTCACATCGGTCGAAAAGTCCAGCGATAGCTCATGCCTGCTTAGCCTGTTCGTTGCAACCCTGCACATTCCCAGCATATCCGTGAATAGTGAATCTTTTTGCAGCCCATACTGGCAAATTATAGTGTCGGCCTTTTCAAAGTCGGGTTCGCCACCAGACGCGGATGTATTCATTTCCATGATGCTTTTGCTGACATTTTCCGTCAGCCCCGACGTTTTTGATGAAAATTCAGCGCTACCGCTTGCCAATGGCGCGCGTGCACCCACCCCCGCCTCCATTCCCAGCTCAGCATCACTTCCAAGCGAGACATTATCAATATTGCTGACGGAAACATTCTTCGCACCCAAGGCAATACAAAGCTGCACAAAAAGACCGTATTTCCGATTCATCAGATCCTCAGAAAAACCGTCCACAGGAACGAACTGGTCAGTATAGCCCGGCCTAACAACGATACTTCCTGGACGAATCGCCGAAGGATCGACAAGCGCCGTAACTTCATCAATTTTCGCCGGAGAAAGAGGTAGCGCAATTACTTTTGTGTCCAATCCCGGATCGGAAAATTCTTCCCTGTCACGCCTTGAAATCTGATTCAAATCTTCGAGGAAAATTTCATCCACAAATATGATTTTTCTGACATATTTATCCATTGATTTTATTCCAGATTTTTGAAAGAAATAAAGTAAAAAGCAGCACCGGCCTGGGCAAATTCAAAATCCGTTGAAGTTTTTCAACGTCTGCGACACTACCGCGACTCAAATCACGTCCCATTTGCCCAAGAATTCCGTTTACTACCGTCGCAACATGATGGCGCAAGTCACCATGCACATTAAATATCATTAATACCGGTGATATTCGACCATCAATGTCGAGCGTGCTTGGCCTGATTGAAATCAAACCGGATCCAGCAAAACTCATCCTGATATCCAGCGTCTCACCTTTAAAAAAATAAAACGCCTCCAACATCGCAGCTTCGTCTATATTTTTTCGAATGAGAGCTAATTTCGGATCCGCCATCTCCAATTTATCATAACGAGCACCCTGTTCACTGATCCTCCAGTACTCAACCTCACCACTATTATCCAGCGCCTGAGCAAAAAAATATGCGCAATTAGGCAAGTCAAGCGATGGCATCTTTGACGACACTTTCAATCAGGCGTTGGAAATTTTCTGTATCCGTCAGATTAGCCGCGTACACATAACCCGCCACGTCATCGATCGTTTCATACAATTTTCGGAAATCATCATCATTTTGCAGAATATTATTAATCTCAGCCGGGTTGATATTTTTCCAGCCAGACTCATCAACATGGGATGCAATAATATTAATCCTTTTTCTGCTCTTCCCGGAGGCTCTTAAAGCACGAACAGTTTCAAAAAGATCCTTACGCACTTCGGCCATATAAGATGAATCCGTTCTTGACAGGTTCAACAAATAAAAAACATGTTCATGCGATTTAACCAGTTCCAACCAGTCTCCGCGACGATCCTGCGTGCCCGGCATGTCTACGATTTCATTAATTTTATAGTCCGTGCCTGCGATCTTGATAAATGGTATAAATTTGTGAACAGTCTTGGCAGTAGTAGCCTCCTTCCGCTGGAAGTCCGTTGCTTTCCCCAACAAACGGTTTATGAAGGTAGTTTTCCCGGCATTCGGACGCCCCCATATGGCAAACTTCCCTATGGATACGGACGCGACCGGAACTACTTTATCTTGTGGATTATTGTATTTTTTATAAATCGCAATACCCACTCCTGCAACAAGGCCTACAGCAATAAATGGCAGCATTCAACTTTCCTATACTCGAATATATTCACAACTTAACATGGCGCCCAACCGACGCGGACAGCGCGATGCCGCCGCTGCGAATGGATAAACAGTTACATGCGTAAAATTGGTAGCATATCATGTTGCCTTGTGGAAATATAAAAATGTTGCCGCTTAAAAGACCAACCCGTCCCGGAATTTCTCCAGATGGGAGAATAAACGGGGAGTGAATGCAAACCAGCAAATGGGGAATGATTGGCCGGGTTCCAACCGCTCCATGCCGAAGGCACGCTTGAGCTTGCTTCAGTCATCGTGCGCGCAGGCTACTTTCCGGCCTCGGCTGCCGCATGCATGGACCAGACGACGCTGAGGATTTTCCAGTCGCCGTCGCGCTTGACCATTTGCCACGCTTCCACGCCATAGTTCGACAATTTATTGCCGACGAGGAATTCGTAGTCGAAATTGACCCACGCCACGTGGCGGTCCTGGGTGATCTTGACGTTGTAGAATTTTTCTTCCGTGCGCTGCGGTTCGCGCTTGATGAAGCTGGCGAAAGCGGCATAGCCGCCCGCTCCGACGCCGTCGAAGTGGACGTCCGTCGTGCCGCGCATCTTCTTGATGAAATCGTCGTCGGCCGGCGAGGCGAACAGGATGTTGCTGTGCAGCATCAGCGACGACAGCAGCCTGACGTCCTTGGCAATCAGGGCAGCCTGGAAGTCGGCGACGACTTGCTCGATGGCGCGAAGATCCTCGGGCGTGGCGGCGTGGCGGCCCACGTGGGCCGGCGCAGGCGGTGCAGCGGGCGCTGACTGCGCCAGCGCCATGCCTGCCGAAAACAGGGAACTGCCGAACAGTACTGCGCTGGCCAACTTGTGCATGGGGGACTTTCATGGCGAACGGCTCGCCGGCCCGGCACGGGGCGTGCCGCCGGCAAGCTTATGTCAACCATGACAGATTGACAATCCCTCTTTGGAACTAGAACGGGGCCAGACTCAGGCGGCCAGCGCTGCGATCGAGGCGCGGCCCCTGGCGATGGCGCCGGCGACGGCGTCCTCGCCCATGGCCACGCCTTCGGCTTGCACGAACTCGATGTCGGTGATGCCGATGAAGCCCAGCGCCGTGCGCAGATAGGTGCTCAGGTAGTCATACGCGGCGCCGGGGCCTTCGCTGTAGACGCCGCCGCTGGCCGTGAAAATATACGCTTTCTTGCCCGTGGCCAGGCCGACGGGACCGGTGGCCGTGTACTGGAAAGTGCGGCCGGCGCGCGCCACGTGGTCGATCCACGCCTTCAGGGTCGATGGCACGGAAAAGTTGTACATGGGGGCGGCCAGCACCAGCACGTCGGCGGCCAGCAATTCATCGACGAGGGTGTCGGACACTTGCACGGCGGCCGCCGCCTGCGCGCTGCGCTGCTCCGCCGGCGTGAAGAACGCGCCCATCACTTCTTCCGTCAGGTGCGGCACGGGCTGCGCCGCCAGGTCGCGCACGACGATGGTGTCGCCCTGTGCGGCCAGTTTGGCGACGAATTCGCCCGACAATTGGCGCGACAGGGAACCGCTGCTGCGCACGCTGCTATTGATGTGTAGTACGTTTGCCATGATGCACTCCTTCAAGGACGATAGATGGGGGTGCGGCGTTTGCTGCACTTGCATACATCATAGTTCGGGTCTACCATCGATAAAACCGTATAAATATCAATGGTTAGCATCGAATTTCTAGATAGGGAGTATTCATGAGAGAACCGGGCCAGCCTTCGCTCGACCAGTTGCGCGTCTTCGTCGCCGTCATCGACGCGGGCGGCTTCGCCCACGCGGCGCGCCAGCTGCACCGCACGCAGTCGGTGATCAGCTACACCATCGCCAACCTGGAAGAACAGCTGAACGTGGTGCTGCTCGACCGCGGCAAGCGCAAGCCCACCCTGACGGACGCGGGCCGAGCCCTGCTGGCCGATGCGCGCGCCGTGGCCCTGAAGGTCGACGGCATGCGCGCGCGGGCCAAGGCGCTGGCCGGCGGCCTGGAGGCGGAAGTGTCGGTGGTGGTCGACGTGATGTTCCCCACCTGCGTGCTGGTGCGCGTGCTCGAGGCGTTCCAGGCGCAGTTCCCCACCGTCGCCCTGCGCCTGCGCATCGAGGCCATGGGCGCCGTGGCGCAGCTGGTGATGGATGGCAGCTGCCACATCGGCCTGGGCGGCTGGATGACGGCCACGGCCAGCGTCTTCGAGCGCCTGGCCGTCGGCCACGTGCGCCTGATTCCCGTGGCCGCGCCCAGCCACGCGCTGGCGCAGCTGGCAGGGCCGATTCCCTCGGCCCTGGCGCGCGAACACGTGCAGCTGGTGCTCAGCGACCGCAGCGCCCTGACGGAAGGCCAGGATTTCGGCGTGCTGGGCTTGCGCAACTGGCGCCTGGGCGACCTGGGATCAAAACACGCGCTGCTGCGCGCGGGCCTGGGCTGGGGCAACATGCCCGAAGCGATGGTGCGCGACGACCTGGAAGCGGGCCGCCTGGTGCACCTGCCGCTGGCCGTCGACAACGGCGAAAATTACCCGATTTACCTGATCCAGCGGGCCGACACGCCGCCCGGCCAGGCGGGCAAGTGGCTGACGGAGCGCTTTGCGGAACAGTTGCCGATGCTGGAACAAGTCTTTTAGATGCGCGCGCGGCCGGGTATCATGCGCGCATACATTGATCAGTATCAAAAGGAAACACCATGGCCGGCATCGACGACTTCGTCAACAAGCAAAAACCAGGCGCGCGCTTCGTCATCACGGCGCAGATGCTGCGCATGACGCCGCAGCAGTTCGACTCGCTGGCGCAGGAATGGATGGAAGACGGCGGCCCCGGCTTCGACGTGGCCGGCATCCCGCACCGGGTGGTCGTCGACGGGCAGTTTTATATTGCGCGGCTCACCGTGGCACGCCACGGCGAGCCGGCATAAGGCCTAATCGACGCCCAGCACGTGCAGGCGGCGGCGCAGGCGCGCCACTTCTTCCGACAGATCCACCACCAGGCCGGCCAGTTCCGCGTTGGCGTCGAACACGGATTCGATTTCGTGCAGGCGGCGCGCGCGCACCAGGTCCATGCTGGTGAAGCGCCAGGCCGTCAGCTGCCCTGCCGGCGGGCCACTTTGCAGCAGCACGCCCGTCAGCACATGCTGCACCACCCAGTCCGGCTCCACGGCGCAGGCGCGCGCCAGTTCTTCCAGGCTCAGGGCACGGTCTTCGAGCAGTTCGCCAATTACCTTGTTTGTCATGATTTACCCTCCCAGCTTCTGGCGCGGATTGAAAGCCATCTCGCGCGCCATGGTTGCATACAGTTCGCGCGCCTTGTCGTCGTTCGCCGGCGGCAGCACCACTTCCAGCAGCAGATACAGGTCGCCCGGCTGGGCGGCGGGAATGCCGCGCCCCTTCAGGCGCAGCTTGCGCCCCGTCTGCGAATTGGGCGGCACCGTGACGGCCACGGTGCCCGACGGCGTGGGCACGGCGATTTCGCCGCCCAGCGCCGCTTCCCAAGGCGTCACGGGCACCGTCTCGAAGACGTCGCGCCCTTCCACCTTGTAGCGCGCATCGGGCTGGAAGCGGATTTCCAGATACAGGTCGCCGGCGGGCGCGCCGCCGCTGCCCGGCTGGCCCTGGCCCTTCATGCGCAGCTGCTGGCCTTCCGTGACGCCTTTCGGTATCGTCACTTCCAGGGTGCGCTCGCGCGTCACCACGTGGCCCTGGGCGTCCGCTTCGGGCACGCGCATGACGATGTGGCGCCTGGCGCCGTGGTAGCTGTCCTGCAGGTCGATATTAATGGCGGCGTGGCTGTCCTCGCCCTGCATCTGGAAACTGCCGCCGGCGCGGCGGCGCCCGCCCACATGGGCAAACAGGTCGGCGAAGAAGTCGCTGTCGTCGGCGCCCGACGATTCGTAGCCCGCGCCCCAGTCCGGCGGCGGCCGGAAAGGCTCTCCCCTGGCATGGCCCTGCGCGCTGCGGCCCAGCTCATCGTAGGCGGCGCGCTTTTCCGCGTCGCCCAGCACGCCGTAGGCCTCGTTGAGGGCCTTGGTGCGCTTGTCGGCGTCCGGCTCCTTGCTCACGTCGGGATGGTATTTGCGCACCAGCTTGCGGTACGCCTTCTTGATCTCGGCCTCGGTCGCCGTCTTCTCGACGCCAAGCTCCTTGTAGTAGTCCTTGTATTCCACCGTGCCTGCTCCCCATGGTTGAACTGCCTGTGGGAAGAGTACACGAATTGGCTGCGGCATAGCGTGCGCACAATACAACAGCGCCCGCGAAGCACGGCTTGCGCGGGCGCTGGGCAGGAAGGCTACAACGCCTAGCGCACGCGGCGCACCGAGGAAATGCGGCGGTCCAGGCCGCCGTGCAGGCGGCCGTAGCTGCCCGGCCCCATGACCACGCAGCGGCCGCGGAAATTGGCGTCGACGCAGAATTCCCAGCGGCCGTAATTGACCACCACCGATTCGGCGCGGTCGTTGAAGCCATAGCGGCTCAGGTCATGCACTTCGCGGTCCAGGCGCACGGGCCGGCCGCGCATGCCCGCATCGGGAAACAGCAGCACGGCGCCATTCATGTCGGGACGGTGGCCGCCGCCGTGGCCGGGATAGCCGGGATGAGGACGCTCCGGGCGCGGCGGGTAGGGACGGTGGTCGCCGCCATGGCCCGGGCGGCCCACTTCGCGCACGGAGGAAACGGCGTCGTTCATGCCCGGCATGCTGTCGTAGCGGCCAGGCTGCAGCACGCGGCAATTGCCACGGTAGTTGGCGTCCCTGCACACTTCCCAGGTCCCCGAGCGCACGATGATGCTCGATGTCTTGTCGTTAAAACCCATGCGCGACAGGTCGCCCGTGTCGGAATGCAGGGTCACGGGACGGCCACGGAAGCCGGCATCCTGGAACAGGGTGATTTCGCCCGCCGACGCGGCCAGGGGGGCAAGGAAAGTGGCGGCGCACAACAGCGCAGGGCGGAAAGATCGAACCATGACAACTCCAATACTGAGACATTTTCGCCAGTGTAGACCAGGCGGCAGGCGGCGAGTGTAACAAAGGGCAAGCAAATGTCAGCACACGGCCGGGAATGTAAAAACCGCCTGGCGGGATCAACCCGGCAGGCGGCCTGTCAGCACGGCGGAGGAGTATCAGCGCACGCGGCGCAGCGAGGAAATCTGGTTTTCCATGCTGTTCAGGCGCCCGTACTCGCCCGGCCCGATCACTTCGCAGCGGCCATGGAAGTTCGAATCGCTGCACACTTCCCACTGGCCCTCATTGACGATGATGGACGAGGCGCGGTCGTTGAAGTTGTAGCGCACCAGGTCTTCCGCATTGCGGTCCAGCGCCAGCGGCTCGCCGCGCATGCCCGCTTCGGGGAACAGCAGGACGGCGCCGCGCTGCTGGTACTGCGGCTGCTGGTATTGCGGATACTGCGGCTGCTCATACTGCGGCCGCTGGTACTGATTATCGTACTGCTGCTGGCGGCGCGCTTCGCGCTCGTCGACCATGCGCGCCGACGAGACGCGCCCATCGAGGCCGCGTCCCAGGTCGTCGTGGCGGCCAGGGCCGAAGATGCGGCAGATGCCGTTGTAGTTCGAATCGCTGCACAGCTGCCAGTAGCCGTTATAAACGACGATACTGGTGGTGCGGTCGTTGAAACCGATATTGACGAAATCATCCGTGTCGCGGTTCAGGCGCGCCGAGCCGCCATTCTGGCCCGCGCCCGAATACACTTCCAGGGTGCCGCCACGGCCATAGCCGCCATGGCCCCGGTCGGGATCGCGCCCAGGGCGCCCCGGATTGTAGCCATCGCCGCGGCCCGACTCGCGCACCGAACTGATGGCGTCGTTCATGCCCGGCATCGAGCGGTATTCGCCCGGCCCCAGGGTGCGGCAATTGCCGCGGAAGCCGGCATCGGTACATACATCCCACGTGCCCGAACGCACCAGGATGCTCGACACCTTGTCATTGAAGCCAAAGCGGGACAGATCGTCCGTCGTCTCGCGCAGGTTCACCGCGCGGCCACGGAAATCGACGTCTTCGAACAAGGTGATTTCGCCCGCATGGGCCGCATGCGCCCCCAGCGAGAGCAGCAAGGTCGCCGCGCATGCCAGCGCGTGTTTGAGAGGGCCCGTCATGATTAACTCCATTCTTCATTCTTTGATGATGATTTGCCTGGCCAAAACGCCAGGGTGCCATTGTAACAAGCGCCAGCCCGCACAAAACGCTCAGTACAGGCGGCGCAGCGAGGAAATGCGCTTGTCGAGCGCCGTGTTCAGTGTTTCATACCTGCCCGGCCCCATGCGCTCGCAGCTGCCGTTGAACTGCGAGTCCGAGCACACTTCCCAGGTACCTTCATTGATGGCGAGCGATTCGGCCTGGTCGTTGAAATTCAGGAGCACCAGGTCGCTGACGTCGCGGTTCACCTGCAGCCCTCGGCCCTTCAGGAAGGCGCGGCCGTACAGCACCACCAGTCCCTCGTCATTTCTCGGACGGTTCTCCTCGCGCGGATCGACCAGGCGGGCCGACGACACGCGCCCGTTCAGGCCGCCCAGGTCATCGTGGCTGCCCGGCCCGAACACGCGGCAGCTGCCATGGTAGTTGGAATCGCTGCACAGCTGCCAGTAGCCATATTCGACGCGCGCGCTGCTGGCGCGGTCATTGAAGCCGATGTCGACCAGGTCGTCGCGGTCCGCGTTCACGCCGGCCGACGCGCCGCGCTGGCCGGCGTCGGCGAACAGCTCCAGCGCCGCGCGGCGTCCGCCGCTGCCGCTGCTGCCGCCGCCGCCAAGTTCGCGCACCGACGAGATTTTATCGTTCATGCCCGGCATCGAGCGGTAGTCGCCCCGTTCCAGCGTCTTGCAATCGCCCTTGAAATCGGCATGCGTACACACTTCCCAGCTGCCCGAATCGACCTGGATGCTCGAGACGGTGTCATTGAAATTGACGCGCGACAGGTCGTCCGTCGTATCGCGCAAGACCACCACCCGGCCCTTGAAATTGTCATCGGTKTACAGGCGGATCTCGCCGGCCTGCGCCGCGAGGTGGACAAACAGCGAACTGGCGCACAGCAGGGCGAGGGCGAAGGGGCGATGCATGGGGCGGTCTCCGTGGCGGCAAGGATAAGTGATCGACATGACAACTGCTGTCAGTGTAGCCATCCGCAGCAGAAACGGTGTAACAAAGTATGTGAAAAGCACAATAAATTGTTACCAAAAGCAATGACAGGCTCCCGCAGGAGCCTGTCATTGCCATGTGCCTCGCTATGCGGCTCGCGTCAGCGCACTTCGCGCACCGAAGAGATGCGGTTGCTCATGCGCTCCAGGCTCGCATATTCTCCCGGTTCCAGGGTGCGGCAGCGGCCGCGGAAGCCCACGTCCTCGCACACTTCCCAGTAGCCCGAACGCACGCGCACGCTCTGCACCGTGTCATTGAAGTCGCGCTCGCGCAAATCGGCCGAACTGTTGCGCACGGTCAAGCTGCGGCCGGCGAAATCGTCGCGCGTATAAAAAGTCAGCTCGCCGCCCAGCGCGCGCCCCGGCAGACGGCCGCGCTCGCGGTCATGGTCGCGGCGGCCGTCCCAGTCGCGGTCGTGGTCGCGGTCGCGCTCCCAGTCGCGGTCACGCCCCCGGTCCCAGCCGCCGCGCACTTCGCGCAGCGACGTGATCTTGTTGGCGCGCCCGTCGAGCGAGGGATACTCGCCCGCATCGAGCAGGAAGCAGGCGCCGCGGAAATCGGCTTCCTCGCACGCTTCCCAGCGGCCAGAGCGCACGCGGATGCTTTGCGTCGTGTCGTTGAAGCGCAGGGTTTCCAGGTCGGCGACGGCGTCGCGCACGGTCTGCGAGCGGCCGTGGTAATCGTCGCGCGAATACAGGGTCAGTTCGCCGGCGCCGGCCAGTTCGGCCGTCATGGCGGCGCCCAGCAACAGGGCGCACCTCAGGGTGTGTTTCAGCATGGTCTTGCTCCATAGTCAATGTATTGCGGTTTGACTATTTGGTCATTTTGCCAAATAGAGCGCGCAGTCTATCCGCGACTGGCCTTCTTAGCTGTAACAAATGATTACCGAGGCGGGCGCCGGGGGCGGCGCGCGGACAAGCACGGCGAATGCCGGTAGAATCTTGTCTTTAGTCAAGCTTGCCGCCCATGCCACACACGACCTCGTTCACCCTGCCCGCCGTCCGCAATGAAGTTTCCTCGCTCTGGAAGCTGGCCTGGCCCATCCTGATCGGCCAGCTGGCCACCGTCGGCATGGGCGCGGCCGACGTGGCCATGACGGGCCATACCAATCCCGAGGAGCTGGCGGCCGTCTCGCTGGGCGCGGCCATCTGGTCCATCGTGCTCGTCACCGTGAGCGGCATCATGATGGCGATCAATACCCTCGTGGCGCATGAAATCGGCGCGGCGCGCCACGACCGGGTGCCGCACATCGTGCGCCAGGCGCTGTGGAAGGCGCTGCTGGTCGGCCTGGTGGCTTGCCTGCTGACGAACATGGCGGCGCTGGTGTTCGACCACCTGATGCTCGAAGCGGCGGTTGCCGCCAAGGCCAAGCTGTTCGTGCACATCATCAGCTGCGCGCTGCCGCCGTTCGCCGCCTACCGCGCGCTGTACGGCTACAGCACCAGCATCAACCAGACCAAGCCCGTGATGGTCATCGCCCTGGCCGCCCTGGCGCTGAATATTTTCGTCAACTACCTGCTGATCTACGGCCACTGGGGCATGCCGAAGCTGGGCGGCGTGGGCTGCGCCGTGGCCACCACCTGCTGCGTGTGGATGATGCTGCTGGCCATGCTGGCGTGGATCAGGATCGCGCCCGCCTACCACGCCACGTATCCGTTTACGCATTGGGAGTGGCCGCAGATGGCGTCCATCGGCCCCATGCTGCGCCTGGGCCTGCCCATCGGCGTGACGTATTTTGCCGAAGTGAGCGCCTTTGGCGTCATCAGCCTGCTGGTGGCGCGCTTCGGCGTAATCCAGGTGTCGGCGCACCAGATCGCCCTCAATTTCTCGTCCGTCGTCTTCATGGTGCCGCTCACCTTCGGCATTGCGCTCGTCACGCGCGTGGGCCATGCCGTGGGCGAAGCCAATCTGCACAAGGCGCGCTTCATTTCGTGGGTGGGCGTGGCCATGTCGCTGACGGCGGCCATCGTCTCGGCCACCCTGATCACCGTCTTCCGCCACCAGATCGCGCAAGCCTACACGTCGGACCCGCAGGTGCAGGAACTGTGCGCGCAGCTGCTGCTGTTCGCCGCCCTGTTCCAGCTGTCCGACGCGACGCAGGTGGCCACGTCCTGCGCCATCCGCGGCTACAAGGTGACGCGCCAGCCGATGCTGATCCAGCTGCTGGCGTTCTGGGGCTTCTCGCTGCCCATCGGCTATGTGCTGGGCCTGGCGCCGGCCGGTTTCATCTGGTCGCCGGCCGCGCCGATGGCCGCCGCCGGCTTCTGGATCGGCCTGGTGACGGGCCTGACGGTGGCCGCCGTGCTGCTGACCTGGTATCTGAACCGCCTGTCGCTGCAGCGCCTGCGCGCAGCCTGATAAACCAGCAAGGAAGCCTCATGCCGCAACCACGCCCCTTCAGGCAAGTCGACGTCTTCAGCACGGTTCCCTTCTCGGGCAATCCGCTGGCCGTGGTGCTGGACGCCGACGGCCTCGATGACGCGCAGATGCACGCCATCGCGCGCTGGACGGGCCTGTCGGAAACCACCTTCGTGCTGGCGCCGCGCGACCCGGCCGCCGATTACCGCGTGCGGATTTTTTCGCCCGAGATGGAATTCCCGTTCGCCGGCCACCCGACCCTGGGCACGGCGCACGCCCTGCTCGATGCGGGCATGCAGCCCAGGGGCGCGCGCATCGTGCAGGAGTGCGGCGTCGGCCTGGTGCAGATAGAACGGGGCGCCGGCGGCGTGCTGGCGTTCCAGGCGCCGTCCTGCGCCACGCGCGCGCTCGACCCGGCGCTGCTGCCGCTGCTGCAAACAGCGCTGGGCGGAGAACTGGCCGCTGGCGCCACCATCGCCGACATGGGCATCCGCTGGCTGTGCGTGCCGCTGGCCAGCGCCGCCGCCTGCCTGGCCGTGCGCGCCGACATCGCCGCGCTGACGCCCTTGCTGGCCGCCGCCGGCGCCGACGGCCTGGCGCTGTACGGCCCGCACGGCGCAGGCGGGCCGGCCGACTACGAAGTGCGCGCGCTGCTCAGCGAACACGGCGCGCTGGTCGAAGACCCCGTCACGGGCAGCGCCAACGCCTGCATCGCGCACCTGCTGGCGGGTGCCGACTACACGGTCCGCCAGGGCACGTGCCTGCAGCGCGACGGCCGCGTGTCCGTCACTTTCCGCGCTGGCCACGCCTGGATAGGCGGCGCCTGCCTGACGGTGATCGCAGGTACGATATTGGCCTGAACGGGGCAAAGCGCCATGGAATGGGCGGCTGCTAGACATTTTTGACGAAGGAAATACGGCCAGGAAGCGCTTATTCCGTGGCCGGGGCTATCGCATAAACAGGCACGCTCTGGTATCGTCTTACGCTTAGGCAACGCTCAAGCTTGCCTTCCCTGGCAGTGCCATTCATTCCTTCAACTACCGAGACATCCATGCGTTTTATTCTTTGTTTCCTGGCCGCGATGGCCAGCGTTCCCGCATCGGCTGAAAAGCTGACCCTGGAACGCATCCACGCCGATCCGGCGCTGGCCGGCCCCGGCGTGCGCAACCTGAAGGTCTCGCCCGACGGCGAGCGCGTGACCTTCCTGCGCGGCCGCGCCGACAACCAGTTCCAGCTCGACCTGTGGGAATTCAAGCTGAAGGACAAGAGCACGCACCGCCTGGTCGACTCGAAGGCGCTGGTGCCGAATGAAACGATTTCGCCCGAAGAGCAGGCGCGCCGCGAACGCGAGCGCACGGCCAGCCTGAACGGCATTCTCAGCTACAGCTGGTCGCCGGACGGCAAGCAGCTGCTGGTGCCGCTGGCCGGCAATCTGTACCTGGTCGACGCGGCCCATCCGGACAAGGCGCGCCTGGTCGCCAAGGGCAATGTGCTGGACCCGAAAATCTCGCCGAAAGGCCGCTACGTGTCGTTTGTGCGCGATCAAAACATCTATGTGATCGACCTCAAGACGGACAAGGAACGCCAGCTGACGAGCGACGGCAAGGGCACGATACGCAACGGCGAAGCCGAATTCGTGGCGCAGGAAGAAATGGGACAGCGCACCGGCTACTACTGGGCGCCCGACGATTCGGCCATCGCGTATAAACGCTATGACGAAGCGCCCGTGCCCGTCGTGCGGCGCTTCGAAATCTTCGCCGACCGCACCGACGTCGTCGAGCAGCGCTACCCTGCCGCCGGCGACCCGAACGTGCTGGTGCAGTTGCTGATCGTCTCGCCGGAAACGGGCGCGCAGCGCCAGGTGGCCCTGGGCACCAACCCCGATATCTACCTGGTGCGCGCCGACTGGAGCGCGGACAGCAAGTCGCTCGTCTACCAGCGCCAGTCGCGCGACCAGAAGACGCTGGACCTGGTCGCCGTCGACGCGGCCACCCTGGCGCAGCGCACCCTGCTGACGGAAACGTCGACAACCTGGGTCAGCATCCATGACGACCTGCGCTTCCTGGCCAACGGCACCTTCCTGTGGTCGTCCGAGCGCACGGGCCGCAACCATCTGTACCTGTACGACATGGGCGGCAAGCTGCTGCACCCTGTCACTTCCGGCGAGTGGGGCATCGACAGCGTGCTGGCCGTGAACCAGAAGTCGGGCAAGGTCTATGTATCGTCGAACCGCGACGCCGTGATCGACAAGCAGACCTACGCCCTGGCCCTCGACGGCAGCACGGCCGACAAGCCGCAGCGCGTGACGAAAGCCGACGGCTGGCACGACACGACGTTCTCGCGCAATGGCGAAGTCTTCGTCGACACGTATTCCGACCCGGCCACGCCGCCGCAAGTGAGCATCCGCCGCCCGGACGGCGCCATGGTGGGCTGGCTGGAAGAAAACGCGCTCAACGCCAGCCACCCGTATTTCAAGTACAAGGCCGACCACCTGCCGACCGAATACGGCACCCTGAAGGCCAACGATGGCCAGACGCTGTACTACTCCATCGTCAAGCCGTCGAACTTCGACGCGGGCAAGCGCTATCCCGTCTACCTGTCGACGTATGGCGGCCCGCACTCGCAGCACGTGGCGCGCCGCTGGGGCAACAACTTCGACCAGTACATGGCGCAGCAGGGCTTTGTCGTCTTCCGCCTCGATAACCGCGGTTCCTCGCGCCGCGAGCGCGCGTTCACGGACGCCATCTACCACAACCTGGGCGCCGCCGAAGTGGCCGACCAGCTGGTCGGCATCGACTGGCTGGGCAAGCAAAGTTTCGTCGATGCGAAACGCATCGGCGTGTTCGGCTGGAGCTACGGCGGCTTCATGACCCTGCGTTTGCTGTCGGCCGCATCGGACAAGATCGCCATGGGCGTGTCGGTGGCGCCCGTGACCGACTGGTCGCTGTACGACACCCACTACACGGAGCAATTCCTCGGCATGCCGAAGGAAAACGTGGACGGCTACAAGGCCAGCACCGTGTTCGCCCACCTCGACGGCTTGAAGTCGCCGCTGCTGCTGGTGCACGGCATGGCCGACGACAACGTCTTGTTCAGCAACAGCACGCGATTGATCGACGCGCTGGTGAACCGCGGCGTGCAGTTCGACCTGATGACCTACCCGGGCGCCAAGCACGGCATCTCGTCGCGCGCGGGCCAGCGCCACGTATACAAGAAAATCGAGCTGTTCTTCAAGCAGAACCTGATGAAGCCAGCACAGTAAGCTTGCGCTGCATCAAATAAAAAACCGCCGCCTGTCTTGCGACAGGCGGCGGTTTTTTTATACTGGAGCAGAAATTATGGCTTGCGGGTCACAGTTTCGACTGCATCTTTCACATCACCAACCTTCTTCTGCACTTTGCCTTCGACCTGGTTGGCCAGGCCCTTGGCTTGCTGTTCTTCGCTGCCGACGACTTTGCCAGCGGCTTCCTGGATTTTACCGCCGACTTCCTTCAGTTTACCTTCGACTTGATCTTTGTTCATGATGGATCCTCACTGTAGTTGGTACATCTGTTGTCCAGCCCGCAAGGGCCGGTACTGCGGCTCACACGCTGCTTGTTGCGTGTCGATGTGTCCATAGTACGCAGTGGGGTTCAAAGGCTCTGTACGGTTCCTAACACAGTGCCAACATCGTCGATCAGGCCGCCAAATCCTTGCGCCAGACGGTGGCCAGCCATGGCTGCTGCTCGCGCGGCAAGCCCGGCGGTCGGTAGTACTGCTCGACCAGGGTAAAGCCGGCCGCCTGCACGTAGGCGGCCCAGCTCGCTTCGTCATGGTAGCTGCCGTAGCGCGCGCCGTTCCAGCCTTCCTGGTTCTGCCCACGCGGGTTCGAACTGAACAGCACGCCGCCCGGCTTCAGGCACGCGTACAAAGCGCGCAGCACGCCGGGCAAGGCGGCGCTGGGCACGTGGAACAGCACGGCATTGGCGAACACGCCGTCGAAGTGCGCAGCGGGCAGGTCGAGGTCGACGAAATCCTGCTGCCACACGGTGCAGCCGCTGTAGGCGCGCGCCATCTCGACGAAGCGGGGACAGCCATCGACGCCCATCGCGTGATGGCCCAGGGCCGTGAACGCCTTCAGGTCGCGGCCGGGGCCGCAACCGAGGTCGAGGATGGACAGCGGCGCGGGCCTGCCGATGGCGTTCAGCAGCGCGCCGATGTTCTGGCTGACGTCATGGTCGCGCGTGCCCTCGAAAAACTGCTCGGCGCTGGCGTCATAATGGGCCAGGGTGCGGCCCGTGATGGCGTGGATGGGGTCTTGCTGGTCTTGCGAGGTCGGCTTCATGGCGCTCCAATCAGTAATCACGCCATTTTACGGTGCCGGCGCGCTGGGCGTGCGGCACCGTAAATGACTACCAGACGCGCACGCGCTGCTCGGGCGCCAGGTACAGCTGCTGGCCCGGCTGGACGTCGAAGGCCGGATACCAGGCGTCGAGGTTGCGCACGGTGGCGGCGCGGTATTGCGCCGGCGCATGGCCGTCCGTGAGGATTTGCTGGCGCGCCGCCGCTTCGCGCGCCTTGCTGCGCCAGCTGACGCCGTAGCCGATGAAGAACGCGCGCTGCGCTTCCGGCTGCGCCGGCTTGCCTTCTTGCGATAGCGCAAACGCGTCGTACGCGGCCGCCACGCCGGCCAGGTCGGCCAGGTTTTCGCTCAAGGTCAGCTGGCCATTCACGGCCAGGTCGGGGAACGGTTTATAGGCGGAAAATTGCGCTACCAGCTGCCGGGAGGCGGCCTGGAAGTGCGCCAGGTCGGCCGGCGTCCACCAGTCGCGCAGCTTGCCCTGGGCGTCGAACTGCGCGCCCTGGTCGTCGAAGCTGTGGCTGATCTCGTGGCCGATGGTGGCGCCGATGCCGCCATAGTTGGCCGCATCGGACGCCTTCGCATCGAAGAACGGCGGCTGCAGGATGGCGGCCGGGAAGTTCAGCGCATTTTGCAGCGGCAGGTTGACGGCGTTGACCAGTTGCGCCGGCATGGCCCAGGCCTTGCGGTCGGGCGGCGTTCCCAGCTTGGCCAGTTCCTGCCGGTAATGAAACTGCTCGGCGCGCTGCGCATTGCCCAGCGCGTCGCCGCGCACCACGCGCAAGCCCGCATAGCTGGTCCAGTGCTCCGGATAGCCCACGCCCACGTACAGGGTCTTGAGTTTTTCCTGCGCCTGCGCCTTGGTTTGCGGCGCCATCCAGTCGAGCTTGTCGATGCGGCGCGAGAAGGCGGCGACGATATTCGTCACCATGTCCTGCACGCGGGCTTTCGATTCCGGTGAGAAATAGCGCTCCACGTAGAGCTTGCCCACGGCGTCGCTGAGGGCCGCATTCGTCGCGGCCAGCGCCCGCTTGCTGCGCGGCGACTGCTGCGGCGTGCCGCTCAGGGCGCTGCCATAGAAGGCGAAGCGCTGTTCGGCCGCCGCCCTGGGCAAGACCGTGCTGAAGTGATTGATCGCGTGGAAGGCGAGGAAATCCTTCCAGGTGGCCAGCGGCACGCTCGCCACCAGCGCGGCGCTGCCCGTCATCGCCGTCGGGTGCCAGACGATGAAATCCGCCTGCGCGCCCAGGCCGGCCGCCTGGAAGAAGGCTTGCCAGTCGAGGCCCGGCGCCTTGCTGGCGAAATCCCCGGCGCGCCACGCATTATTGCCCTTGGCGACATCGGCCGAATCCTCGCGGCTGGCATGACTGGCGGCAATCTGCTGTTCCAGCGCAAACACGCGCGCGGCCCGGCCTGCCGCATCGCCGTAGCCGGCCAGCTTGAACATGGCGGCGATGTGCGCCTGGTAGCTGGCGCGCAAGCCCTGCATGCGCGCGCTGTCCGTCGCATAATAAGCGCGGTCGGGCATGCCCAGGCCGCCTTGCAGCAGATAGGCGACATTGCGCGTGGGGTCGTTCAAGTCTTGCGCCACCCACAGGCCGAACAGGTTTTCCGTATAAAAATTGGTCGCGTTGAGGGGATCGACATCGGCGCGCAGGCTCTCGCCCAGCGCCCGCGCCAGCCCCGCCTGGTCGCGGATGCCATTGATCTTTGTCAACATCGGTCGCAGCGGCGCCCAGCCTTTCGCTTCGATAGCCGATTCATCCATCCAGCTGCGGTAAAAATCGCCGACCTGGCGCGCTTCGCTGCCCTGCCCCGCGGCCGCCGGCAAGGCTTCGATCAGGGCCGTGATGCGCTTGTTGCTTGCCTCGGCCAGCATGGCGAACGACCCCCAGCTGCTACGGTCGGCGGGAATGGCCGTGGCGCGCATCCAGTCGCCATTCACGTAGGAATAGAAATCATCGCCGGGCAACACCGGCGCGGCGCTGGCGGCAGCCGGGGCGGCCGCCGCGTCCTGGCCGTGGGCCAGGGCCGGCAGGGCGGCCAGCGTGGCGCCGGCCAGGGTCAGGGCGATGGCGGCCTGGACTGGCGTCCGGCGCCAGGAAAAGCGAAAACCGTGCATGGGCGGTCCTTTCGTTGAATTGCTGGGATGAGTGGCTAAAATCATAGCCTGTTTCAGGCCAAAAAACCGCCCGCGAACTTTTTTGCATGCGCATAAAAAATCGGCATATAGTTTCACGACCCCGACACCGTGCCGCGCGACTGCCAAGGAGAATCGCCATGCAACTTGAAGCGCTGTTCCAGCAACCCCATGCCCTGCCCACCGCCCCGAAGGTCGTCGACGAACTGGTCCGCAGTTTCGACAATCCCGCCATTTCCACCGAAGACATCGCCCGCCAGCTGGGCGCGGACCCGGCGCTGAGCGCCAAGCTGCTGCGGCTGGCCAACTCGGCCTACTACCACGTCTCGCACAGCATCGGCACGGTGGAAGACGCCGTGCTGATGCTGGGCTTTGTTACCGTGCGCACGCTCGTCATCAGTTCGGGCCTGGTCAACGGCTACAAGGCCGTGCCCGGCCTGAACCTGCCGCAGTTCTGGCGCTACAGCCTGCACAGCGCCGTATCGGCCCGCTGGATCGCCAGGCAGACGGGCGACAACCAGGACCTGGCGTTTACCATCGGCATGATGCATGCGATCGGCCAACTGGTGATCCATGCCGCCATGCCCGAGCAAGCCATGCAGCTCGACAAGATCGCCCCGCCGCTCGATGCGCGCCGCCTGGACGCGGAGCGGGTCTCGCTGGGCTACAGCTACGCGGACGTGGGCGCGGAACTGGCGCGCCGCTGGAAATTCCCGCCCACGTTTGCCGCCACCATCGCCGCCTTTCCCGATCCGCTCATCAAGGCGCCCCTGAACCGCCTGGCCGCCATCGTCCACCTGGGCGCCTGGCGCGCGCGCGTCGACGAAAACGCCCTGAGCAATGAAGAAATCATCGCCTGCTACCCCAGCGACGTGGCTGAATCGCTGGGCCTGCCGCCCTCCGTGCTGGTGGACAAGATGCCGCCGCCGGCCGAACTGAGCGCGGGGCTGGAAGAATTGGTGAAATAAGCGCGCCGCCGCCGACACCCGCCAAGCCCCGCATCCACGGGGTCTGGCGCGCTGTTTCGGCGCATTTTTCGGCAGGCAGGCGCGCGCGGTTGAAATTATTTGCATTTATTTTCAAAAAACCCCTCAAGTTCCCGCCGTGGCCGCCGTTAACCTAGACAAGCAGTAATCCATTCACTAGTTACGGGTGTGCTCATGACCTCCAACGACGTTCTCTCGATGTACGAAAATATTGCAGGAATGACCAATAAAATGGTCGTGGCGGCGCGTACGAGCGACTGGGATGGCCTGGACACCCTGGAAAACCAGTGCGCCAGCGCGGCCAGCACGGCCACGACGGGCAAGGTACCCGCCCTTGCCGGCGCTGCGCGCCTGCGCAAGATCGACCTGCTCAAGCAAATCCTGGCGAATGACCGCGACATCCGCGCCGTCACGGAACCGTGGATGACGCAACTGGCCAGCGTGATGCCCGCCGCGCGCGCCCGCATGTAAACAAGTTTGCATCGCAGAAAAGACAAAAGCACCCGAGGGTGCTTTTTTTACGCCTGCCGCCCTGGCCGGCCGCGCAGCGCGCGCCAGTGTTGGCAGGGAGAAAGAATTTGGAAGGCGAACCCCAGGTATCTCCTGGCGTCGCCTCGCTGCCGGTTGCATCCGGCGTCCGCGAGCACATCGTCGGCATCGCAGACCGCTTCCAGGCCCAGGCGTTTATGCAACGCTACACCTGTTTGCCGCGCCACGCTATCGTTGGTGGCTGCGCCAGGCTGGGACTGTTTTGTCGTAGAGCAAGTCCACTGAATTAATCATATCACCATCTTTGAAAAACAGGCAACGCGATTGACACGCGTTTCCATGTATTTTTTCAATATCTTTTTTCATATCAAATTTCAGCGGAGCGTTAACGGGAGAACGGCTCCGGCTCCGCTTCCGGCGCCGGCTCTTGCTCCCCTTCCACCGTTTCCGTCAGCACCGGCACGTCGGTCTTGCGGCGGAACGGCTTGCGCAGCAAGACCCAGTACTTCGATGGCGCCGCCGGTGCCGCAGCCTGCCTGCGCTTGCGCACGGCATACGCGATGACGGCCGTCAGCAGCAGGAAGAGCGCGGTGCCGATGCCCAGCCATAGCAAGCCATTGCCGCCCGCCTTCTTTTCCGGCGGCGGCGCGTGCAGGGGCCTGGGCTTGGCGCGCGGCAGCGCAGGCGCGGCCTCGGCCGGCGCGGCGGCGGCAGG
>NZ_NEGZ01000025.1 GCF_002127585.1 Janthinobacterium sp. GW458P
CGGCGTGCCGCCGCGCTTCCGCCCCCAGCCGGCCGACGTGCCACCGCTGTATCCGCAGCCGCAGGAACTGCTCGACGCGGCCGTCGGCGCGGCGCGCCCCGCCCTGGCGCCGGAAAGCCCGCCGGCGCGCCTGGGCATTTCCGTCATCCACGGCAGCATGGCTTCGGCCGACGCTCCCGTCATGAGCGGCTGCTATGCCTACGAATCGCTGCGCGGCAGCATGAGCTTTCTGGACCGCCTGCTGGCGGGCCGGCTGCAGGAAATCCATGCGCTGGGACGCTTCCCGCAACGCCCCGATGCGGCGCTGGTGGTGCTGCAGCCGGACGCGGCGCGCCGGCCCGGCGGCGCCATCGTCATCGGCCTGGGCGCGCTGGGCGAACTGACGCCGGGCGAACTGGCGCGCGCATTCGCCGGCGGCCTGCTCGAATACGCGTGCGTCTGCATGCAGGTGCGCGCCGCCGGTCATGTCGCCACGCCGCCGATGGGCGAACACGGCTTGCGCGTGGCCAGCCTGCTGTCCGGTTCCGGCTATGGCGGCTTGAGCATCGCCCTGTGCGCGCGCGCCCTGATCGACGGCGCGCGCAGCGCCAACCGGCGCCTGGAAGACGCGGGCATGGCCTGCCGCATCGGCCATATCGCCATCTATGAACAGTCCGAGGCGCGCGCCATCGCCGCCGCCATGGCCATCGAACAGATCATGGCCGAGGCGCGCTACCAGGGCAGCTTCACGTTCGAGCGGCGCATCCGCCACAGCCCCGGCGGCTACCGTCGCATCCTGCCCAGCCTGAGCGGCGACAACGGCTGGCGCCGCGTGCAGATCGTCGCCGCCGACCTGTCCGGCGCCCTGCGCTTCACGCTGTTGACGGACCGCGCCCACAACAGCGTCGACGAAGAGCCGAACCAGCGCCAGGCCGTCGATGGCCTGATCATGGACGCCACCGACAACACCACCGACCAGCCGGGCCTGTCGCGCGCGCTGTACGAACTGATGCTGCCCAATGGCCTGAAGGCGGCCATTCCCGAGATGCGCGGGCTGATCCTGGCCGTCGACCAGAGCGCCGCCATCTACCCGTGGGAACTCATGCGCGACGAGGCGGGCAGCGAGGAAAGCCCGCTGTCGACGCGCATCGGCATGGTGCGCCAGCTGGCCAGCCTGCGCGAACAGCCGCCCGCCACCAGCCCGCCCAGCAACAGCGTGCTGGTGATCGGCGACACGGATTCAGGCCTGCCCGAGCTGCCCGGCGCGCAAGCCGAGGCGCAGGACGTGACGCGCATGTTCGGCGCGTACGGCTACCAGGTGCGCGAGCTGCTGCGCCCGCAGGCGCAGCGCGTGCTGGTGCACCTGTTCGACGAACGTTATTTCGCCATCCACCTGGCCGGTCACGGCGAGGTGGCCGGCCCCGGCATCGCGCATACGGGCCTGGTGCTGGGACCAAAGACGCGGCTGACGGCGGCGCAGGTGAGCAAGCTCAAACGCGTGCCGCAATTCGTCTTCATCAATTGCTGCCACCTGGGCGACATGCGCCCGGACGCCATCGCGCCATGGTCCAAGCTGGCCGCCAGCCTGGCCACGGCCTTCATTGAAATGGGCGCGCAGGCGGTGATCGCGGCCGGCTGGCGCATCGACGACCAGGCGGCCAGCATTTTCGCGCACAGCTTCTATCACGCCATGCTGAGCGGCGAATTCTTCGGCGACGCCGTGCGCCTGGCGCGCGAGGCGGCCTACCTGCACTTCCCCACCTCGAATACCTGGGGCGCCTACCAGGCGTACGGTGATGACCACTACCATTTTCCGAATACGCAAAGCCGGCCATGGCAGGCCCCCGCCTACCACTACCACGGCCACCTGCTGGCCGACCTGGAAACCCTGCACGCGCGCCTGGCGGGCGCCGATGCGGCGCGCCGCGCGGCCATCGAGGAAAAGCTGGGCAGCATCGAGGAAGCCGTGCGCGCGCGCTTTTTCGGTTGCGCCGACATCCGCGAAAACATGGCCGCCACGCGCGCCGGCCTAGGCGGGCTAGACAATACCCTGCGCGCCATCGAACACTATCGGGCGGCGCACAGCGCGGCGGACGGCAGGGTGTCCCTGCGCGCGCTGGCGCACTGGGCTGAGCTGGAGATACGCCAGGGCGCGGCCCTGTGCGGCCTCGATGCGGGCGCCGGCATCGAGGTGCCGGCCGTGCCCGATACGGCGCTGGGCCGGCAATTGATGCACGACGGTAAACAGCATATCGACCTGCTGATCGCACTGGCGCCGACGGCGCAGCGCCTGGCCCTGCTGGGCCGCTACTGGGCCTTGCAGGCGCGCCTGGCCTGCAGCGAAGGGCAATCCGGCGCGCCGGCACTGCGCGCCATGACGGACGCCTGCCTGGCCGCGCTGGAGGAAGCACGGCGGCGCAGCGGCGCAGCCGACTGCCACCTGATTTTTCAGGTACTGGCGGGCGCGCTGCTGCTCAAGGCCCATGGCGACGACAGCGCCTGGCAGGCGCTGCACCCGCAGCTGGGGGACTTGCTGCACGACGCCGTTGCCTATGCGCGCCAGCGCCACGCGGACGAACACCGCGCCATCGACGCCGGCGCCCCCGTGCGCGCCGCCCTGCTGGCAGCCCTGTGGCAGGTGCCGGACGGCCAGCCCTTCGACGCGCCGGCGCGCGCCGCCTTCCTGGCGCTGTACCGCGACGCCGTGCTGCGCCACGGCAGCATCGGCGAACCCGAAGCGATCACCGTGCCCCTGCGCTTCCTGCTCGACCTGCTGCCGCCGGACGGCGCGGAAACCGGCTTGCGCAGCGCCGCGCAGGCGCTGGCCAGCCAGCTGCAGGCGTCACTGCAGGGTATCAGCCAGGCACCACTCCGTAATGGCGCGCATAACGCTCGTCCAGATTCGCCAGAGGCATCATCATGAACATGTCGGCGCTTTCAAAATCGGGGTCCCAGGCCGGTTCGCCGCAAATCCACGCGCCCGAACGCAGATAGCCCTTGATCAGCGGCGGCACCTGCGGCTTGTGCGCCGCTTCCACCTGGTGGATGGGGAAAGGCAGGTGCGGCGTGACGCGGTACTCGCTTGGGGCCATGTGCTTCTCGGCCAGCGCCTGGTAGACGGCGACGGCATTGTGGCCGCCATCGGCCAGGCTGATGCTGGCGCAGCCCACCAGGTAGTCGCAGCGTTCGCGGCGCATGTATTCGGCCAGCCCGGACCACAGCAGCATGATCACGCTGCCGCCCCGGTACTTGGGATGGATGCAGGCGCGGCCCGCTTCGACCATGCGTCCGCGCAGATTGTTCAGGCGGCTCAGGTCGAACTCGTTTTCCGAATACAGGCGGCCAATCTTGGCGGCCTTGGCCGCGCTCAGCACGCGGTAAGTTCCCACCACTTTCAGGGTGTCGGCGTCGCGCACGATCAGATGATCGCAGTGCTCGTCGAATTCATCGCTGTCGAGGCCATCGGCATTGGCCAACGACGTCAGGCCCATGGTCTCGATAAACACCTTGTAGCGCAGACGCTGTACTTCGCGCAATTCCGCAGCTGTAGTGGCCTGGCTCAGCACCAGTTGGACCGGCCGGGACTTTGCTTCGTTTGACGCAATTAGGTTTTGCATGGTTTCATCCCCTGTGATCAAGACGACTCCAGCGTACTTGCCTAATATGTCAGGAAAATGACAGCCGAATGTCATTTCCATGACGCAAGTCAATACCATGGCAGGATCGTGCAGAATTACCACACTCCCCTTCCAATCTGGCCGGCACCGCCATGGCGCGCTTTGCCGATGCCGGCATGGCGGACCTGACCGGCGCATGGGCCGGCGGCGTGGCGCGCGGCGGCGCAGTGAACTTAGAGCGTGATGCCGGGCGTGTAATCGACCCAGGCATCCTGGCGGCAGAAGCCCACCAGCTTCATGCCCGCCTGCACGGCGATGGAAATGGCCAGCGAACTGGGGGCGGAAATCGTCGCCAGCAGGGGAATCCGCATGCGCGCAGCCTTGCGCGCCAGCTCGTAGCTGCCGCGGCTGGACAGGAAAACAAACCCGCGCCGCATGTCGGCATCTTGCAGCGCGAGATGGCCGATCAGCTTATCGAGTCCGTTATGCCGGCCGATATCCTCGCACACCCGCACGATGTCTCCGTCCGGCGTGCACCAGGCAGCCGCATGCACGCCGCCCGTTTCCCGCATCAGCGCCTGGTGTTCGCGCAAACCGCTGGCGGCGCGCGCCAGCGCAGCCGGCAGGTCGACCCGGATCAGGGACGGCGGCAGCGCTTCCGGATGCAGGTCGAGCATATCGATGCTGTCGATGCCGCACACGCCGCAGCCGCTGCGGCCCGTGAGCGCGCGGCGGCGGTCCTTCAGGCGCACGAAATCTTCCTGCGCGATGGTCAGCGCCACTTCGGCGGAATCGGGGCGCAGCAACACTTCGCAGTCGAAAATGGCGGCAGCCGATGCCACCACGCCTTCCGTCAGCGCGAAGCCGTACGCGAACGCTTCGAGGTCGCGCGGCGTAGCCATCATGACGACGTGGGAAATGCCGTTGAAGACCAGCGCGACGGGGATTTCCTCGGCGACGTGGTCGATGGCGGCAGTGGAATCGCCCGCGCGGTGGCGGACAATGGCGCGCTCGACGAAGCCGGCGCGTTCGATCTCTGTTTCTTCTGACATGGCAACCATGGGGAACTAGTACAGCCCCCATGGTAAACCAGAATGGGCAAGCAGGCGGCAGTCCACGCGGGACCGCCCTGCCGTCAACCTCAATCCTTCTTCGGACGGCCCGTTTTCAGCTGCGGCAGGCCGGCCAGCACGTTTTGCAGGGTCGCCAGGTCGATCTGGCTGATCAGCGCCACGCCGATGCGCAGCAATTCGCTTTTCTTGATCTCGAAACCGGCTTTCAGGCAGGCCTTCTTGACCTGGCCCAGGACTTCATACTCGGCTTCCGGCATGGTGAAGCTGTCGCGCACCAGCTTCGGCTTGCGGGCTTTTTCCTTGACGGCGGCGACCTTGGCGGCCGGCGCTTTTTTCACGGCGGCCGGCTTGGCGGCGGCTTTGGCCACCGGTTTGGCCGCAGCTTTCGCGACCGGCTTGGAGGCCGCCTTGGCAACTGGCTTGACGGCCGCCTTGGCGACTGGCTTGACAGCGGCCGGCGCGGCTGGCTTGACGGCGGCTTTCGCGACTGGCTTGGCAGCCACGGCCTTGGCCGCCGGCTTGGCGGCCGGCGCCTTGGCTACGGCAGGCTTGGCTACGGCAGGCTTGGCGGCAACAGGCTTCGCTGCGGCGGCTTTGGCCGCCACTGGCTTGGCGGCGGCCTTTGCCACCGGCTTGGCGGCAGGCTTGGCGGCAGGCTTGGCGGCAGGTTTGCTGGCAGGCGCGGCCTTGGCTGCGGCCGCATTGATCGAAGCGCTCGTAGGGAACATCGATACGGGCGCGCTGTCGGCTTTTTTGGCAGGTACGGTTTTGGTCATGGATTTTCCAATCTAACAAATAATATAAACAATATATACTGTTTTTAAAAACCTTGCTTGCTGTATATCAAACTTCAGCAATCTTGCCGTCCTCTCACGCGCTGGCGCGTATCGTGAAGTCGACCCCGACCTCATCCCAGAATTCCTGTTCCTTTTCGATCCAGAACGACACGGTGGGATGGTGCGCCACCCAGCCGCGCTTGATATCGAGTTCGATGCGGCTCTTCATGCGCAGGCGCAGTTCGCTGAAATCGGCCTCGATGCGCGCATGCATGAGCAAAATCGACAAACGCAGCGCCAGCACGGCCTTGGCGAAATCGGGATCGGACAGTACCTCGCCGATCTTGCGCAGATTGCCCTTCTGCGCCAGGATCAGGCGGCTCATGGTCTTCTGTTCGCGCGTCGTAAAACCGGGCAAATCCGCATTTTCCACGATGTAGGCCGCATGCTTGTGGTAGCCCGTCTGCGACACGGCCAGGCCCACCTCGTGCAGCAGGCTGCTCCAGCGCAGGCATTTCACCAGGGCTTCGGACGTGGGCTTGAGCTGGGCGTACATGGCCAGCGCCTGCTCGGCCACCCGGCCCGCCCGCTGCTGGTCGATATGGAATTTCTCCATGCAGCCCTGCACCGACTGTTCGCGGCGGTCACGCTTGGTCGAGCGCAGATACAGGTCCCACATCACGCCCATGCGCAAGCCCGCCTCGATCGGCGTCATGGCGGGAATCGCCAGTTCACGGAACAGGCCGATCAGGATGGCCAGGCCGCCGACGATGGTGCTGGCGCGGTCGGGCCGCAGGCCCGGCATGTCGATGCGGCTGGTGTGACCGAGTTCGATGAAGCGCCGCGCCAGCGCATCGAGACTGGCGCTGGTGAGCAAGCCGTCGCCAAGCTTGTTGCGGGCGATGATGTCGGCGATCGTGCGGATGGTGCCGGAAGAACCGTAGGCGGTCTTCCAGTGCTGCGGATGGTACGGCGGCGCGGCATCCTCGAAATGGCTGCGCGCCGACAGGATGGCCGCCTCGAACGACGGGGCGTCGATGCGCCCGCCGATAAAAAAGGACAGGCTTTGCTTGACCGTGCCCAGGCTGAACGACTCCACGCGCTCGATATCCTGGCCGCGCCCCAGTATCAGCTCCGTCGAGCCGCCGCCGATATCCATCACCAGGCGGCGCTCGCCGGGAATGGCCAGTGAATTGGCCACGCCCATGTAAATCAGGCGCCCCTCTTCCTCGCCCGAGATGATCTCGATCGGGTAGCCGATGGCTTGCTCGGCCAGCGGCAGGAAAACGGCGCCGTTGCGCGCCACGCGCATGGCCGATGTGGCCACCACGCGCACGGCTTCCAGCTCGAAACCGGCGAGGGTGGCGCGAAAACGCTGCAAACAGGCCAGCGCGCCCTGCATGGCCGCCTCGGTCAAGTCGCCATTGGCATCCAGGCCGGCGGCCAGGCGTATCGGGTCGCGCACGCTCTTGACCACGCGGATCGTGTCGCCATCATGCGTGCCGACGTGTAAACGAAAACTGTTGGACCCCAGGTCCACCGCTGCATACATACTGGCCTCTTGTCTTGTCATTGCTGCACCAACCGAAAAAAGTTGGCAAAATCAGTTGCTAAACTATATAAATCATTTAGACGATTTAAAAATCCTACCACACTACTCTCATCGTATGACAGCGGCGTGACAGGATTGTGACAAAACGGCAGTCGTGCGGCGGCTTACGGCACGATGGTCGTGAACAAATACACGGCAAAAATCACCAGGTGGACCGTCCCCTGCATGACCGTGGTGCGGCCCGTGCCCAGCGACAGGGTGGCCACCATCAGCGACAATAGCAGCAGCACTGTCGACTTGATATCGAGTCCCAGCGTGATCGTCAGGCCCGTGGCCAGCGACACCACCACCACGGCGGGTATCGTCAGGCCGATGCTGGCCAGCGCGGACCCCAGCGCCAGGTTCAAGCTCGTTTGCAGGCGGTTGGCGCGGGCCGCGCGCACGGCGGCCAGGCCTTCGGGCAGCAGCACGATGGCGGCGATGACGATGCCGACCAGGGTCTTTGGCGCACCCATGGCGGCAATCGCCGTTTCCAGCGCCGGCGCCAGCGACTTGGCCAGCAGCACCACGGCGCCCAGGCAGACCAGCAGCGCGCCGGCGCTGACCCAGGCGACGGTAGGCGTGGGCGGCGCCGCATGCACCTCTTCGTCGCCCACGGCTTCCTTGGGCAGGAAGTAATCGCGGTGGCGCACCGTCTGCACCAGCACGAAAGTGCCATACAGGACCAGCGAGATGACGGCGATGAAGATCAACTGGCTCGAGTTGTAGTACGGCCCGGCGGCGCTCGAGGTGTAGTTCGGCAGCACCAGCGTCAGGATGGCGATGGCCGCCAGCGTGGCCAGCGACGCGCTCACGCCCAGCAGGCCGAAGGTCTGCTCGCGGTGGCGCCCGGCGCCCAGCAGCAGGCAGATGCCGACGATGCCATTGAGGATGATCATGATGGCGGCAAACACCGTGTCGCGCGCCAGCCCCGTCGTTTCCGGTCCGCCGGCCAGCATCAGCGAGACGATCAGCGCCACCTCGATCAGGGTCACGGCCAGCGCCAGCACCAGGGTGCCGTACGGTTCGCCGATGCGGTGCGCCACCACTTCCGCGTGGTAGACGGCGGCCAGCACGCTGCCGATCAGGCCGGCCACCAGCAGGATCTGATAGAAGCCGCCAACATTGAAGGTGGAACCGAACAGGAACAGCCAGCCGGCAAGCGGGGCGGCAAGCGGCCATACAGGCAGGGATTTGAGCATTTTCATTATGGGCCTGGCAAGAGTAAAAAAGGGGAACTGCGGTGCGGACGGCAAGAGGGTCCTGGCGTGCACCCGATAGCATAACTTGCTTAGCTTAAATGAAAGTTAGGGAATACACATCTCGCGTGACGGCGCCCCGCGCCTGACCCGCCTTTCAATCACCTTGCCACAGTGCACCTGCTTGCTACCAGTAACTATAGTCCCTTTGGTAACATGCCGTTGCAATTTTCTTGTCTTTTTGCTTCCTGCCGCCGTCATAATGCAGGGTCCGCCTTCCGGGCACCGACCAAGGACTAACCATGATTTCCATAAACAGCACAGCCATGCGCACGTTCTTCTTCGCGGGCAGCCTGCTGTGCGCCGCCGCGCACGCGGACACACCGCCAGCGCAGGCAGCGCAGGTTGACGCCAACTGGGCCACCGCGCCCGCGCCTGCCGCAGAGGCACGGTGGCAAGACAGCCTGCCGCCCGCGCCGCCGGTGGCGCCACGCGAAGAAAAGATACTGCCCAGGAGCGAATGGCTCACCGTGGAGCCGATGAAGGCGCCGGACCGGCGCTGCGATCCCGGCCTGGACGCCCTGTTCCTGCCCAAGGAGTGCGGCAAGGAACCGAGCTGGCTGGGCTCGCGCAAGAAGTAAAGCCGGCTTAAATGTCCAGCGTGCTGGCGCCCTGCGCCTCGACCACGCGGTTGCGGCCTGCCTGCTTGGCCGCCTGCAGCGCCTCGTCGGCCCGCTTGAACAGGCTGACGGTGCTGTCCTCGGCGCGGATAGTGGTCACGCCCAGGCTGGCCGTCAGCTGCAGCACGGCGCGTTCCGTCTTGACGGGCAGCGCCTCGACGGCGGCGCGGATGCGCTCGGCCACCATCAGCGCATCGGCCAGCGTCGTGCGCGGCAGCTGGATGGCGAATTCGGCACCGCCCAGGCGGCCCATCAGGTCGCTGTCGCGCAGCTGCTGGCGGCAGGTGTCGACGATGGTTTTCAGCACCGCGTCGCCCACCGGATGGCCATAGCTGTCGTTGACGCGCTTGAAATGGTCGATATTGAGCACCACCAGCGCCGTCGGCAGGCCGGGCCGGCGCGCCAGCGCCATCCACGGCGCCAGCGCCTGGTAAAAGCCGCGCCGGTTCGGCACGCCCGTGGCCGCGTCGAGCACTTCCAGGCGCGCCAGCTCGCCGGCCAGTTTTTCACGCGACAGCAGCAGGTAGCCGAAGGCATTCGTCAGCATCATCAGGTACAGCGCGCCGAAGCCGGCCAGCTGCATCAGCTCCGCATCGAAACCGGGCACGCTGGCGGCCAGCACGCCGCGCGCGGCGATCAGCAGCGACAGGATGCCCATGCTGACGACGAGGAAGCGGCGCAGCATGCTCGCCTCGCGCCACTTCAGGCACAGCGCGGCCACGCCGGCCAGGAAGAAGCCGGCCACGATCAGCGAACCGCCCGCGCTGCGCAGCAGCGGCGCCACCTCGAACAGATAGCAGGCGGCAAACAGCCCTATCGCCGCGCCCAGCGCCGGCAGCACATGGCGGCGCCAGCCGCTGCGTCCGGCCGCCTGCCACAGGGCACCTGCGTCCAGCGCCATGCCGGCGAACAGCAGGCTGTTGCCCAGCAAGATGGAGAGAAAATCGGGCAGCACGCCGCGGAAATACAGCAGACACCAGGCCACGGCCTGGCATTGCTTGGCCACCGCCCAGGTGGACATGCTGAGCGACTTCTTGCGCTCGTATTCGAAGAAGAACAGGGCCGCGCACAGGCTCAGGTTGCCAAGCGCCAGGGCCAGTACCAGGGTCTTGATATCCATGGGCTATGCCATCGCCGCGCCGGCGCGGCGCATCCTGTCAGATTTCGTGTTCGACATTGGTGCTGCCGTCGCCGACCTTGCTGGCCCAGGCCTGCACGAAGTACTGCTTCTCCGCTTCGCTGGGGGCTTCATGCCAGAAAACGATGAGGGTACCCTTGTGATCGTGGATTTGCGCCACTTTCTCGATGAAGCCGAAATTGGCGGCCTGGTCGGCCAGCGCCGCCGCGTAGCCATACACGCGCGTCAGCCGCTCGATGCGGTCAGGCTCCGTGAAACTATTCGTGGCCGTGATAATGGGGTGATCCAAAAACATGCTTGTCTCCATGGTGCCCGACTGCGCGGCCGTGCCGCCGCGTGCCACAGGCTGCCTTGCGCTGCTCCAGCTTGCACGCCGGGCGTGCAAGCGGCCAGCCCGCCTCTGCCATATATGGACGCTCGGTGCGGATTAATCGGGTATGCTCACGGGAGCTTATCAGATTTCTCTGAATGCAACAAAGCATCTCCCACCGTCCACTCAGCGAAGTCGCCCTATGCCGGATAGCAAACTCCCCGCCGCGCGCGCGCCCCAGGTGCATACCTGCGGCGACCGGCGCCGCCTCGAATTCCAGCCGGGCATGATCCAGAGCGAAATGCTGCTGTCGCGCCCCGACCATCTGCTGCTGCGCTACGCGCGCGCCATGATGTGCTTTACCCTGTTCGTGCCGCGCCCGCGGCATATCCTGATGGTGGGCCTGGGCGGCGGCTCGCTGGCGAAGTTCTGCCACCGCCACCTGCCCGACACCCGCATCACCGTACTGGAACTGCGCGCCGACGTGATCGCGCTGCGCGAGCAATTCATGCTGCCGCCCGACGACGCGCGCCTGCGCGTCATCGAAACGGACGCCGTCAGCTACATCCGCCAGCATCCGGGCTGCGCCGACGTGCTGCTGCTCGACGGCTACGACGAAACGGGCTTGCCGCCGGCCCTGGGCAGCGCGCGCTTCTACGCGGACTGCCTGCGCGCCCTGCTGCCCGGCGGCGTGCTGGTGGCCAACCTGTTCAGCTATGACGAGCACTACCCCGCCATGCTGAAACGCCTGATGCTGACCTTCCGCGGCGCCGTGTGCCAGTTCGACGGCATCGCCGGCAACAACTGCATCCTCTTCGCCGCCAGGCCGGACCAGCCGGGGACGGGCCGCGCCGTGCGCGTCGTGCGCCTGGTGCGCTGGCGCCGCGCCGCAGGGCTGGCCTTCCTGAACCGGCTGCTGCCGGCATGGCAGTTGTGGCGTTTGCGCCGGCAATCAGGCGCACGCGGCAACCGATAGTCGTCCGCGATGGCCAGAGATATTGTTGCTTATTAGCAGCGATCTGGTGCAAAATTCGCATGATGGATGTGGTTTATGACAAACTACGGCCTGCGCGGGCCGGCAGGTGCTGCCGAGCAATTGTGTCCATGAAGTGAGATAGGAAAACCCATGTTGCGTGGCCGCCTGCCATTGTCGATTTCCGCTGCGGCCGCGCTGACCTTCGCCTGCGGCGTCAGCGTGACGGCCGTGCTGTTCGCCGCCATCAGCCAGCTTGAATACGACAAGATGAGCCTGAGCCTGCAGCAGCGCGCCGGCGCCAGAGTAGCGGCTATCGAACAGGGACTCGACGATGCGGTGGAAGTGCTGACCACGACGAACCAGCTGTTTGCGGCCGTCGTGCCCGTCACGCGCGAGCAATTCCACGATTTCACCACGCCGCTGCTGCAGCGCCACCCGTTCATCCAGGCCTTCAATTTTCACCGTCTCGTGCCGCATGCGCAGCGCGCCGCGTTCGAGGCCGGGCTGCGGCGCATCGCGCCCGACTATGCGATGACGGAAATGCGCGATGGCGCCATCCATCCCGTGGCCGAGCACGCAAACTACCTGATCGTCGATTATCTCGAACCGCTGCAGGGCAACCGCCCCGCCTTTGGCCTGAACGTGCGCCCGGACGGCTTGCTGGCCGGCGCGCTGGAACAGGCCATCGTCAGCGGCCAGACCACGGCCACCGGCCTGCTGGCCCTGGCGCAGGGGCCGCAGCGCGGCTTCGTCATCCTGCGCCCCGTGTACCGCCACGGCGCGCCGCTGCAGACCGTGCAGCAGCGGCGCGCGGCGCTGATCGGCGACACGGCGGCCGTCATCCGCGCCGGCGAGCTGGTACAGAAAATCCTCGCCGGCGCCGACCTGCTGGGCGACCCGCAACTGGAACTGAGCGTGTACGCGGACGCGGGCGCCGATCCCCGGCAACTGATCTTCCGGCACGGCCAGACGACTGTCGAAAACACGGCCGGCAGCTGGCAATCGCTGCCCCGCTGGCTGCAGTTTGCCTACCACAGCCGCTACGACAGCGCCTTTTCCGCCGCCGGCCGGCCCTGGCATGTGCGCGTCGACGCCCATCCGCGCCCCTTCCTCGCCGACCACCTGGGCTCGCTGTTCACCCTCATCATGGGTTTGCTGTTCAGTCTGCTGACGGCCGCCTTCGTGCAATCGCTGACGCAGCGTTCGCGCCGCGTGCAGCTGCTGGTGGAGCAGCGCACCGCCGACCTCAAGCGCAGCAATGAACTGCTCAGCGCCGACGTGCGCGCGCGCCAGCGCACGGAGCGGGCGCTGCAGGAAAGCGAGAAGCGCTTCCGCCGCCTGCTGGCCCTGTCGTCGGACTGGTACTGGGAACAGGACGTCAATTTCTGCTTCACCCACATCACCAGCGGCTTCACGGACAAGTCGAACATGCCGCTGGAACGCTTCATCGGCATGCGGCGCTGGGACAACAACCCGGAGATGCGCAATTCACGCTGGGGCAAGCAGCATATCGCCACCCTGGAAGCGCACCTGCCGTTCTCCAACCTCGAATACGCGATGCACGACCGCAATGGCCAGCTGCGCTGGTTCAGCGTCAATGGCGAACCGCTGTTCAACGAGCTGGGCGAGTTTCGCGGCTACCGGGGCACGGGCTCGGAAATCACGGAGCGCAAGCTGGCCGAGCAGCAAATCCAGCATATCGCCCACCACGACGTGCTGACGGGCCTGCCCAACCGCGCCCTGCTGCGCGACCGCCTGACGCAGGCCATGGCCCTGTCGCGCCGCAAGAACCGCGCGCTGTGGGTGCTGTTGATCGACCTCGACCGTTTCAAGTTCGTCAACGACAGCCTGGGCCACAAGGCGGGCGACCTGCTGCTGAAAACCATCGCCACGCGCCTGCAGGCCAGCCTGCGCGAAAGCGATACGGTGGCGCGCCTGTCGGGCGACGAATTCGTCGCCATCCTGTGCGAGCAGGCCGACGAAGCGCTCAGCGGCGCCATCGTGCAGCGCGTGATGGATGCCGTGGCCCAGCCGGTATTGCTCGACGGCAAGGAATTCTTCGTCACCTGCAGCATCGGCGTGGCCGTCTACGACATGTCGCGCTACGACGCCCCCGGCGACGTGACCCTCAATGGCGAGACGCAGAACCTGATCGAGCAGGCCGACATCGCCATGTACTGCGCCAAGAAACAGGGCCGCAACAACATCAAGTTCTACACCACGGCCATGAACCAGGCCACCCTGGAGCGCCTGCGCATCGAAACGGCGCTGCGCAACGCCCTCGAACGCGAGCAGTTCGTGCTGCACTATCAGCCGCAGCTGGACCTGGCCAGCGGCCGCATCGTCGGCGTGGAGGCGCTGCTGCGCTGGCAGCATCCGGACCTTGGCATGGTGGCGCCGAACCGCTTCATCGCGCTGGCCGAGGATACGGGGCTGATCGTGCCGATCGGCGCCTGGGTCATGCGCCAGGCCTGCGCCCAGGTCAAGGCCTGGCATCGGGAGGGGCTGGGCAATCTGCGCCTGGCCGTCAACCTGTCGGCGCGCCAGTTCAACGAGCCGAACCTGGTTGCCTCGATCGCCGCAGTGCTGGCCGAAACGGACCTGGCGCCGGCCTGCCTGGAGCTGGAATTGACGGAAAGCCTGTTCATGCACGACGTGGCGCTGGCCGTGAGCCAGCTGCACGACATGAAGGCGCTGGGGGTGCAACTGTCGATCGACGATTTCGGCACCGGTTATTCCAGCTTCGCCTACCTGCGCACCTTCCCCATCGACGTGCTGAAAATCGACCGCAGCTTCATCAACGACGTGGCACGCGATGCGGACGACGCGGCCATCGTCGTCTCCATCATCGCGCTGGCGCACAATTTGAAGCTGCGCGTGGTGGCCGAAGGCGTGGAAACGGCGGAACAGCTCGATTATCTGCGCAGTCACGATTGCGACGAGGCGCAAGGCTATTACTTCAGCCATCCGCTGCCGGCGCACGAGGTGGAACTGCTGCTGCGGGCCGAAACGAAGGACGTGAACGCCATGGCCTGACGCGGCGTGCGCGCCGGCTAGCGCGCCGGCAGCCTGGCGAGCAGCGCCAGTTCCTCCCAGTCGTCAGCGAGGCCGGCTGCCGCCAGAAACTCCGCCACGCCCTCGCTGGCGTCGATATCGGGCGCGCTGTCCGGATCGGCCCACAGGTTGTCGCATTCGGTGCAAACGACCACCTTTTGCCCCGTCTTCCTGACTTTCGCAAGAACCAGGTCGCCGTATTCGTCGCAGGTGGGACACTGCATGATTGCCTCCTTCGCCGGAACAGGCATGGGGCCGCCTACAGCTTCTGCTGCAGGAATTCGAGGAAGCAGCTGATGCGCTGCGCCAGCTGCGTATTGCGGTAGTACACGGCGTGGATCTGCTGGCGGTAGCCTGTATAGAACGGTTCGAGCACCTTGACCAGGCGGCCGGCGGCGATGTCGTCACGCGTCATGAAGTCGGACAGGCAGACGATGCCCTGGTCGTGCAGGGCCAGCTGGCGCAGGGTCTCGCCGCTGGAGGCGGCCAGCGCGGGCACGATCTGCAGGCTGTTGCCGGCGGCGTGGCGCAGCGGCCAGCTATTCCCCGGCTCATATTGCGCAAAGCCCAGCAGCGCGTGGGCAGCCAGGTCTTCCGGCGTGGCGGGCGTGCCGTGGCGCGCCAGGTAGGCGGGCGTGGCCAGCACGTGCAGCGGGCTGGCGCTGAGCGGGCGGGCATGCAGGGTCGAGTCGACCAGGGCGCCGATGCGGATGGCGATATCGGTACGGTGCTCGAGCAGGTCGGCGATCTGGTCATTGCTGGTCAGCTCCAGGCGGATGTCCGGGTACATGGCGCGAAATTGCGCCATGTGGGGCACCACGCAATGGAGCATGAAGGGCGAGGCGGCGTCCACGGAAAGACGCCCGGCCGGCTTCTGGCGGCGGATGCGGATCGATTCCTCCACGTCTTCCATCGAGGCGAGGATGGCGCGCGCCTTGTCCAGGAACAGCTGCCCTTCTTCCGTCAGCTCCATGCGCCGCGTGGTGCGCGTCAGCAGCGAGGTGGCCAGCTTGTCTTCCAGGCGGGACAGGGCGCGGCTGACGCCCGAGGTGGTTTGTCCCAGGTGCACGGCGGCCGCGCTCAGGGTGCCGCTGTCGATGACGGTGACGAAGATTTTCAGATCGTCCGAATTGATATCCATTGTTGCCTTATTATTGCTGCATTGTTGCCCGAGTTTCACATATCGCGTCATTATAATGGAATCGTGGCAACAGTGAAGGCGGCAGACAACGTCAGGCAACGTAGAACAAAATGGCGATAAAATGACAGCTACTGCCGGCCAGCACGAACAGGTGCCAGATGCCGTGGCCATGGCGCAGCTTGTGGTCGGTGGCATAAAAAACAATGCCGCCCGTGTAGCACAGGCCGCCGGCGACCAGCCACAAAAAGCCGTTCCACTCGAGCGCCGCCAGCAGCGGCTTGATGCCGATGACGACGAGCCAGCCCATGGCCACGTAAATCACCAGCGACAGGATGCGCGCGCCGCTGGCATACACATATTCCTGCACGATGCCGAACAGCGCGAGGCCCCAGACGACGCCGAACAGCGACCAGCCCCATGGCCCGCGCAGCGTCACCAGCATGAACGGCGTGTAGGTGCCCGCGATGAGCAGGTAGATGGCGCAGTGGTCGAGGCGCTGCAGCACGGCCTTGGCCTTGCCGCGCACGCTGTGGTACAGGGTGGAAGTGAGGTAGAGCGTGAGCAGCATGGCCGCATACACGCTGCAGCTGACGATTTTCCAGGGGTCGCCCGTGCGGGCCGCCACGACGATCAGGATGACGCCGCCGATGGCCGCCAGCGCGGCGCCCACCGTATGGGAAATGCTGTTGAACCGTTCACCGTGATACATGCCTGACCGCCCGCCTCGTTAAAAACAGGCTCATCGTACACGCTTGGGGGAACGGGGTGCGCGGTTTGCGCAAGGCAAGGCCAGAAAAGCCGGGGCGCATGCGCTTGCCGCCCCGCTTGTTCCTGCTCAGGCTATCAAGCCGCTTCCGCCTTCTTGCGCGCGGGACGGCGCGCCGGCGTCTTGCGCGGCGCCTTGGCCGGCTTGTCCTCCGCCACGACGGCCGCTTCCACCGGCGCCGCCTCAATCACGGGCGCCGCTTCAACCACGGCGTCGGCCGCTTTCTTGGCCGGCTTTTTCGCCGCAGCCGCCTTGCGGGCCGGCGTGCGCGGCTTGGCCTTCGGCTTGGCTTCGGCGGCGGCTGCCACGACCGCTTCCGGGACCGGCTCAGGCACCGGCTCGGGTGCCGGCTCGGGTGCCGGCTCGGGTGCCGGCGCGGCTTGCGCTACCTCAAGGGCCCCGGCACGCGCTTCGCGGGCGCCGTCGCCATTCTTGCGGCCACCGCGGCCATTGCGGCGCGAACCGCGCTTGGCGCTGCCTTCGTCCGCCACCGCTTCGGCCACTTCATGCAGGACCTCGGGTTGCGGCGCTTCCGGATACGGCTCGATGACGGCAACGGCCGCTTCGGCCTCGGCCACCGGCACGAAGGCCTGTGGCGCGGACTCGCCGCGGCGCTGCTCGTTCTGCTTGCGGCCGCCACGGCCATTGCGGCGCGAATCACGGCGGCTGCCGCCTTCGCGGCTGCCCTCTTCGGCCGTCACGACCGTTTCGCCGGCGACGACTGCTTCGCTGGCCACATCGCCGCTCACGGCGGCCGGCACGGCCGCCAGGGCGTTGCTGCGGTAGACGTAGGCGCCCGATTTCTCATCGCGGCCAAATTCCAGCAGGCCGCGCGTCTGCGCTTCTTCCAGCAGGTTGCCGAAGGTGCGGAAGCCGTAATACGACTCGCTGAAGTCGGGCTTGCGGCGCTTGATCGCCTCTTTCAGCATCGAAGCCCAGATCTTGCCGCTGTCGCCGCGCTCGGAGACCAGCGCGTCGAAGGTGGCGACGGCCATCTCGATCGCTTCCGTCTTGCGCGACTCGTATTTTTCCTTGCGGCGCACTTCCTCGTCGGGCGAACGCTTGGCTGCCGGCGTTTCGCGCGCGTCGCGCTTGGCGGCCGTGCGGCGGCTCTCGCGCACCAGGTCATCGTAGAAAATGAATTCGTCGCAGTTCGCCACGAGCAGGTCGGAGGTCGACTGCTTGACGCCCACGCCGATCACCTGCTTGGCGTTTTCGCGCAGTTTCGATACCAGCGGCGAGAAATCGGAGTCGCCGCTGATGATGACGAAGGTATTCACATGGGCCTTGGTGTAGCACAGGTCGAGCGCGTCGACGACCAGGCGGATGTCGGCCGAATTCTTGCCCGACTGGCGCACGTGGGGGATTTCGATCAGCTCGAAGTTCGCCTCATGCATGGTGCCCTTAAAACTTTTATAACGGTCCCAGTCGCAATATGCCTTCTTGACAACGATGCTGCCCTTGAGCAGCAAGCGTTCCAGGATAGGTTTGATATCGAATTTTTCGTAATTTGCATCTCGCACGCCGAGCGCGACGTTTTCAAAGTCGCAAAACACGGCCATGCTGAGGTTTTCTGGGGATGACGCCATAAGGGTGAATTCTCGCTGATGATAAGGGCGGACGGGAAGCGCAACGCCTCCCTTTTCGCCTAGTATATTCGCCCATCCCCCGTTTCGGCGACAACTATCGTGCGCAGCCGCTTAATCGGCGCCGCCGGCGGCGCTTGCGCTGGGGACGCGAGCGCCGCCCGGCCACACGACGCTCTCATCGACCGAGTATAGCTGGCAGGGGGTGCTGCTGCGCCGCTGGCACGACGCCAGCGCGCGGAAATCGGGACTTTCGCCCTCTTCCGCCCAGCCCCAGGCGCCGCTGGCCGAGACGGCAAAGGCGCGCGGCGTAGTCTTGCCGAGGAAGGTGCGGTAGGCGGCGCGCCCCTGCTCGGCCAGGTAAGGCACGGCGGCGATGTCGCCCTGCAGCGCGAAATGCGTGTCGGGCGGAGACGGCGCATCGGCCACAGCGTAGACCTGGCGCACCGGCATGCCGATTTTTTGCAGGAAACGCTCGGCAGGCGGCAGCCAGACGGCCACGCCATCGCGGCTGCCCAGGGTCAGGTGGGCGTCGCGCTTGAACGGTCCGTAGGCAAACAGCTCGCCCCTGCCGCCCGAGCCGGCAAACGAGTGGAACAGGCGCTGCACCAGCGCCGGCGCAAAATAGGAGTCGTTCGCGCCATACAGCCACAGGCTGGGGATGCGGCTGTAGGCGCCGAAGGTGGCGAAGGCCTTGGCCAGGGCCGACGGCCAGTCGCAGCCTGGCATGTCGACGCGCAAGCCCCCGGCGAAATTGAACACCCCGCGCACGCCGGGCAGCGTCCGGGTAGCCAGCGCCAGCGCCGCCATGCCGCCATACGACTGGCCGGCCACGACGATGCGCTCGAGGTCGACCCAGCTCTGGCGCCGGGCATAGGCCAGCGCATCGAGCACGTCGCGCGCCTGCCCACGGGCGTTGGCCAGCATGTCGCAGCCGAAATCGCGGTAAGTGCCCGTGGATTGGGCAAATCCAGTGCGCATGGGCAACATCACGGCATAGCCGCGGCGCACGAATTCGGTCGCCATGTAGATGAAGCGCTCGCGCTGCTGCTGCCTGGCCGGCCCCGCCTGTTTGCCATGATTCATCAGCAACAGGGGAAACGGGCCGGGGCCGCCGGGGCGAAATACCGTCGTTTCCAATGCTTCATGCATGCCGTCACCGGCAGGCACCATGATGATCTGCTCGTTCAGGCGCGCATCGAGCGGCAATGGCACGCGCTGGGCTTGCGAGGGAAGGCAGAGCGAGCCGAGCAGCAAACTCGGCGACAACAGGCGGGCGACGCGGGAAATGGCGGACTCCTGATCAGGCGCATGAATGATTCCCAGCCAGTCTAGGCAGCGCCATGCCACAGAACAATATCAAACAGTTACGTTAAATAACTTTTTTTAGAGAAAACAACGGGCAGGAAAATTATTGCCTTGCGCCAAGCACTTTTCCGCTGGCGGGAGTAAACTGGAAGCCTTCTGAAGGAGTCGCCATGTCCATATCCGCCCTCACCACCGGTACCTCGGGGCTGACCGCCAACCAGCGCGCGCTGGACGTGGCCGCCAACAATGTCGCCAATGCGAATACGCCGGGCTTCCAGCCGCAATCGGCCAACTTCCAGGAAGCCAGCCCGGCCGGCACGGGCGTCACCCTCTCCGTCGAAGGGCGCAAGCTGGCCGCCGGCGAAAGCGTCAGCGGCGCCAACGCGAATGCGGCCAAGGCAGCCGAAAGCCGGCCGAACGGCGTGGGCCTCGCTTCCGAACTGACCGATAACCTCGTCTACAAGGCTGGTTTTAATTTATCGGCGAATGTCGTCAAGGCGGCCGACCAGGCCCTGGGCAGCCTGATCGACGTCAAGACTTGAAGACACCGACTATCGACAAGCTAGTCTAGCTTTGCATTTCCAGCGCCAGCGGCGCCATGGCCGGCGTGATCAGCGCCAGCAGCCGTTCGGCAGGAATGCCGTCGCGCGCCTGCACCGACAAACCGTGCAGCAAGGCCGCATAGTAGTCGCCCAGCGCCTGCACGTCCGCCTCTCCTTTTAATTCCCCAGCCAGCTGCGCCGCGCGCAGGCGCTCGATGACGGCTTGCGTGCGCGCGCGGCGGTGCTGCGCCAGCCAGTCGGCGATGCCGGCGTTGTCCGCGCTCGTATTCGTGGCGGCCGTGACCACCATGCAGCCTTGCGGCTGGCCGCTGCGCGTGTACAGCAGCACGGCTTCTTCCAGCATGCGCGCCACCGCGTCGCGCACGCTCAGGCTGGCCGCCAGCGCGTGCACGGCAAACGCGCCTTCTCCCGTTTCATACAGTTCCACGGCTTCGCGGAACAACTGCTCCTTCGAGCCGAACGCCGCATAGATGCGCGCCGAGGCGATGCCCAGCGCCGCCACCAGGTCGGCCATCGATACGCCTTCGTAGCCGCGCGTCCAGAACGCGTCGCGCGCTTTTTCCAGCGCCAGCGCGCGGTCAAATTCCCTCGGTCTTCCTGCCATCTTGATCCTCTGCTTGCGAAGTGGCGGCCAGTATAACGCCTGGCGCCCGCGGCGCGTTCCCGATTTATTTTGCATCAGCGTCTTGACCGGACGGGAAATTTCGCCTATTCTTTGTCGATCGACAAACAATAGGAGCCGATATGAAAACCATCCAAGGACCAAGCCTGCACCTGGCACAATTCGCCGCCGACACGGCGCCCTTCAACACCCTGCCCGCCATTGCCGAGTGGGCGGCCGGCATGGGCTTCAAGGCCCTGCAGATTCCCGCCTGGGATGCGCGCCTGTTCGACGTGGCGCAGGCTGCCCACAGCCAGCAATACTGCGACGAGCTGGTGGCCATGCTGGCCAGCCATGGCCTCGTCATCAGCGAACTGACGACGCACATCCTCGGCCAGCTGGTGGCCGTGCACCCGGCCTACGACGCGCTGTGCGACAGCTTCGCCCCGGCACACCTGCACGGCCAGCCGGCCGCGCGCACCGAGTGGGCCATCGAGCAAGTGAAACTGGCGGCCATGGCCTCGAAACGCCTGGGCCTGACCGACATGGGCACGTTCTCCGGCTCGTTCGCCTGGCCCTACCTGTTCCCGTTCCCGCAGCGCCCGCCCGGCCTGATCGAGGCGGCTTTCGACGAGCTGGCGCGCCGCTGGCTGCCCATCCTCGACGTATGCGAGGAACAGGGTGTCAACCTGTGCTACGAAATCCACCCGAGCGAAGACCTGCATGACGGCATCAGCTTCGAGATGTTTTACGAGCGCGTGGGCCGCCATCCGCGCTGCAAGATGCTGTTCGATCCCAGCCACTTCGTGCTGCAGCAGCTCAATTACCTGGAATTCATCGATATCTACAAGGACCACATCCGCATGTTCCATGTGAAGGATGCGGAATTCAATCCGACCGGACGGCAAGGCATCTATGGCGGCTACCAGTCGTGGGAAAACCGCGCCGGGCGCTTCCGCTCGCTGGGCGATGGTCAGGTCGATTTCAAGGCGATTTTTTCGAAGATGGCGCAGAACGACTACGCCGGCTGGGCCACGCTGGAATGGGAGTGCTGCCTGAAAGACCAGGAGGTAGGGGCGCGCGAAGGCGTGGCCTTCATCAACGCCCACATCATCCCCGTGACTGACAAGATCTTCGACGACTTCGCCGGCGCCCCCGTCAGCGCGCAGCAGATCAACACCCTGCTCGGCATCGAGCATAACTAAACAAGGAAACCCAATGAACGATTTTACCGACGAATTTACACATGATTACGTCCGCCTCGACGGCGAGCGCCTGCATTGCGTCATCGCTGGTCCCGGCACCGGCAAGCCCGTGCTGCTGATTCCCGGCTGGCCGCAGACCTGGTACGCGTGGCGCCATGTGATGGCGGCGCTGGCCGCCAGCGGCTATCAGGCCATCGCCATCGACCCGCCGGGCAGCGGCCACTCCAGCCGGCCGGCCGGCGGCTATGACACCGGCGCCGTGGCGGCCACCCTGCACCGCGCCATGCTGGCCCTGGGCCACGCGCAGTACGACGTGGTGGGCCATGACATCGGCATGTGGGTGGGCTACGCGCTGGCCAGCGATTTCCCGCAGGCGGTGACGAAACTGGCGCTGACGGAAGCCGTGATTCCCGGCCTGGCGCCCGCGCCGCCGATTTTTGTCGCGCCGTCCGACAACATCTTCCTGTGGCACTTCATGTTCAACCAGGTGCTGGATTTGCCGGAAATGCTCACTGCAGGCAAGGAGCGCGAATATATCCGCTTCATTTTCGACCGCTGGTCATACCGCCGCGACCAGGTCGCCGTCGACGTGTATGCGGACGCCTACGCCACGCCGGGCGCCCTGCGCGCCGGTTTCGCCTACTACCGGGCGATTCCGGAAACCATCCGGCAAAACCTGGAACGGGCAAAACGCAGCCTGGCCATGCCCGTGCTGGCCATCGGCGCCGACCACGCGACCAATGATGCCCCGCTGCTGACCATGCAGGGCAAGGCGGATATTCTCAAAGGCGCCATCGTCGCCGAATGCGGCCACTTCATCATGGAAGAACAGCCGCAAGCGTTCATCGCCCATCTGCTGCCCTTCCTGGCAGGAGATGCGGCATGAGCCTGGACCCGCTGATCGCCGCCTGGCTGGAACAGACGAAAGACGCGCCGCCGCCCGCCTCGCTGGCGGACCTGCGCGCAGCCACGGAAACGGGGTTGCGCCAGCTGCACGGCGCCCTGGAGGAAGTGGCGTCCGTCACCGACTACGTGCTGCCCGGCGAACATGCGCTGACCGTGCGCGCCTACATGCCGGCCGGCGCGGACATGGGCCAGCCCTTGCCGGCCATCGTCTTCGCGCACGGCGGCGGCTGGTGTCTGTGTTCGCTGGACCTGTACGACAATCCATGCCGCGCGCTGGCCAACGCCACCGGCTGCGTGATTTTCTCCGTCGACTACCGGCTGGCGCCCGAGCACAAGTTCCCCGTGCCGCTAAGCGACTTTTACAGTGCCCTGTGCTGGGTCGCCGACCAGGCGGAGATGCTGGGCATCGATGCGAAACGCCTGGCCGTGGGCGGCGACAGCGCCGGCGGCAACCTGGCCGCGGCAGCGGCCCTGATGGCGCGCGACCAGGCCGGACCGGCGCTGGCGCACCAGCTGCTGCTGTACCCGGCGCTCGATTTCGCCTTCGACACGCCTTCCTACCAGCGCTACGCGGATGGCCATTCGCTGACCCGGGAAGCGATGCGTTTTTGCTGGTCTGCCTACCTGAACGAGCCGGCCGACGGCGCGCAGCCTTACGCGGCGCCCCTGCGGGCGGCCTCGCTGAAGGACTTGCCGCCGGCGACGGTGCTGGTGTGTGAATACGATCCGCTGCATGACGAAGGCGAAGCCTATGCGCGGTATTTGCGCGACGACGGTGTGGCGGTGCAGTGCGTGCAGCTCGACGGCATGATCCACGCATCGATGCACATGCTGGGCCTGACGCCAGCGGCGCGGGGACTATTTGACATCGCAGGCCAGGCGATGCGGCAAGCGCTGGCGACATAAAAAAAACGCGCCGGGGATGGCTCCACGGCGCGTTTTTCCTCCATCAGCTGCGCATCACTCCACCAGCTTGCGCACCTCAATGCCATTGAGCCACTTCACATGGCGCGGGCCCGTGCGGATGTCCTTCGCCGAGATGAGGGCAATCTCTCCATCGTTGTCGTCGAGCGCCTTGCCGTTCTTTTCATAGTAGACGATCACGCCCTCGCCGGCCGAAGCGTTATACAGCTCGCCCCAGGAAAACACCACCGCATAGCCGTCGGTGGCCGTGGCGATGACGGCGAGCTTCTTGACGTCGTTATGGCCGGGCGCATCGAGCACCGCCTTGTCGAGAATGTCGCGCAGGCGCACGCCCTTGTAGCTGGTGATGGTCTCGGCCTTGTCGCCATTGTGCCGCGTGACGACGATTTCCCCGCCGTTGGCCGGCGGCAGCTGGCGCAGGTCGGCCACCTTCAGGCTCAACGGCGTTTCCACCATGCCCGTCACGGCCAGCGCGTGGCTCATATTGTCGCGCGCGGGAGCAGGAGCGGCAGACCACGCGGGCGCCGCGGCCAGCAACGCCACCGAGGTAAAGCCAGCCAATATTTTCTTCAACATGCTGTGTCCTTTCATTGAGTAGTCAAAAAATCAGAACTGGTACTGCGCATTGGCCAGCCATGTGCGGCCCGCGCCGGGAAAGCCGTCGGCCAGCGCAAAATTGCGGTCACCGAGGTTCGCCACGCCCGCTTCCAGTGTCAAAGCCGGCAACGGGCGGTACACGGCCTTCAGGTTCAGCGTGGCAAAGCCGCCCAATTCCAGCGTATTCGAGACCCAGCGTCCGCTGTTCGCTTCAGCGATGGCCACCACGTCGACCTGGCGCGCCGCGTGCAGCACGGCATGCGCCGTCAGCTTGTGGCGCGGCACGTCCGTCAGGCGCGTGGCGCGGTCGCTGACATTTTTCATGTCCGTGTACGTGTAATTGCCGCCGACCTCCAGCCAGGCGCCGGCGCGGCCACGCAAACCCAGCTCCACGCCGCTGATATGCGCCCTGCCCACGTTCTGCATCTGCGCACGCACGCCAGAAACATTCGCCACGCTCTGAATCTTGTCCTTCACGTCGCTGTAGAACAGCGCCGCTTCCAGGCTGGCGCCCTGCACGTTTCCCTGATACCCAAGCTCATAGTTCATCGCCTCTTCCGCGCGCAAGGCCGGGTTTTCGATATACGTGCCCAGGCGCTGCGAGTAGCGGTCCTTCAGGGTCGGCAGACGCGACTTGCGCGCCACGGTGGCGTACACGCGCGAGTCAAGACCAGTCTTGTGGAACAATCCCGCCTGCAGGTCGGTGGCCGACTGATTGCCGGGCAAGGTATAGGCATTGCCGGCGCTGTAGACGGTGTCCGGGCGAAGCGCGTTGCGCGAGGCGCCCAGCGACAGTTCCGTCGCCGCATTGAGGGCGATGCTGTCTTCCGCGCCCAGGGTCCACAGCGCATCCTTGTACCAGGTGTTGCGCACGCCCCTGGCGTCGAGTTCCTGGTGCTCGTCGGCCTTGTAGCTGGCGACAAAGCGCAGGCTGTGCGCGGCCAGGCGGAACGATTCGAGTTCCACCGCGCCGCCATTCGTGCGGTCGTTGTAGATGCTGCGCCCGCCGCTGACGCTGCCCTGGCCGCTGGTCTTGATGGTGCTGTAGCTGCCATTGGTGAACGAGGTGATTTCATTGTCGTAGCTGTCGTGGTAAAGGCGCAGTTTCAGGCGTTCCTGCTGGCCCAGGCGCGTCTGCGAGACGAAATACACGCTTTCCTTGTTCCAGTACGGCCATTGCCAATAGCGGGCGCCGGCGGGATTCGTCGATGGCGGCTGCCCCTTTTCGCCATGCTGCTTGTAGTAGCTGAAGGCATACTCGTCGCCGCCCGCCGGCGTGTAGCCCACCTTGAACGACAGTTTATGGTCCTTGCGATACGCGTTGTTGCGCATGCCGCCGTCTTCCGTGGCCGTGGGGCGGAAATCGGACGACATGGGGAAGCCGTCGCTGTCGATGTACGACACGCCCGCCTGCAGATACCACAAACCCTGGTTCGTGCCCACGTTCGCCGACACCTGGCGCTCGCTGCCGGAGCCGAAACCGACGGATACGTCGCCCTCCATCGGCGCGGACGGCTTGCGCGAGATCAGGTTGATGGCGCCGCCCAGGGTATTGGCGCCATACGCCACGGAGCTGTAGCCCTTGGCCACCTGGATGGCGGCCAGGTCGGCCGTCGTAAATCGGTTGAAGTCGACGTAGCCGTCATACGGCACGTAGACGGGAATGCCGTCGATGTACAGCGGCACCTGGCGCGCATCGAAGCCGCGTAGGGCGACGGTTTTCTCGTTGCGCGAATTGGTCGACAGCGACACGCCCGAGAGCAAATTCAAGGCGTCGCCCACGTTGTCGCGGTTAAAGCGGCGCATCTCGGCCCGGCTCACTTGCGAGGCCACCTGCTGCTCCATCTGGCCTGCCTGCTCCCGCTGGCCTACCACTGTCACCGTGCCCAGCACGAACGGCGCCGCCCCATCCACCTCATCCTTGCCGCTTGTCTGCTGCGCCTGCGCCATTTGCGCCAGCGCCAGCATCACCGCGCCTGCCATTACCTGTTTCAACATCGTCTTGATCTTTCCACTCTCGCTATATATCGTCTTATATAACGATATTCAAAAAAGCGGCCGCCTTGCGACAGCCGTTACCCAGCAGCGCAATATACAGACGTATATAGCGATGCTCAAGCGACAAGACCAAAAGCGTGCGTGCAAGTCAAATTTCAGGCCTTTTTCATGCATTGCAGCATTTCGCTATGCGAACGAATGTTTCACAAAACGATTGACACGCGGAATGGCGCTAGGCAAACTGGTTTCCAGGGAGTCAGCAAATGAATGCAAATATGACAAATATTCAGGCCGCAGCAGATCCGGAAATCATCGTCTTCAGCGACGACGACGAAGGCAAGGACCGCCAGTTCGTCAATGCGCTGGCGCGCGGACTGGAAGTGCTCCGGTGCTTCCGTCCCGGCGAAGTCTATCTGTCGAACGCAGACATGGCCAAGCGCACGGCCATCCCGAAACCGACGATTTCGCGCCTCACCTACACCCTCACCAAACTCGGCTACCTGAACTACTCGGACAGCCTGGGCAAGTACCAGCTGGGCGCCGGCGTGCTGGCCCTCGGCTACCGCATGCTGTCGAACCTGGACGTGCGCAAGATGGCGCGCCCGCTGATGGAAGAACTGGCCGAGCATGCGCAGGCGTCCGTCTCGCTGGGCACGCGCGACCGCCTCAGCATGGTGTACGTGGAAACCTGCCGCAGCAGCGCCAACGTCACCCTGCGCCTCGACGTCGGTTCGCGCATTCCCCTGATGACCACGGCCATGGGCAAAGCCCTGCTGTGCATCCTGCCGCAGGCCGAGCGCGACTACCTGATGGACCATGCGCGCGTGCACGAGACGGAACGCTGGCCGCGCATCAAAGCCGGCATCGAGCAAGGCTTCAAGGATTACCAGGACCGGGGCTTTTGCATCTCCGCCGGCGAATGGCAGAACGACGTGCATGCCGTGGGCGTGCCCATGCTGGGTGCCGACGGCGAACAGGTGATGGCCTTCAATTGCGGCGGCCCCGCCTTCCTGCTGTCGCGCGAAAAACTCGAATCCGACCTGGGTCCGCGCCTGGTGGCTCTGGTCAAGACAGTGGAAAAAAACCTGGGCCGCGGTTAGACTGCGCGCCCCCTCTCAACGACAGATCACATCAAAGCGCCGAGGAAACCGATGATACGCGACGAAGAAACCCTGAACATCCTGCTCGACAGCATCGCCCGTTTCGTGCGCGAAGTGCTGGTGCCGAACGAGGCGCTGGTGGCCGAGACGGACACGATCCCGCCCGCCATCGTGGCGCAGATGCGCGAACTGGGCCTGTTCGGCCTGTCCATTCCGGAAGCCTACGGCGGCCTGGAACTGAGCATGGAAGAGGAAGTGCGGGTCGCGTTCGAGATCGCCCGCACCTCGCCCGCCTTCCGCTCGCTGATCGGCACGAACAACGGCATCGGCTCGCAAGGCATCGTCATCGACGGCACGGAAGCGCAAAAACAATACTATCTGCCCAAGCTGGCGGCCGGCGAGATCATCGGCTCGTTCGCCCTGACGGAAGCGGGATCGGGGTCCGATGCCGCCTCGCTGCGCACGACGGCCGTGCGCGATGGCGATTTTTACATCCTCAACGGCAGCAAGCGCTATATCACCAACGCGCCCGAAGCGAGCATTTTTACGGTCATGGCGCGCACGGATCCCGTCAAGCGCGGCGCCTCGGCCATTTCCGCCTTCATCGTGGAAAAGGATACGCCGGGCCTGTCGCTGGGCAAAATAGATAAAAAAATGGGCCAGCAAGGCGCGCATACCTGCGACGTCATCTTCGAAAATTGCAAGGTGCCGGCCGCGAACATCATCGGCGGCAAGGAAGGCGTGGGTTTTAAAACAGCCATGAAGGTGCTCGACAAGGGTCGCTTGCACATCGCCGCCGTCTGCGTGGGCGCGGCCGAGCGCATGCTGGCCGACGCCCTGGCCTACGCCATGGAGCGCCAGCAGTTCGGCCAGCCCATCGCCGAATTCCAGCTGATCCAGGCCATGCTGGCCGACAGCAAGGCCGAGATCTACGCGGCGCGCAGCATGGTGCTCGACGCGGCGCGCCGGCGCGACAACAAGGAAGACATCTCGACGGAAGCGTCGTGCTGCAAGCTGTTCGCCTCCGAAATGTGCGGCAGAGTCGCCGACCGCTCCGTGCAGATCCACGGCGGCGCCGGCTATATCAGCGAATACGCGGCCGAGCGCTTTTACCGCGACGTGCGCCTGTTCCGCATCTATGAAGGCACGACGCAGATCCAGCAGATCGTCATCGCCCGCAACATGATCAAGGCAGCGCAAAAGTGAAGGAGGACGCGATGGACATTCCCGCCCTGCTGGCCCACTTGCCGGCGCGCCTGTCGGCCATTCCCGCCCACTGGGCGGCGCGCGCGCCCGATGGGCCCGCGCTGCATGAGGGCGGCCGCAGCTGGACTTACGCCCAGCTGCAGCACAGTGTGGAACATGCGGCACAGTTGTTGCGCCGGCTGCACGTGCGCGCCGGCGACCGCCTGATGGTGGTGGGCGAGAACTGCGCGCTGCAGGTGGCGCTGATTTTTGCCGCCGCCAGCATCGACGCGTGGATCGTCAACGTCAATGCGCGGCTGTCGGCGCGCGAGATCGACACCATCGCCACGCACAGTTCCGCGCGGCGGCTGCTGTTCCTGGCCGGCGCCTCGCCGGAAGCGGCCACCCATGCCGCACGCCTGGGTGCCGCCGCCCCCTTCACCGTCGACGGCATGGGCGAGCTGCTGGCGGGCGACTTGAACGAGGCGGCCATGGCGGAAGACACGGTGCCCGGCAACGAACAGGTGGCCGCGCTGATCTACACGACAGGCACCACCGGGCAGTCGAAGGGCGTGATGCTCACGCACCGCAACCTGCTGTTCATCGCCGCCGTCTCCAGCACCCTGCGCGGTTTGAGCAGCACCGACCGCGCCTACGGCGTGCTGCCGATTTCCCACGTGTACGGCCTGGCCTCGGTGGCCCTGGGCACCCTGTATGCGGGCGCCGCGCTATACCTGGTGCCGCGCTTTTCCGTCGACGGCTTGCTGGCCGCACTGAAAGACGACGGCTTGACCATCGTGCAAGGCGTGCCCGCCATGTATGCCAAGCTGCTGCAAACCCTGGGCGGCGCCGATACGCCGCTGGCCACGCGGCTGCGCTTTGCGTATGCGGGCGGATCGCCGCTGGCGCCGTCGCTCAAGCGCGACGTGGAAAAGCTGCTGGGCACCGCACTGCACAATGGCTACGGCATGACGGAAAGCGCCCCCACCATCAGCCAGACGCGCCTGGAAACGCCGCGCCTTGACGATTCCGTCGGCACGCCGATTCCGGGCGTGCAAGTGCGCGTGGTGGACGTGGCCGGCAAGGACGTGACGCCGGGCGAGCCCGGGGAATTATGGATACGCGGACCGAACGTCATGGCCGGCTATTACCGCGAACCGGCCATGACGGCGGCCACCATGCGCGACGGCGGCTGGCTCAACACGGGCGACATGGCCCGCCAGGAGCCTGACGGCGCCCTGTTCATCGTCGGCCGCACCAAGGAACTGATCATCCGCTCCGGCTTCAATGTGTATCCGCTGGAAGTGGAAACGGCGCTCAACGCCCACCCCTCCGTGGTGCAGTCGGCCGTCGTCGGCCGCAGCCTGGCCGACGGCAACGAGGACGTCATCGCTTATGTGGAACTGGACCCGCAGCGCCCCGTGACGGTGCAGGCCTTGCACGATTACCTGGCGCAGACCCTGTCGCCGTACAAGTGCCCGTCCGCCATCCTCGTCATGGAAGCGCTGCCGGCTGCCGCCACGGGCAAGATCCTGAAGGGGCAATTGCGGCAGATGGCACAGAACTAGTAGTCAATTCAACATTGCACTTGCTCTCAAGAGACCCGACAATAAAACCAAGCCACATCACCGGAGGAGACACGATGAAACGCACCTACACACGCATCGCCATGGCAGCGCTGGTCGCCAGCGCCTGGATGGCACAGGCCAGCGCCGACGAATTCCTGGTCGGCGCGGAAATCCCGCTGACGGGCAACCTGGCGCGGGTCGGCGCCGGCATGCAGGAAGGGATCATGGTCGCGGCCGAAGTCTTCAACAAGACCAACGGCAAGCACACCATCAAGATCATCACCGTCGACGACGAATCGGCGCCCGCCAAGGCCATCGCCGCCGTGGAAAAACTCGCCAGCCAGGGCGTGGTGGCCATCACGGGCGGCTACGGCTCGAACAATATCTCGCCCGCCTCGGACACGGCCAATAAACTGGGCCTGGTCTACATCACCTCGGGCGGCGTGGACGACAACCTGGTGGCCAGCGGACGCAAGAATTTTTTCCGCATCAATAACACGGCCGGCTACGAAAAAGCCATGCTGGGACTGCTAGCCGACGTGGGCGCCAAATCCGTCTCCATCGTGTATTCGACCAAGGACGCCACCACGGGCCTGGCCAAGGACGTGGAGAAGGCCCTGAGCGCCAGGGGCGTGAAGGTGACGACGCACTCGTTCGACCCGGCGATCACGGACTTCAAGCCCATCATCAACAAGATCAAGCTGCAGGATAAATCCGAAGTCGTGGCCATGGTCGGCTACGAAAACGACTACGTGGGCATCATCCGCGCCGCCCGCGTGCTGAAACCGAAGATCAAGGCCATGGTGGGCGTGTGGTCGCTGGCCACGCCGAAGATGGCGTCCGACTTCCCCGACCTGATGCCGAACGTCTTCGGCACGGCCCTGCTGCCCTTCCCGACCGAATTCAAGACGGCCGACGGCAAGGCCTTCAGCGACGCCTACAAGCAGCTGTACAAGAAGGAGCCGGACTACCTGGGCCAGTTCGGCTATGTGCAGTCGATGCTGCTGTTCGAGGCGATCGCCCGCGCGGCCGACAAGGGCACGCTGAAGAAGGGCGGCGTGGCCGAGGAAATGCGCAAGACGGACCGTGAAACCCTGATCGGCCGGGTACAGTTCGCGGCCAATGGCGACAACCTGAACTTCGTGCACCGCATGGCGCAGCACCAGGACAAGAAGGTGGTGATCGTCTGGCCGAAGGAGCACGCCACGGGCAAACTGAACTACCCGGCCCTGCCCTGGTAAGCAGCCTCCCGCTGCACACGCGCGCGCCCGCCGGGCGTGCACCGATGAACGGCGGTCCTGGTGCCTCTTCGCGATGCGCCCGGGCCGCCTGACGGGATGACGACATGACAGAATTAATCTTGCAGGCCCTGTATTCGGGCTTGCTGCAGGGCGGCTCCTACGCCCTGATCGCACTGGGGCTGGCGCTGGTCTTCGGCACCATGAAAGTGATCAACCTGGCGCACGGCGAACTGGTGCTGCTGGCCGCCTATATCGCCTACAGCGTGGAGTCAGGCCTGGGCCTGGGGCCGATGTTCGCCATTCCCATCGCGCTGGTGATCGTCAGCCTGACGTCCGTGGGCGTCTACCTGATCGTCAGCCGCATCAAGAAGGACCGCGAAATCAATTCGCTGATCCTCACCTACGGCATCGGCGTCATCCTCACCAACTTCATTTTGCTGGTCTGGAAGGCCGACATCCGCTCGACGTCGTCGAGCTGGCTGCAGGAAGGCTTCGAGATCGGCCCGTTTTTCAGCATGCGCAGCGAAGTCATTTTCTTCGGCGTAAGCCTGGTGCTGATGGCGGCCCTGTGGCGCTGGCTGTCGACCAGCTGGTATGGCCGCGCCGTGCGCGCCGTGTCCAGCAACCGCGATGCGGCCAAGCTGATGGGCATCGACCCGGGCCGCACGGAACTGGTCTCCTTCTTAGTCGCCGGCATCCTGGCCGCCTTCGCCGGCGTCGCCCTGTTCAGCTATGGCGTGATCCAGCCGGCCTACGGCGGCGCGCTGACAGTGAAAGCCTTCATCATCACGGTACTGGCCGGCATCGGCTCGATACCGGGCGTGCTGCTGGCCGCCGTGCTGCTGGGCGTGGCCGAAGCGCTGACCGTCACCCTGGCCAGCTCCGCGCTGCAGGAATTGTCGGGCATGGTGCTGTTCCTGCTGGTGCTGTTCATCATGCCGAACGGCCTGTTCGGCGCACAACGGAGGCGCGGATGAAGCGCTCGACCTGGATTTCCACGGCAATCCTGCTGCTGGCCGCGTATGTCGCCGTGCCGCTGGCCCTGAGCGCCAACCAGTACGTGATGAGCATGGTGGTGGCGGCGCTGATCATCGGCGGCGTGGCCATGTCCTGGGCCCTGCTGGGCAACCTGGGCGGCATGGTCAGCTTCGGCCACGCGGCATTCTTCGGCGTGGGCGCGTATGTCTCCGCGCTGGCCACCGTGAAACTGGGCGTGCCCGTGTTTGCCGCCATGCTGCTGGGCGGCATCGGCGCGGCCCTCGCCGCCGTCATCATGCTGCCCGTGCTGCGGCTGCGCGGGCCGTATTTTGCGCTGGCCATCCTCGCCTACGCCCACATCTTCCGCATCCTGGCCACGGAATGGAGCTCGGTGACGGGCGGCGCCGGCGGCATCAACAATATCCCGGCCTTGCCCGCCGTCTTCGGTTTTGATCTGGCCAGCAAGACGGGCGCCTACCTGGTGGTGCTGACTCTGGTGGTGGCGTGTGCGTTCGCCTACGGCCGCATCCGCGCCAGCCATTACGGCATCGCGCTGCGCGCCATGCACGACAGCGAAGACGCCACGCGCGTCGTCGGCGTCAACAGCACCTTGCTGAAAGGCGCGATGCTGCTCGTGTCGGCCTTCATGGCGGGCCTGTTCGGCGCCTTCAACGCCCACTACATCAACTTCCTCGAGCCCGACTACGCCTTCAACAGCCTGTGGGTCACGTTACCGATCGTGGCGGCCATCTTCGGCGGCTACCGCACGATACTCGGCCCCGTGCTGGGCGCCGTCGTGGTGTACCTGGTCGACCAGCTGGTTTTCAAGTCGCTGATTCCCACCGGCCACCAGCTGGTGCTGGGCGTGCTGCTGGTGGCGATGATCGTCTTCAGCCCGAACGGCCTGCTGCCGCTGCTGCAAAAATGGCTGAAAAACATGTTCAAAGCGAAGGGGAAAGCACATGCTTGAACTCGATAATGTATCCGTGCGCTTCGGCGGCCTGACGGCCGTCGATGCCGTCACGTTAAAGGTGGGCAGCCACGACGTGATCGGCCTCGTGGGCGCGAACGGCGCCGGCAAGACCACCCTGTTCAACGCCATTTCCGGCCTGGTGCGCCCCACCGGCGGCGGCATCCGCTTCGAGGGACGCGACATCATGGCCACGCCCATGTACCAGCGCGCGCGCCTGGGGCTGGGCCGCACCTTCCAGATTCCGCAACCGATGCATGAATTGACGGTGCGCGAAAACCTCGTCGTGGCGCAGCGCTTCGGCACCGGCAAGATCGACATGCGCAAGATCGATGAAATCCTCGATTTCACGAGCCTGGCGGACAAGGCGCAGCGCGACGCGGCCAGCGAACTGGCGCTGACGGAGCTCAAAGCGCTGGAAGTGGCCAAGGCGCTGGCGACGAATCCGAAACTGCTGCTGTTAGATGAAGTGCTGGCCGGCCTGGAAACAAACGGCAAGCGCCGCTTCATGGGCATGCTCAAGGACTTGCACGCCGCCTTTGGCGTGGGCATCGTCATGATCGAGCACGATATCGAGACCATCAGCAATCTGTGCCAGCGCGTGGCCGTGCTCAATTTTGGCCAGCTGATCGCCGACGGCACGCCCGATTGCGTCTTCCGCGATCCGGCCGTCATCGAAAGCTATACGGGAGCCGCTCATGCCTGAATCGATGCTTGAAACGATGCCTGAAACGATGCTTGAGATAAATCAACTGCGCGCCGGCTATGGCGCCATCAATGTGCTGTGGGATGTATCGCTGTCCATCCAGAAGGGCAAGCTGACCACCATCATCGGCCCGAACGGCGCCGGCAAGACGACCTTGCTGCGCGCCATCATGGGTCTGCTGCCCGTGGGCGCGGGCAGCATCGCGCTCGACGGCACGCCCATCAACGGCACGCCGACGTGGAAGATGAGCGATGCGAGGGTCACCATGATCCCCGAGGGACGCATGACCTTCCGCGACATGAGCGTGGAAGAAAACCTGATCATGGGCGCCTTTCCGAAGGAGCACCGCCGCCACATGCCTGCGCGCCTGGCCCAAGCCTACGCCATGTTCCCGCGCCTGCACGAGCGGCGCAAGCAGCTGGCCGGGTCGCTCTCCGGCGGCGAGGCGCAGATGCTGGCGATGGCGCGGGGCCTGATGTCGGATCCGTCGCTGCTGATCATCGACGAGCCGTCGCTGGGCCTGGCGCCGCTGGTGGTCAACGAGCTGTTCGAGATACTCGCGCGCCTGAATGACGGCAAGCGCACCATCATTTTAGTGGAGCAGAACACGGCGCGCGCCGTCGGCGTGGCCGATCACGTCTACCTGATGCAAAGCGGTAAGGTGGCGCTGTCGCAGGCGGCGGTTGATGTCGACCTCGAGCATCTGCATGCGCTGTATTTTGCGCGCTGAGCGGCATGGCCGGCGCCGAGGTAGAGCGGCCTGCGGCCATCAATCCTCGTCCTCGTCCTCGTCGTCGGCCAGTTTGTCGAACACCTGCAGCTCACTCTTGCCGAGTCCGGTCATCACGAAGGGGTCGTCGGCAGGAAGGCGGCCCGTATCGACCAGCATGCGCAGCTTGCTCAAGCGCTCGCCCTGCGCCAGCGCTTGCGCCTGCGGATCGGCATCGGCTTGCCAGGCTTGCCCGATCGCGCGGGTGACGGACTCGGGGAACTCCCACAATTCGGCGATCCGCACCGACAAGATGCGCGCTTGCGCGAACACCTGGGCAATGAAGGCGTCCGATTGCGGAAAGGCGTCGGGCGCATGCATCTGGTCGATCAGCCGGAAGGCCACCACCAGGCCGACATTGGCCATCAGTCCCGCTAGGTAGGCGTCGAAGGCGTTGGCCTGCAGCGCAGGCGCGACCAGGTTGGCCGCCAGCGCGCATTTCTCGGACTGGCGCCAGATCAGCGGCGCCGTGCGGATGGTCAGCCCGCCGCTCTGCATGCTGACGATGGGGCGGAAGGCGACGCGGGCCAGCAGCATGCGCATGCCGTTCTGCCCGAGCAGCATGATGGCGCCTTCCATGTTGTCGATCGACGGGCTGGCGTTGTAGCGCGAATGGTAGCAGGGCCGGTTCGCTTCGCGGTAGACCTCGGCGACCAGCAGCACGTCCTGGGACAGCTGGCGCGACAGCTGGGCCGCGCTCATGTTTTCATCTTGCAGGGTACGCATCAACTGCGGAATGATGGCCGGAATGCGCGGCACCAGCGCCGCGCCGGCGACCGGTTCACTGGCCAGGCGCGTCAATTCGTCCAGAATCTGCTGTTCGGCCTGCTTTGACGCCTGCGCCGAACCCGCGGCCGCCAGCCAGCGGTAGTAGACGGCATCGATTTCGGTGATGGTGGCTGGCTGCCGTGTCATCTCGGGCGCCGCCGCTGCCGTGAGGGGAGCCGGCTTGTTTTTGTCGCCGCCGTTCAGTAATTTTCCTATCCAACCCATTTTCTTCTTCCAGCCCTATGTGCATCACTATCGCGCAATCCGCTGCGCGATTTTACTTGATGACAGCAGCGCTGGTGCGGCTGGCGTGAGCGGCGTTGTTCAGCCGCCGCAAAGTGCTACAGTAGCACTCTCGCAGGTCCCCCTGCTTTGCAAGGTATATCATGAGCAATATGCTGGCCCAGTACGTCACCAGCCAGGCGTACAACAACGCCTGGGCCAACCACCGCCTGCTGAAGGCTTGCGGGCAGCTGACCCAGGCCGAGTTCCAGGCCACGCGCGTCAGTTTCTTCCCCACCATCGGCTACACCCTGAACCACATCCTCACATGCGACTGGTTTTATCTCGACGCGCTCGAGCGCGAGCTGCGCGGCGAAGCGCCCCACCCCGACTGCTATGTCTTTTTTGAAAAGGACGAGCCATTCGCCGACAGTGCGGCCCTGCACGCGGCGCAGCGCGCCTCGGATGCGCGCCTGATCGCCCATTGCCGCAGCCTGTGCGATGCGGACCTGGCGCGGCCCGTGACGATATTGCGCGACACGCCGCAAATCGACACGCGCCAGCGCCTGCTGGCGCATCTGTTCCAGCACCAGATTCACCACCGCGGGCAAGTCCACGCCATGCTGGCCGGCACGCGCATCGCGCCGCCCCAGCTCGACGAGTTCTATTGCGCCGGCGAAGCGGACGAGCGGGCGCAGGATTTTCTGGAGCTGGGATGGACGGAGGACGGCGTCTGGGCACCGCGCTGAATCATTCTTCGGCGTGGCAGCAGACGCACAGCTTGTTGCCATCGAGGTCGCGGAAGTAGGCGCCATAGTAGTCGGCATGATAATGCGGCCGCAAGCCGGGCGGCCCCTCGCACACGGCGCCCAGCGCCAGCGCGGCCTGGTGGCAGCGGTCCACCTGGGCGCGGCTGGCCGCCAGCAAGGCCGTCATCTGGCCGTTGCCGGCAGTCGCCGGCAAGCCGTCGTGCGCTGCCGTCAGCACGAACAGGGGACGCGGCGCGCCCTGCGCCATCCAGCCAGCCCAGGGCCGGGCCGGGTCATGAAATTTTTCGATCAGGTCGAGTTCTCCCAGCAGAACCGCATAGAAGGCGTAGGCGCGGGGGAAATCGTTGGTGCCGAGGCAGAGATGGGACAGCATGCTGCTCCTTCATGAATGCAAACGGGTGTGCGGCGAAGTGCGCGAGCTGATTATAATGGCGCATCGCTACCCGACACCATCCCATGCCAGACATCGACCGCCTCCAACTGTCCCCCCCGACCAGCGCCGACCTCCCCGGCTTGCTCGCCTTCGAGCTGGAAAACCGCGCCTATTTTGAATCCTGGGTCACGGCCCGGGCGCCGTCCTACTACCACCAGGAAGCCATCGCCGCCGCCGTCGAGCAGGCGCAGCGCGAACGCGAGAAAGACACGGCACACCAGTACCTGGCCAAGCTGGACGGGCAAATCATCGGCAGGGTCAACCTGACGGCCGTCACGCGCCCGTATTTCAACAAGGCAACGCTCGGTTACCGTATCGGCGAACGCTTCGGCGGACGCGGCTACGCCACGCGCGTGGTCGCCCTGCTGCTGCAAGAGGCGTTCGGCGCACTCGAACTGTGGCGCCTGGAAGCGACGGCGCGGCCGCAAAACCTCGGCTCGATCGCCGTCATGCAACGCAACGGCTTTCACCAGTATGGCAAGTCGGCACAAGCCATGTTTTTCCAGAATGCATGGTCGGACTTGCTGTACTTTGAACGGCGCAAGGACCATGCCATGCTCGAGTAAAACCGAGCAATTGCTCTATTGAGCAGCCATGCTGCCCCTCGATGTTATAAGATAGGCAAATATGGCACGGCCTCCGCCGTGCCGCTTGCCAGCCTTTCGCGCACGCGACTGCGCACACATTCGGGGAAAAACATGAGTAATACAGACAAAAAAGCCTATCTGGTAGGCGGCGGCATCGGCTCGCTGGCCGCGGCGGCCTTCATGCTACGCGACGGCGGCATGCAAGGCAGCAATATCAGCATCTTTGAAGCGGCGCCCGTGACCGGGGGCAGCCTCGACGGCGGTGGCAACGCCGAGGATGGCTACACGCTGCGCGGCGGGCGCATGCTGACCACCGACAATTATGAGTGCACCTGGGACTTGTTCAAGAGCATCCCCTCGCTCGAACATGCGGGCCTGAGCGTCTACGATGAAACCATCGCCTTCAACGAACGGCACATTCCCCACTCGCGCGCGCGCCTGGTCGACCGCAACCGCTTCAAGGTCGATGTCAGCAGCATGGGCTTTTCCATGCAGGACAGGCTGGAACTGCTGAAGCTGACGGAAGCCGATGAAGACACCCTGGGCAGCAGCGCCATCACGGACTGGCTCTCGCCCGCATTCTTCGACACCAGCTTCTGGTACATGTGGGCCACCACGTTCGCCTTCCAGCCCTGGCACAGCGCGGTCGAGTTCAAGCGCTATCTGCACCGCTTCATGCTGGAGTTTTCGCGCATCGAAACCCTGGCAGGGGTCAAGCGCACCGTCTACAACCAGTACGATTCGCTGGTGCGCCCCCTGGTCGCCTGGCTGCAGGAGCAAGGCGTGACCATCGTCATGGATTGCGCCGTCACGGATATCACGCTGCAGGAGACCGACGGCCGCCTGACCGCCACCGCCCTGCACTGCCAGCGCCGCGGCCTGGCCGACGTGATTGCCGTTGCCGCCGGCGACCTGGTGTTCTTCCAGAATGCCTCGATGACGGATGCTTCCAGCTATGGCAGCATGCACAGCGCGCCGGCCAAGCGCACGAAGAACGACAGCCATGGCTGGCGCCTGTGGGAAAAGCTGGCCGAAGGCCGCCCGGAACTGGGCCGTCCCGCCGTCTTCAACAGCAGCATCCCGGAATCGTACTGGGCGTCGTACACGGTCACGCTGAAGGACAGCGCCTTCTTTGACAGGATGGAACAATTCACGGGCAACAGCGCGGGCACGGGCGGCCTCGTCACCTTCAAGGACAGCAACTGGTTCATGTCGGTGGTGCTGGCGCACCAGCCCCATTTCGCCGGCCAGCCCGCTGGCGTGCAAGTGTTCTGGGGCTACGCGCTGCACCCCGACCGCATCGGCAACTTCGTCGCCAAGCCCATGTCCGAATGCAGCGGCGAGGAGATCCTGCGCGAACTGTGCGGCCACCTGAACTTCGACCTGGACATCATGGCCACGGCCAACTGCATTCCCTGCCGCATGCCCTACATCACCAGCATGTTCATGCCACGCACGAAAAGCGACCGTCCGCTGCCCGTGCCGGCCAGCTGCGTCAACCTGGCCTTTGTCAGCCAATTCGTGGAAATCGCCGACGATGTCGTGTTTACCGTGGAATACTCGGTGCGCGCGGCGCAAACGGCCGTCTACCAGTTGCTCGGCGTACAGCGCGAGGTGCCGGCCATCCACGCGCACGACAAGTCATTGAAAGTCAAGCTGGACGCCGTCATCAAGGCCTTCAAATAGCCGCTTTGCCGGACAGCAATGCGCCTGTCCGGCAATCCGGCGCGACTTTGTCGCAGCGCAAAGCAGTGCGATATTGGACTGATAACGTCAAGGTACGGGAATCTTCCCTGCCTTGCAAAGTCCGACATGAAATTGCGTCAACGCCTGTTTGAACATGTGCTGCTGGTACTGGCATTGGCGCTCGCCATCTTTGCCGCCGCCATCGTGCTGGCGCGCATGACGCAATGGGCGGAAGTGCAGGAACTGCCCGCCTACCTGATACAGGGCATGCACCTGGTGGGCAAGATCCTGTTTTTCCTGGACGGCTGCATCGTCATCGCCGTCAGCAGCATCCTGGCCGCCCGGCTGTTCCGCATGCTCACCAAGGAGGATTTATGAACAACCTGCACTACCTGCTGACCCTGCGGCATCCGCGCCGCTTCTGGTGCAGCGCCATCGTCATTGCCGTGGCCTCGGCCATCGTGCTGGGCCCATGGCTCGACAGCATTCCATGGCTGGTGGCGATCCCCCTCGTGGCTGGCGGCCTGCTGGTGGCGCTGGGTGAACTGTGGGACGACATGCACGGCAAGCGCCTGCGAAACGGCGGCGACGATACGCATACGCCGTGCCGGCATCCGTGAAGCGGGAACGGAAATGTTGAAACGCGAGTGATGTATGCACGCAACAGCGTTCCCGCCATTGCGCCCAGTCCCCTGATTTCTCACCGGATTTAAGACCGGCTTCAGCCTCGCCGTGCATCGTGGCATGGCGCCGGTACCGCTGGCGCGTTCCCCAACGATCACAGGCACTGGCCGAAAGCGAGACACGATGAAAACATGGATGCGCGCCAACAAAGGCTTTTTGATGTTTCTCCTGCTGTTCGGCGTGTTCCGCACGGCCGTGGCGGACTGGAATCCCATACCGTCGGCATCCATGCGCCCCAACCTGCTGGAAGGGGACGTGGTCTTCGTCAACCGCCTCGCCTTCAACCTGAAAGTGCCGCTGACCGATATCGTATTGCAACGCCTGGGCGAACCACAACGGGGCGACATCGTGACCTTTTCCTCGCCAAAAGACGGTACGCGCCTGATCAAGCGCATCATCGCCCTGCCCGGCGATACCGTGGAGATGCGCGAGGAACAACTGATCATCAATGGCCAGCCTGCCCAGTACACGGCACTCGATACGGCGCCCGAAACCATTGCCCACGTGGGCCGGCTGACGGCGCAGCGCATCAGCGAACGCAACAGTACGGAACAGCACCGCATCCAGCTCTTGCCGCAGATCAAGGGCGCCGCACGCAGTTTTGCTCCCGTGACGGTGCCCGCCGACCATTTTTTGATGCTCGGCGATAACCGCGACAACAGCGCCGACTCGCGCTATTTCGGCTTCGTCCCACGGCAATTGCTGATCGGCAAGGCCGAGCGCATCCTCGTCTCGGCCAACGTCGAAGAGCATTGGCAGCCGCGGCTGCAGCGCTTCGGCATGAAACTGGAATAAGAGCCTAGCTCAGTCGATGAATGCGGGGATAGGCGCTCAGCCCCGCCCCTGCGACGATGCCGTGCTTTTCGGTTAGCATGGCGCATCATGCAAAACTTTTCTTCAGCCAGCCAGCGGCCCGCCAGCACGCATCACGTCCTCGATCAGCTGGCGCAATTCCTGCAGCGCCATCCGGACGTGCTGCTGCTGACAGGCGCCGGCATCAGCACGGCGTCCGGCATCCCCGATTACCGCGACGCGGACGGCGTGCGGCGCGGCAATGCCCCCGTGCAAGGACCGGATTTTCGCCGCCAGGAAGCCGTGCGCCGCCGCTACTGGGCACGCAGCATGGTGGGCTGGCCTACGCTGGCGCGGGCCGCGCCGAATCCGGGCCACCTGGCCATCGCGCAACTGGCGCAGCGGCGGCACATCGGCGCTCTGGTCACGCAAAACGTGGATGGCCTGCATCAGCAGGCAGGCAGCGGCGCCGTCACGGAGTTGCACGGCAGCATACATGGCGTGGTGTGCCTCGATTGCCGCGCCAGCCACACCCGACGCCTGATCCAGGACATGCTGGAACACGACAATCCGCAGATGCTGGGCGCCACGGCCACGCCGGCGCCCGATGGCGACGCCCTGCTGGAGCCGTCCCGGCTGGCCACCTTCCACCTGCCCGTCTGTCCCCGCTGCGGCGGCACCCTGCAGCCGGACGTGGTGTTTTTCGGCGATGGCGTGCCCTCGGAGCGGGCCGCCGAAGCCGGGCGCAAGATGGCCGAGGCCAGCGCCCTGCTGGTGGTGGGCTCGTCCGTGATGGTGTATTCGAGCTTTCGCCTGTGCCGCATGGCGGCCGAGACGGGCAAGCCCGTGGCTGCCATCAACCTGGGCAAGACGCGCGCCGACCATCTGCTGGCGTTCAAGACGGAAGCGGCGGCACAGGACATCTTGCCCGCAATAGCGGCCATGCTGGGCTGATACCGGCTCGGCGCTACGCCGCGCTCGCTATACTGTGGGATTGACGAGGAGAATTCATGCTGGAACTGTTGAGTGAACACGCCTGTTTTGGCGGCGTACAACGTTTTTATCGCCACGACGCGCAAGCCACCGGCTTGCCCATGCGTTTTTCGGCCTTCATTCCCGACACGGCGCCCGGCGCCACGGCCCTGAGCAAGCGTCCCGCCCTGTTTTACCTGGCGGGACTAACTTGCACGGAAGAAACTTTCATGATCAAGGGCGGCGCCCAGCGCGTGGCCGCCGAGGAAGGTCTGATCCTGATCGCCCCCGACACCAGCCCCCGCGGCGCCAACATCGCGGGCGAGACGGATGCCTGGGATTTCGGCGCGGGCGCCGGCTTTTACGTGGACGCCACCGAAGCGCCGTGGAACAGCCACTACCGCATGTACAGCTACATCCTGGAATTGCGCGCGCTGCTGGAGCAGGAACTGGCTATCGATGCGCAACGCACGGGCATCTTTGGCCACTCGATGGGCGGCCATGGCGCGCTGGTGCTGGCCTTGCGCAATCCGGAACTGTTCCGCTCCGTCTCCGCCTTCGCCCCCATCGCCGCACCTAGCCAGTGTCCATGGGGCAAAAAAGCATTCACGGGCTACCTGGGCAGCGACGAAGCCAGCTGGCAGCCCTATGACGCAAGCGCGCTGATGCGTGGCCTGCAGGGCAAGCCGGCGCTATTTCCTGACGGCATCTTGATCGACCAGGGCCTGGCCGACAAGTTTTTACCGGAACAACTGTACCCCGAGGTGTTCGAGGCGGCCTGCCGCGACGCCGGCCAGCCCTTGCAGCTGCGCCGCCAGGCCGGCTATGACCACGGCTACTACTTCATCGCCACCTTCATGGAAGAGCATGTGCGCTTCCATGCGAGGAATCTGCGCGCGCTGGCCTGACGCCCTTGCCAGATTGAACTACTGGGCCGAGCTCGTATGCCCGTTGAAATGGCGCATATACCAGTCCGTGGCCAGCAGGGCCGCCTGGTGGCGCGTGTCGGGGCCGCCAGGCGCGGCGATCTGTTCCAATTGTTTGTCGCAGCGCAAGGCGGCAAAGGCCATGCGGTTCAGGCCGGCCACGTCGGGATCGCGCCCGCCCACGATCAGCAGCGAAGGCACGCGCACGTTTTCCAGCGCCGCCTTGCCCGCCATTTCCACCTGGCCATCGCAAACGGCCAGCGCGGCGATCTCGGCGCTGCGCCAGGCTGCCAGCTGCATCACCACGGCCGCGCTGGTGCCGTAGCCATACAGGCCGCAGGGCAGGCGCCGCGTGGTCGGGTCGACCTGCAGCCAGCCCAGGGCTTTTTCCAGCTGGCGCGCCAGCAGCACGATATCGCTGCGCACGAAATACGCATGGCCGTTGCTGCCGCCGCCAGGCTCGACACCGCCCTGGTCGAAGCGCAGGGTGGCGATGCCCGCTCGCAAGAAATCTTGCGAAGTGGCGTGGCTGGAGGCGTCCAGGTAGTCGCTGTCGGCGCGCGCGCCGTGGGCGAACAGGACGATGCCCACGGGCCGCTCGGGCATTTCAAGCACGCCGTCCATTTGAAGTTCATCGGCCGTAATGCTGACAAATTGTTCTTGCATGGCTGCCTCCGCTATCGAACTGGAATCGAGCTGACATCACGCTGAAATCACTCTGCAATTGCGCTGATCTTGCCGGGCCGGGCACAGCCTGCGCGCCCCGAGCGGCAAGCCTCAGTGTACCAGCCTGCGCCCGTTCACGCGCGGCGCACGTCAAATTTTGCCGCGCGCCGCCGTCAGACGGCGCCGTGCCGGTCCAGCCCCTTCAGCACGGCTTCCGGACGGATCGGCAAATGCCGCACGCGCGAGGCCACGGCGGCAAAGATGGCGTTGCCGATGGCGGGCGCCACGACTGTCGTGGGCGGCTCGCCCATGCCCGTCGCCGTTTGCTTGCTGGCGACAAATTCGATGTCGAGCTCGGGCACGTCGGCCATGCGCAGGGGCGTGTAGGTATTCAGATTGGTATCCTTCACTTCGCCATTGAGGAAAGCCGTGCCTTCATGGATGGCCATGCTCAGGCCCCATAGCGCCCCTCCTTCCGCCTGCGCCAGCGCGCCATCGGGGTCGACGATGGTGCCCGCGTCGATCACCATGGTCAGCTTTTCCACCTTTACCATGCAGGTGCTGCGGTCCACTTTCACCCTGGCAACGCACGCCGTCCAGGTGGGCATGTCGCGCTCCTGGCCGAAGGTGGCGGCGATGCCCAGGCCCGTGTCGGGCGGCATGGCCGTGCCCCAGCCCGCCTTCTCCGCCGCGCGCCGCAGCACGTGGGCCAGGCGCGCGGCGCCGCCGACGGCATTCGGCGCGCTGCCCGCATTGCGCCCCGTGGCCTGCAGCAAGGACAGGCGGAAGGCCAGCGGATCGACCTTGGCCGCCTGCGCCGCCTCGTCCATGAAGCTTTCCACGGCCCAATTCGTCCAGCCCGGCCCCACGGAGCGCAGCCAGCCGGGACGGAAGCTGCTGTTGGCCAGGTCGTTCGACACGGCCCGCACGCGCTGCGCGCCCACCGTGTACCAGTGGTCGGCGCCGGCGATGGCGAACGGATCATACGGATGACCTTGCTTATCCTTGGCCAGCAAGGCCGGTATCATGGCCTGCGTGGGCCAGCCCGCGCTCGCTTCATGCACCATGGCCGCCACCTTGCCGGCCTCGTCGAAGGCCATGCGCAGGTGCTGCACGGAAGGCGACCGGGGCGAATCGAAACGGGCATCGTCGGCGCGCGTGCAGATCATCTTGACGGGACGCCCCACGGCTTGCGCCGCCAGCGCGGCCGGCACGCAATAATCGCCGTTCAGGCGCCGCCCGAAGCCGCCGCCGAGCAAATAGGTGTGCAGCATCACCTTGCTCTCCGGCACCTTGAGTGCTTGCGCCAGCACGGGCAGGATCAGCGATTGCCATTGATTGCCCGCATGAACGTGCCAGACGCCGTCGATTTCCTGCGCCAGCGCATTGACGGGTTCGAGCTGGAAATGCAGCACCGTACTCGTCGTGTAGTGGCGTTCCAGCTTCAGGCTGGCATCCTTGAACGCTTGCTCCACGCCCTCATCATCGACCACGCGGGCGCCCAGGCTGGCGTCGGCCAGCTGCTTGGCCGCATAGCTGACGATATCCTGCTCCGACACATGGGCCGCCGCGCCGGCCCGCCATTTCACCTGCACCAGCTCGGCCGCGCGGCAGGCGGCCGCATACGTTTGCGCATAGACCATGACCCAGCCGGGCACCGTGCCGCTGGGATCCTGCAAGGCCACGCTGCGCAGATAGCCCTGCACTTTTTTTGCCGCCGAGTCGTCGATGGAGACCACCTTGGCACCGTAGCGCGTGGGCGGGATCTTCGGGCGCGCATACAGCATGCCCTCGACCTGCGCATCGATGCCGTACACGGCCGTGCCATTCGTCTTCGCCGGAATGTCCAGCGCCGGCACCTGCTGGCCGACCAGCCTGCGCTGCTGCGGCGTTTTCAGCACGATGGCCTTCAGCTGCTCCGGCGTATAGCGGCGCGCCAGCTTGCCGCGGCGCACGATCTCGCCATAGGCAATCGAGCGGCCCCGTCCATGCACGACGCCCAGCCTGGCGTGGCAGGCGGACACGGGCACGCGCAGCAGGCGCGCGCCTTCTTCCACCAGCGCGAGGCGGCCGGCCGCGCCGGCACGGCTGAGCGGGTCGAAATTCTGCCAGACGGACCAGCTGCCGCCCGTCACCATCAGCCCCCATTTCGGGTCCGTATCCACGTAATGCAGGCGCACCTTGCTCCAGTCCGCTTCCAGCTCCTCGGCCAAGATGCGCGCCAGGGCCGTGCCGATATGCTGGCCCATTTCCGCCTTGGCGATATTGACGGTGATCATGCCGTCGCGGCCAATCTGGAACCAGATGCTGGGATCGAACGCGGGCGCGGCGCTTTGTTCTGGCGGTACGGATGCCGCCTTGCCGGCGGCCAATGAGCTGTCGGCGCGCAAAAAGGCCAGCGTCAAACCCGTGCCGGCGGCGGCGATCAGGAAACCGCGCCGGTCCAGCGCACCGGGACGGCCGGAAGAATTTTCTTTAGGCAACTTAAACACCAGGCGCCTCCTGCATGCCGGCCGCCAGTTTAATTGCCTTGCGGATCCGTACATACGCCATGCAGCGGCACAGGTTGCCGCTCATGACGGCATCGATATTCGCGTCCGTCGGCTGCGGATAGTCGCGCAGCAAGGTGGCCGCCTGCATGATCTGGCCCGACTGGCAATAACCGCACTGGGGCGCCTGCGTGGCGATCCACGCCTGCTGCAGCGGGTGCGTGCCGTCCGGCGACAGGCCCTCGATGGTGGTGATGGCACAGCCGGCCACGGCGGCAATCGGCGTGATGCACGAGCGCATGGCGCGGCCATCGACATGCACGGTGCAGGCGCCGCACATGCCGATGCCGCAGCCGAACTTGGTGCCTTTTAAGTTGACTTCGTCGCGCAGCACCCACAGCAGGGGTGTCTCGGCGTCCGCCTCGGTGCCGAAAGGCTGGCCATTGACGGTAATGTTATACATAAGAATTGCACATAAGAAACTTTCAATAATTACTTGCCGGCGCCATCCATGCCAAGCGCCGTGGCACGGGCGCGCGCCACGGCCGCTTCCAGGTTCGTCCAGGCCGGCTGATGGCTGCGGCTGCGGCGCAGATAGGCGGCCAGCTGGGCCACATCGTTGTCCGTCAGCGCGGCGGCAAAACCGGGCATCAGCACGCCGGGCATGGCCGCGTCCTTGCTGATGCCGTGCAAAATCACCTGGATCAGGTTGGCGGGATCGGGCGCGCTGACGGCGCTGTTCAGGCTCAGTTCCGGACGCAGGGCCACGGGCTTTCCATCGCTGTTCGAGTGGCACGACGCGCAGGCGGCCACGTACAGGCTGGCGCCGCGGTCGTTGTCGACCAGGCTGACGCGCTGCGAACGGACGATGCCGGCCTTGATCACGGCATCGGCATCGACCTTGCGCTGCTCTGCCCCCGCCACGCCGGCAAAATACGTGGCCAGGGCGCGGATATCGCTGTCCGGCGCGGCATCCATGCCTTCATGCACGACGGCCGACATGGGGCCGGCCGCCACGCCGTGCAGGGCCGTCGCCCCCGTGCGCAAAAAGGCATACAGTTCGTCCCGCGTCCAGGGCAGGGGCGCCGTATTGGCGCTGGTCAAGGCCGGCGCATACCAGTGGTCGATGGATGCGCCCAGATACGCCGCACCGCCAAGCTCGGCGCCCAGCGCATTGCGCGGCGTGTGGCAGGCGGCGCAATGGGCCAGTCCCTCGGCCAGGTAGCGGCCCCGGTTCCAGTCCAGCCCTTGCGCAGGATCAATCCGGTAGCTGGCCGGCTTGAAAAACAGCAACTTCCAGCCCGCCTGCAAGGGCCGCAGGTTCAAGGGGAACGGCACGCTGTTGGCGGGCGTCACCGCATACACGGGCGGGCGCGTCATGAAGTAGGCGTACAGGGCCGTCAGGTCCGCGTCCGAGACGAGATTGAAATGGGTGTACGGAAAAACAGGAAACAAATGGGCGCCATCGCGGCCCACGCCTTCGCGCATGGCCCGCAGGAAGGCGGCCAGCGACCAGCGGCCGATGCCCGTTTGCTTGTCCGGCGTGATATTCGTCGCGTAAATCGTGCCGAACGGCGTGGCCAGTCCGTGGCCGCCCGCGTAATCGGCGCCGCCCCTGGCCGTGTGGCAGGCAGCGCAATTGCCCATGCCGGCCAGGATGCGGCCCCGGTCCACCGCTTGCGCAGAAAACGCCGCGGCGGCGGGCGGATTGACGGGCGCCAGCGCGGGGCGCCAGTAATACAGATACGCGACGAGCACGGCGGCGATAAGCATCGCCAGCAACGACAGCAGGCCGGTGAAAATTTTCTTGAGCAAAACAGGAATCCGGTAAAAGGCTAAGCACGCGCCCGCCGCGCAGGGACGGCGGCGGCAAACGATGGTGACAATCTTACCGCGATTGTGACTTGTTGTATGTACGCAATGACACGCAGGCGGTTCCGCAGGCGGGCTGCGCCTTATAATCAGCGTTTCAGCACCCCGCCGCTCTCCTCAATGCATACCGTTACCATCATCCTCATCCTCGTGTTGACCGTCGTCCTGTGCGGCTTCATTGCCCGCTCGCGCTGGGTCAAGCTGCCACTGCCGCTGATCCAGATCGCCGGCGGCACGGGATTGGCCGTGTTTGGCGTGCAAGTGCCGCTCGATCCCGACATTTTCTTCTTGCTCTTCATCCCGCCGCTGCTGTTTCTCGACGGCTGGCGCATTCCCAAGGGCGCCTTCTTTTCCGACGCGCGCTCGATCCTGATGCTGGCCATCGGCCTGGTGCTGTTTACCGTGCTGGGCATGGGCTTTTTCATCGACTGGCTGATCCCCAGCGTGCCGCTGGCCGTCGCCTTCGCGCTGGGCGCCATCCTGTCGCCGACGGACCCCGTGGCCGTGTCGGCCATCGCGGCCGGCAACCCGATTCCGCCGCGCCTGATGCACATCCTCGAAGGCGAGTCCCTGCTGAACGACGCCTCGGGCCTGGTCTGCTTCACGTTTGCCGTGGGCGCCATGATGACGGGCGGCTTTTCCCTCGGCGCCGCCTCGCTCAGTTTTCTGCAGGAAGCAGGCGGCGGCATCGTCATCGGCCTGGGCATCTCCTGGGGCGTGGGCCTGGCGAATAAATGGCTGGTAAGCAAGGTCGGCGAAGAGCCGGGCCTGCAGATCCTGATCAGCATCCTGATCCCGTTTGCCGCCTACCTCGGTGCCGAGCAGATCCACGGCTCGGGCATCCTGGCCGCCGCCACGGCGGGCGTGTCCATGCATTACGCCGACCTGATCGGCCGTCCGCTGGCGGCCACGCGCACCCAGCGCAAGGCCGTGTGGGACACCGTGCAACTGGTCCTGAACGGCGCCATCTTCGTCATGCTGGGCGCGCAGCTGCCCGCCACCGTCGCCGGCCTGCCGGCCGCGTCCGCCGAAGTGGGCGCCGGCAGCGCCTGGAAGCTGCCGCTGTTCGTCATCGCCATCACGGTGGGACTGACCTTCATGCGCTTCATCTGGGTCTTCATCTCGATGAAGCTGACCCTGTTCAAGCACCACAAGAAGGTGGCCGGCGAACCGAAGGAGGCGGCGCTGCTGGCGCGCCCCAGCCTGCGCCTGCTGCTGGTGGCCTCGTTCGCGGGCGTGCGCGGGGCGCTGACCCTGGCCGGCATCCTGACCCTGCCGATGTTCTTGCCTGACGGGAATCGTTTCCCCGCGCGCGACCTCGTCATCTTCCTCGCCATGGGCGTGATTTTACTGTCGCTGCTGCTGGCCAGCGTGACCCTGCCCCTGCTGACCAAGGGCCTGGTGTTCGCGCCGCCCGCGCGCCGCTCGACGGAAGAACGCAATGCGCGCGCCGCCGCGGCCGAGGCGGCCATCGCGCGGCTGGAAAAAGTGTGCGAAGGCATCGACAAGGATGACAAGCAGCAAGTCGTCACGGAAGCGGCCAACCGCCTGATCGAAGCCTACCGGCGCCGCCTCGCGTATGGCGAAAGCAGCAACGACGAGGCTGCGCGCATGCAGGAACTGGCCAAGGCCGAGCGGGCCCTGCGCCTGGAAGCCCTCAACGCCGAGCGCGACGAACTGTTCCGCCGACGCATATCAGGCGAACTGGACGACTCCATTCACTTGCGCCTGTTGCGTGAAATCGACTTGCTGGAAGCGACATTGGAAGAATAGAGACAATCTCTGCTATTTTTAGCAATGTTGAAGAGTAATCTTCATGGCAAAGAATGCAAGTTTTAACATTAGTGTTTATAATGCAAGGTTATATGTAGCGCTGTGATTTACTTTCTCCATGCAGTTCCGTACAGTCTGCATTGAAGAATCGCCATTTGAGCAGCTACCCGACCTGAATAAAGACACTCGACGCCGTGCCCTCTTCCCCCTGCCACCGGCAGCGCATCGCGCCGCCTGCCCAGTTCACTGCCGTGCTGCTGGCGTTCGCCTTGCTCCTGCAGGTGCCGGCCGCGGCATGGGCGCAAGCGGGCGCGGCAATGGACGCCAGGCGGCCGGCCGAAGTGTCCCAGGTCCTGTTCGGCATCATCAGTTATGTACGCTGGCCCATGGCGCGCCCCGAAGTGCGCGTCTGCATGGTCGGCGCGCCCCGCTACGGCGCGGCCATAGTCGATACGCCCGGCTCCAGCACGGGCCAGCGCATCCGCGTCAAGCTGCAGCCGGCGGGCCTGGCCGCCAGCGAATGCGACGTCGTCTACATGGGCAGCCTGCCCGACGGCGAACGCGAACACCTGCTGGCGCAGATCATCGGCAAACCCATCCTGTCGGTCGCCGAACCGGGCACGGGCTGCACCGTGGGCACCATGTTCTGCCTGCGCCTTGCCGACGCGCAGATCGGCTTTGACGTCAACCTCGACGCCATCGCCCGCAGCGGCCTGCGCGTGCATCCGAACGCCTTGCAGATTGCACGTCGCAAGGGACCGCAGCCATGAGCCGCCGGATCGACGTCAAAGCGGCCGGCAAACCCCGGCCCACGCTCGACAGCGTGCTGCGGCGCGCCCACCTGAGCGTGTCGCTGGTCGCCGTGCTGGCGGCCGGCCTGACCCTGACGGCCGTGGCGCTGCTGGCCCTGCGCGTGTATTCGGAGCAGAATCTGCGCCTGGTGGCCCGTTCGATGAGCTATACGGTGGAAGCGGCCGTCGTCTTCGGCGACCCCATGGCCGCCAAGGAAGCAATGGCCTTGATCGGCATCAATGAAGATATCGACCAGGCGCAAGTCAACAGCAAGGATGGCCAGGTGCTGGCCCGCTGGGAGCGGGGCGAGCACGGCACCCGCTACGTCATCGAACGCACCTTGACGGGCTGGATGCTGCCCGATTCCCTGACTTTCCCCATCACGCATGATGACAATGTAATCGGCAGCATCAAGCTGGTGCCGCATAGCCGCAGCCTGCTGCCCTTCCTGCTGAGCGGTCTTTCCTGCCTGCTGGCGTGTCTGGCGCTGAGCCTGATCGTCGCCGTGCGCCTGTCGCGCCGCATGGAAACGGATATCACGGCGCCGCTGCGCCACCTGGCCGAAACGGCCCACCGCGTGCGCCGCGACCGTTCGTTCGAGTTGCGCGTGCCGGCCGCCGGGATCGCCGAGCTCAACCAGATCAATGACGACTTCAACGCCCTGCTCGACGAGCTCGAAGCGTGGCAAAGCCATCTGCAGATGGAAAACGCCTCGCTGTCGCACCGCGCCAACCACGACAGCCTGACGGGCCTGTCGAACCGCGCCTTCATGGAAGCTGAGCTGGAGCGCGCCATCCTCGAAGCGCGGATCGGCAATGGAAAAGTTGCCGTCCTGTTCCTCGACAGCGACCGTTTCAAGTACATCAACGATACCTTCGGCCATGCCTCGGGCGACCGCGTGCTGGTGACGATTGCCGCGCGCATCAAGCAGCAATTGCGCGAAGGCGACCTGGTGGCGCGCCTGGGCGGCGACGAATTCGCCATCCTGCTCAAGCCCCTGCGCAACAGCAGCGATGCCATGCACATCGCCGACAACATCATCGCCGCCATGGCGCAGGCCATTGAATTACCTACCGGCAACAGTATCGTCAGTTCGCTGACCATCGGCGTGGCCGTCTTCCCCGATCACGCCATCGACGCCGTGTCGCTGGTGGGCGCGGCGGACGAGGCCATGTACCGCGCCAAGCAGGCGCAGCGCGGCACGCGCCAGGTGGCGCGATTACCGCAGACACACCTTCACCCCTGACCGCAAGGAGCTACACCATGCAATTCCTCTACAAGCAACTACGCCTCGGCTTTCTCGGCCCCGTCATCCTGATGCTGGGCCTGCTGGCCGCCTGCCAGAGCGCGCCTGAAAAGAAAGCGCCGTTCAATGCCGACCAGATCGCCACCCTGACGGAGCAAGGCTTCGTGCAAACGGATGACGGCTGGGAACTGAGCTTTACCGACAAGCTGCTGTTCGATTTCGGCGCTTCCAGCCTGACGGCGCCAAGCCGGGCCGCCATCCAGAAAATCAGCGCCGCCCTGCTGAAAGTGGGCATCACGCACATGCGCGTGGAAGGCCATACGGACAACGAAGGCGCCGAAGTGCTGAACAACAAGCTGTCGCTGGCGCGCGCCAACGTGGTGGCCGATGCCATGGGCGTGGCCGGCATTCCACGTGGCAATATCGTCGTCAAGGGCCTGGGCATGAGCAAGCCCGTCGCCTCGAACGCCACCAAGGCGGGCCAGGCGGAAAACCGCCGCGTCACCGTCATCGTCTCGGCACCGTGAACGTGGGGGCGCCCGCCGTGCGCTGGGTCGTGATGGGCGTGTCCGGCTGCGGCAAGAGCGCCGTCGGCAGCCTGCTGGCCGCTGCCTTGCACGTGCCGTACGTGGAAGGCGACGACGTGCATCCCCCGGAAAACGTGGCCAAGATGGCGGCCGGCATCCCGCTTGACGATGCCGACCGGGCCGGCTGGCTGGCCGCCTTGCGCGAGCGCATCGCCACGGCCCGCGCCCAGGGCGGCGGCCTGGTCGTCTCCTGCTCGGCCCTGAAGCGCGCCTACCGCGACCTGCTGCGCGAAGGCGACCCGGCCCTGCGCTTTGCCCACCTGGACGGGCCGCGCGAGTTGCTGGCGCGCCGCATGCAGCGGCCCGGCCATTTCATGCCGCCCAGCCTGCTCGACAGCCAGCTGGCCACCCTGCAGCCTTTGCTGCCGGACGAAGCCGGCATCGTGCTCGACATCCGCCAGCCGCTGGCCATGCTCGTGGAACAAATCCGGCAAGCATCCTGACAGGCGCGCGGCTGGACAGCCCGCGGCACGCTGTGTAGACTGGCGCGCACTTTCATGAGGGATTTTATGACCACACCAACCACCAAACCAGCACCGGGCCCGGAATTCTGGGAACGCGCCGACCAGGTCATCGCCCTGGCCAATGAACAATGCATGCACAGCGGCGGCAATGAAGTGGCCACCTCGCTGTTGTACGCGGCCGCCCGCTTCAACGCCTTCCTCGTCGCCAGCAAGAGCAATGACGTAGCAAAAATGCAACAAGAAAAGGAAGGCGCCGTGGCCTTCTTTACGGAACAGTACAAGCGCATGCTGACCGACAACTTCAACGACTACATCACCAACTTCGACAAGTACACGCAACCGTCGTCGGCCCCCAAGGCCTGATGCCGACGGCCGGCCTGGCCAGCCACCGCGCCCGCGCCACGCACGCCGACAGCGTGCTCAATGGTTCAGTACGCCATGCGCCTTTGCCATCGCTGTGGCTGACGCTCATGCTGGCCGGCGCCGTCAGCGGCGCCCTGTTCTTCTTCAGCTGGAGCGGCCTGCTGCTGTTTGCGGCCGGCACGGCCATCGTCCTGCTGTTCGGCCATTCGCTGGGCAGCCACCGCAAGCTGATCCACAACAGCTTTGAATGCCCGCAATGGCTGGAATACCTGCTCGTGTATCTGGGCGTGCTGGTGGGCCTCAGCGGCCCGCTGGGCCTGCTGCGCCAGCACGAGCTGCGCGACTACGCCCAGCGCCTGTCCGACTGCCACCCCTACCTGCGCCACGGCGCCGGCTTCTGGCGCGATGCCTGGTGGCAACTGTTTTGCCGCCTGGACCTCGACCACCCGCCGCACATCGCCATCGAGCCGCGCATCGCGCGCGACCGCTTCTATCGTTTCCTGGAATCAACCTGGATGCTGCAGCAACTGCCGTGGGCCGTGCTGTGCTTCGTCTGGGGCGGCTGGGGTTTTGTCTGCTGGGGCGTCTGCGCCAGGGTCAGCGCCGGCGTGCTCGGCCACTGGCTGATCGGCTACTTCGCCCACAACCATGGGCGCATGCATTTTCATGTCGACGGGGCCGCCGTGCAAGGGAGAAACATCCGCCTGACGTCGCTGCTGACCATGGGCGAATGCTGGCACAACAACCACCACGCCTATCCCGGCTCGGCCAGGCTGGGCCTGCTGCCGGGCGAATGGGACCCGGGCTGGTGGGCGCTGCTGCAGTTACAGCGCCTGGGCCTGGTGTCCGCCCTGCGCCTGCCGCAAGACCTGGCGCCGCGGCCGGAACTGCGCCGCATCGGCGCCCCCGACGATCAGGCGTCGTCGCCACCGGCCAGGTAATTGTTCTTGACGCGCACATAGTGCTCGGCCGAATAGCGCAGGTAGGCGATCTCCGCTTGCGTCAGCGCGCGCACCTTGGCGGCGGGGCGGCCCACGTACAGATGGCCGCTTTCCAGGACCTTGCCGGGTGACACCAGGCTGCCCGCGCCCAGCATCACGTGCTTTTCCACCACCACGTCATCCATGACGATGCTGCCCATGCCGATCAGGCATTCGTCGCCAATCGTGCAGCCGTGCAAGATCACGGAATGGCCTATGGTCACGTACTTGCCGATGGTCAAGGGTGAACCATCAGGCTTGGCCGCATTCTTGTGCGACACATGGCCCATGGAAAAGTCCTGGATGTTGCTGCCTTCGCCGATGACGATGCGGTTGACGTCGCCGCGCAGCACGCTGTTGCACCAGATGGAACAGTCGTCGCCGATCTGCACATCGCCGATCACTTGCGCCGTGTCATGCAGGTAGACGCTGGCGCCCAGCACGGGGCGGGTATTCAGGTAGGAACTGACAGGCATCGCTTTCTCGCTTTTCATTATTGATTAATAAACATTTACACCCAGCCGGCCGCCAGCGCAAAAATCGCCAGGCCGTGCGCCAGCGCTGCGCCCAGCAAGCCGGCACGGCAATATACCAGCCCCGCCACCACGCCCTCGATCACGGTAAAGACGAGGATGGGCGCGCCCACCTGCGTGACGGTGGTGGCGAGAAAAGCGTGGCACAGGCCGAACAGCAGGCCCGACACGAGCGCCGCGCGCCACGCCGGCAGCCAGGCGCGCAATTGCTGCTGCAGCAAGCCGCGGAACAGCAATTCTTCATAACAGTTGGCCGCCAGCGCAAAACCCAGCAGCAAGGGCAGCGCGGACGGCGCCACGGGCGCCAGCGACGGCAGGCCGAACACGGCTTTCAAGCCCGTTGCCAGCGCAACGATCACGCACGCACCCGCCACGCCCAGCAATACGGACAGGGCTGGCCGCAGGCCGACCCAGCGGACCTGGCGGCGCGCCTCACTTTCCAGCCAGCAAGTACTTGCCACCAGCCCCAGCGATAGCGCGCCCAGCGCCAGCAAGACCGGCGGCGGCGCCGTGAAGCGCAAGCCGCCCGCCGCCACCTGCCAGTAGCCGTGCGCCGTCATCGCGTCGCGCGCCAGCACGAAAAACAGGATGTGCACGAGCACGCGCAGCAGCGGCACCGCGCGTGGCGCAGTACGTGGCAAGGCCAGCAGCAAGGCGGCGCAGACGAGGAAGGCGGGCGTGATCGCCAGCAAATACGGCGCCAGGGAAGACAAGTCGGCCATCGTTCACATCGGGAAAAGGACGGTGCCAACGGGCACGGGCGCAGCAATTGTATGCGGCGGCTGGCAAAATGGGCAACCTGTCTCGCTATGCCGCCTTGCGCCAGCCATGCATCAGTCCATGCGCCGCCAGGCCCGCCGCCAGCCCCCACAGGGCGCCGCCCACGCCCAGCAGGGTCACGTTCGCCGCCGTGGCAAGAAACGTGATCAGGGCAGTCTCGCGCGTGCGCACGTCCGCCATCGCCTGTGCCAGGCTGTTGCCGATGGCACCGAGCAGGGCCAGGCCCGCCAGCGCCGTAATAAAACTGCGCGGCAAGACCATGAACAGGCTGGCCAGGGTCACGCCAAAGATGCCCACGAGGATATACAGCACGCCGCAGGCCAGCCCCGCGACATAGCGTTTCGACGGCTCCACATGCGCATCCTTGCCCGTGCAGATGGCGGCCGTGATGGCGGCCACGTTGAAGGCGTGCGCGCCGAACGGCGCCATGAGCAGCGAGCCGAGTCCCGTCGCCGTCAGGATGGGATTGGCGCTGAGCTGGTAACCGTCATTGCGCAGCACCAGCATGCCCGGCATGTACTGGCCCGTCAGCGTGATCAGGAACAGCGGCAGCGCCACGCCCAGCAGCGACGCCACGGAAAAGCGCGGCATCTGCAGCACGGGCGCGGCCAGGGCCAGCTCGATGCCCTGCGCATCGATGCGCCCCTGCGCCAGCAGCAGGACCAGGCCGATCAGCATGATGCCGACCACGGCGTAGCGGGCCGTAAAGCGGCGCAGCACGGCGTACGACAGCAGCAATACCACCACCAGCAGCGGGTCGGCGCTGGCGCCGCCGAAGGCGTTCACGCCAAACTGCAGCAGGATACCGGCCAGCAAGCCGGCGGCAATACCGCCGGGAATCAGCCGCACGAGGCGCTCGAAGGCGCCGGACATGCCCAGCACGATGAAGGCGAGCGCGGACGCCATGTAGGCGCCGATCACCTCGGCATACGGCGTGTGCGGCATGACGGTGGCCAGGAAGGCCACGCCGGGCGTGGACCAGGCCGTGATGACGGGCGCGCGGTAGCGGCAGCTGAGCCAGATGCCCGTCACGCCTACGCCGATGCTCAGCGACCAGACCCAGGACGCCGTCTGCGCGGCGCTCAGCTGGGCCAGTTGGGCCGCCTGGAACACCAGCACGAAGGTGCCGCCATAGTTGACGAGGACGGAGATGAAGGCCGCCATCGTGGGGGACGCGAGGTCTTGCCAGCGCAGCCTGTCCGGCACCCCTGCTGTTTTTGCACTTGTTGCGCTTGTTGCTCCTGTCGTCATGCGGATAGCCTCCCTTGCCAGTGAAAGGAGGCATCTTAAGACGCACATGGACTGCTCAGACAGTCCAATTCACCACCTCACGGCAGACCACATGCATGGACCTACACCAGCGCGCGGGCCAGGCCGATGATGCCGTTGTCGATCTCGTGCGGCGTGAGCGCCGCAAAACCCAGCAGCCAGCCGCCCCGCGCCGGCGGCTGCGCGTACAGGCGGCTCAGGCCCGGCAGCGCGATGCCTGCCCGGGCCGCCAGGCGTTGCGTGTGCAGCTCATCCCTGCCCTCGTGCAGCAGACAAGGCAGCTGCAAGCCGCCAGGCGGCAGCTGCGCCGTGACGACGTGCGGCAGATGCCGCTGCACGGCCTGCGCCATCGCGTCGCGGCGCACGGCATAGACCTTGCGCATGGCGCGCACATGGGCGGCGAAATGGCCATCGGCGATGAAACGGGCCAAGGTCAGCTGGTCCAGCTGCGGCGTGTGCCCGTCGAGGATGCTGCGCGCATGCGTCATCGGCTTGACGAGGGCCGGCGGCAGCACCATGTAGCCGATGCGCAGCCCCGGATACAGCGACTTGGCGAAGGTGCCCAGATATATGGTGCGCTGCTGCGTGTCGAGTCCCTGCACGCAGGCCGTCGGCAGGCCCGCGTAGTGAAACTGGCTGTCGTAATCATCCTCGATGATCCAGCCCTGGCGTTCCGCCGCCCAGGCAACCAGCTCCAGGCGGCGCTCCAGCGCCAGGGTGACGCCCGTCGGATACTGGTGCGACGGCGTCACATAGACCGTGTTGGCGCCGCTGCGGTCCGCGCGCAGGCTGGCGATGGACAAGCCGTGCGCATCGACTGGCACGGGCACGACCTGCAATTGCGCCATCTCGAAGGCCTTGCGCGCGCCGAAATAGCCTGGATCTTCCATCAATATCGGGCCATGCGCGTCGGCCAGCACCTGCGCGCACAGGTACAGGGCCTGGCGCGTGCTGCTCAGCACCAGCACCTGGTCCGCCGTGGCCCGCGCGCCCCGCTCCAGGTTGACATAGTCGGCGATGGCCTGGCGCAGCGGCTGCGCGCCTTGCGGCTCGCCGTGCAGCAGCACATGGTGTTCGCTGGCGGCCTGGCGCCGCAGGCGCTCCCACACGTCGGCGGGGAAGGCCCGCGTTTCCGGCAATCCCGTGGCAAACGCCTTCACGCTCTGCTGGTCGGCCACGCCGCCGCTGGCGAGAATCTGCGCGCCGCGCGCGCTGAGGGCCACCGGCTGGGTGCACGCGGGCTGGAATGCCGACGACGGCCTGCCCAGCAAGCTGGCCCCTATCGTCGCCGACACGAAACTGCCCGATCCCGCCTGCCGCTCGATATAGCCGTCCAGGCGCAGCTGCGCGTACGCCATTTCCACCGTGTCGCGCGACAGCCCCAGCGACTGCGCCAGCGCGCGCGTGGCGGGCAGCCGCAGGCCGGGCGCGAGCACGCCATCGAGTATCAGCTGGCGCAGCGCGCGCTGGACGCGCACGCGCAAGTCGAGCGCCGCCAGTTGCGGGGCGGCGATGCGCATTTTCAGGGTGTCGAGTTCGAGCTGCGGCGTCATGTGGCCTTCGGGATGGCGCTGGCAGCCGCCACGGCGGCCATGCTGCTGGCGTGCGAAAAGCCGTGCTGCTGCAGCACCGCCACCAGTTGCTCGCTGGCGCAGCCCAGGCGCAGGTTTTCCGCCACCCAGTCCTTCCAGGCGGCGCCGATTTCCGGCATCGCTTCCGGCGCCAGGGTGAGACCGAGTATGCACTGGGCCAGCAAGCCGTTGATGCGCTGCGTGTCGATCAGGTGCTGCACCACCGCGTGTCCCGAGTGCGGATACGGGTGCAGGGTGCAGCGGCCGAAGGCGGCCAGGCGCTGCGCGTGCATGGCGTCGAGGTTGACCGATTCGCCGGCGCCGGCCGCGTCAGGCCGGGCCACGTCAGGCCGGGCCACGTCAGGCCGGGCCGCGTCAGGCCGCGTGCCGAATACCAGGTGGGTATGCGTACGCTGCGTCGCCCTGGCGCGGCACAGGGCGGCCAGGTCGTAGTAGCCGGACAGCGGCGGGTCCTGGGCCAGCGACTCCATCACGGGCAGCCAGCGCAGCTCATGGTACAAACGCGCCTGCTCCACGTCGAGAAAGGACAGCGGCCCGAAGGCGACGATCTGCTGCACCTCCAGCAGCAAGCCATACATGACGGCCGCATACGCGCCCATGGACTGGCCGATGGTGGTGACATTACCCGGCGCGATGCGGCGCACCAGCTCGCGCAGCGCTTGCGCCGTTTCGTCGACATGGCTGCCCAGGCCTGCGATGCGCCGGTGATACCAGGCATTGGCCGAATCGCGCACGAGGATTTTGTTCAGGTGCTGTCCGCTGGCCTGTTCCAGCTTTTTCAGGCGGCCGAAAAAATCAAAGGCGGGACGCGTGGTCCATGAAACGAAGCCGAAGGCGATGACCAGCGGCGCGCCCGGCACGATATGGTCCACCAGCACGTCATCGCCGCTGGTGGCGACCAGTCGGTTATTGAGCAATTGGGCTTGCTGCATCACTTCGGCTCCCCGTGACAGGATAAAAAGGCATAAAGCATGAGTTTAATGCCAATACTGCCTAAATGAAAAATAATCGCCGCTGCGCTGCCGTACCGGGGGACGGGCGGATAATCTGCTAGTCTGGCAGCGATCATCCACCTTCACGGGAGCATCCCATGCTGCATCGACTGAAACACCTGCCCCTGGCCGCCGCCATCGCCCTGGCCGCCGGCTGCGCCGGGACAGGCGACCATGCCGCTCCGGGCGACGCGCTGGCCCCCAGCTACAGCCTGACGAATACCTACTGGAAGCTGACGGAACTCGATGGCGCCAAGGTGGCGATGGCTCCCGGGCAGGAGCGCGAAGTGCGCATCACCCTGTCCGATGACGGCAAGGTCACCGGTTTTACGGGCTGCAACCGCGTCATGGGCGGCTATACGCTGGCCGGCACGGCCCTGCGCTTCACGCAGCTGGCCGGCACCCGCATGGCCTGCCCGCCGCCTTTGATGCAGCTGGAAAGCGCCGTGCTGGCCAACTTGAGCAGCGTGACGGGCTACCGTTTCGAAGGCGAATATCTGATCCTGCTCAAGGATGGCGCGCCCGTGGCCCGGTTTGAATCGGTCTACCTGTGAAATAAAAATCGACTGCCGTTACAATGGCTTCCAGCCCATCATCTGGAAGGAAGCCATGTCCGCCCTGCCCTCGCCGTCGCAGCAGCCACCGTTATCGCCGACGCCGCCCCGCGCCGCAGGCCGCTACCGCGCCCTGCTGTTCGACATGGACGGCACCGTCATCAATTCCATCGCCGCCGCCGAACGCATCTGGGGCACATGGGCGCAGCGCCAGGGCCTCGACGTGGCGGCCTTTCTGCCCACCATCCACGGCGCGCGCTCGGTCGACACCATCGCCAGGCTGCGCCTGCCCGGCGTCGACGCGCAACGCGAGTCGCAAGGCATCACGGATGCCGAGATCATCGACGTGGCGGGGATCATTGAAGTTGCCGGCGCACGGCGCCTCCTGCGGTCGCTGCCGCCGGCCCGGTGGGCCATCGTCACCTCGGCGCCGCGCGCGCTGGCCACCGCGCGCCTGCAGGCGGCCGGTATGCCCATTCCCGCCATCATGGTGACGGCGGAAGACATCAAGGCCGGCAAACCCAGGCCGGATTGCTACCTGCTGGCGGCAGAAAAACTGGGCGTGGCGCCCGTTGACTGCCTGGTCTTCGAGGATGCGTCGGTCGGCATTGAGGCGGGCGAGGCGGCCGGCGCGCAGGTCATCGTCGTCACGGCCACGCATGCGCAACCGCTGGCCACGCGCCATCCGGCCATCGCCAATTACGAGGGCATCGTGGCGACGGTGGATCCGGACGGCTTTATCGTGCTGGCGCAGTTGCCTGCCCCTGCTGCGGCTGCAGCACGCGCGACAAGATAGCCTGCTCCAGCGCGGCAAAGGCCGCATGGCCGCGCTGGCGGGGGCGCGGCAAGTCCACCCGCGCGTCCAGCGTGATCTGGCCATCCTCGATCAGCAGCACGCGGTCGGCCAGGGCCACGGCTTCGGCCACGTCGTGCGTCACCAGCACGGCCGTAAAGCCGCGCGCCAGCCACAGCGATTCGATCAGCTGCTGCATTTCGATGCGCGTCAGGGCGTCGAGCGCGCCCAGCGGCTCGTCGAGCAACAGCAATTGCGGTTCGTGCACGAGGGCGCGCGCCAGCGCCACGCGCTGCTTCTGCCCGCCCGACAGGGCTGCCGGCCAGTCATCGGCCCGTTCTGCCAGGCCCACCGTCCACAGGGCGGCCGCCGCCGCGCCCACGGAGCGGGGCAAGCCCAAAGCCACGTTTTCCAGCACGGTTTTCCAAGGCAGCAGCCGCGCTTCCTGGAACATGATGCGGATATCGGGCGCGCCCACGCCGCTGCCGATGGCAACCATCCCTTCCGCGACGCTTTCCAGCCCCGCGATCGAGCGCAGCAAGGTGCTCTTGCCGCAGCCGCTGCGTCCCACGATGGCGACAAACTCGCCCGCTTCGAGCTGCAGGTCGACGTTGTTCAGCACGGAGCGTGCGCCATACGCCTTGCTCAATTGCGTCAATGCCAGCGGCACGCCGCGGCGCTGCAAAGGAGTTTGCGGGGCGCCCCTGGCCTGCGGCGGCGCGCTGGCGGGGTCGTACTGCACGAAATGGGACAGAAAATCCGTTTCAATCTGGATCGGTGCAAGCAGCATGGTGTCCTCTTCAATTATTGGCGGTAGGCGGGATTCCAGCGCAGGCAGCAGCGTTCCAGCCGGCGCGAAAGCAAATCGGCCAGCTTGCCCAGCAAGGCGTACAGCAAAATCCCCACCAGCACCACGTCCGTTTGCAAAAATTCGCGTGCATTCATGGTCATGTAGCCAATGCCGGCCTGCGCCGAGATGGTTTCGGCGACGATCAGCAGCACCCACACGAGGCCCAGCGAAAAGCGCACGCCGACCAGGATCGAGGGCATGGCGGCCGGCAGGATCACGTCGCGGTACAGGGGCCAGCCGGACAGGCCATAGCTTTTCGCCATTTCGATCAAACCCTGGTCGGCCGCGCGGATGCCGTGGAAGGTGTTCAGGTAGACGGGAAAGAACACGCCGACGGCCAGCAGAAACAGTTTCGCCGTCTCGTCGATGCCGAACCACAGGATCACCAGCGGAATCAGGGCCAGGGCCGGGATGTTGCGCACCATTTGCAAGGTCGTGTCGAGCAGGGTTTCCGCGTGGCGGAAGCTGCCCGTCAACAGCCCCAGCAGCAAGCCCAGTCCGGCGCCCACGGCGAAACCGACCGTGGCGCGCCACAAGCTCGTCTTCAGGTGCAGCCACAGCTCGCCCGACAGCGCCAGGTGCCAGAAGGCCTTCGCCACGGCCCATGGCTCGGGCAGGATGCGGCTCGACAGCCAGCCCCACTGCGCCGCCAGCTGCCAGGCCAGCAGCAGCGCCACGGGCAAGGCCCATGGCGCCAAGACATTGCGCCAGGGCGTGCCGGAAAGGCGCTTGACGGCAGCCGTCGCCATCTCAGGCCGCCTTTTTCTGCGGCGCGGCCGGCACGATATTGCTGGCCATGACTTCACCGAAAGGGCCGCTCAAGGACTGCTCACCCACGGTCTTGCCCTTGCCCAGCAGCGGAAATACCAGTTCGGCGAAACGGTACGACTCTTCCAGGTGCGGGTAACCGGAGAAAATGAAGGTGTCGATGCCCAGGTCCGCGTATTCCTGCATGCGCGCCACCACGGTCGGGCCGTCGCCGACCAGGGCCGTGCCCGCGCCGCCGCGCACCAGGCCCACGCCCGCCCAGAGATTGGGCGACACTTCGAGCTTGTCGCGCCGCCCGCCGTGCAGGGCCGCCATGCGCTGCTGGCCCACGGAATCCATCTTGCCGAACGCCGCCTGCGCCTTGGCGATGATGTCGTCGTCGAGGTGGCTGATCAGTTCATCGGCCGCGCGCCAGGCCGCCTCGTTGGTTTCGCGCACGATCACGTGCAATCGGATGCCGAAGCGCACCGTGCGTCCCCGCTTGGCGGCGCGCGCGCGGATGTCGGCGATTTTCTCGGCGACGGCGGCGGGCGGCTCGCCCCACGTCAGGTAGACGTCCATCTGCTCGGCCGCCAGCGCATGCGCCGGCTCCGACGAACCGCCGAAATACAGGGGCGGATACGGTTTCTGCACGGGCGGATACAAGGTTTTCGCGCCCTTCACCTGGATATGCTTGCCCTCGAAATCGTAGCCGGCAGCGCCGCCCTCGCCCGCCAGCGTGGCGCGCCACACCTTGATGAATTCATCGGAGATTTCATAGCGCTTGGCGTGGTCGGCAAACAGGCCGTCCGCTTCCAGCTCGCCCTGGTCGCCGCCCGTGACGACGTTGATCAGCAATCGCCCATTCGACAGGCGGTCAAAGGTGGACGCCATGCGCACGGCCAGGCCGGGCGTGGACAGGCCGGGCCGCACGGCCACGAGGAATTTGAGCTTTTGCGTCACGCTGATCAAGGATGACGCCACCACCCACGCGTCTTCGCAGGAGCGGCCCGTGGGCAGCAGCACGCCGTCGTAGCCAAGCGTGTCGGCGGCCACGGCCACCTGACGCAAATAATCGGCGTCGACGGGACGCGCGCCCTGCGACGTGCCCAGGTAGCGGCTGTCGCCGTGGGTGGGGATAAACCAGAAGACATTCAATGACATGATATTTATTCCTTATTTTGCGCTGGTGGCCAGCTGGCGCGCCGGCAGCAGCGCGTCCTTGACGACGATCGGCTTCGGTATCAGCTTCAGGCTGGAAAAGGCATCGGCCACCCTTTGCTGCGAAGCGATGACGTCGACGGACACGGGTTTGACGCCATACGCATAGCGCGCGGCGGCCAGCGCCACCACATCCTTGCCCAGCCCGGTCTGCGCCGACAGGATCGTCGCCACCTCGTCCGGGTTGTTGCGGCCCCAGTCATCGACCTTGGCCACTTCGTCGAGCACGATGCGCAGGATCTCGGGATGCTTTTCCGCATACGTGCGCGAGGCCAGATAAAACTGGTAGTTCGCCACCAGGCCCTTGCCGTCGGCCAGCACGCGCGCGCCCAGCTGCTTTTCGGCGGCCGCCAGGAACGGGTCCCAGATGGCCCAGGCATCCACGCTGCCCCGCTCGAAGGCGGCGCGCGCATCGGCCGGCGGCAGGAACACGGGCTGGATGTCGGCATACGCGACGCCGGCCTTTTCCAGCGCTTTCAACAGCAGGTAATGCACGTTCGAGCCCTTGTTCAGGGCGATTTTCTTGCCCTTCAAATCGGCCAGGGTGCGCAGGCCGGAACCCTTGGGCACGACGATGGCTTCGCTGGCGGGCGACGCCGGCTCATTGCCGACATATACCAGATTGGCGCCGGCCGCCTGGGCAAAGATTGGCGGCGCCTCGCCCACGGTGCCGAAATCGATGCTGCCCACGTTCAAGCCTTCCAGCAGCACGGGACCGGCTGGAAATTCCGTCCATTTCACGCCCACGCCCTGCTCGGCCAAGCGTTTTTCCAGCGTGCCGCGCCCCTTCAACAAGGTCAGGGTGCCGTATTTCTGGTAGCCAATACGCACCTGCACCTGTACTTCTCCCTTGGCCTGCGCCTGCGCCGTGGCCGGCATGCCGGCCGCCATCACGCCGGCAGCGGCGGCGAACAGCAGGCCCAGAGTGGTACGGCGCGAGAGGCGTTGTGCGTGGCGATGTGTCATGGCGGTTCCTTTGGTCGGTGAATAATCAGGCGGCTTGATACTGGGGGGCGTAAGGCTGGTCTTGCAGCGAACGCACGGGAGGCGGGACCTCTGCCGGTGCCGGCGGGCGCTGGCCCTCCAGCACGAACAGGCCGGCCACCACTTCCTCGACGCCGGCCTGCACGCGCGCGGCGATCGGCGTGTCCAGGCTCAGGCCCCGCTCTTCGTCCCACGCCAGTTGCTGCACATTGGCATAGATGCTGGTGAACACCTGCCTGGCGCCCAGCGCATGCAGCACGGGGCGCAACGCGTAATCGAGCGCCAGGGTGTGGGCGTGGCCGCCGCCCGTGGCCAGCGGCAGTACCAGCTTGCCGGCCAGGCCATCCTGCGGCAGCAGGTCGAGAAAGGCTTTCAGCAAGCCTGTGTAGGACGCCTTGTAGATGGGCGTGGCGATCACGATGGCGTCGGCGTCGGCCACGGCGCGCACGGCGCGGGCGATCGCCGCGTCGTCATGGTCGGCCAGCAGCAGGGCGCGCGCCGGCAGGTCGCGCACATGCAGCCTGGCGCAGTTGTGGCCCCGCAGCGCCAGCTGCTCGCCAACATGCAGCAGCAGGCGGCTGGAACTCGATGGGAGTTGCGGGCTGCCGCCCAATAACAAGATGCTCATGTGGTGTCCGTCCCTGTGCGTGATCGATCAATTTGGCTACTCAAGATGCTTGCAGCCTATCGCCATCAGGGGCGCGTTAAAACGAATGCTTTCGCGCTTCCATATGCGTTTTTTGACTATCCGCGCCTGACGCCCCGCCAGCCGTGGCGCCGTCGCCGGCGCGGCTTTTTTCGCATATCCATGCGCGGTTTTCTTCGTGTACGGCGCACGCGGAGCGGTGCAATATCGGCTGCATCGTCTTTCTGGAATGTCACCCATGTCTAGCGTTTTTCTCCAGTCCGCCCGCTCCCGGGCCCCTGCCCAGCAAGCGCTGCAGGACGCCATCCACATCGCCACGTCGCTGGCCGCGCGCCTGGCCGAAACAGCCAATGCCCGCGACCAGGCCGGCGGTCACGCGGCCCGGGAACGCGAATGGCTGCGCGACTCGGGTCTTCTCACCTTGTCGATTCCCGTGGAATTCGGCGGCCAGGGCGCATCCTGGCCCCTCGTGTACCAGGTGATCCGCATCCTGGCGCGCGCCGACAGCGCGCTGGCGCATGTCTTCGGCTTCCACCATCTACAACTGGCCGGCTTGCAGCTGTACGGCAGCGCGCAGCAGCAGCGCCGCCTGCTCACCCTGACCGTGGACGAGCGCCTGTTCTGGGGCAATGCGCTCAATCCCCTCGACAAGCGGGTCGCGGCCAGCGACAGCGACAACGGCTATATCCTCGACGGCATCAAGAGCTTTTCTTCCGGCTCCGTCGGTTCCGACTGGCTGACCGTCTCCGCCTGGCATGCGCCCACGCAGACGGCGCTGATCGCCGCCCTGCCCACGCGCCAGGACGGCGTGACCGTGCAGGCGGACTGGGACGCTTTCGGCCAGCGCCAGACGGACAGCGGCAATGTCCGCTTTGAAGGAGTCGCCCTGCCGCAGGAGCTGGTGCTGCAGGCGCCCGCGCAGGCCGCCACGCCGCAAGCCACCGTGCGCTCGCAGATCGCGCAATTGATCATGACAAATTTATATCTGGGTATCGCCGAAGGCGCCTTCGAGGCGGCGCGCCGCTACACGGACGAACAGGCGAAAGCCTGGTTCGCCTCGGGCGTGGCCAGGGCTGCGGACGACCCTTTGATCCAGCACCGCTACGGCCAGCTATGGCTGCTGCTGCGCCCCGCGCAGGTGCTGGCCGATGGCGCGGCGCAGGAACTGGAAAAAGTGTTCCGCAAGGGCGCGCTGGTGACGGCGCGCGAACGGGGCTTGCTGGCCGTGGCCGTGGCCGAAGCCAAATGCCTGGCGCACAAGGCGGGCCTCGAAATCAGCAGCCAGATGTTCGAACTGACGGGCGCCCGTTCCACCTCGGCCCAATACGGCTTCGACCGCTATTGGCGCAACGTGCGCGTGCATACGCTGCACGACCCCATCGACTAAGCTGCGCGACCTGGGACGCTTTGCCCTGACTGGCACGGTGCCCGAGCCGACCGCGTACTCATAATTTACCCACCAAGGAGCCACCATGACCATCGCCCGCCGCAGCATCGTCCTCACCGCCCTGACCCTGGCCTTGACAGCCAGCTTCGCCCACGCCAAGGACCCGAAAGACATCACCATCGGCACCAGCGCCGGGCCGTACGCGGACCAGATCAAGCTGGGCATCAAGCCTATCCTGGAGAAACAGGGCTACAAGGTCAAGCTGGTGGAATTCAACGACTACATCCAGCCGAACTTCGCGCTGGCCGAGGGTTCGCTGGACGCCAACGTCTTCCAGCACATCGTCTACCTGAAGAAGTTCGCGACCGAGCACAAGCTGGCCCTGACGGACCTGATCACGATCCCCACGGCGCCGATCGCCATCTACAGCAGGAAGCACAAGACGCTCGATGACGTGAGGGAAGGCACGACGGTGGGTTTGCCGAACGATCCGACCAACCAGGCGCGCGCGCTGGTGCTGCTCGATCAATTGGGCTGGATCAAGCTGCGCGCCAGCTTCGACCCCGTGCGCGCGTCGGAAAAGGATATCGCCGTCAACACGAAGAAAATCAAGCTGCTGCCGCTGGAAGCGGCGCAGCTGCCACGCTCGCTGGGCGACACCGATTACTCCTTCATCAACGGCAATTACGCGCTGGCCTCGGGGCTGAAACTGACGGATGCGCTGGTGGCCGAGAAAATCTCGCCCAACTACATCAACCTGGTGGCCATCCGCACGGCCGACAAGGACAAGCAGTTCGCCAGAGACCTGGCGGCCGCCTACCGCTCGCGCGAATTCCTCGACATCACCAATAAACACTTTGCCGGCTATTCAAAACCCGACTACCAGCAAGCCTTGCAGACGGCGGCCAAATAAGCCATGGCCAAGACGATACGCTTCAACGCCTTCCAGATGAATACGGTAGGCCACCAGTCGCCGGGGCTGTGGACGCATGCGCGCGACCGCAGCCACCGCTACACCGATCCTGAACACTGGACGGAACTGGCGCGCCTGCTGGAGGCGGGCCTGTTCGACGCGGTATTCCTTGCCGACGTGCTGGGCGTGTATGACGTGTACCGGGGCAGCCTCGATGCGGCCCTGGAACACGGCGTGCAGGTGCCGCTGAACGACCCGCTGGCCCTCGTGCCCATCATGGCGCAGGCCACCACGCACCTGGGTTTCGGCGTCACCTGCGCCCTCACCTATGAGCACCCGTACACGTTCGCGCGGCGCATGTCCACGCTCGACCACCTGACGGGTGGGCGCATCGGCTGGAATATCGTCACGGGCTACCTCGATAGCGCGGCGCGCAACCTGGGCCTGAGCCAGCAGCTGGGCCACGACGAACGCTACGACCTGGCCGATGAATACCTGGAAGTCGTCTACAAGCTGTGGGAAAAAAGCTGGGACGACGACGCCGTCGTCAACGACAAGGCGCGCGCAATCTACGCCGATCCGGCCAAGGTACATCCGATCAACCATGCCGGGCGCCACTACCAGGTGCCCGGCATCCATTTGTGCGAACCGTCGCCGCAGCGCACGCCGCTGCTGTACCAGGCGGGCACCTCGCCGCGCGGCACGCGCTTCGCGGCGCGCCACGCGGAAGCCACGTTTGTCAGTGGCCCCAGCAAGACAGTCGTCAAGCGTTACGCGGACGACTTGCGCGCCGCCGTGCGGCAAAGCGGGCGCGATGGTGATGCGCTGCTGATCTATGCGCAGGCGCTGGTCATCACGGGCGCCACGGAAGCGCAAGCGCGCGCCAAACACGCCGACTATCTGCGCCATGTCAATATCGAGGCGGCGCTGGTGCTGCTGTCGGGCTGGACGGGCGTCGATTTCAGCCGCTATCCGCTCGACGCCACCATCGACTACATCGATTCCGAGGCGGGACGCTCGGCGCTGGCCTCGTTCAGCCAGGCCGACCCGGAACGCCGCTGGACAGTGCGCGAGGCGGCCGAATACATCGGCCTGGGCGGGCGCGGCCCCGTACTGGTGGGCGATGCGCGCCAGGTGGCCGACCAGCTGGAAGCGTGGCTCGACGAAACGGGTATCGACGGGTTCAATCTTGCCTTCGCCGTGGCCCACGACAGCATGGCCGACGTGGTGGCCCACATCGTGCCGGAACTGCGGCGGCGCGGCCGCTACCGCACGCATTATGAAGAAGGCACCCTGCGCCACAAGGTCTTCGGCCGGGGCCCGCGCCTGCCGGCCGGTCACGCGGGACGGCTGGTCAGCATCGGGCCCGGCGAGGAGGCGCTGGCGGCGGCCTGACGGCGCCAGTGACAAGCGTTATCAATCATGTTAGCTTGTCATGTCAAAAACACACAGGCGACGACGTGCACCTCCTTTCCTTTCGCGGCAAGCGCCCTTCGACCTTGCTCTTCGCCCTTCTGGCCGCCAGCCATGCCGCGGTGCAAGCGGACGCGCCGGCCGAAACCGGCCAGTCCATCCACATCAACAGCATCCGCAATCCGGAACTGAAATCGTACCGCGTGATGGCGGCAGGTCTCGACGCCTTCGATGAATACCATGCGCTGGCGCCGCAAGCGCGCGAAGTGCGCTTCAAGCTGGTCGCGGGCAGCCGCGCTCCGGCAGACGCCATGCAGGACCTGACCTTGCGCATCGCCGGCAACGAAACCGCGATTGCCCTGCCCCTGGCCGCCGACGGCAGCTTCGTGCTGCCGCGCAGCGCGCAGGCCGACAGCGAAGACGCGGACCTGATCACGAACAAGAAAAAAGGCCATTACCGCTGGCAGCCCTCCGTCTACAGCGACGGCGTGCCGGCCAACATGCGCCGCCTGGGTGACTTGCGCCTGCAATGCCAGGTGATGATCGCCATCGCCAAGAAGGAGATTGCGTTCTGGGTACGGACCCTGGTCGGCACCTTGCTGCGCACCACCGACTGGTGCTCCTCCGAACAGCTCAAGCTGGGCGCCCGCAGCGATGTGCCCCTTGCCAGCGCCACCCTGCTCGCCGGCGAGCGCCGCGTGCCCCTGAAGGTGGAAAAAGAAGGCGCTTCCTTCGTCGCTCCCATCGGCGACACCAGCTATCCGGACGACACGCTGATCGAACTGCAGTACAGGAATGACGCCGCTGGCGGGCCGCCGGCGCCCCCGTGAACATTTGCCTCGGGCCCCGTTCCATGTCAGCATACGCCATCCTGGCACCACTGATAAGGACTGCAATGCCCCTCACACTCCCACGCACGCTGGCCATGACCACGCTGCTGGCCATCCCCGCCACGCTGGCGCTGGCGCAGGCGCCAGCCACGCCGCCGACACCGGGCTGCGACGTCTGCGCCGCCTGGAACGCGGACCAGGCGCCGTTCCGCATTTTCGGCAATACCTATTATGTGGGCGTCAAAGGCCTCAGTTCCGTGCTGGTGACGTCGCCCCAGGGTCACGTGCTGATCGACGGCGGCTTGCCGGAGTCGGCGCCCAAGATCATCGCCAATATCGACGCGCTGGGTTTCCGCATCGAGGACGTCAAGCTGATACTCAATTCGCACGGCCATATCGACCATGCGGGCGGCCTGGCCGAACTGCAGCGGCGCAGCAATGCGCTGGTGGCCGCCAGCCCTTCGGCGGCGCTGGACCTGGCGTCGGGCGAAGTGGGACCGGACGACCCGCAATACCATGCGCTGCCCAAGTACCCGCCCGTGACAGACATGCGTCTGGCGCGCGAAGGCGGCCAGTTCAACGTCGGCCCCATAGTCCTGACGGCGCACGCCACGCCGGGCCACACGCCCGGAGGCCTGAGCTGGACCTGGGAATCGTGCGACGGCCCCCGCTGCCTGAACATGGTCTACGCGGACAGCCTCAACGCCGTTTCTCGCCCCGGCTTCAGGTTCAGCGCCAGCAGCGAGTATCCGAATGCGGTGGACGACCTGCGCCGCAGCTTCGCAACCCTGGAAAAACTGCCCTGCGACGTACTCATCTCGGCCCACCCGGAAGCGTCGCAGCTGTGGGAGCGGCTGGAAGCGAGCGTCACGGCCGGCAGCGAGGCCTTTGTCGACCAGCAGGCCTGCCGCGCCTACGTGGCGGCGGCGCGCGCTCTGCTCGAGGCGCGGCTGGAGCAGGAGCGGTAGACTTGTCAACCGTGCACGCCGGCGCGGCGCGTATCTGCTACGCTGGCGCCATTCATTTGAAGAAGGAAATGCCATGTTCAAGATCGCCAGACTGATTCCCCTCGCCGCCATCATCGCCATTACGGCCGGCTGCGCACAGACACCCGCGACCAGCGATGCGGCCGCCGCCGCGCCAGGCGCCACCTCGCCAGCCAGGCCGGCGCCGAAGCTGACGGGCACGCAGTGGAAGCTGAAGGAATTGAAGGGCAAGAAAGTCGCGCGCAAGGCGCCCGAGCAGCGCGACGTGACGCTGCTGCTGGCCGAAGGCCGCGCCAGCGGCCACAGCGGCTGCAACCAGATGATGGGCGGCTACACCAGCGACGGCGTCAGCACCCTGGCCTTCTCGCAGCTGGCCGGCACCATGATGATGTGCCAGCCGCAGGATATGGACCTCGAACGCGAACTGTTGACCACCCTGGGCGAAGTCAACGGCTACCGCTACGCCGACCAGGAACTGCTGCTGCTCAACGATGGCGTGCCCGTGGCCCGCTATGAGGCGCTGACGGTGAAGTAAGGTCTTTGCAAAGCCAGGCGCCACGCCCGGCTTGAAGAGTGCCCGAAAAACGTTCAGGGCAAGGCGCAGCGCCGCAGGCAGTGCGCTGGTACGGCCAGGCGCTGCAACGCCGCCATGGACGTTTTCTCGGCCACTCCTCAATCGTTGCGCATCTGCGCCTGCGATACATTGCTGTTCGCCGGCACGCTCTGCGTCAGCCACACATTCCCCCCGATGGTCGATCCCGCGCCGATGGTAATGCGCCCCAGCACCGTCGCGCCCGCGTATATCACCACATCGTCCTCGACGATGGGGTGGCGCGGCGTGCCCTTGATCAGCGCGCCGGAGGCGTCCGCGGGAAAACGCTTGGCGCCCAGCGTGACGGCCTGGTACAGGCGCACGCGCTGGCCGATGATGGCCGTCTCGCCGATCACCACGCCCGTGCCGTGGTCGATGAAGAAGGAGGCGCCGATGCGCGCGCCCGGATGGATGTCAATGCCCGTCAAGGTGTGCGCGATATCGGCCACCAGGCGCGCCAGGAATGGCGCACCGAGCGCGTGCAGCTGGTGCGCCAGCCGGTGGTACAAGATGGCGATGGTGCCCGGATAGCACAGCATGATCTCGGCCACCGAGGTGGCGGCCGGGTCGCCCGCATAGGCGGCCTGCACGTCCGACACGAGCAGGGCGCGGATGTCGGGCAGGCTGGCGGCGAAGGCGCGCGTGATGTCGCGCGCCCGCTGCGCCAGGGCCGCATCGTCGCCGGCGCCGCCGTCGTCATCGCCGGCCGGAGCGGAAAACAGCAGGCCGCGCCGCACCTGCTCGCTGAGGCGGTTCAGGGTGGTGTTGAGCGTGTCGCCGACAAAATAGTCGATGCTTTCATCGGTCAGGTTCGGCCGTCCGTAATGCGTGGGGAACAGGGCCGCCGACAGGCCGTTGACGATGCTGGTCAGCGCTTCGCGCGACGGCAGTTCGCGCACCCTGCCGTTGTGGCGGATCTTGTGCTTGTCTTCGCGCGAGCTGCGCAAGGCCTGGATCACGGGCCCCAGGTTCCACTGGGCCGTGTCGTCGGCTGGCGCCGCGGGGTAAATACTGTGCATGGCGTGTCACTTCCAAAAAAACGGCAAACAGGCCGGGTCGCCCCAGCATAACGGCGGCGACAGGTAAAACAAACGAAGGAATTCAATGTTCGATATGCGAAAAACGCATATCAACGACCAACAAGGCCCGCGCCAGACCCGATTGTTGCCGCTAGCGTAAAATGACGGACTAACAAAAACACTGTTCAACATGACTAAATTATTAACCTGGATTTTGGCGGGCCTGGCCATGGTCGGACCGCTTGCCATCGACACCTATCTGCCGTCTTTCCCCGCCATCGTGCACGATTTTCAGTCCAGCCCCCTGCTGGTGCAGCAAACCCTGAGCTTTTTCCTGTTCACGTTTGCCTTCATG
>NZ_NEGZ01000026.1 GCF_002127585.1 Janthinobacterium sp. GW458P
GCCTGGCCCGCCCGGGCCACCGGGGCCGCCCGCGCCAGCGCCGCCCTGCGCGCTGGCGCCCGAGTGAGTCAGATACCAGGCGCCGCCGCCCAGCGCGGCCATCACTGCCAGCGCGATGACGCTGCCGACGATTTTCGAACGGCGGCTGCGCCGCGGGGTATTGGGTGCTGTCTGCGAATCCATCGCTTATCCTTGTAGTGGCCGCTGGCACGGCGAGTCTGTGGCGCCGGCCGAGGTGGAAGACACTCAGGCAGAACGGCCGTTTTTCGGGGTTGTATCGGTACAAAGCCGGGGAATCAAGAGCTGAAAGTCAGCTGAAAAAACATCGCTCCCTGGGCTGAAACGACTCTAGCATAGTCATGTAACTGTTTCATTTCTACTTGAAACAATTACACACAGCCAGACAGGCACGGGAGGATCAGGCGGGCCGGCAGGCAGGCCGCCTGTATGGGGGAGCGGTGGAAAAATCAGGCTTGCGGGGCGTCACCGCCCGGCGTGCGCCAGACGCGGGCGACTCGCATGCGGATACAAACTCGCTACAAATCTCCCGCCAGCCGCCTTGACCTGGCGCCATGCGGATGCTCAGGCGCCAGCAGAGGGCAGCGAGTCTTTACCTGGATTTACAAGGTCATGCCGAGGATGACATCCTGATAGTCGGTGCTGCCGACGCGGAAGGTACGCCGGCCCACCTGCGCAAAGCCGCAACGCGCATAAAAGGCCAGCGCATCGTGGTTTTCCGCGTACACGCCCAGCAGCACGCGCCCTGCCCCGCCGGCGCGCGCTTGGCTCAGCGCCGCCTGCATCAGGCGCTGGCCCACGCGCCGGCCCTGGAAGCGGTGCAGCAGGTAGATGCGCTTGATTTCCAGGTCGTCCGGGCGCGGGTCCGCCACCGGCAGGCCGGCGGGACTGAGCACCAGGTAGCCCACGGGGGCGCCGCCGGGCGTGGCCTCGGCCAGCCACAAGCGCATGGCCGGCAGCGCCAGCCAGTCGCGGTACAGCTGCGCGTCGTGCTGGCGCTGGCAATGGGCGAGGATATCGGCGCCGTCGAGGATGCCGGCGAACGCTTCAAGAAAAGTCGATTGCCCCACCAGCGCCAGCGCCTGTTCATCGCCCTTGACGCAGGGGCGGATGGCGATACCCGTGGGTGCGCTGATGTCGCTTGCCATGCCTTGCTCCTGATATGAAACAAGCCGGGCGAAGCCGGCTTGCGTATGCTGTTGATGTGGGTATTACTTGCCGCCCAGAGGCACCTCGCACAGGCAGTGCGTGAGGGCCATGAACGGTTTGTGCTCGCGCGTGATGCCCGACAGCCAGGAGAGGTCCTGCGCCATGCCCAGCGCCGCATCGGCCGGCAAGCCCGTCGTGGCCAGGCCCAGCTTCACGTGCTCGCCCAGGCCCAGCGAGGCCATGGCCTTGGAACCGAACATGCCGATCAAACGGTCGACGTTCGACGTTTCCTGCTCCAGGTAGGTCACGCGGTAGTCGGCGCCCAGCTTGGCGCGCCTGGCGGCCGAGGCCAGCGCATCGCCATAGCTGCCGATGCGGTCGACCAGATTGCGCTCTTTCGCCTGCAAGCCCGTCCAGACGCGGCCCTGCGCCACTTCATTGATTTTCTCGGGCGTCGTCTTGCGCGCCTTGGCGGCCAGGCTCAGGAAGTCGCCATACACGTGGTTGATCGAGCCCTGGATCACTTGCGCGAAGCGGGGGTCGAGCGGGCGCAAGGGGTTGCCCGCGTCGGCCAGCCAGGTGGTCGGCGAACCGGCCGTGTGGATGCCCAGCTTTTCCACCACCTTGTCGGCCGTCGGCAGAATCGCGAACACGCCGATGGAACCGGTGATGGTGGCCGCGTCGGCGATCACTTCATCGGACGAGGTGCTGATCCAGTAGCCGCCCGACGCGGCCACGTTGCCCATCGAGACGACCACGGGCTTGCCGGCGGCGCGCGTCAGTTCCAGTTCGCGGCGTATCAGTTCCGAGCCGAAGGCGCTGCCGCCCGGCGAATCGACGCGCAGCACGACGGCCTTGATCGACTTGTCTTCGCGCGCCTGGCGGATCAAACGCGAGGTGGACAGGCCGCCGATGGCGCCTGGCGCCGCGATGCCGTCGCCGATTTCACCGGAGGCGATGACCACGCCGACGGCGTCGCCGATATGCACGGGGCGCAGGCGCGCCAGGTAGTCGGTGTAGTTCACCTGGCGGAAATTCGTCCCTTCCGTGTTCTTCGCGCCGCGCGCCATCATGAACTGGCGCAGTTCATCGCGCGTTTTCAGGCCGTCGACCAGTTTCCCATTGAGCGACAGCTTGGCAATGTCGCCGCCGGCCGCCGTCATCAGCGCGGGCAGGTTGTCGATCGTTTGCATGATGGCGCCGGCCGGCAGCTTGCGCGCCTTTTCCACGTCCGTCGTATAGGTGGTCCACAGGCCGTTGTTCAGGTAGCGGTCCGCTTCGGCCGCCGCTTCGGACGGGCCGTTGGCGATGAAGGGCTCGGCCGCGCTTTTATACGTACCCACTTTCAGCAGGTTGACCGTCACGCCCACCTTGTCGAGCGCGTCGCGGTAGTAATTGCGGTAGCGGCCGAAGCCTTCGAGCATGACGCCGCCCATCGGGTGCACGAACACTTCGTCGGCCCTGGCCGCCACCAGGTACTGGCGCTGGTTGTAGCTCGAACCCCAGGCCGTCACTTTCTTGCCCGAGGCGCGGAAACGCTCAACGCCGGCCGCCACTTCGCGCAGCGAAGCCAGGCCGCCGCCCTGCAGTTCGTCGAGCAGGATCACCATGGAACCGATGTTCTTGTCCTTGGCCGCCGTGTCGAGCACCGCCAGCACGTCGCGCAGCTGCACGCTTTTCTTGACTTCGCCGCTGACATTGGCCAGCACGGCTTCGCGCACGCCGCCCGGGGTTTCCTCCACCAGCGGGCCTTGCAGGTCCAGCACCAGGGTGGTCTTTTCGCCCAGCGGCTTGGCGCCGCCGCCGAAGATGGCGATCAGGATGGCGATGACGATCAGCAGGAAAATCAGGTTGAAGACGGCGCGGCGGGTGGCGTCCAGCGCGCGCCAGAATGCGCCAAAACCGCGGCGCAGCGGCGGAAAGGGGTTCAGTGACATTGATGCTCCGTGAGGTTATATACCTAAAGGAAACCAATATAACTGAAAACGGTGCGAATCGTCTTATTTTGACAACTGTGCCGCGCCCTGGCCGCCCTGCCCTGGCGGCGTGGAAATGAGGAACAGGCCCGCCAGCACGAGGGCGCCGTTGAGGATCAGCAGTTCCAGGCCGATGCGGTAATGTTCAAACAGCCGCGCCTGTTCCTGCTCGACCAGCGCGCACAGCAGCGGCCCGGCGATGGCCACCAGCGGCACCCAGCGGTCGCGCACGCCGCGCCGGCTCAGCAGGCCGAAGGCAAACAGGCCCAGCAGCGGACCATAGGTATAGCTGGCCAGCTTCAGGATCACGCCTATCATGCTGGGATCGTCGAGCCACCTGAAGACCATGATCAAGATCAAGAACAGTGCGGTAAAGCCCAGGTGGACACGGCGGCGCCAGCGCATCTGCGCCGCCTGGCTCAAATCCGCCCGCCGCTGCAGGCCCAGGATGTCGATGCAGAAGGTGGACGTGAGCGCCGTCAATGCCCCGTCCACGCTGGGAAACAGGGCGGAAACGAGGGCGATGAAGAAAATCAGCTGCACCGCGGCGGGAAAATGCCCGAGCACGACGGCGGGGAACAGTTTATCGCCCGTGGCCGTCACGCCGGCCAGCGGCGCGTACAGGTGCAGCAGTCCGCCCAGAAACAGGAACAGCAGCAGCACGCCGGTCAGCACCACGGTGAGACTCAGCATATTCTTTTGCGAATCGCGCAAGGTGCGCACGGAAATGTTCTTTTGCATCATTTCCTGGTCCATGCCCGTCATGGCAATCGTGATGAACATGCCGGCAAGAATATGCTTCCACACGTAGGCGGGGCTGTCCGGGTCGACGGTGAAGATGCGCGTGAGGCCCTGCGCGCGCATGCGCTCGAGGCTGTCGATCACGGACAGGTCCATCGCGCGCAGCAAGAACACGCTGCAGATGACGAGGCCGGCCAGCATGCACGCCGTTTGCAGGGTGTCAGTCCAGACGATGGTTTTCACGCCGCCTTCATAGGTGTAGAGCAGGATCAGCAGCAGCACGATGCACGACGTCAGCCAGAACGGCACGCCCAGGCTGTCGAGTATCGTGGCCTGCAGGATATTGACCACCAGATACAGCCGCGCCGTGGCGCCCAGCAGCCGCGAGACGATGAAAAACGCCGCCCCGCTCTGGTAGGAGCGCCGGCCCAGGCGCACTTCCAGGTAGCGGTAAATGGAAGTCAGCTGCAGCCGGTAGTACAGCGGCAGCAGGATGAAGGTGATGGCGAGATAGCCGAGCACATAGCCGAGCATCAGCTGGATGTAGCCGAAACCGTTGCTGCCCACGGCGCCGGGCACGCTGATGAAGGTCACGCCCGTGAGCGTCGTGCCGACCATGCCGAAGGCCACCAGCATCCAGTTGCTGTCCTTGTTGCCGATGAAAAAACTGTCGTTGGTGGCATGGCGCGAGGTGCGCCATGCCACGCCCAGCAGGATCAAAAAATACGCGAGGACGACGGCAAACAGGATGGCTGGGGACATGGGTATTGCTCTGGCGGCAAGGGGAACAGGGGCAGAAATATACAGCAAAGCCCCAGTCTGCGCCGGCCTCAGCAGCCGCTCGGCTTGACTTTCTCCACTTCCAGGCCGAACCATGGACGCAAACGCGTGCCGATGACATTGCCCAGGAAAGCGCAGACCAGCCACAGCCAGCCATGCAAACTGCCCGAGATGATACCGCTGAAATAGGCGCCGATGTTGCAGCCGTAGGCCAGGCGCGCGCCATAGCCGAGCAGCAGGCCGCCGGCGACGGCGGCGATGACCGAGCGGCGCGGGATGCGCCACACGGGCGCGTAGCGGCCGGCCAGCGCCGCCGCCAGCATGGCGCCCAGCACGATGCCGATATCCATCACGGAAGTCTTGTCCTGCGTCAAAGGCGCGGCCAGGGCGGCCGCGTTGGCCTTGGTCGACCAGTAGGCCCAGCTGGCCATGTCGATGCCGACCGCGGACGCGGCCTTGGCGCCCCACAGGGCGAACGCCGACGTCACGCCCCACGGCTTGCCCGACAGCGCCAGGGTGATGAAATTGAGCACGACGAGCGCGATGGCGCCCGCCACCAGCGGCCACGGGCCGTGCAGCCAGGGCGACGCCTGCGACGGGCGCAGGGGCGTGGCCACGAGCTTGCCGTGGCGGCGCTTTTCCACGAATACCGTGAGGCCGGCGATCAAGGCGAAGACGAACCAGTTCAGCGCCAGCGCGGGCGCCAGGCCCAGCGTCGTGACGAGGGAAATGGGTTTTAGTTGCGGCAACGCCGTCCAGAACGGCATGTGCGCCGTGCCGATCACGGAGCCGACGATGAAGGCGGCCAGGGTGATGAGCATGCGCGTGCTGCCCCCGCCCACCGTGTACAGCGTGCCGGAGGCGCAGCCGCCGCCCAGCTGCATGCCGATGCCGAAGATGAAGGCGCCGAAGATCACCGAGGTGCCGGCGGGAGACACCAGGCCCGCGACGGGCGTGCCGAACAGGGTGCCGGCCGACAATGCCGGGAAAAACAGGGCCACGCCCACGGCCAGCATCAGCATTTGCGCGCGCAAGCCGTCGCCGCGGCCATCGGCGATGAAGACGCGCCAGGCCGATGTAAAGCCGAAGGCCGCGTGATACAGGGTAATGCCGAGCAAGGCGCCCACCACGTACAGCGCGGCCTGCTTGATGCCGACGCTCTGCGCCAGATACCAGGCGCCTAGCACGATGAGCAACAGGGCCACGCCCAGCGGTTTCGGATTGATGGCGGCGCGCAGGCGCAGCGGTGACATTGCGGTATCGGACATGGGGGTATGGGCGGGAGAAAAGGAAACACCATTGTAAACCCTGGTCTCGTCCATGCCAGCGACTTGCTTGCAGATCAAGCAGTTAATGCCCCACCGCATGCATCGACTTTTCGCCGCCGCTGCGCACGGCGATGGGATGCAAGCGGTCCATCCGGCCGCTCAGGGCCGTCAAGCCGAAGGCACCCAGCACGACGAGCGCGCCGATCCAGCCCGTATGCACGAGGCCCAGGTGTTCCACGATCAGGCCGCCGCCCCAGGCGCCGCCGGCGATGCCAAGATTGAACGCGGCGATATTCAGGCCCGATGCCACGTCGACGGCGCGGGGCGTGAAGTGTTCGGCTTGCTGAACGACATACACTTGCAAACCAGCAACGTTACCGAAGGCAACGGCGCCCCACAGCAGCACGGTGATGACGACGAGCACCGGATGCGGCGCCGTGAAGGTCAGCAGCAGCAAAACGGCTGCCAGCAGCAGGAAGATCCGTTTCAGGGCGCGCACTGGCCCCATCGTGTCGGCCAGCTTGCCGCCCCAGATATTGCCGAAGGCCACGGACACGCCATACACGAGCATCACCGCGCCCACGGCGCCGGCGCTGAAACCCGACACCTGCTGCAGGATTGGCGCCAGATAGGTAAAGGCGATGAAGGAGCCGCCATAGCCGACGGCCGTCATGGCGTACACCAGCAGCAGCCGGGGCTGGCCCAGTACCTGCACTTGCTGCAGCAGCGACGCCGGTTTGCCGTGCTTGATGGTCGACGGCACGTACAGCAGGCTGCCGATGAACGCCACCAGGCCCAGGGCCGAGACGGCCAGGAAGGTTTCGCGCCAGCCGACATGCTGGCCGATGAAGGTGCCCAGCGGCACGCCCGTCACCAGGGCCACGGTCAAGCCCGTAAACATGATGGCGATCGCGCTGGCCGCCTTGTCCTTGGGCACCAGCGAGGTGGCGATGGTCGAGCCGATGGAAAAGAACACGCCATGCGCCAGCCCCGTCACGATGCGGGCGACGACGAGGGTTGCATAGCCGGGAGATTTCCACGCCAGCAAGTTACCCAGGGTGAACAAGACCATCAGCGACAATAACAAGGTTTTGCGCGGTAGCTTGCCCGTCAGGGCAGTGAGCACGGGTGCGCCGACGGCGACGCCCAGCGCATACAGGCTGACCAGCAGGCCGGCCGACGGCAGGTTGACGCCCAGGTCCGCGGCGATGGTGGGCAACAGCCCCACGATGACAAACTCGGTGGTTCCGATGGCAAACGCGCTGAGGGTCAGCGCGAGCAAGGCAATGGGCATGACAAACTCCGATAAATGATGTTGGCATGCAGTATCGGGGTTTTCTTTGTTCCGAAAAATACGTCAGCGGGCAGAAGATAGTTGCGCCAAAATCAACAATGCAGAGGTCTGCTACACTGGGCAGGTCAACACGAGATTTCCACCATGAATTCAGAAAAACTGGCGCTGCTGGTCACGCGCGAAATGCCATACGGTAAATATCAGGGACGGCTGCTGGCCGACTTGCCGGGCCATTACCTGGGCTGGTTCGCGCGCGAGGGCTTCCCCTCGGGCGAACTGGGCAGTTTAATTGCGCTGATGTACGAGCTCGACCACAACGATTTACGCAGCTTGCTCGACCCCTTGCGCACGCGCAAGTCGCCATGGCGGCCGGGAGAATAAGACGGGGCTTAAATCGCGCGCAGCTTCTTCGCCAGCATGGCGCTGAACTCGCCATTTTCCACGAGCTTTTGCAGCTCGCTGGCGCCGCCGATGAGCACGCCATTGACGAAAATCATGGGAAACGTGGGCCAGCCCGTCCACATTTTCAGCGCATTGCGGCGGTGCCACTGACTGAAATAGCTGCCGTACTGCAGGTACTGATAGGGCGTGCCCAGCACGTCAAGCATCTTGCGCGCCTTGCGCGGAAACGGATTGAGCGCCATGCCGACCACCACCACCTGGTGGGCGGCGATGGCTCGCTGCACCTCGCGCACGATGTCCTGGTGCTTGCTGCCGATCAAAAGGCGGGCGGCGGGATGGATCTGGGCTTCGTCGAGGATGGCGCGGGTCATGAAAGTCCTGGGGTGAGTGGCACATGGCGTGCGGATCACGCATTGTGCCACGCACTTGTGCCACGCGCCGTGGCTGGCGTGCGCTACACTGCGCCTCTTCTCCCCTTCACATGAAATATATGCAAGCAATCACGTCCATGTCCGCATGCCGCGCCCGCCGCCTGCTCGGCGCTCTTCTGCTCGCCGCCAGCTGCGCCAGCGCCGCCGATCCCGCGCTTGAAAGCGATCTGATCCATGCGCTGCACCTGAAAAAGGGCACGACGGAGCGAGTGGGCACCTCGGGCAAGGCCATCGCCGCCTACGTGCGCGAAGGCTACATCGGCAGGCGCCCCGACCAGCGCTTCGACTACACCGATTACTACCTGCTGAAAAAGCCGGCCAGCTTCATGGGGCATGCACTGGTGCTGATCGAGGAAGAATACATCACGCAATACATCGGCTGCTGCGTCAGCCCCGGGGCGGGCGTCACGGTCAGGGTGCAGGGCAGCACGCAGAAGCTGCAGGCGTTCGCCCGCGCCCAGCGCTGCACCTTGAACGACCCCGTCGATATCGGGCAGGCCCTGAAAGATGTTGCCATCAAGAACAGGCTGCCCAAAGGCCATTACGCGTCCCTGAGCTGCCGCGAGCGCGACGCCGAGCGCGATGAGCCGTGAGCCGTGGCATGACCGCCCGGCATCCGCGATGCGGAAGTGCATATCGCGGCCTTTATCGCGGCCTCACATGATCGTTGCCGTCGAATACAGTGATTGAACATGCCAGCCCAGGCTCAGATACAAGTTCAAGCCGTCGCCGGTGGCCATCAGCACCCGGCGCGCGCGGCCCGACCTCTGCCTGGCCGCCAGCGCGGCGATCAGGACCCGCCCCAGTCCCCGGCGCCGATGCGCCGCTTGCGTGACGATCCTGTCAAAGACAAAGACGCCCGCATGTTCCACGGCATGGCCGCTGGCGGCAATACCGCCATCGCCGCTCAGAATGCGCGCCGTCGTGATGGCCTGTGCCGTTGTCACTTCCAGCCGGTAGCCGGCAGGCAGCACGGACGCATGCAGGCTGCCTTCATGGCGCATGAAAAAGCCGCCAGGCAACAGTTGCCATCGGGGCGGCAATAACCCGAGCAATTGCTCCCCGGAACCACACATCTTGATGAAGATATGCGGTCCGTGTATCGACGCAGCCAAGGCGCTGATGCCTGGAACCGGTCCCCCAAAAACGTGGCGCCGGATTTCGCCCGGCAAGCCCGCGTCGACACGCCAGCCGCCGTGCTCGGGCACGGGCGGCGGCAAGCCACGCGCAATCGAACGTGCCGCCAGCCAGGCGGCAAGCAGGCCGGATTCAGCCTGATGCGCATTTTCCAGCTCCGCCATCCCATGCTCCCTCATTCGCCCCTGCTGATTATGCCAGAGTGCCGGCGGCGCTCAGAACAGCTCGTCAAGCAGCAGATGGAATTGCAGCTTGCCTTGATCGGCATCAAGGATCCCGTAGTGCCGCAACAAGCTTTGCACCAGCGCGGCGTCCAACTCGGCGAGGCCGTGGCAAACGATGGCCAGGTCCTGGTAACGGTCGGCAACGCCGGCCCGTCCCACGTCGAGGCAGCCGACGACGGCGCCGTCCTGCAGCAGGATATTGTCCAGCGAGAAGTCGCCATGCGTGACGACGGGGTCGGGCGTGAGCGGCTGGCAATCCTGCAGCGCCGTCCACACCTGCTGCGCCGTCCAGCCTTGTCGCTCGGCATCGAAATCATCGGCGTCGACGAGGCCCGCATCGATGCGCCGGCGCGCCTGGGCCAGCCGCACGGCAAGGCCGGCGTCGAAGGGACACGCGCCCACGGGCAGCGCGTGCAGGCGGCGCAGGAAGGCCGCCAGCGCGTGGGCCACGGCGGGTCCCAGCGCGGGGTCCGCATCCAGCACCTGGGAGGCCGTCTTGCCCGGCAGCGCAGCCGTCAGCAGCCAGGCCTGGTCCGGCGCTGCCACGCGCGCGAACTGCACCACCGCCGGCACGGGCAGGTGCGGCGCCAGCCAGCGCAGGCGCGCCGCTTCATCGGCAAGGTCGGCGGCGGCAGGCCCCCTGCCGTGCTTCAGGTACAGGTCCGGCGCGCCATCCCCGCCCTGCAGGCGGTAGACGGCGGCGTCCGACTCGCCGGCGCTGTCGCGCGTCCATTGATAACCGGTAATGGCGGCAGCCAGGCCGGCGGGCATGGCTGCCGTCACTGCCCCTTGCGTCCTTTTGAAGATCGTCATCTGCCCGCTCCTATGCCAGCGGCACGTGCAAGCCCATCTTGAGGCAGGTCAATGCCACGGACGTGCGGTAGCGCCGGATATTGTCGTCGCCGCCGAACAGCCGCTCCGTCAGCGCTTCGTATTCGGCCATGCTGCTGGCCGTGATGAGCAGCAGGTAATCGGCCTCGCCGGTAATCCCATAGCATTGCTGGATGGCAGGTTCGGCCATGATGCGCGCGCGCATGCCGGCCGTGCGCAGCGGGTGCTCGTCGTGCAGATGCACTTCCACCGCCAATGTCAGGGGGCGGCCCAGGCGGCTCGCGTCGAGTACGGCTACCTCGTTGCGGATGACGCCGCTCTCGCGCAGGCGGCGGATGCGCCGCTGCACGGCGGGCGCCGACAAATGCACGGCCTGGGCGATTGCGCGCTGCGAGGTCGTGTTATCGCGCTGCAAGATATCGAGGATGGCCAGGTCGAAGGCGTCGAGGGCGGGGGAAGGCGCGAGCGAAAGTTGCGTCATGATGGTCAAAATGCAGTGCAAATATCGGAGCAGACACAATAAACTTTCATTACTCCGATATCAAGCCATTTATTACCATGCCTCAGCACCGCTACTCTTCTTTTATTCCCTTGCTCGCCATCCTCGGCTCCGTCACCGCGCTGGGACTGGGCACCTCGTGGGCCAAGCACAGCCTGTTCCCGCTGGTCGGCGCGCAAGGCACGACGGCCGTGCGCGTGGGCTTTTCCGCCCTGCTGCTGTTGCTGTTCTGGCGCCCGTGGCGCTGGCAGCTGAGCCGGGCGGACGCCCGCACGGTGGCCCTGTACGGCGCGGCGCTGGGCCTGACCAACCTGTGTTTCTACATGGCCCTGCGCACGATACCGTTCGGCATCGCCGTGGCTATCGAGTTTTCCGGCCCGCTGGCCGTGGCCCTGCTGGCCTCGCGCCGCCCGCTCGACTTCATCTGGGTGGCGCTGGCCGTGGCGGGACTGGCGCTGCTGCTGCCGCTGGGCCACGACGTCAGCAATCTCGACCCCACGGGCGTGCTGTTCGCCCTGGGCGCGGCCGTCTGCTGGGCCTCGTACATCGTCTTCGGCAAGCGCGCCAGCCATTTGCACGCGGGCCATTCCGTCGCCCTGGGCCTGGCCATGGCCGCGCTGGTGGTGGTGCCCGTGGGCGTGGCGCACAGCGGCGCCGCCCTGCTCTCGCCCGTCGTGCTGGGCGTGGGCCTGGGGGTCGCGCTCATTTCCAGCGCCATCCCGATCTCGCTGGAAATGGTGGCCCTGAAACGGCTGACGCCGCAAGCCTTCGGCATCATGAGCAGCATGGAGCCGGCCGTGGCCGCCATGCTGGCCTACATCCTGCTCGACGAGCGCCTGGGAGCGGGACAGTGGCTGGCGATTGCCATGATCATGGCCGCGTCCATGGGCAGTTCCTACATGGCGCAGCGCCAGAAGCGCGATGCGCCGGCGCTCATGGCCGAATGCAGATAGTGAAGCGGGCGCCGCCCAGCGGCGAATCGTCGACGGCGATGGCGCCGCCGTGCAGCAGCAAATGCTTGCCCGCCTCCAGCAGCGAACCGATGCGCCCGGCCATGTCGTTGATGCGGCCCGCCAGCGGCGCGATGCTCGATGCGGCGCTGACCCGCGCCCGCGCCGCCAGGCTGCGCCCGTGCGCGCGCGTCCACCACCCCAGCGGCAGCAGCAGGCACAGGGCGATGACGGCGAAGCGGATCGCCTCCATGCGCAGCGCCTGGCCCACGTCGATGGGCAGATTCTGCGCGTGGAGCACATCGTCGTCGCTGCCGGCATAGCGCGCCCCCGTGGCGTCGACGCGGCGGTAAAAGCCCTTGCCGCCCACGTCCATCACGATGGCGCCCTGCTGGAATAAGGCGGCCCGCGTTCAGTGCGCGGCCGCTCCTGCCACGTGGGCGGCCAGGTTCCTGCGCGCCAGCCACGCGAGCGGCAGCAGGGCCAGCAGCGCAGCGGCCACGCCGGCCCAGGGCGACGATGCCATCAGCTGGCGCGACACCATCAGCGCACCGAGCATGGAGCCGAAGGAAATGCCGAGGTTGAACGCGGAAATGTTCAGGCCCGAGGCGAAATCGACGGCTTGCGGCGTGTAGCGCTCGGCCGTGGCCAGCATGCCCGCCTGCAGGGCCGGCGACAGGCCGAAGGCGAACACGCCCCAGACGAACAGCATCACCGTCATCAGCCACTGGGACGTGACGGCCAGCGCCACGCCCACTTGCGTCACGGCCAGCAACAGCAGCATCGATCGCAAGGCGTTTTGCCAGCCCAGGTGGCTGGTCAGGTAGCCGCCCGCCAGGTTGCCGGCAAAGGTGGCCGCGCCGAACACGATCAGCAGGGCGCTGGCCATGGCGGCGGAAAAACCCGTCACGTCCGTGAGGATGGGGGTAATGAACGTGAACGCGGCAAAGCTGCTGCCGAAGCCGAACGTGGTCACGGCCATCATCGTCAGGATGGGGCCGCTGCCCAGGGCCGCCAGCTGCGTCATGGCCTTGCCGCCCTGGCCTTGCGATAAACCGGCCGGCAGCCAGCGCGCCATGGCCGCCAGGCCCAGCGCGGCCAGCACCACCACGGCAAAGAAGGGCAGGCGCCAGCCCATCAGGTTGCCGAGGAAGCTGCCCAGCGGCACGCCGATCACCATGGCCAGCGTCAGTCCCGCAAACATCACGGAAATCGCCCTGCCCGCCTGCGCCTTGTCCACAAGGCTGGCGGCCACGGTGGCGCCGATGGCAAAGAAGGTGCCGTGCGCCACGGCCGTGATGACCCGCCCCGCCAGCAACAATTCGAATGTGTGGGAAAACGCGGCCAGCAAGTTACCGGCCAGGAAAACGCTCATCAGTCCCAGCAGGGCCGCCTTGCGCGGCAGGCGCGACATCAGCAGCACCAGCAGCGGCGTGCCGACGGCCAGCGCCAGCGCGTACAGGCTCACCAGCGAGCCGGCCGATTCGATGGAAATCTGCAAATCTTTCGCGATGGCGGGCAGGATGCCGACGACGATGAATTCGGTCACGCCGATGGCGAAGGCGCCGACGGCCAGCGCCAGCACGCCGGGCGGCATCTTGCTGGCTTGAGGGGAAACAGGGTGTGCGGTGGTCATGATGGCTCCAGCAATGATTCAAGCCGGCCAGTGTATCGGGAGAAACACTTTTGATATAGACTCCTATAATGGAAACACCTATGAAATGGATTCAATAATGGCCAGGCAAGACATCAACCGCGCCTTCGAGATGAGCGTCTTCGTGGCCGTGGTGGAAACGGGGGCTTTTTCCGCCGCCGCGCGCCGCCTGGCCCTGACGCCGTCGGCCGTCAGCAAGCTCGTCAATCGGCTGGAAGCGCGGCTCGGCGCCCGTTTGCTGCAGCGCAGCACGCGGCAATTGCACACCACGCCCGAGGGCGACGCCTTCTTCGTGCAGTGCAAGCGCATCCTCGACGATATCGACGGCGCCGAGCGCGAAGCGTCGCAGGGCGCGGCGCCGCGCGGGCGCCTGCGCATCAACTGTTTCGTGCCCTTCGGCGTGCACCAGCTGCTGCCCATCCTGCCCGAGTTCGCCCGCCGCTATCCCGACATCGTGCTCGACGTCGTCGTCAGCGACGCCGTCGTCGACCTGCTGGAAGACCGCACCGACATCGCCATCCGCACAGGCCAGCTGAAGGCATCGAACCTGGTGGCGCGCAAGCTGGGCGAAGACGCGATGGTCGTCGTCGCCGCGCCCGCCTACGTGGCGCGCCACGGCCTGCCGCGCACGCCGCAGGAATTATCCGAACACAATTTATTGGCGTTCAACTTCCGCTGCCAGAACGAAACCTGGCCCTTCCTCGACGGGAGCGGAGGAACGTTGCAGGTGACGCCGCAGGGCAATACCTGCGTCAGCGATGGCGAAAGCATGCGCCAGCTGGCGCTGGCGGGCATGGGACTGGGACGTTTTTCGCGCCAGCACGTGCGGCGCGACATTGCGCAAGGTCAATTGGTGGAGGTGCTGCAGGACTACAATCCGGGCGACAAGGAGGTCGTGCACGCCGTCTTCGTGGGACCGGGCCTGCAGGTGCCGGCCCGCGTGCGCGTAATGCTCGATTACCTGCTGGAAAAGGTCAAGCTGGGCCTGCCTTAAGCGACGGCCTCGCCCAGGCGCAGCTGGCGGCCTTCGCCCAGCATCAGTTCGAACTCGGCCGCCGGCACGGCCGGGCTGAACAGATAGCCTTGCAGCTGGTCGCAGCCCAGTTCGCGCAAGAAACGCATCTGCTCGGCCGTTTCCACGCCTTCGGCGACGATTTCCTGGCGCAGCTGCTGCGCCATGGTGACGATGGCGCGGGCGATGGCGCAGTCATTTTCCTCGAAGGGCAAGCCGACGACAAACGAGCGGTCGATTTTCAGTGTGCTGATGGGAAACTTTTTCAAATATGCGAGGCTGGAATAGCCGGTGCCGAAGTCGTCCAGCGCCAGCGCCAGGCCCATGGCCACCAGCTGGTTCATGATGTCGATGACCTTGTCGGCGCCCCGCATCAGCAGGCTTTCCGTGATTTCCAGCATGATCTGCTCAGGCCGCACGCCGTAGCGCTCGAGCACGGCCGCTATGCGCGCCGGCAACTGCTCGTCGAACTGGCGCGCCGACAGGTTGACGGCGATGGCCGGCATGTGCAGGCCCCGGTCTTCCCAGCTGCGGATCTGGCGGCACGCCTCGTCCAGCACCCAGGTGCCCAGTTCTAAAATTAAACTGGTTTCCTCGGCAACGGGGATGAAGACGCCGGGCGAGACCATGCCGCGCATCGGATGCTTCCAGCGCAGCAAGGCTTCCGCGCCCACGATGCGTCCGCTGGCCAGGCTCACTTTCGGCTGGTAATGCAATTCCAGCTCCTTGTCGCCCAGGGCCAGTCGCATTTCGCTTTCCAGGCGCAAATGTTCCTTGGCCCGCCGGTTCATGTCCTCGCGGTAGAACAGGAAGGTCGATTCGATGGTCTGGCCCGCCTTGGCCACGGCCACGTCGGCAAAGCGGAACAGGGCCGGCGCTTCCAGGCCGTCTTCCGGATACACGGTGATGCCGATGCTGGCGCCCACGTGCAGCGCGTGCGCATCGATATTGATCGGTGCTTCGAGCAGGTTGAGCAGTTTTTGCGCCACGTTGGCCGCGTGTTCGCGCTTTTCGATGTGCAGCAGGGCCACGACGAACTTGTTGTTGTCGACCCGCGCCAGGATGTCGGCGTCGCGCAGGGCGCCGCGGAACAGCTGGCCGATGGCGATCACCAGCTGGTCGCCCACTTCATGGCCCAGGGTGTCGCTGATGGAACCGATGCGGCTGATGTCGATGACCATCAGCGCGCCATGCGTGCCTTGCCGCTTCGCTTCGGCCAGGCCCTGGTCGACCAGCTGGTTCAGCAGGCAGCGGTTCGGCAGGCCCGTCAGGCTGTCGTAGTTGGCCATGCGCTGCATGCGCGCCTCGGCGTCCTTGTGCACGGAAATATCGGAAAACAGGGAAAACACATGGCTGATTTCGCCGTACTCGTCGCGCACGACGCTGATGGTGACGTCTTGCGGAAACAGTTCGCCGTTCTTGCGCTTGCCGATGATCTCGCCGCGCCAGGAGCCGTGGCCGCGCATGGCGGCGCGCACCTTGGCGCGGAAATCGGGGTCATGCACGCCCGAGCGCAGCAAGTCCGGCGTGCGGCCGATGGCTTCGGCCGGCGAATAGCCGGTGATGCGGGAAAACGAACTGTTGATCGACACGATGCGCTCTTCCGCATCCGTGATCAGCACGCCCTGCTCGCTGTCTTCGATGATGCGCGCGTGCAACTTCACCTTGTCCACGTCGGACAGCGGTTCGCTCAGCGCGGACAGGCGCACGGCCATGCCGCAAGCCTTGCCGGCCTGGTCGTGGATCACGTGGCGGTGCATGCGCAGCCACGTCACCATGCCCGACTTCTTGCGCCGGCGCACATCGGTGGCCACGTCGCCCTGCACGAAATGCAGCTCCAGCACGCTCGCTTCCGCATCGTCTTCCGGGTACAGGAACAGGATGTGCTGGCCCAGCGCCTCGATTTCGGAATAGCCGAACATCTGTTCGGCGCCATGGTTCCAGCCGATCAGGAAGCCGTCGGGATCGATTTCCAGCAGGGCGTCGGCCGGCGCCACGCGCACCACGGGCCGGCTGGCGCCGCGCAGCCGCTCCAGCTCGTCCTGCAGGCGCGCCAGGGTGGCAAGCTGCTGCGGCCCCGCCTGTTCGCGGGCCTCCTGGGCCAGGCGCAGGCACAGCGCCACTTTCGCCTCAAGCACGGCAACCCCGCGCAGGAAACGGGGCCAGGAAGAATGTCGGGAGCGCTGCGGTCTGTGTAATCATCAAAATCCCACCAGGGGGCATGGAGGTCGGGCCAGAAATACGATGGAAATACTGTGAATATGGTAACCTGAAAATGTTGGCCTATGTCAACATTTTAAGGCCTACGCCGAATGGCGGGGTGCTGCGTCAGGCACGTCCCGGCAGGTGCAGCGCCAGCCGCGCGAACACTTCGGGATCGCGCATGCGCGCCAGCCACCAGCGCAGCGCGGCGCCATCCTCGCCCACGCGCCAGGCCAGGTAGAACGTTTCCGACGGTTTCGGCTCTTCCACGGCCTTTTCCACCAGCAGGCCGCGGGCGATGGCGGCGCGCGCGCAAGGCCCCGGCAGGAAGCCGAAGCCCAGCCCCAGCACCTGGCAGTCGAACTTGACCTGCATGTTCGGCACCGTCAGCGCATCCTGCCCCAGCAGCAGTCCCACCGTGCGCGGCGCCAGCTGGCGCGCAGAGTCAGCCACCACCACGGCGCGGTATTGCTGCAGGTCGCCGCGCGACAGCGGGCCGGGCAGCAGCGCCAGCGGGTGCGTGGGCGCCACGGTGAAGACAAAGTCCAGCATGCCGATCGGCTGTGCAATATAGCCGCCGCCGGCCGGCCCGTCGCCGGGCGCGCCGACCAGCAGGTCGACCCTGCGGTCCAGCAGCGCTTCCCATGTGCCCGACAGGGTGTCCTGCCCCAGGCGCAGCCGCGTCTGCTGCGCCACCTCATAAAAGGCGCGCACGTCGTCGGCCAGGGCCACGGCGGAAAACATGGAGTCGATGCCGATGGCCAGTTCCGTTTCCCAGCCCGACGCCACCCTGCGCACGCGGTGCTCCAGATCCTGCGCCGCCTTCAGCAGGTAGCGCCCTTCCTTCAGCAACTCCTGCCCCGCCGCCGTCAGCACGACTTTCGGCCCGTTGCGCTGGAAGACCTGCACGCCCAGGTCGTCTTCCAGCTTGGCCACCGTATAGGAAATGGTGGACGGCACTTTATGCAACTCCTTGCCGGCCGACGAGAACGATCCGCGGCGGTCGATGGCGTCGACGATTTGCAGGGCTTCCAGGCTCAGTCTTAACATTCGATTTTTTCGATGATAGTACGGTAGATTTTCCGTTTTTCTTTCCCCGCGTGGCGGCCTATACTTTCTCCATCGTACAGCGAGGGGCAGAAAAGGCGTCACGGCAGATGCCGGGCAACGGTCCTTCGAAATTATCGCACATTAACTTTACAGAAACGGAGCACACCATGTTACAGATTCGTCACAGCGCAGAACGCGGTGCCGCCAACCACGGCTGGCTCAATTCCCACCACAGCTTTTCCTTCGGCAGCTACCACGATGCCAATCACATGGGTTTCGGCCCATTGCTGGTGATCAATGAAGACCGGGTCACGCCCGGCCAGGGTTTCGGCACGCACGGCCACCGCGACATGGAAATCATTTCCTATGTGCTCGACGGCGCGCTCGAGCACAAGGACAGCATGGGCACCGGCTCCGTGCTGCACTACGGCGACGTGCAGCGCATGAGCGCCGGCAGCGGCGTGCGCCACAGCGAGTTCAACCACTCGAACACGGATGGCTTGCACTTCCTGCAGATCTGGATACAGCCGAACGTGACGGGCATTCCCCCCAGCTATGAAGAGAAGCATTTCTCGCCGGAAAGCAAACAGGGCAAGCTGCGCCTGATCGCCTCGGGCGACGGCCGCCACGGTTCCGTGCTGATCCACCAGGACGCGGCCATCTACGCCAGCATTCTGCGCGAAGGCGAGCAAGCCGAACATGCGCTCGATGAAGGCCGCCTCGCCTATGTGCACCTGATCCGCGGCAGCCTGGTCGTCAACGGCACGCCCTTGAAAGCGGGCGATGCGCTGAAACTGACGCAGGAGGCGGCCGTGATCATTACCCAGCCGGAAGACGCGGAATTCCTGCTGTTCGATCTGCCTCGTTGATGGCAGCTGCCCCTCTTCGGCGCGGTTTTCGCCAGGCCAGTTAAGGCCAAGGCGGCCTGACCGGACGGACCCGTCACGCACGGGGCCCGTCCGGCCGGCCGCCTGTCACCGTTTGGTCATGAAACTGACATGCGGCCGTCACATACGCTCACTATCATGCGCTTGCCTTTAAATCACGCAACCACAGGACATCGCAGCCCATGAACAAGCCCAACGATCTGGCCATCCGCGCCACCGATCTGAACGACATCGACAGCAACGCGTCCCACGATAACCATTTCAACAGCATCCTGAACGCCCGCCTGAGCCGCCGCAACTGGCTGCGCGGCAGCGCCGTCACGGCCGCCACCGCCGTCATGGGGTCGATGGGCCTGTCCGCCTGTGGCGGCGGCAGCGATGCGGTCGCCGTCACCCCGACGCCGACGCCGACGCCCGAAAAACTGCTGGCCTTCACGGCCGTGCCGAAAAGCCTGGCCGACGTCGTGTCGGTGCCGGCCGGCTACACGGCCACGGCCCTGTATGCGCTGGGCGACTCGCTGCGCGCGGCCACGCCAGCCTACAAGAACGACGGCAGCGATACCGATTTCGACAACCGCGCCGGCGACCACCACGACGGCATGGAATACTACGGCCTGTCCGCCGCCGGCGCGCCGCTGGCGTCCGGCGCCGAACGGGGCTTGCTGGCGATGAACCACGAAGCGACCACGGACGAAAAGCTGTCCTCGCACTTCCTGCACGTCAATGGCGGCACCACCACGCTGCCGCGCCCCGCCGCCGAAGTCGACAAGGAAGTGGCCGTCCACGGCCTGAGCGTGGTGGAAGTCAAGAAGACGGGCAGCGCCTGGGCCACCGTCAACGATTCCGCCTTCAACCGCCGCGTCACGCCGCTGACGGACATCGAGCTTGCCGGCCCCGTACGCGGCAATGCCCTCGTGGTGACCAAGTACTCGCCGACCGGCACCAGGACGCGCGGCACCATCAACAACTGCGGCACGGGCAAGTCGCCATGGGGCAGCTACCTGTCCGGCGAGGAAAACTGGGCCGGCTACTTCACGCGCTCGGCCACCGACAACGCGGCGCGCGGCGACAAGTCCGTGGTGTCGCTGAACCGCTATGGCCGCAGCCAGGGCGGCGCTTCGCGCCACGGCTGGGAAACGGGCGGCAGCGACGACAAGTACGCGCGCTGGAACCTGAGCAAGATCGGCGCATCAGCCGACGGCAGCGACGACTACCGCAATGAATTGAACGGCATGGGCTACATCGTCGAGATGGACCCGTATGACAAGACCCGCGCCATCCGCAAGCGCACGGCGCTGGGCCGCTACGCGCACGAAAGCGCCGCCTTCAGCGTGCCGACCGTGGGCCAGCAGCTGGCCGTCTACATGGGCGACGATTCGCGCAACGAATACATCTACAAATTCGTCACGGCGGCCGTCTGGGCCGCGGCGGACGCCAACCCGGCAGACCGCATCGCCACCGGCGACAAATACCTCGATTCGGGCAAGCTGTACGTGGCCAAGCTGGCCGCCGACGGCACCGGCCAGTGGATCGAGCTGTCCCTGTCGAACGCGCTGATCCAGGCCTACGGCGCCTACAAGTTCGCCGACCTGGCCGACGTGCTGGTCAATGCCCGCCTGGCGGCCGACGCCGTGGGCGCGACAAAGATGGACCGTCCGGAATGGTGCTCGGTCAACCCGGCCAATGGCGAGATCTATTACACGCTGACCAACAACTCGAACCGCACCGTCAATCCGGGCGGCTCGTCGCAGCTGGCGCCCGACAGCGCCAACCCGCGCGCCTACACGGACATGAAGGGCAGCAGCGCGCAGAACGGCAATCCGAACGGCCATATCATCCGCTTCAAGGAAGGCACGGGCGCAGCCGCGGCCACCAGCTTTACGTGGGATGTCTACCTGTTTGGCGCCGAGAGCGGCGCCGACGCCAGCAAGATCAACCTGTCGAACCTGACGGCCGACCAGGACTTTTCGAGCCCGGACGGCCTGGCCTTCAGCCCCTACACGGGCATCTGCTGGATCCAGACGGACGATGGCGCGTACACGGATGTGACCAACTGCATGATGCTGGCGGCCATTCCCGGCAAGGTGGGCGACGGCGCCAAGTCCACCCTGAACTACGCCACGGCGGCCGGCGGCAACCTGGCGGTCGACACCTTCATCGGCAAGAAGCCCACGGCCGACACGCTCAAGCGCTTCCTGGTGGGACCGGTCGGCTCGGAAATCACGGGCATCAGCGAAACGCCCGACGGCAAGACCATGTTCATCAACATCCAGCATCCGGGCGAAAACACCGCGCTGGCGAATATCGGCGACCCGTCCAAGTACACGAGCCAGTGGCCGGCCAACGCCGGTTACGGCGTCGGCAAGCGTCCCCGCTCGGCCACCATCGTGATCACCAAGAACGACGGCGGCCGCATCGGCAGCTGATGGACTGTGCCTGGCGGAGGCATCCGCCAGGCACAGCCAGCCATCGACCTTGTAAAAGGAGGAAGTGCCCCTAAGTAAGGCTCATCACCAGACATTGCAACGACCGAATGGCAGCCGGGGAAAACGTTTCCCTGCTTTTTGGTATGATGGCAAGGCGCGCCGGCACCGGAGTGGTGTCGCGCGCCTTTTATTTTTGACAATTACTTATATGAGCACAACCATGCAAAGCGGCGCAGACCTCCTGGCGACAGGCGAATTGGATTACACGACTTCCTGCGCCTTGCCGACGCCGTGGGCCCAGTTCACCCTGCACGCCTTTGTCGAGCACGCCACGGGCAAGGAACACCTGGCCATGGTGCTGGGCGACGTCGGCAACGGCGAACCGGTCCTGGCGCGCGTGCATTCCGAGTGCCTGACGGGCGACGTGCTGTTTTCGCAGCGCTGCGACTGCGGCGCCCAGCTCGAAGGGGCGCTGAAACGCATCGCCGAGGAAGGCCGCGGCGTGTTGCTGTATTTGCGCCAGGAAGGACGCGGCATCGGCCTGATCAACAAGATCCGCGCCTACCGCCTGCAGGAAGCGGGCGCCGACACGGTGCAGGCGAACGAGCAGCTGGGCTTCAAGGCCGACGCCCGCAATTACGCCTTGTGCAAGCCCATGTTTGCGCAATTCGGCATCGACAGCCTGCGTTTGATGACGAACAACCCGCGCAAGATCGCGGCCATGGAAGCGCTGGGCATCACGGTGGCCGAGCGCGTGCCCCTGCTGGTCAACCGCAACGCCTTCAACCAGCATTACCTGAATACCAAGCAAAGCAAGCTGGGCCACATGATGACGCCGGTGACGGCGCCGGCGCTGGAAGACGGCGCCCTGTAATTGCCGCACTGGCGCGCAGGCGGCGCCACCGGGGCAGGTGCTCCCGCTCACGCACAAAGGATGCATGAAATTATCTAACTTCGCCCTCCTGCTGGCCGGCCTGTGCGCCACCGCCGGCGCGCAGGCGGCGCCGGCCGCAGCACCGGCCGCCTCCGCCGCATCGGTTCCTCCCGTCAAGCCGCCGCCGGCCACCGCCGCCCCCGCCGCCAACGAACACGCGGCCCTGCCGCCGCCCTCGTCGGCCGCGCAAAAACTGTACACGGCCGCGCGCGCCGACATCCTGCAAGTGCGCGTGCTGCTGAAAAACGGCCGCACGCAGTCGTCGGTGGGCTCGGGCTTTTTGATCGGCACGGGCGACCTGGTGGTGAGCAACTATCACGTGGTGTCGCAGTTCGCGCTCGACCCCGATACCTATGTGGGCGAATGGGTCGACACCAGCGGCCAGCGGGGCAACGTGGAATTGCTGGCCGTCGACGTGCTGCACGACCTGGCCGTGCTGCGCGTGAACCGACACGGCACGGGGTTTTTCAAGATGCCCGAGCAGCTGGCGCCGCTGACCCAGGGCCAGTACCTGTATTCGATGGGCAATCCGCTGGACCTGGGCTTTGCCATTTCGGAAGGCGCGTACAACGGCGTCGTCACGCGCAGCTTCTACGACCAGCTGATGTTTACGGGGCCGATCAATTCCGGCATGAGCGGCGGCCCCAGCGTCACGGCGAATGGCGATGTCGCCGGCATCAATGTCTCGAAACGCCTCGACGGCGAACTCGTCAGTTTTCTCGTGCCGGCCCGCTATGCACAGCAATTGCTGGCCAAGGCGGCGCAGCAAGGCAAGCCGCCGAAGGACTTCAAGCCGCTGGTGACGGCCCAGCTGCTGGCGCACCAGGACGTGATGCTGGCGCGCCTGCTCGACACGCCCCTGAGCCTGAAAGCCATGGGCCCGTACCGCGTGCCCGTGCGCGAATCGGACCAGATGCGCTGCTGGGGCCGCTCCAACGTGAAAGCCGACAAGCCCTACACGATAGACAACACGAGCTGCGCCATGGAATCGGCCCTCTTCATTTCCGGCGCCCTGCAAACGGGGCAGGTGTCGATGCGCCACGAGTTTTTGCGCAGCAGCGAGCTGGGCGCCCTGCGCTTTTCCCAGCTGGCCAGCGCCTCGTTCAAGAACGAAAATTTCGGCAACTACAAGAGCGCGAACCTGACGGGCCCCCATTGCACCGAGCAGTTCGTCAAGAATGCCACCCTGCCCCTGCGCGCCGTCCTGTGCGTGCGCGCCTACCGCAAATTTACCGGCCTGTACGATTTTGCCCTGCTGGCCGCCAGCACCGATGAGCCACTGATGAGCTTGCAAAGCCGCATCGACGCGCGCGGCGTGTCCTACGCCAACGGCGTGCGCGTCACCCGCACCTTCCTCGAAGCGCTGTCGCGCGCCCCTTCCGCCAGCGGCGCGCGCAAGCCATGAAAGCGCCCTATCACATCGAAATCCTCGCCGCAAATGGCGACGTGGAACGGCGCCAGCGCATCGCCAGCCTGCCGATCCGCATCGGCCGCGGCTACGACAATGACTTCATCCTCGACGATGCGCACACGGCGCCCGCCCACGCCATCGTCGAGGATGATGGCGCAGGCGGCCTCCTGCTGCGCGACCTGGGCAGCCAGAATGGCGTGATCCACCTCGGCCAGCGCCAGACGCAGGTGGCCCTGGATGGCAACAGCGTCGTGCGCCTGGGCCACACGCGACTGCGTGTGCGCGCCAACGACCATCCGGTGGCGCCCGAACTGAGCGACACGACCATGCACAACTGGGAAGGCTTGCGCCCCGCCATGGCCGGCCTCGTCATGATCGGCGCTTCGGCCGCCTTCAGCAACTGGCTGGGCGACGCGGAAGCGTTCGATCCGATTTCTTACCTGATGGTCATCGCCTCCGCGCTGGGCGCTGGCCTCGTGTGGGCCGCCATCTGGGCCGTGGCGAACCGCCTGTTCGGCCACACGGCCCGCTTCGGCCGCCACCTGTTCATCATCGGCTGCGGCTTGCTGGCCATGGAAGCGTGGGAACTGGGCAGCAACATGGCTGCGTATGCGCTCTCGCTGGAACTGCTGACGCGCTACGGACGGCATATGTTCATCGTCATTGTATGCGCCATGATCTACTACCATTTGTGCACGATCAAACCCCAGCATCCGCGCCGCTTCGGGCTCGTCAGCGTGGTGCTGGCCATCATCGGCTCGACCTTGATACTGCTGAGCAACTTGCAGATCAGCGGCCGCCTCGCGGATGAACTGTACATGTCCGCGATCTACCCGCCGGCGCTGCGCCTGAGCCCCGATCACGCGACGGACGCCTTCTTCCGCGATGCGGCCGCCCTGCAGCGCGGCGCCGATGCGGAGCGCGGCAAGTCCTCCAGGGGCGAGGCGGACGACGACGGCGACGAATAAGCGACGCCGACCGCGCATGCACAAAGCCCGCCGCGTCCTTGCAGACGGGCGGGCTTTTTAGCGCGCGCCCTCAGGCGCGCATGTCGGCGATAAAAGCTTAGAAATTGCTTTCCTGCTTGCGGCGCGCCGTAAAGCCCAGCAAGCCCAGGCCGACCAGCAGCATGGCGTAGGTGGTCGGTTCCGGCACGGCCGAGATCAAGCCGTCCTTGGCGCCGAAGCTGACGAAATTATTATTGCCGGCCTTGAATTGCGCTTGCTGGCCGCCATCGCAGCAGCCTTCCAGGCCGTAGATGCTCAGGGTGTGGTTGCCGGCCGACAAGGAGCTCGAACCGCTGAGGAACTGGCTGCCATTGTTGTAGTTGCCTGCCCACCACATGTCGTTGCTCTTGAAGTCCAGCGCCACGCCGTCGAGGAACAGGGCGCCGCCCTTGCCGAAATCGACGCCGCTGCGGAAACTCCAGGCGCCTGCATCGGCCGCGCTGACGCCAAAGTTGATGACGGATTTGAAGGCAATGTTCGAGCCGCTGCCAAACAGGCCGCTGTTGTTGACGTTGTCATAGCTGGCGATGGTCGTCGAGCCGTAGCCGGCGCCGGGCGTGGCCACGGCGGCGTTCACCACGGACTGGTAAGCGGCGGCGGAAGCTTGCGCGCCGGCATTCGAGAAACCGGTGGACAGGGTGATGGTGCTGGCGTTCGCGTGAGCAAACACACCGACGGCGATCAGGGACAGGGCGATTTTAGGCAAGTTTTTCATGATGGTATCCAGTAAGTAAGTATTCAGTGGGCGCGGCAAACGGGCGCTGGAGCTGAATACACGCTGCATTGAGGCGTGTCGGCATAGCGCAAGCATTGCAAGGATGAGCGGTCGGGAGCGTAACTTCCGCGCAAGATCGCGGACTTGCGGCGTGCCGTGGCGGCACTGCAAGCATCCTGGAAAGGGGTCGGGTTCCCGGGACAAAGTCAGACGGTTGACGGGTCAGGTAAGACGTTGAAGCCATTCTATCTTAAATTCCCCATAAGAAAAGTATTTTTCTTTTAACCATGAAAGATATTTTTCTAACAAGCACTTTCCTGGCTGGCAAAAAGCGCCCCGCATCCCCCTGATGCAGGGGCGGCGCGCCCGTGCCGGCGGCCTGCGGCGTGTCGCGGCGGCGCCACAGACGGGTCTGTCACTGTCGCATCGCCCGCACTTCTTTTCGCATGCCGCTGCACCACGGGGCGAAACAGCATGGCAAAATGCACACATGCAGCTATCTGTCCGATGAGGGGGAAAGAGGAAATGGTCGACCTGGAAGAACTACGCTATCTGGCACTGTCGTTTCCCGACACCACCGAGGAAGAACACCACGACCGTCCGGCCTTCCGCGTGGGCGGGAAGATCTTTGCCACCCTGCCCGACGACGAGCACATCAACGTGCTGCTCGATGCGGAAGCGGCGCATATCGCCACCGTGATCACGCCCGCCGGCTGTGAAAAACTGTGGTGGGGCGAACGCCTGGCCGGCATCACCGTGTGCCTGGCGGACGCCGAACTGGACATGCTGGCCGCCGCCCTGACGGCCGCCTGGCGGCGCAAGGCGCCGCGCGACCTGGCCGGGACCATCGACTGAGCGGGGAGGAAGCGCCCGCTACAGCGGCCAGTTACGCAGCAGCAGGGCCACCATCTGGTGTAATTGCTCGCGCGACACGCCGGCCGCCGCCTGGATCGCCATGCCCTGCGACAGGGTCACGACAAAGCGCGCCTGCTGCTCGGGACAGGAATCGGCCGGCAAATCCCCTTCTTCCCTGGCGCGCCGCAAGCGGTCGCGCAGCTTGATCTCGCCGCGCAGGCGGCGCGCAAACAATTCATCGCGGATCGGCAAGGCATCGTCGCTGCAGGCCAGCGCCGCATTGACGCCCATGCAGCCGTGCGGGCCGTCGGGCATTGTTTGCGCATCGACATACTGCGTCAGCAACGCTTCGATCACCAGGCGCGCCGTCGGCTGCTCCAGCGCCGCATCGAAAAACTGCATGCGCGTATCGCTGTAGCGCTCGAGCGCCTTGTGGAACAGCTGCTCCTTGTTACCGAAGACGGCATACAGGCTGGGCCGGTTCATGCCCATGGCTTTCGTCAATTCCGGCAGCGAGCTGCCTTCATAGCCCTTTTCCCAGAACACTTTCATGGCGCAATCGAGCGCCTCGTCCGCATCGAACGTGCGTGGCCGGCCCGTTTTCGCCTTGCCCGCTTCCTCTGTTTTATCTTGTTTCATACCGTTCGGTAAAAAATTTATTGACAACACTGTCTGCCTGCCCTGATTATATACCGACCGGTTAAAAACCTCCCGGCTTTTCAGGAACTCGACATGCAGACATCCACTCCCTCTTCCGCGCCGTCCGCGGCCACCAGCGACGATACCACCGTGGCGCCCTGGCTGGCGGTATTATCCGTCGGCATCGGCGCCTTTGCCCTCGTCACCTCCGAATTCCTGCCCGTCGGCCTGCTGCCGGCCATGGCGGCCGAACTGGCCATCAGCAAGGGCCAGGCGGGGCTGATGATCACCACGCCCGGCATCGTCGCCGCGTTTGCCGCCATTCTGGTCACCGTCGGCTCGGGCCGCCTGGACCGCCGCATCGTGCTGCTGGCCCTGACGGCCCTGCTGGTCGCCTCGAACCTGCTGGTGGCGCTGGCGCCGTCGTATGGCTGGATCTTGCTGGGACGCGCCCTGCTGGGCGTGGGCGTGGGCGGCTTCTGGGCCATCGGCAGCGCCATCGGGCCGCGCCTGGTCGCGCCGCAGCACGCGTCGCGCGCCATGTCCATCATCTTTGCCGGCGTGTCGCTGGGCACGGTGGCGGGCGTGCCGGCCGGCGCGCTGGTGGGCGAGCTGGTGGGCTGGAGGGTGGCCTTCGGCGCGGCCAGCGCCATCGCCGTGCTGGTCTTCATCGGCCAGCTGTTGCTGCTGCCCCGGCTGCCGCCCACGCAAGCCGTCCGCCTGCGCCAGCTGCCGATGATCTTCGGCATCCGCAAGGCCAGGCTGGGCCTGATCGCCACGGCCATGCTGTTCACGGGGCAGTTCGCCGCCTACACGTATATCGCGCCCTTCCTCACGCAAATCTCGCACCTGGCGGCCGGCACGGTCAGCGCCATGCTGCTCGTGTACGGCGCCGCCGGCTTCATCGGCAACCTCGTCGGCGGCTGGGCTGCCGGGCGCCATGAGCGGGCCGCGCTGATGGTGACGGGCGCCGTGCTGGGCGTATCGACCCTGGCGCTGGCCGCGCTGGGCAGCCATGCGCTGACGGCCATGCTGCTGGTGGCCGTCTGGGGCTTCGGTTTCGGCGCCATGCCGATCGCCGTGCAGACGTGGATGTTCAAGGCGGCGCCGGAGCTGATGGAAGGCAGCAGCGCACTCTTCGTTGCGATTGTGCAAGTATCGCTGGCGTCGGGCGCATTACTGGGGGGCATGGCCGTCGACCGGCTGGGCGTATCGAGCGCGATGGTGGTGGGTGGCGCGTTCGCCCTCGGCTGCGCCTTGACGATCGCGCTGTTCGGCAAGCCGCAGGTCGCCGCCAAGGCTGGCGCGGCGTGCGCCGCGTCATAGGTATCAGATGCGGCCGCGCCGGAATTCGCCGAGGAATTTCGCCACTTCGGCCGGCGTCATGGGCACGTCGGCATCGCCGTGATACGCGTACAGGAAGGGCGTGCCGCCCAGGCGGTCCGTCAGCTTGGCAAAGAGCAAGAAACGGCTGCCCAGCGGATAGCGCTGCAGGTCCGTCAGGCGGCGCGAGCACTGCACGGCCAGTTCCGGCGAAAAAGCCTGGCCCGGCACGGGACGGATTTCCACGCGGCCATGGACGGCGCGCGATTCGACGGCAACATGCCGGTATGCATAAGTATCACGGGCCATGCCGCCACCTTGAATGAAATAAAGGCGCCATCTTAAGCGAAGTGGGCGCCTGCCGTGCTACTGCGGCACGATGCGCAGCAAACGGCCATTGTCTTCGTCTGTCAGCGCATACAGGTAGCCGTCCGGTCCCTGGCGCACGTCGCGCACGCGCGCGCCGATGGCCAGGCGGTCCTGCCCCGTCACCTTGCCGTTCGCATCGACGGCGATGCGGCGGATATCCCCGGCCGCCAGGCCGCCGCTGAAGATGCTGCCGCGCCAGGCGGCGATCTTGTCGCCCGTGTAGACGGCCAGCCCCGACGGCGCCGGCGACGGCACCCAGGCCACGCTCGGATTGAGCATGCCGGGCACCTCATGCTTGCCGACGGGTTCGTGCGTCTTGTAGTCGGCGCCATAGCTTTGCAGCGGCCAGCCGTAGTTGCCGCCCGCCACTATCAGGTTCAGTTCATCACCGCCGTACGGGCCGTGTTCCGTCGCCCACACGCGGCCGGAAACAGGGTCGAGCGCCAGGCCCTGCACGTTGCGGTGGCCATACGACCAGATTTCCGGCAAGGCCCCCCTGGCGGCCAGCGGATTGCCGGGCGCCGGTTTGCCGTCTTGCGTCAGGCGCAGGATGGAACCCTGGTGCGTGGCCAGGTTCTGCGCCTGTTCGCGGGCCAGGCGGTCGCCGATGCGCAGCGGCGGATTGCCGCCGTCGGCCACGCTCATCAGCAAGCTGCCGTCCGGCAGCCACAGCAGGCGCGAGCCGAAATGCTGGCCGCCGCTCTTGTCGGTCGCCACCTTGAACAGGGTCTCGATGCCCGTCACCTTCTTGCCGTCGAACACGCCGCGCACGAGGGTCGTGCGGTTGGCGTCATTCGTGCCCGTCGACACCGTCATGTACACGCGCGGGTTCGGCTTGCCCGCGTCCTGCGGATGAATGACGATATCGAGCAGGCCGCCCTGCCCGCCCGTAAACACCTTGGGCATGCCTTCCAGCGCGACATCCTCGAATTTCTTGCCATTGAGCAGATGCAAGCTGCCCTGCTTGCTGGTGACCAGCGCGCGCCCCTCGCCCAGCCAGGCGATGCCCCACGGCTGGCGCACACCCTGCGCGACGGTCTCGGCCTTCCAGCCCTGTCTGGCGGCGGGTGGCTCTCCCGTGGCCTGCAGTTCGGCGTGGGCCGCTGGCGCGGCAGTCAATGCCCATGCAAGCAAGATGCTGGTACGGCGTAACTGGAACATGGCGACTCCTGTCGGTGATCGATCAATGGCGGGCCTCTCAGGCGCGCAGCAGCAAGGCCACGGCTTCGGCCGCGATGCCCTCTTCGCGGCCCAGGTAGCCCAGCTTTTCATTCGTCTTGGCCTTGATGTTGACCTGACCCACGGTCACGCCCAGGTCTTCGGCCACGTTGGCGCACATGGCGGCGATGTGCGGCGCCATTTTCGGGCGCTGGGCGATGATGGTGGCGTCGATATTGCCGATGATATAACCGGTCGCCTGCACGCGGCGCACGGCTTCGCGCAGCAGGGTGCGCGAATCGGCGCCCTTGAATTGCGCGTCCGTGTCGGGGAAATGGCGGCCGATGTCGCCCAGGGCGGCGGCGCCGAAGATGGCGTCCGTAATCGCGTGCAGCAGCACGTCCGCGTCGGAGTGGCCGAGCAGGCCCAGGTGATGGGGAATCTTCACGCCGCCGATGATCAGGTCGCGGTTTTCGACCAGCGCGTGGCAGTCATAGCCCTGGCCGATACGAAATGGGAGGTCGGGAGTCGTTGTATTCATATTGTTCTCTTTCAAATGCGGGGGTTGGCCAGGTACAGCTCGGCCGTGTGGATGTCGCGCGGCAGGGTCACCTTCAGGTTGCGCGGGTGGCCCTCGACCAGTTTCGGCGCCAGGCCCAGCGCCTCGACGGCGCTGGCGTCGTCCGTGATCGCTTGCGGGTCGGGCGCCTGCGACAAGGCCCGGTGCAGCAAGGCATAGCTGAACATCTGCGGCGTCTGCGCCAGCCACAGGCCGTCGCGCGGCACCGTCTGCGCCGACACATTGGCCGGCCCGGCCCGCTTGACGGTGTCGACCACGGGCAAGGCCAGCAAGCCGCCGGCCGCATGGTCGCCGACTTCGGTGATGAGCTTGGCGATCAGCGCCGGCGTCAGGCCGGGACGGGCCGCGTCGTGCACCAGCACCTGGTCATGGCCATCCATGCTGCCCTGCAAGGCCTGCAGCCCGTTCAGGATGCTTTCCATGCGCGTGGCGCCGCCGCAGCGCAGCACAGTGACGCCCTGCTCCGGCACGACCGTGTCGATGACGCCATCGTCGGCGCTGACGACGACATAGGTGTGCGCGATCAGGGGACTGGCGAGAAAAGCGTCGAGCGCGTGGCGCAGCATGGGCTTGCCGGCGATGGCTAAATATTGCTTGGGACTGCCCGCCTCCATGCGCGCGCCCACGCCGGCGGCGGGGATCAGGGCAAAATAACGGACGGTGTTCGGTGCTGCGGTCATGCCATTCCTTATCTAGTTGGTCGGCGCGGCCTTGCCGGCCAGGATGTTCTGGATTTCACCTTTGCACGCCTTGCCCAGGCGCGCATATTCTTGCGGAGAATCAATGGCGGCCTGCAAGACTTCCACCTTGCGCATTTCCGCCTTGATGTAGGGCAACCAGCCCGTGTCGATCTCGCGCGCCAGCGCCGCCTTGGCCGTGCCGCTGGGCGCATACAGGGGGCGCGCCTCGAAGCGCCGGGCCAGCGCCGCGCGCACGGTCTTTTCCACGCGCGGCAGGTGTTCCATATAGGTTTTCATGTGCCGCAGCTCGTGCGCGAGTATTTCATCATACGCGCACGTGCCGGGAGCAAACTCGCGGCCGATGTAGATCACCACGGGCGCATACGTGAGGGTCACGGTAATCTGCGGCGCCACGCATTCATAGCCGCTGGCCGGGTCTTGCAGCATGGGGCCGGCCAGGGCGATGGCCACGCGCGAATCGGTCTTCGTCAGGCCCAGCACCCAGGTATCGGCGCGCGCCGTGCCCTTCATCACCGTCAGCGCCTTGTATGGCAGGTGCGTGTCGATGGTATAGCCGTTCTGTTGCGCCGTCAGCACGGACACCGTCTTGCTGATCGTGTCTTCGCAGCGCACCTGGAACGGCGTGCGCTGCGCCCCGTGTGCGCCCAGGCTGGCCGACGCCAGCAGCAGGAAGATCGCCGTGCGCATGCGCAGGATCAAGCCGGTTGCCAGGCGCCGCTGGTAATCTTGTCGAGCCAGAAGATGCCGATGACGGTCTTCACGTCCGTGATCGTGCCATCCCTGACCCAGTCGAGCAACTGCGGCACGGTGGCCGTAAACGTTTCGAGGAATTCGCCCTCGTCGAGCTGGCGTTCGCCGGCCACGAGTCCGCGCGCCAAAAACAGTTCCAGGTGTTCGTCGGAATACGCGATGGCGTTATGGATGGTGGCAACGAATTGCCAGTCGCTGGCCGTGTAGCCCGTTTCTTCCAGCAACTCGCGCTGGGCGCAGGCCAGGTGGGCCTCGCCCGCATCGATCTTGCCGGCCGGGAATTCAATGAACACCCGGTCCAGCGGATAGCGGTACTGGCGTTCCATCAGCACGGTGCCGTCATCGAGCAGGGGCAGGATGACGACGGCGCCCGGATGCAGGACGAATTCGCGCGCCGTGATCTTGCCGTCGGGCAGCGCAACGCGGTCGCGCTGCACGCGCAGGAAGCCGCCCTGGTAGACGAGTTCGCCGTCCACCTTGGTCTCAGTTAAATTCATATCCATGCGTTCAGTATCCATACGTTGATTATGCTCAATAAAAAAAAACGGCGCCAGAGGCGCCGCTTTCGGTCGATGGGGCTAATGTCGTTTGCGCAGGTAGCGGGTGACAAAGCCTGGGAAAGCCAGCACCAGGAACAGGCAGCCGGTGATGGCGTAGAACTCCCATGTCTGCGGGAAAGCGTTGCCGATGCGCGCTTCAAGCGCGAACGCCACGGCGCCGACGATGAAGTACAGAATCACCATCTCCAGCAGGCGCAGCGCCAGCGGCTTGCGCCAGCCTTTGCCCCCGTCTGCCTGCGCCGCCTTTTTCAGCGGCACGGCGGCAAACAGTTTCTCGTTCAGGAAAGGCAGGTTGGCGCCCAGGATGCCCAGGGCGATCACCAGCCAGCTCGAGACGGTGACATCCATCGGTCAGGACGCCAGGGTCTTGGTGATGGCCGTCGCGCAGGCAGCCAGGATGCTGTTAGGCATCACACCGAGGGCCAGGACGAACACGCCGTTCAGGGCCAGCACGACGCGCATGTCGCCATGCACGACCAGCGCATTGCTGTCGCTCGGCTCGTCGAACCACATCATCTTGACGACGCGCAGGTAGTAGAAGGCGCCGATCAGCGAGAACAGCACGGCGGCGATGGTCAGCCACAGCTGGCCCGTGGCCAGCACGGAAGCGAGCACCGAGTACTTGGCCATGAAGCCCATCAGTGGCGGCACGCCAGCCAGCGAGAACATGAACAGGGTCATCACCAGGGCAAAGATCGGGCTGCGTTTGCCCAAGCCCTTGAAGTCGGCCAGTTCGTCTGCTTCGAAACCATTGCGTGCCAGCAACATGATCACGCCAAAGGTACCCAGGGTGGTAAACACGTAGGTGATGACGTAGTACATCGAGGCGCCGTAGGCGGTGGCTGCGCCGGCCGCGTTGAGCGTGTTGTTCGGCGCGTCGACGGTGCCCGACAGCAAGCCCAGCAGCACGAAGCCCATTTGCGCGATGGTCGAGTACGCCAACATGCGCTTCAAATTGGTTTGCGCAATGGCGGTGAAGTTACCGATGGCCAGCGACATCACGGCCAGCACCAGCAGCATTTGCTGCCAGTCATGCGCCATCGGCAGCAAGCCTTCGGCCAGCAAGCGCAGCGTGATGGCGAAGGCGGCCAGTTTCGGCGCCGCGCCCAGCAGCAGGGTCACGGCCGTCGGCGAACCTTGATACACGTCAGGCACCCACATGTGGAATGGCACGACGCCCAGTTTGAAGGCCAGGCCGGCTACCAGGAACACCAGGCCGAAGACCATGATGGTGCCGTTGGTCTTGCCGTTTTCCAGCGCCACGCGCAGTTCGCCCAGGTCCAGCGTGCCGGAGGCGCCGTACAGCATCGAGATACCGTACAACATGAAACCGGAAGCCAGCGCGCCCAGGATGAAGTATTTCATGGCCGCTTCCGTGGCCTTGGCATTGTCACGGCGCAGCGCGATCAGCGCGTACAGCGACAGCGACATCAGTTCCAGTCCCAGGTAGATGATCAGGAAGTTGTTGGCCGAGATCATGATCATCTGGCCCAGCAGTGCAAACAGGGCCAGCACGTAGAACTCGCCGCCCAGGTTACCCGACAGCATGCTGCGGTCGGTGGCATAGGCACGCGAGTAGATCAGCGTCAGCGCCACGGCGCCGTACGAGAACAGTTTCAGCAACTGCGACATCGGGTCCGACACGAACATATTGTGGAACGTGTAGACGGTGGTGCCCGCGTTGAAGTCGCCTACGGTCAGCAAGGCGCAGCCGGCCAGGGTCAGCAAGGCCAGCACGTAAGTGATCGAACGCTTCGCCGCAGGCAAGAACATATCGATCAGCAAGAGCGCCGACGTGGCGATCAGCAGAAAGATTTCCGCGTACAGCGGTACCAGATTAGGTGCATTAGTCATGTTATCGGTCTTCTATTTAAGGCAACTTGCTGATGGCGACATGCTGCAGCAGGTCGGCAACCGAAGTTTGCATCGTGTCGGTGAACGGGGCTGGGTACAGACCCATCACGAGCACGGCGATGGCCAGCACAGCAAGCATGAAGAATTCACGTTTGTTGATGTCGGTCAATTCGGCCACGTGTTTGTTCTTGATCTTGCCGAACACCACGCGCTTGGCCATCCACAGCGAGTACGCCGCGCCCCAGATCAGTGCCGTTGCAGCCAGCAAGCCGATCCAGAAGTTGTATTTCACCGCGCCCAGGATCACCATGAACTCGCCGACGAAGCCGGACGTCGCTGGCAGACCGCAGTTGGCCATCGAGAACAGCACGAAGAAGGCGGCAAATTTCGGCATGCGGTTCACGACGCCGCCGTAGTCGGCGATGTTGCGGGTATGCATGCGGTCATACAGCACGCCGATGCACAGGAACATCGCGCCGGAGATGAAGCCGTGCGAGACCATCTGCACGATACCGCCCTGCACCGAGATGTCGTTGAACATGAAGAAGCCCAGGGTGACGAAACCCATGTGCGCGATCGACGAATAGGCGACCAGTTTTTTCATGTCGGTTTGCACCAGGGCAACCAGACCGATGTAGATGACGGCGATCAGCGACAGGGCGATCATGAAGCCCGACAGATAGTGGCTGGCGTCCGGCGTGATCGGCAGCGAGAAACGCAGGAAGCCGTAGGCGCCCAGTTTCAGCATGATGGCGGCCAGCACGGCGGAACCGCCCGTCGGCGCTTCCACGTGGACGTCCGGCAGCCATGTGTGGACGGGGAACATCGGCACTTTCACGGCAAACGCCATCAGGAAGGCCAGGAAGATGAAGATCTGCTCGTTCATCGTCAGCTTGAACGCATGCCAGGCCAGGATGTCGAAGGTGCCCGACACATTGCGCAGGTAGATGATGGCAACGAGGGTCAGCAGCGAACCGAAGAAGGTGTACAGGAAGAACTTGAACGACGCGTACACGCGGTTCGAACCGCCCCAGATACCGATGATGATGAACATCGGGATCAGGGTTGCTTCAAAGAAGAAGTAGAACAGCAAGCCGTCCAGCGCGCAGAACACGCCGATCATCAGGCCCGACAGGATCAAAAACGAGCCCATGTACTGGGCGATGCGCTTCTCGATCACTTGCCAAGCGGAAATGACGACGATGACCGTGATGAAGGCCGTCAGTGGAATGAACCACAGCGACAGGCCGTCGATACCCAGCGAATACCAGATATTGAAGGTTGCTATCCACGGTGCTTTTTCGACGAACTGCATGCCGTGGGCGGCGTTGTCGAAATGCTGGATCAGCGGCAAGGTGCACAGCATGCTGAGCACGGCGCCGGCCAGCGACAGCCAGCGGGTAAAGCCCGCTTTGCTGTCACGGCCGAGAGCCAGGACCAGGACGCCGCAAATGATCGGCACCCAGATCGACAGACTCAGGTAAGGAGGTAGTGTAGAAATCGTAGACTGCATCATGGTTCTCAGTATTCTTTTATCAGGTCAGCTTACTTAGCGGGCCAGAATGGCAGGAAATAGATCAGGAAGCCCAGCACGCCCAGGATCATCACGAATGCATAGTGATAGATGTAGCCGGTCTGCAACACTCGCGACAGCGAGGACAGCCAGGCGACGACCTTGGCGCTGCCATTGACGACGAAACCGTCGATCAGCTTCTTGTCACCGAAGTTCCACAGGCCATTACCCAGCAAGCGGGCACCGCCGGCGAACACGACTTCATTGAACTTGTCCATGTAGTACTTGTTGTCCAGCAGGGTGTGGATCGCGTGGAACTTGGCAAAGAACCAGGCCGGCACACGCGGGTTGACCATGTAGCAGTAGTAGGCTGCCACCACGCCGGACAATGCCAGCCAGAACGGTGCCGTCGACAGGCCGTGCAGCGCCATCGCCATCGCGCCGTGGAATTCATGCGACAACTCTTCCATCGCCGGATGGTTTTCGCCCACAAAAATCACGCCCTTGAAGAAATCTCCATGCAGCATCGGGCCGATCGTCAGGTAACCGATGATGAGCGACGGAATCGCCAGCATCACCAGCGGGAACCACACGACGAACGGGGATTCATGCGGCTTCTGGCCAGGTTCCAGGCCGTGGTGGCCGTGGTCGTCTTCTTCATCGTGCGCGTCCGAATCATGCTTGGCCGCGTGATGGTCGTCATGACCGTGCGCATGCGCCTGGCCGAAGCGTTCCTTGCCGTGGAAGACGAGGAAATACATGCGGAACGAGTAGAAAGCGGTGACGAACACGCCAGCCAGCACGGCGAACTGGGCAAAGCCAGCGCCCCAGATGTGCGTCGCTTCGACGGCTTCGATGATGCTGTCTTTCGAGTAGAAACCGGAGAACAGCGGCGTGCCGATCAGGGCCAGCGAACCGATCAGCGACGTGATCCAGGTGATCGGCATGTATTTGCGCAGGCCGCCCATGTTGCGGATGTCCTGGTCGTGGTGCATGCCGATGATGACGGAACCGGCGCCCAGGAACAGCAGTGCCTTGAAGAATGCGTGCGTCATCAGGTGGAATACGGCCACGGAATACGCGGACGAACCCAGCGCCACGGTCATGTAGCCCAGTTGCGACAGTGTCGAATAAGCAACAACGCGCTTGATGTCGTTCTGGATGATGCCCAAAAAGCCCATGAACAGCGCCGTGATGGAGCCGATCACCAGGATGAAGGACAGTGCCGTGTCGGACAGTTCGAACAGCGGCGACATGCGCGAGACCATGAAGATACCGGCCGTCACCATCGTCGCGGCGTGGATCAGTGCCGAAATCGGGGTAGGACCTTCCATCGAGTCAGGCAGCCACACATGCAGCGGGAACTGCGCCGATTTGCCCATCGCGCCGATGAACAGGCAGATGCAGGCTACCGTCAGCAGGGCCCAGTCGGTGCCCGGCATCGTCAACAGCGCCAGTTCGTCTTTCTTGGCGAACACTTCCTGGTAGTTCATGGTGCCGGCGTAGGCCAGCAGCAGCCCGATGCCCAGGATGAAGCCGAAGTCGCCCACGCGGTTGACGAGGAAGGCCTTCATGTTGGCCACGATGGCCGTCGGACGCTGGTACCAGAAACCGATCAGCAGATAAGAAACCAGGCCCACGGCTTCCCAGCCGAAGAACAGCTGCAGGAAGTTGTTGGCCATGACCAGCATCAACATCGAGAACGTGAACAGCGAGATGTAGGCGAAGAAGCGGTTGTAGCCTTCGTCATCCTTCATGTAGCCGATCGTGTAGATATGCACCATCAGCGAAACGAAGGTGACCACGCACATCATCATCGCCGACAGCGAATCGATCTGGAAGCCCACTTCCATCTTCAGGGTGCCGATCGTCATCCAGTTATAGATCGTGCCATTGAATGTCGCGCCATCCATCACTGCCAGCAATGTCTGCACGGACAGGATGAACGCAATCAGTACGCCCAGGATCGTCGCGGTATGCGACGTCTTGCGTCCGACCAAATTACCCAGGAACTGGGTGCCAAGCAAGCCTGCAATCGCGGCACCGGCCAGCGGCGCCAGCGGTACGGCAAGAAGGAGGTTAGGGTTGAGGAGTTGCCCCGCCATGATGAACCTTAATCGTTATTATTCGAGAGATCGAGTCTGAAAAACATCAGCCTTTGAGGCTGTCCAGGTCTTCGACGTTGATGGTATCCAGATTACGGAACATCACCACCAGAATAGCCAGACCGATAGCCGACTCAGCGGCGGCAACCGTCAGGATGAAGAAAACGAAGATCTGACCGGCCGCGTCGCCCATGAAATGGGAGAACGCGATGAAATTCATATTCACCGCCAGCAGCATCAATTCGATTGCCATCAGCAATACGATGATGTTCTTGCGGTTCAGGAAAATACCGACGATCGAGATTGCGAACAGGATCGCGCCCAGGACCAGAAAATGTGTGAGCGATAGTGTCATGGTGCCTCCTTAACTTCCGGCTCAGCCGCAGGACGCTCGACGACCGCGTCCATCTTGATGATCTTCAGGCGGTCGTTGCGCTTGACGCGCACGGCATCGCCCGGAGCAAAATGCTTGGTGTCCTTGCGTTTGCGCAAAGTCAGTGCGACCGCGGCAACGATGGCCACCAGCAGCACGACGGCGGCGATTTCAAAGGCGAACACATATTTGGTGTAGATCAGCAGGCCCAGTTCCTTGGTGCCGCCCAGGTTGACGTTCACCGGCGCGATGCTAGGCGCAAAGTTGCGGAAACCGTGCCACAGGACGGCGGCCATTTCCAGCACGATGATCACGCCCACCGTCACGGACAATGGCAGATAGCCCCAGAAGCCTTCGCGCATGCGGTCGATATTGATATCGAGCATCATCACCACGAAGAGGAACAGCACCATCACGGCGCCGACATACACCAATACCAGCACGATGGCCAGGAATTCAGCTTGCAGCAGCATCCAGATGCCCGCTGCGGAAAAGAAGGACAGCACCAGGAACAGTACTGCGTGGACCGGATTACGGGCCGTGATGACGCGTGTCGCCGCTATGATCAGAATCAGCGCGAAGGCGTAAAACAAAATTGTTTTAAAGTCCATAAAAAACCCAATAGACGTACAGATGAACGAGGGGCGCGCCGCAGCTTCTCAGCTGCGGCGCATCCATCAGCGATAAGGTGCGTCGGCGGCGCGCGCAGCGGCGATGTCATTTTCATAACGATCGCCCACGGCCAGCAACATCTCTTTCGTGTAATACAAATCCCCGCGTTTCTCGCCGTGGTATTCCAGGATTTGCGTCTCGACGATCGAATCGACCGGGCAGGACTCTTCGCAGAAACCGCAGAAGATGCACTTGGTCAAGTCGATATCGTAGCGCGTGGTGCGGCGCGAGCCGTCGTCACGCTGTTCCGATTCGATCGTGATGGCCATCGCCGGGCAAACCGCTTCGCACAGTTTGCAGGCGATGCAACGTTCCTCGCCGTTCGGGTAGCGGCGCAGCGCGTGCAAGCCACGGAAACGCGGCGAGATCGGTGTCTTCTCTTCCGGGAATTGCACCGTGATCTTGCGCGAAAACATGTACTTGCCTGTCAGCGCCATGCCCTTGATCAGCTCGCCTAACAAGAGGCTGCTGAAGAAATCTTTTACCTTATCCATTCGTATGCACTCTCTTACTTCCAAATATTCCAGGATGTCTGCATCCAGGCAGCGACGAAGACCAGGTAGACCAGCGTCAACGGGATAAACACTTTCCAGCCGAGGCGCATGATCTGGTCATAACGGTAGCGTGGGAACGTACCGCGCACCCAGATGAACACCGACACGATGAAGAAGGTCTTGGCGAACAGCCAGAAGAAGCCGCCGAAACCACCCCAGAACTCAAGGAAAGCAAATGGTGCGGACCAGCCACCGAGGAACATGATCGAAGCCAGGGCGCCGATCAGGATCATGTTGGCGTATTCGGCCAGCATGAACATGGCGTAGGCCATGCCCGAGTACTCGACCATGTGGCCGGCAACGATTTCCGACTCGCCTTCGACGACGTCGAACGGGTGACGGTTGGCTTCAGCCAGGCCCGACACCAGGTAGATGACGAACATCGGCAGCAGCGGCAGCCAGTTCCACGACATGAAATTGACGCCCTTGTCGGCGAAGTAGCCGATCTGCTGGCCGCCGACGATGTCGATGAAGTTCAGGCTGCCCGAGACCATCAGCACGATGACCATCACGAAGCCCATCGGGATTTCATACGAAATCATCTGTGCCGACGCGCGCATGGCGCCCATGAACGAGTACTTCGAGTTCGAGGCCCAGCCGGCGATGATGATGCCGTAGACTTCCATCGAGGTAATCGCCAGCAGCATCAGCAAGCCCGCGTTGACGTTGGCCAGCACGGCTTGCGGACCGAAGGGCACGACCGACCAGGCGGCCAGGGCCGGCATGATGGTCATGATCGGGCCGATCACGAACAGGCCCTTGGCGGCCTTGGACGGGATGATGATCTCTTTGAACAAGAGTTTCAGCGCATCGGCGATCGGCTGCAGCAAGCCCAAGGGGCCGACGCGGTTCGGGCCGACGCGGATCTGGATCCAGCCGATCAGCTTGCGTTCCCACAAGGTCAGGTAGGCAACCAGCCCCATCAGCGGCAACAGCACGCACAGGATCTTGATCAGGGTCCAGAAGAACGGCCATGTGCCGCCCAGCAAATCCTGGCCGCTGCTGTTGATGACGTTTACAAATTCAGGCAGAGCCATCAGATTTTCCCCTCTGCTGTTTCAACTGTGATGTCACCGAACATGCCGCCCAGGCTGGCCGTCGAGGCATGCGCCGCCGACACTTTGACCACATTGGCTGGCAGGCCGGCATGGAGTGCCGCCACCAGGATGGCGCTGCCGGAGCCTTGCGCCACTTTGACCTTGTCGCCCGCCTTGATGCCCAGCTTTTCCGCCAATGCTGGCGACAGATGGGCTTGCGGCGCGGCGCCGTCGACCGTGCGTTGCAACGGTTCGGAGCGGCGTACCAGCGCGTCGGCGAAGTAGATCGGCACGTCGGCGATGCGTTGCAGCTTTGGTGAAGCCGGTGCGTAGCTTGCCGCTTCCGGTGCGTTCTTGGCGATGTTGTTCAGCTGTGCCGACAGATCGGTCACGCCGGCGCCGAACGCTTCGTCGCGGATCGCTTCCGAGGTGTCGTAGTCGAAACCGGCCAGGCCCAGGATGTTGCCCAGGACGCGCAGCACTTTCCAGGCTGGACGGGTTTCCGCCAGCGGTTTCACGGTGCCGTTGAAGCTTTGCGCGCGGCCTTCGCAGTTGACGAAAGTACCTGAAGTTTCAGCAAATGGCGAAATCGGCAGCAAGACATCGGCGTAATCCATGCCGTGCTTGAAGGCGGACATCGCCACGACCATGTCGGCGCCATCGAGGGCGGCGCGGGCCGCTTGCGGATTGGCGGCGTCGAGTTCCGGCTCGGCGTGCAGCAGCACGTAGGCTTTCTTCGGCGCGGCGAACGCCGCTTGCACGTTGGCGCGCGGCTTGGCGACCAGGTGCGCGCCTACCGTGTTGGCCGCTTCCGTCAGGTAACCGAGCTTGGCGCCCGTCTGTTCGGCGATCCATTGCGCGGCAGCATGCAGTTGCGACGCTTGCGGGTGTTGCGTTGCGGCATTACCCAGCAGCACGGCGCCATGGTCGCCGGCCATCAGGCTGGCGGCGATGGCGACGGCCACGTCCGAAGCGGTGACCGCTTCGTAACCGGCTGGCGCGGCGATTTCTTTCGCTTTAGCAACAGCGACGACCACTTCCGACAAGGCCGCCAGCCAATCGCCAGGTGCGGCGATCATCTTGTTGGCGATGGTGATCAGTTGATCATCGTCGGAGGCGTGCAGGATCGACAGCTTGGCGCCGCCCTTGACGGACGCGCGCAGACGCGTGGCCAGCAATGGGTGATCCTTGCGCAGGAAGGAGCCGATGACGAAGGCGCGCTTGATCTGGCCAAATTCGCTGATCGTCATGCCCAGCCATGGCTTGACGTTCGCGTCGAGCGCGAAGTCGGTCTGGCGCAGGCGGAAGTCGACGTGCTCGCTACCGAGACCGTGGGCGACTTTTTGCAGCAGGACCAGCTCTTCGACGGTCGAATGCGGGGTGGCCAGCGCGGCGATGGCGTCAGCGCCATGCTCGTGCTTGATATTTTTCAAACCGTGCGCCACGTATTCCAGCGCGGTCTGCCAATCGACTTCTTTCCACTCGTTGCCTTGTTTCAGCATCGGGGACGTCAGGCGTTCGGCGCTGTCCAGCGCTTCGTACGAGAAACGGTCCTTGTCCGAGATCCAGCACTCGTTGACGGCTTCGTTTTCCAGCGGCAATACGCGCTTGACCTTGCCAGCTTTCACTTGCACGATCAGGTTCGAACCGAGGCCGTCATGCGGGCTGACCGATTTGCGGCGCGACAATTCCCACGTACGGGCGCTGTAGCGGAACGGCTTCGAGGTCAGTGCGCCGACCGGGCACAGGTCGATCATGTTGCCCGACAGTTCCGAGTCGACCGACTGGCCGACAAACGACACGATTTCCGAGTGTTCGCCGCGGCCGATCATGCCCAGCTCCATCACGCCGGCCACTTCCTGGCCAAAGCGCACGCAGCGGGTGCACTGGATGCAGCGCGACATCTCTTGCATGGAAACCAGCGGACCGGCTTCCTTCGGCGTGACGACGCGCTTGTCTTCCTTGTAGCGCGATTCGCCCTTGCCGTAACCGACGGCCAAGTCTTGCAACTGGCATTCGCCGCCCTGATCGCAGATAGGGCAATCGAGCGGGTGGTTAATCAGCAAGAATTCCATGACCGACTTTTGCGCCTGCACAGCTTTATCGCTGGCGGAGCGCACGATCATGCCGGCACTGACCGGGGTCGCGCAAGCGGGCAAAGGCTTGGGCGCCTTTTCCACTTCGACCAGGCACATGCGGCAGTTCGCTGCGATCGACAATTTCTTGTGATAGCAGAAGTGCGGAATGTAGGTTCCCAATTTGTTGGCGGCGTCCATCACCATGCTACCAGCAGGGACTTCGACTTTTTTGCCGTCTATTTCGATTTCAACCATGGTGATCGTTACCTGACGCAGCTTAGATATATGCGGGCACTAAGCAATGCTTGTGCTCGATATGATATTCAAATTCTTCACGGAAATTCTTAATGAAGGCCCGTACCGGCATGGCAGCCGCATCGCCCAGCGCGCAAATGGTGCGGCCCTGGATGTTGTCGGCGATCGAGTTGAGCATGTCCAGGTCGTCTGGACGACCCTGCCCCTGCTCGATGCGGTGCACCATGCGGTACATCCAGCCTGTGCCTTCACGGCAAGGCGTACACTGGCCGCACGATTCTTCAAAGTAGAAGTAGGACAGGCGTTCCAGCGCCTTTACCATGCAGCGTGTTTCGTCCATCACGATGACGGCGCCCGAACCCAACATCGAACCGGCTTTCGCGATCGAGTCGTAGTCCAGGTCGGTCTGCATCATGATGTCGCCGCGGATCACCGGAGCGGACGAACCGCCAGGGATCACGGCCTTGATCTTTTTGCCACCGCGCATGCCGCCTGCCAGTTCCAGCAGGGTCGCAAACGGGGTGCCGAGCGGCACTTCGTAGTTGCCCGGTTTTTCCACGTCGCCCGAGATCGAGAAGATCTTCGAACCGCCGTTGTTCGGCTTGCCCATGGCCAGATATTTCTCTGGGCCAATATTCAGCACGAAAGGCACGGCCGCGAAGGTTTCCGTGTTGTTGATCGTCGTCGGCTTGCCGTACAGGCCGAACGAGGCCGGGAAAGGCGGCTTGAAGCGCGGCTGGCCTTTCTTGCCTTCCAAGGATTCGAGCAGGGCCGTTTCTTCGCCGCAGATGTAGGCGCCATAACCATGGTGCGCATGCAACTGGAACGAGAACTCGCTGCCCATGATCTTGTCGCCCAGGAAGCCGGCGGCGCGCGCCTCTTCCAGCGCTTCCTCGAAACGCAGGTATTCCTGGAAGATTTCACCGTGGATATAGTTATAACCGACGGTGATGCCCATCGCATAAGCGCCAATGGCCATGCCTTCGATCAGGGCATGGGGATTGTAACGAATGATGTCGCGGTCCTTGAAAGTGCCCGGTTCGCCTTCATCTGTATTGCAGACGAGGTATTTCTGGCCCGGGAACTGGCGCGGCATGAAGCTCCACTTCAAGCCGGTAGGGAAACCCGCGCCGCCACGGCCGCGCAAGGACGAAGCCTTGAGGTCGGCGATGATCTGTTCCGGCGTGATTTTCTCTTCCAGGATACGCCGCAGGGCCGAATAGCCGCCGCGGTTCACATAATCTTGCAAATGCCAGTTCTTGCCATCCAGATCCTTCAGGATCAATGGATCGATATGGCGGTTGTGGAGTGACGTCATTTCTTGAGTTCCTCCAGCATGGCGTCGATTTTCTCGTTCGACATCCAGCTGCACATGGTTTTATTACTGACCAGCAAGACCGGCGCATCGCCGCAAGCACCCATGCACTCGCCCTCGACCAGGGTGAACTGGCCGTCAGCGGTGGTTTCGCGGAAATCGATGCCCAGTTTCTGCTTCAGGTACTCAGCAGCGCGCACGCCGCCCGACAGGGCGCATGGCAGGTTGGTGCACACGGTGATCTTGTGCTTGCCCACGGGTTTCACGTTGTACATATTGTAGAACGTGGCCACTTCCTGCACGGCAATGGCCGGCATGCCGATGTAGTCGGCCAGTTCCTTCATGGTTTCCGGCGCCAGCCAGCCCAGTTCATCCTGGGCATGGGCCAGCGCGGCCATGACGGCCGACTGACGCTGGTCGGCCGGGTACTTGGCCAGCTCGCGGTCAATTTTCTTATAGCATTGCTCTGATAACAACATACTTTTTGCCTCTTAGCGGTCAATACTGCCGAACACGATATCTTGCGTCCCGATGATGGTCACGGCGTCGGCAAGCATGTGCCCACGCGCCATTTCGTCGAGCGACTGCAAGTGGGCGTAGTCTGGCGCGCGCAGTTTCATGCGGTACGGCTTGTTGGCGCCATCGGACACCAGGTACACGCCGAACTCGCCCTTCGGATGTTCCACGGCGCTGTAGGCCTCGCCTGGCGGCACGTGGAAACCTTCCGTGAACAGCTTGAAGTGGTGAATCAGCGATTCCATGTTGGTCTTCATGTCGACGCGGCCCGGAGGCGCCACCTTGCGGTTGCTGGTCATGACAGGACCTTCATTGTTGCGCAGCCACTCCACGCATTGCTTGATGATGCGGTTCGACTGGCGCAGCTCTTCCACGCGGACCAGGTAGCGGTCGTAGCAATCGCCGTTGGTGCCGATAGGAATGTCGAAATCCATCAGGTCGTACACTTCGTACGGCTGTTTCTTGCGCAAGTCCCACTGCACGCCCGAGCCGCGCAGCATGGCGCCCGTAAAGCCCATGGCCAGCGCATCTTCCGGCGAGACCACGCCGATGCCGACGGTACGCTGTTTCCAGATACGGTTGTCGGTCAGCAGGGTTTCGTACTCGTCCACCGAGTTCGGGAAGCGGCGCGCGAAGTCTTCGATGAAGTCCAGCAGGGAGCCCTGGCGGTTTTCATTCAGCTTGGAAATCGCCTTGGCGTTGCGGATGATCGACGCCTTGTGCTGCGGCATCGCGTCCGGCAGGTCGCGGTACACGCCGCCCGGGCGGTAGTAGGCCGCGTGCATGCGCGCGCCCGACACTGCCTCGTAGGCATCGAACAAGTCTTCGCGGTCGCGGAAGCAATACAGGAACGGGCCCATGGCGCCGACGTCCAGCGCGTGCGTGCCGAGCCACATCAGGTGGTTCAGGATGCGCGTCATCTCGTCGAACATGACGCGGATGTATTGCGCGCGCAGCGGCACTTCCAGGCCCAGCATCTTTTCGATGGCCATCACGTACGCGTGTTCATTGCACATCATCGACACATAGTCGAGACGGTCCATGTACGGCACGGATTGCAGGTAGGTCTTCTGCTCGGCCAGCTTCTCGGTGGCGCGGTGCAGCAGGCCGATATGCGGGTCGGCGCGCTGGATGACTTCGCCATCCATCTCCAGCACCAGGCGCAGCACACCGTGCGCGGCCGGATGCTGCGGCCCAAAGTTCAGGGTGTAGTTCTTAATCTCAGCCATTATTTCATCCCGTAATGTTCTTCGCGGATCACGCGCGGCACGTTTTCCCGCGGCTCGATCGTCACGGGCTGGTAAATCACGCGCTTCTGTTCCGGGTCGTAGCGCATCTCGACATAGCCGGAGACGGGGAAGTCCTTGCGGAACGGATGGCCGATGAAACCGTAGTCGGTCAGCAGGCGGCGCAAGTCGTTGTGGCCTTCGAAGAGGATGCCCAGCAGGTCGAACGCCTCGCGCTCGTACCAGTTGACGGCGCGCCAGATGCCCACCACGGAAGGCAGCAGCGGCATGTCGTCGTCGGGCGCGAACACGCGCACGCGCACGCGCCAGTTGTGCTTGACCGACAGCAAATGCGAAACGGCCGCATAACGCAGGCCATCCCAGCTGCCATCACCATAGGTCGAGTAATCGACGCCGCACAGATCGATCAGTTGCTCGAAATGCAGGGTCGGATCGTCGCGCAGGGTCTGCATCACGGCCAGGTAGTCCCCGGCCTTGACCTGCAAGGTGACTTCGCCCAGAGCAACGGTCGTGCTAACGCGATCGCCCAGGGCAGTGCCGAGGGCGTTTTGCAAAACTTCTAAATGTGTTGTCATAATCTGAAGCGGCCCGGTTAGCGTGCGATCGTGCTGGTACGCTTGATCTTGTTCTGCAACTGCATGATGCCGTACAGCAAGGCTTCAGCGGTCGGAGGACAGCCAGGCACATACACGTCGACGGGCACGATGCGGTCGCAGCCGCGCACCACGGAGTAGGAATAATGGTAGTACCCGCCGCCATTGGCGCAGGAACCCATCGAGATGACCCAGCGTGGCTCTGCCATCTGGTCGTAGACCTTGCGCAGGGCCGGCGCCATCTTGTTGCACAGGGTGCCGGCAACGATCATGACGTCGGACTGACGCGGCGACGGACGAAACACGACGCCGAAACGGTCCATATCGTAGCGGGCTGCGCCCACATGCATCATTTCGACCGCACAGCAGGCCAGACCGAACGTCATCGGGAACATAGACCCGGTGCGCGCCCAGTTGATCAGCTTGTCGGCCGAGGTGGTGATGAAACCTTCGCTTAATACGCCTTCAATAGCCATGGCTTATTCCCAGTCAAGGGCACCTTTCTTCCAAATGTACCAAAATCCGACCACGAATTCAGCGATGAACACCATCATCGTGACGAAACCGGCCCAGCCCAGGTCGCGCATTGCAACGCCCCATGGGAAAAAGAATGCCGTTTCCAGATCGAACAAAATAAACAGGATTGCGACCAGATAGTAGCGCACATCGAATTTCATGCGCGCGTCTTCGAATGCTTCAAAGCCACATTCGTACGGGGAGAGTTTTGCTGCGTCAGGCTTGTTAGGACCCAACAGGCGCCCCAGGAGCTGGGGAGCGATACCGACACCGAGGCCGATAATAATGAACAGCAGGACGGGGAAGTAATTTTCGAGGTTCACGATTGATAAGCTTATATTGAACGATCGGTTAAATGAGGACGCTGCGATCATTTGCAGCGTATCTAACGCACGACCCCAATCAAAGCTAAGACCAGGATCGAACGACACATCCTCGTAAAAAAAGCCAGCAACTTTGTACGAGCCATGGCTCGTGCGCCGTTGCTGGCTTCTGATTTCTGGTGCCGACGACGAGACTCGAACTCGTACAGCTTTCGCCACTACCCCCTCAAGATAGCGTGTCTACCAATTTCACCACGTCGGCGGTAAGGCCCGTATTCTACTCTGCTTTGGCGCTAAAGTTAATGCACAAATGCATCAAAACACAGATAAAAACGATAAATTTTTACATCTTCCAGCGCGTCACGATTTTTTCCTGCCGCGCTGCTGAAACATTGAGCAATAATCTGCCCGTAATGAGAATTACTCTCGATATCCCGCCACTTACTTGGGAATCGCGCCAGCCGGGGTGCTGGCAACCGGCGCCGCAGCGGCCGGCGTGCTTGCTGCCGGCGCTGCCGGCGCCGGCACCGTCGTCGGGATTGCGCCCGCGCCGGTGACTGGCACTGGCTTGACGACTTTATCCATCACGCCGCCGCCTACCGTGGTAGCGCGCTGGTTGGCCATCAGCGACAGGGCCAGCGTGGCGCCGAAGAAGATCGCGGCGGCGACGCCCGTCGACTTCGACATGAAGTTCGACGAACCCGTCGCACCGAACAGACTGCCCGAGGCGCCCGAACCAAACGCGGCGCCCATGTCGGCGCCCTTGCCGTGCTGCAGCAACACCAGCGCGATAATCGACAATGCCGAAATAACCTGTACCACTACTACCAGATTGAACATCATGTTCATTGCAATTCCATTCTTAGTTTAAAGTAATTCAATCGGCGGCGTGAATAATTGCCAGGAAATCCGCCGCCTTCAATGCCGCCCCACCGATCAGACCGCCATCGATATCCGGCATCGCCATCAATTCTTTTGCGTTCTCCGGCTTCATGCTGCCGCCGTACAGGATCTGCACGCCGGCGGCCGCTGCCGCATTCTTTGCCGCCAGCTGGGCGCGCAATACCTGATGCACGTCCTGCGCCATTTGCGGCGTGGCCGTCTTGCCCGTGCCGATGGCCCAGACCGGCTCATAGGCCAGCACCAGTTTCGCCACGTCGTCGGCGGAAATGGCCGCCAGCACAGCGCCCAGCTGCTGCGTCACGACGGCGTCGGTCTGACCCGCCTCGCGCTGCGCCAGGGTTTCACCGACGCAAACGATAGGCGTGATGCCTGCCGCCAGCGCGGCAACCGTCTTGGCCGCCACCAGGGCATCGCTCTCGCCATGGTAGGCGCGGCGCTCGGAATGCCCGATCACCACGTAGCCGCAGGCGAAATCCTGCAGCATGGCGGCCGAAATCTCTCCCGTATAGGCGCCGCTGGCGTGCGCGGAAACATCCTGCGCGCCCCAGCCAAGGGCCGAGCCTGCCAATTGCGCCTGGCACTGCGCCAGATAGGGCGCGGGCACGCAGACGGCGCCGGCGGCGCCAGAGGCGCTCAAGCCAGCCACTATTTCAGACAATAACACCGCGTTCGTGGTGCGACTGCCGTTCATTTTCCAATTTCCGACGACGAGTTTGCGACGCATAGTAGCCTAAATTCTTAATAACCCGTCATTCTAACTCCGGCACCGATGCCGGTCAAACAGGCAGTGCCCCGTTTCAGGCAACTTGCAACATGATCTTGCCCACGTGCGTACTCGCTTCCATCAAGGCATGGGCCTCGCTAGCTTTTTCCAGCGGGAAAGTTTGATAGATCACGGGCTTGATCTTGCCCGCCTCGATCAGCGGCCAGACGGTCGTGCGCAGGTGGCTGGCGATGGCGGCCTTGAAGGCGACGGGACGGGGGCGCAGGGTCGAGCCGCTGACGCTCAGGCGGCGGCGCAGCACTTGCCCCAGGTCAAGAGTGGCCTTGCTGCCGCCCTGCACGGCGATGAGGCCGATGCGGCCATCGTCGGCCAGGCAATCGATTTCGCGCGGCAGGTAGTCGCCGCCCACCATGTCGAGGATGACGTCGACGCCCTTGCCATCGGTCAATTCCTTGACGACGGCAACGAAATCTTCCGTGCGGTAATTGATGCCGCGCTCGGCGCCCAGCGCCTCGCAGGCGCGCGCCTTCTCGTCGCTGCCCGCCGTGGCGAACACGCGGTGGCCCAGAGCGGCCGCCAGCTGGATGGCCGCCACGCCGATGCCGGACGTGCCGCCCTGCACCAGCAGGGTTTCACCATCGGCCAGCGCGCAGCGGTCGAAGACATTGCTCCACACGGTAAAGAAGTTCTCGGGCAGGGACGCGCCTTCCAGCGCCGTCAAGCCCTTGGGCAAGGGCAGGCACTGGCCGGCAGGCGCGGCGCAATATTCGGCATAGCCGCCGCCCTGCACCAGCGCGCAGACCAGGTCGCCCTTCCTGAACGCCGTGCCGGTGAAATCGCCATCGACGATTTCACCCGCCACCTCCAGGCCAGGCAGGTCCGAGGCGCCGGCCGGCGGCGCATACTTGCCCAGGCGCTGCAGCACATCGGGACGGTTGATGCCGGCCGCATGCACCTTGATCAGCAGTTCGCCCGTCTTGAAAGCGGGAACGGGACGCTCGGCGATCTGCAATACGTCGGCGGGACCTGGCTGGCTGATGGCAACTGCACGCATGGCGGGACACTTTCAAGGGAAAACGGCGATTGTACGCCAAGCCGCCGCCCCTTGCAGGCCGCTACTTGATCGCTCAGACACCGCCCGTTTTCGACTGGCGCGGCAAGGGCGTGCCCGGCTTCCATTTCGCCGACAGGGCCTGCCCTTCCTCGACCTGCTCATGCGTCATCTTGCGCACCACGGCGGCGCGCTGGTCGGCCGCGTTCGCGTTGCCATTCGCGGCCGCCAGGTTCCACAGCATGTAGGCGATGACATTATCCTGCTGCACGCCGCCCATGTGATAGCGGTACATCAGGCCCAGCACCTGTTGCGCCTCGGCATGATTCTGCTCGGCCGCCTTGCGGAACCAGCCCACGGCCTGCTTGTGGTCCTGCAGCACCGCGTTGCCTGTGTAATACATGGCGCCCACCACGTACTGGGCGTCGGCCTTGCCCTGCTCGGCCGCCTTGCGGTGCCAGAACATGGCTTGCTTGTAATCCTGCGGCAAGCCGCGCCCCATGTAATACATCAAGCCCAGCAAATGCTGGGCATCGACGTTGCCGGTCTTGGCAAGGGGCAATATTTCCTTGTAGGCCAGCGCATAATTCTTGTTGTTGTAGGCGCTGGCGCCTTCGACGAAGCCGGCCCGCGCGGGCAGCTGTATCGCCAACAGCATGAGTAGTGTAATGATCAGTTTTTTCATCGGAATGGGATGTAGTCTCACTGCTTTTTCTTATCCAGCCCAAGGACAGCTAGGCCTGGCTGCGCTTGCTTACTTCCAGCTCACCTTGCCCAGGCCCTCGACGCTGACGTCGCGGTTGGCCGGCTTGCCGTACACCACCACCGAACCGAGTCCGCTCAGGTTCAGCCTGGCATTCGTATGGGCATTCACCGTGGCATTGCCCAGGCCACTCAATTCCAGGTTGACGGCATCGACTTCGAACTGCTGCGCGTTCAGGCTGCCCAGGCCGCCGAGGCTGGCCTTCAGCAAGCGCCCGCGCCCGCCCAGCACCACGGAACCGGCACCCTGCAAGTCCAGCTCGGCCCGCTCATTGTTGCCGATCCAGAGCTGCATGCTGCCCACGCCGCCCAGCGTGGCGTTGAGCCTGCGGTAATCGCCCACCAGCTTGATGCTGCCCGCCCCTTCCAGCGACAGGGTCAGCTCCTCGCCCGTAAAGCCCGTGATATCCGTGCTGCCGAAACCTTCGGAGCTGAGTTCGCGCAAGTTCGGCAGGACGAGGTCGGCGCGGATCGATGCGGGGTTGATCTTGAAGCCGCGCACTTCCGTTTCGATGTGCAGGGTATCGCCGCTTTGCGCCGTGCTGACGTCGGCGATGTAGCGCTTGTCGGCCGTGATGCTCAGCGACGGCACGCTGCCCTGGCGGATGCGCACTTCCATCACGCCGTCGAGCTTGACGCGTACCACGCGGGCGTCGACGTTGCGCATTTCCAGCAAACGGGTCTCGGCGGCCACGCCGCGCACCAGGCCCAGTGTCGCCAGGAACAGCAACGCCAGTTGCAGTATCTTTTTCATGTATTGCATCCTCGGTATCTTGTTTTTATGTGTCGCGGCGCCCTCATGGGACGCGCGCGCATTGCCACTGGCTGCCACTGTAGCAGCGCCGAAAATTGCTGACAATGACTTTGACGCCCGACAAAACCGTAGCGAGCGGCAGTGAGGCTCGGCGCCCCCGTTGGCCCGAGAAGCGGAACTGTGCGAATGCACAGTGAGCATCGGAAGCCGCAAATCGCGACGCGCAGTAGGCCTTGACGGGTGTCTTATGCAAAACGGGCTTTTTCGGCGGCACTCAGGCGCCTGGCCTTGACCACCACCACTTGCATGGCCGCCTTGCCGGCTGGCGTGGCCAGGGTGGCCGTGGAACTGGCCACTTGCAGGGCCGGGGCGGCCGGGGCGATGGCGTAGCAGCCGGCGCCGAGCACGATGGCGGCGGCAACGGCAATGATTTCCATGTTTTTAGCGACGTTCATGTTGTTCTCCTCGGGTGTCTGGCAGTGGGCTTGCGGTATGGTGTCACTATAGCCATACCGCCCCCGCCAGGCACGCCGATTGCGACGAACTGCATTTTTGGCAGGCTGGCCTGACAAAAACGCGGACGAACGCACAGATCGCTACGATAGCAGCTTAAAACTCTTCCCACTCGTCGGCGCCGGACTTGGCCGCCTTGACGGGCTTGGCCGGCGCCAGCACGCGGGCCAGCGCGCGTGGAACCGATGCGGGCGGCTTCGCCTTCAGGCGCGCCACGGGCGCGGGGGCCGCGGCAGGGCCGGCATCGCCGAGGCGGAACATGCCGACCGCTTGCGCCAGGTCAACGGCCTGCTCCTGCAGGCTTTCCGCCGCGGCGGCCGCCTGCTCGACGAGGGCGGCATTCTGCTGCGTCATGGTATCCATGTGCGTGACGGCCGTATTGATCTCGCCGATGCCGGCGCTCTGTTCGCGGCTGGCCACCGTGATCTCGCTCATGATGGTGGTCAGCTGCTGCACCGAGGCCACCACCTGATCCATGGTCTGGCCCGCCTCGTCGACAAGGCGGCCGCCGGCATCGACTTTTTCCACCGAGTCGCCGATCAATTCCTTGATTTCCTTGGCCGCGCCGGCCGACCTTTGCGCCAGGTTGCGCACTTCCGACGCCACCACGGCAAAGCCCCTGCCCTGCTCGCCCGCGCGCGCCGCCTCGACGGCCGCGTTCAGGGCCAGGATATTCGTCTGGAAGGCGATGCCGTCGATCACGCCGATGATGTCGACGATCTTGCGCGAGCTTTCCTGGATGCCGGCCATGGTGCCCACCACCTGCTGCACCACGCGCCCGCCCTTGGCCGCCACTTCCGAGGCGGACACGGCCAGCTCGTTGGCCGCATGCGCGTTTTCCGCATTCTGCTTGACGGTCGACGTCAGCTCATCCATCGAGCTGGCCGTCTCTTCCAGGGCGCCCGCCTGCGCTTCCGTGCGCGAGGACAGGTCGGCATTGCCGGCCGCAATATCGGCCGACTCGCTGCGCACCAGGGTGCTGATGCTGCGGATCTGCACCAGCACGGTGGCGATCTTTTCGACGAACAGATTGAAGGCCTTGGCGATCTGGGCCAGCTCGTCCGTGCCTTCCGCGTCGAGACGGCTGGTCAGGTCGCCGTCGCCCGTGGCGATGGCTTCCATGGCATCGCGCACCAGGCCCAGGCGGCGCAGGGCACGCGCCACCAGGGCGCTCAGCACCGCGGCGGCCAGGGCCAGCACCAGCAGGGCCGTCAGGGCCGAGGCGCGCAGCATGGAACTGAGGGCCTGCGTCGATTCAGCCCGGTCCAGCACGGTAGCCAGCAGCCAGTCGCTGCCTGGCACTTTACTCACGTGCAAGATGCCTGCGCGCCCGTCCAGGCGGATGGCCGCGCCTTCGCCGCTCTTTTCAATATTGCCCAGCGCCTGTGCGCTCAGGCCAGCATCGAGTTCGGACAGCGGCTTCAAGGTCAGTTTGGTGTCCGGGTGGGCGATGATCTTGCCGCCGCCATCGACGAGAAAGCCGTAGCTCGCTGGCGTCGGCTTGATCGAGGCGACGTTTTGCACGACCGCATCCATCATCACGTCGGCCGCCATCACGCCCGTCACGCTGCCCTTGCCGCCCAGCGGCTCGGCAAACGTCACCACCAGCTTGCCCGTGCTGGCGCCGATATACGGCGCCGTGATGATGGGGCCGCCCGTTTCGGACGCCAGCTTGTACCACGGGCGCGCCGTGGGATCGTAGTCGGCGGCACGCTTGCGCTCCTGCGAAAACACAGCGTGCTTGTCGGCAAAACCGATGTAAGCCATGTCAAACGTGCCGGCCTGCTCGGCCGCCTTCAGGGCCGGCAGCGGATCGGCCGCCTGCGCGCCCTGCTTGAGCGAACCCACGACGGCTTGCTTGGAACGCAGCCATTCGGCGATCGCCTGCGCATGGCTGTGCGACAGCTGCAGCATCTGCGTGTCGAGCGCGGCCAGGGTGCTTGAGCGCGTGGTATAGAAATTGGCGATGGCGACGGCCAGCATGGCCAGCACGACGGTAGAGACAGCGATGGCGATCAGCCGCGCCTTAAGAGAGGACAACATGGTGCACCCGATAAAAAAAGAGGAAAGGGGAAGGGATGCGCCATGGTCAGGGAATAAGATTTTGTCGTCAAGCAATACTAACAGTCGATTACCCATAAACAACAATTGATACCATATATTAACTAAACCCATTAACTACATCTCGCCGCGCAGCTTGCGCAGGGCCGGCGATTCGCCACCCGTCGCCTCGAGGCGAAAGCGCGCAAATGCCTGCTCCAGCTCAGGGTACTGGCGCAAGCCGCCTTCCGTAAAATAGCGTCCGCCGGGGATATCGCCCCACGGCAGCGGCACGCTCAAGGCGCCGCTGCCCGCCAGCGCCAGCAGCGGCTCGAGCGCGCCGCGCAGCTCGGCCACCTCACCATCGGCGGGCGCCAGGCACGCCAGCAACTGTTCCAGTTCCGCGGCACGCATTCGCAAGCGCTGCTGATCCATCATGCCTCCTCAGTTCTTGATCGTGCCGATCAGCACGGGCACCGACCACAAGTTACGATTTGGCAACAAGTACTGTTGCGCCCCGCCCCGGTGCCGCACGAGGCCGCCCAGCTCTTCCGTGGGAGCCACCTGGCTGACGAACACGTTGACAGTTCCCTTCGGCATGATCTGATACACATCATACAGCGGCGCCTCGCTCTTCAGGGGCAGGCCGAAACAGTCGGCCAGGCTGGCGCACTGGCCCGACGCCAGCTGCAACTGCGTGCTGGTGGTGAAATACGGCGAGTATGGCGATACGTTCTGGCCGTGCGGCACGATTTTTACCAGCGCGGCAGCCATCGGCTGCAGGGCCGGCAAGGTGCTGCCCGAGGCCAGCTGCTCGACCGCGCGCGCATAGATGGTGTCGGCCGGCGCGGCAGGATCGGCCGCGCGCAGTTCGCGCAGAAATTGCTGCCCTGCCCCGCTATCGAGATAGGAGTCGATAGCTTCGCGCGGCAAGCCCGCCGTCCTGAAAGTGCTGAGGTCATTGATTTCACGCGCATGCACGGCGCGCAAGGCGTCGATATCCTGCGCCGGCATGGCCGTGGAGGCGGCGGCGATCGGTATCGGCAGCGGCACCGGCGTGGGATTGTCGTCGGCCTGCGCCCAGGCGCCGGGGGCAAGCGCGATCAGGAAGGCGGCGGCCAGGCAGTAGGGTTTCAGCATGCTGCATCTCCTTGGAAGTGGCGAACGGGGAAGGAACCCGTACGAATCTACAAGGAGCGCAATACGCTGACGCGACCTGCATCAAGGCGCAGGCAAACAGGCGCGCCGCCAAGCGCGTGCCTTCGATGCAGCGCAAACGATACGCATAAAAAAACCGCCAGGGCTTGCGCGCCGGCGGTTTTTGGGGTGGCGGACCAGGCCGCCGTCAGGCGAACTTAAGCGGCTGGCGCTTCGTTGCCTTCAGCAGCTTTCATCGACAGCTTCAGGCGGCCGCGGTCGTCCGTTTCCAGCACTTTGACGCGCACCAGCTGGCCTTCTTTCAGGTAGTCGGCCACGGCGTTGACGCGCTCGTTGGCGATCTGCGAGATGTGCAGCAAGCCGTCCTTGCCTGGCATGACTTGCACGATGGCGCCGAAGTCCAGCAGTTTCAGCACGGTGCCTTCGTAGGTCTTGCCCACTTCGACGGAGGCCGTCAGTTCTTCGATGCGGCGCTTGGCTTCCTGGCCGGCGGCAGCGTCGACGGACGCGATGGTGACCACGCCTTCGTCGCTGATGTCGATCTGGGTGCCCGTCTCTTCGGTCAGCGCGCGGATCACGGCGCCGCCCTTGCCGATCACGTCACGGATTTTTTCCGGGTTGATCTTGATGGTGATCAGACGCGGTGCGAAATCGGACAGTTCGGTTTTGACGTGCGGCATGGCTTTTTGCATTTCGCCCAGGATGTGCTCGCGGCCTTCCTTGGCTTGCGCCAGCGCCACTTGCATGATTTCCTTGGTGATGCCCATGATCTTGATGTCCATCTGCAGCGCCGTGATACCGTTGCGGGTACCGGCTACCTTGAAGTCCATGTCGCCCAGGTGGTCTTCGTCGCCCAGGATGTCGGACAGCACGGCAAACTTGCCGCCTTCCTTGATCAGGCCCATGGCGATGCCGGCCACGTGCTCTTTCATCGGCACGCCGGCGTCCATCAGCGCCAGGCAGCCGCCGCAGACGGAGGCCATCGACGAGGAACCGTTCGATTCCGTGATTTCCGATACCAGGCGCACCGAGTAGCTGAACTCTTCAGCTGCCGGCAGGGCGGCGATCAGCGCGCGCTTGGCCAGGCGGCCGTGGCCGATTTCGCGGCGCTTCGGCGTACCGACGCGGCCCGTTTCGCCGGTGGCGAACGGAGGCATGTTGTAATGCAGCATGAACGAATCGGTGAACTCGCCCATCAGCGCATCGATCTTCTGGCTGTCGCGGGCGGTGCCCAGGGTAGCGACGACCAGCGCCTGCGTTTCGCCGCGCGTGAACAGGGCCGAACCGTGGGTGCGTGGCAGCACGCTGGTGCGGATCGAGATCGGACGCACGGTGCGCGTGTCGCGGCCGTCGATGCGCGGCTCGCCGTCCAGGATCTGCGTGCGCACGATCTTGGCTTCGATGTCGAACAGGATGTTGTTCACTTCCGCGCTGTCGATCGCCGCGCCGCCGTTGGCAGCCGCTTCGGCCGACAGGTCGGCCAGCACTTCCGACGTTGCCGCCTTCAGCTTGGCCGTGCGTTCCTGCTTGTCCTTGGTTTGATATGCATCATTGATCTTGGCGTTGGCGAAATGCGCGACGCGGGCGATCAGTGCTTCGTTCTTCGGCGCAGGCGCCCATTCCACTTCCGGCTTGCCGCCGTCACGCACCAGGTCGTGAATCGCGTCGATGACGACTTTCATCTGATCGTGGCCGAAGACCACGGCGCCCAGCATGATTTCTTCGGACAGCTGCTGCGCTTCCGATTCGACCATCAGCACGGCCGTTTCGGTACCGGCGACAACCAGGTCCATCTGCGACGTTTTCAGTTGCTGGACGGTCGGGTTCAGGATGTACTGGCCGTTCGCGTAACCGACGCGCGCGGCGCCGATAGGACCGTTGAAAGGCACGCCCGAGACGCACAGGGCGGCCGATGCGCCGATCATGGCGGCGATGTCCGGATCGATTTCCGGGTTGACCGACAGCACGTGAATGATGACTTGCACTTCATTCAGGTAGCCTTCCGGGAACAGCGGACGGATAGGACGGTCGATCAGACGCGATGTCAGTGTTTCTTTTTCGGAAGGACGGCCTTCGCGCTTGAAAAAACCGCCCGGGATTTTACCGGCAGCATAAGTTTTCTCGACATAATCAACCGTCAAAGGGAAGAAATCCTGGCCTGGCTTGGCATCTTTGCGTGCCACCACCGTTGCCAGAACGACGGTATCTTCGATCGACACCAGCACTGCGCCGGATGCCTGACGTGCGATTTCGCCGGTTTCCAGGGTCACCTGATGTTGACCGTACTGGAAGGTTTTCGTAACTTTGTTAAACATGGGGTATCCCTTTTCTAATTGCCGACAGATTTTCAGGGGCTGTCGTTCACCTCACCACAGGCGGCGTAAAAATGCTGCCTTTACTTGTTGCCACCTTTGCTACTTTACTTTTAAAACATGATGTCGGTAGAGAATACTGTACTTCTCGACATAAATCCGGAATTCAAATGACAAAATGCCCGCGTCAGCGAACTGGCGCAGGCATTTCTGTATAAACCTTGTACGGCAAAAATTACTTGCGCAGACCAAGTTTAGCGATCAGGTCGCGATAACGGGTAGCGTCTTTAGCCTTCAGGTAGGACAACAGGCTCTTACGACGGTTGACCATCATGATCAGGCCGCGGCGGGAGTGGTGATCTTTCGAGTGGGCTTTGAAGTGGCCGTTCAGTTCGTTGATGCGAGCTGTCAGCAGTGCAACTTGCACTTCAGGGGAGCCGGTGTCGTTTTGACCACGTGCGTTGTCCGCGATGATAGCGGCTTTGTTGATGTTTTCTACTGTCATGATAAACCTTTCACATGCGGTGCACAGAGTCTGAACCCTATCCACCGTGAACTACGATTATTAAAATACTGGCCTATGCTTCCAACCAGACGCGCAAGTATATCGGAAAAATGCCCGCCTGTATCCTGCCGTGCGGGCTTTTCTCGGCGCATGATAGGATTTTCCCGCATTTCAGGAGGACAAACATGAAAAAACTGCTCAAATTAGCAACAGCCGTGCTGCTGGCCGCGCTGGCCGGCTGCGCCAGCTGGAACGCGCCGCCGCCGCAGCCGGGCGAAGCGCGCGCCGCCGTGGAAGCGCGCCTGGGCCGGCCCACGGCCGTCTACCAGCTGCCCACGGGCCCGGAACTCGAATACGCGACGGGTCCGTATGGCCAATATACGTACATGGCCCGCTTCGGCCCCGACGACAGATTGATTTCCTATGAGCAAGTGCTCGACACGCCGGGCTTTGCCCGCATCAAGGTGGGCGTGTCGACGCAGCAGGACGTGCTGCAGACGCTGGGCCGCCCGACGGAAAAATCCTATTTGCCGCTGCCCAGGCTCTACGTCTGGTCCTACCGCTACAAGGAATCGGGCGTGTGGGATTCCATGATGCATGTGCACTTCGACCATGACGGCATCGTGCGCATGATGATGAACGGCCCCGATCCGGCCAAGGAAGAGCGCCGCTTCTTCTGGTAAACCATTACCGGCGGAACGACGCCTGATAAAACCGTGGCGAGCGGCAGTGAGGCTCGGCGTCCCCTTTCGGCCAGGAAGCGCAGCCGTGCTAGACACGGGGCCGCCGAGGCGGCGAGCATCGCCGGCCGCAAAGCGCGACGCGCAGCAGGTTTCATCAGGCGTCCTTCCTACGGCTGCGGATCGATGCGCTCATCCTTGGCATGCAGTTTGTTCAAGGCCGACAAATACGCCTTGGCCGAGGCGACGATGATGTCCGGGTCGGCGCCCACGCCGTTGACGATGCGCCCGTCGCGCGACAGGCGCATCGTCACCTCGCCCTGCGACTGCGTGCCCGTGCTGATGGCATTGACGGAGAACAAGACCAGTTCCGCGCCGCTGGCAACCGCGCTTTCGATGGCGTTGACGGTCGCGTCGACGGGCCCGTCGCCACGCCCCTCGCAGCTGCGCTGCTCGCCGCCGACAAGAAACTCCACGCGCGCATGGGGCACGGCGCCCGTCGTCGACTGCTGCGCCAGGGAAATGAAACGGTAGTGCTCGCTCTCCTGCGCCTGCTGCTCCTCGCTGACGAGGGCCATGATGTCTTCGTCGAAAATCTCGGATTTGCGGTCGGCCAGCTCCTTGAAGCGGATGAAGGCCGCGTTGACTTCCGCCTCCGATTCCAGCGCGATACCCAGCTCCTGCAGGCGCTGCTTGAAGGCGTTGCGCCCCGACAGTTTGCCCAGCACGATCTTGTTGGCCGTCCAGCCCACGTCTTCGGCGCGCATGATTTCATACGTCTCGCGCGCCTTTAATATGCCGTCCTGGTGGATGCCGGACGCGTGCGCAAAGGCGTTCGCGCCCACGACGGCCTTGTTCGGCTGCACGGCGAAGCCCGTGATCTGCGACACCATTTTCGAGGCGGCGACGATTTGCGTCGTATCAATGCCCACGGTCAGATTGTAATAGGCGGCGCGCGTGCGCAGCGCCATCACCACTTCTTCCAGCGCCGTATTGCCGGCCCGTTCGCCCAGGCCATTGACGGTACACTCGATCTGCCGCGCGCCGCCTATCATGACGCCGGCCAGCGAATTGGCCACGGCCAGGCCCAGGTCGTTATGACAATGCACAGACCAGATGGCCTTATCGGAATTCGGTATGCGTTCGCGCAAGCGGCGGATGGTGTTGCCGAAGATTTCAGGCACGGCGTAGCCCACCGTATCGGGGAAATTGATCGTGGTGGCGCCCTCGGCAATCACGGCTTCGAGCACCTGGCACAGAAAATCCTCGTCGGAGCGGCTGCCGTCTTCGGGGCTGAATTCGATATCGTCCGTGAACTGGCGCGCGTAGCGCACGGCGTTTTGCGCCTGCAGCAAGACTTGCTCGGGCGTCATGCGCAGCTTCATCTGCATGTGCAGGGGCGAGGTGGCGATGAACGTGTGGATGCGCTTGCGCTCGGCAGGCGCCAGCGCTTCGGCGGCGCGGGCGATGTCGCGGTCGTTGGCGCGCGACAGCGAGCAGATCGTCGATTCGCGCACGGCGCCGGCAATCGCCCGTATCGACTCGAAATCGCCCTGCGAGGCGGCGGCGAAGCCGGCTTCGATCACGTCGACCTTCATGCGCTCGAGCTGCCTGGCGATGCGCAGCTTTTCCTCGCGCGTCATGGAGGCGCCCGGCGATTGCTCGCCGTCGCGCAGGGTGGTGTCAAAGATGATGAGTCGGTTGCTGGTGCTCATGGCTGCTCCTCGCTGATGGAAAGAAGTGGCTACCGACCCAGGCCGCTGTCAGTGCTCCGGGTCCGTCTGGACTATGCTAACAGGCTTTCCCTTGGCCATGCGCCAGAAAAACACGGCGTAGCCGGACAAGCCGTAGGCAACGAAGATGGGGAACAACACTTTCGGCGGATCGATGGAAATGAGCGCAAAGAACAGTGCCAGCAGGAACACGACGATGAAGGGCACGGACTTGCGGAAATTGACATCCTTGAAGCTGTAGAACGGCACGTTGGTGACCATGGTCAGGCCGGCGAACACGGCGATCGTCCACGAGACCCAGGCCAGTTGGTTGCCGGCAAATTCGAGGTCGTTCATCAGCAGGATGAAGCCGGCCACCATGGCGGCGGCAGCCGGGCTGGGCAAGCCCTGGAAGAAGCGCTTGTCGACCACGGCGATATTCGTGTTGAAGCGGGCCAGGCGCAGGGCGGCGCCGGCGCAGTAGACGAAGGCGGCCAGCCAGCCCAGCTTGCCCATGCCGCGCAGCGACCATTCATAGATGACCAGCGCCGGCGCGGCGCCGAACGACACCATGTCGGACAGGCTGTCGTACTGGGCGCCGAATTCGCTTTGCGTGTTCGTCAGGCGCGCGATGCGCCCATCGAGGCCGTCGAGGATCATGGCGATGAAGATGGCCCAGGCCGCGTGCTCGAATTTCTGGTTCATGGCCATGACGATGGCATAAAAGCCGCAAAACAGGGCCGCCGTCGTGAAGGCGTTCGGCAACAGATAAATACCGCGGCGGCGCAAGGTTTTCTTGCCCGTGCCATCTGCCACCGGCTGGCGCACGAATTTGCTGAAGCGGGAAGCTTTGGATGCTGCGGGAGTGCCGTTCTTGCCTCTACGACGGGGGAAGTTTGCCATGTTGTTCCATATTTTGTGTACTGCGGGGTATCGGTGCCAGGCGGCGCGCACATGGCCATTACACCATGCGCGCGCCGATCCTGCCATTATAGAGGAGCCGCCGCCAAAGAAAAGTGCGATGGAGCAAGCTTGGCAAGATAGCGCCGCATCCAGCCTTGAACGCCGAACAAATTACTTGAACTTGATTTTGGCAACAAGGCCCATGTTCAGGGTGGTTTCGCCCGGTTCGAAGCTCGGTTCGGCCACCTGGCTGCCGCCGTAGCTGGCCGCATCGGCGCTCATGGCGCGCGCGCCGGCCATGTTGGCGCGCTGCGCATAGTTGCCCGAACCTTCGAAATCGATGGTGTCGATCACGGCGTCATTGACGTTGCGGCCCATGGCGCCGGCGATGGCGGCCACGCGCTCATTGAGATTCTTGTAGGCGGCGGCGATGCGCTGGTCGTCGAGCTTGCGGATGGTGGCGGGCGCCAGGCCGAAGTTCAGGCGGTTCAGGGTCAGCACGCCTTGCGCCGCGGAAACGGTTTTCGGCAAGGCGGCCAGATTGGTCGTCGTTACCTGCAGGTACTGGCCTACGCGCCAGCCCGTCGGCACGCGGGCCTTGGCCACGCTGCCTGGCGGCAAGGGCGCCGTTTCCGGGTATACGGCATACGTGTAGTAGCCCTGCGTCTTCAGCACGGCTTGCGGGTCGGCCTTCTTGACGATGGCCACGCCCTGGTTCATCTTCTGGTTCACGCGCGAGGCGGCGGCGGCCTTGTCCTTGTCCTGCTCTTCGATGGCCAGGGTGACGGTCACCTGGTCGTTCGCCTGCACCACTTCACCGTTGGCGGGCACGACCACGAGGGTGCCGGCGGTGGGCAGGCTTTGCGCATGGGCGGACAGGGCAACGGTAGCGGCGGCGGTAACGGCGGCGGCCAGCACAGCTTTCATGACGGTCATATATTTCTCCTTGGGAATTTGATACTCAGACGCGCGGGGAGCTTGGGTGCTCCCCGGCTTTTACTTGACGACTACTGTACCGCGGGCGGGGCACGCGGCGCAAACACGCTTGCTTACTTGAACTTCACCTTGCCGACGACGCGCATGTCGAGCGTCGTTTCGCCCGGCTCGAAGCTCGGCTCGGCGACGACGCTGTCTTCGGCCATCTTGGCGCTGCGCATCATCATCGGCGCGGCGGCCGGACGGCTTTCGGTGGCGTAATTGCCCGAACCTTCGAAGTCCACCGTATCGAGCACGGCGTCGGACACGTTGCGGCCCATGGCCCTGGCGATGGCGGCCACGCGCTCGTTGAGGTTTTTATACGTGGCGGCGATGCGCTGGTCGTCCAGCAGGCGGATGGTTTCCGGCTTCAGGCCGAAATTCAAGCCATTCAGGGTCAGCACGCCTTGCGCCGCCGACACGGTTTTCGGCAGGGACGCCAGGTTGGCCGTCGTCACTTCCAGGTACTGGCCCACGCGCCACGCCGTCGGCAGGCGCGGCTTGGCCACGGCGCCGGCCGGCAGCGGACGCTCTTCCGGATACACGGGGTAGGTGTAATAGCCATACGATTTCAGCGCAGCGGAAGGATCGGCCTGCTTGACGATGGCGATGCCCTTGTTCATCTTCTGGTTCACGCGCGACGCGGCGGCGGCCTTGTCCTTGTCCTGCTCTTCGATGGCCAGGGTGGCGACGACCTGGTCGTTGACATGCTTGACTTCGCCAAATGCGGGGACGACCACCAGGGTGCCGGAAGTCGGCAGGGATTGCGCTTGCGCACTCAGGGCAACGGTGGCTGCGGCGGCAACAAGGACGGATTTCATCACGGTCATGGGGGTACTCCTAGGTGGTTAATATGGCTGACAGCCCGCGAAAGGAACGCTTTTGCCGTCCCTTTCGCTTGAGAAACTTGTCAAACTGTGTAGATTCTAACGCCTCGTTCATTCCCGTGGCGCAAATTAACAAATCGTCACAAAATGCGTCTGGCGGTCACATTTACTCACATTTTAATAACAACGTTATTTTAAATGGCAATGACATCAATGTCCCGCCACCACGCCGCCCGTGCGGCGGCCCGGCTTGAAACTGTAACGGCGCGCGCGCCAGGCGATGCCCAGCGCCACCAGCAGCAGGGCCAGCATGGCCCACGGGAACGACGCCGCGCCATAGCCGTCGAGCAGCATGCCGCCCGTCAGGCCGCCGCCCGCGATGGCCACGTTCCAGATGGTCGCCACCATCGCCTGCGCCACATCCATGCCGTCGCCGGCCGCGTCCGCCGACGCCGTCTGCAGCAGGGTGCCGGCGCCGCCAAAGGTGATGCCCCAGATGGCCATGCTGACATAGATCACGGCGGGCGAGTCCATCGCCAGCCCCAGCGCCACCATCACGAGGGCAAAGGCGGCGATGCAGCCCAGCACGAGCGGGCGCAGCCAGCGGTCGATCAGCTGGCTGACCAGCCAGATGCCGGCCAGCGAACCCACGCCATACACGAGCAACACCAGGTCGACGCGGGGGCGCAAGCCGGACGGCGCCAGGAACGGCGCGATATACGTATATAAAATGTTATGCGCCAGCATCCAGGCGACGATCACCGCCAGAATCGGCCGCACGCCCGGCGTCATGAACACCTGGCGGATCGACAGGCGCTCGCCCTGCTTTTGCCCCGGATAATCGGGCACGGCCAGCAGCACCCACGCGACCAGCACCACGGCCATGGCGGACATGACGCCGAAGATGCTGCGCCAGCCCAGCACGCCGCCCATCAGGGTGCCCAACGGCACGCCCAGCGACAGGGCCAGCGGCGTGCCGATCATGGCAATGGCCATCGCCCTGCCCTGCTGTTCCACGGACACCATGCGGCGCGCGTAGCCGGCCATCAAGCCCCAGGCCAGGCCGGCGGCCATGCCGGTGACGAAGCGCGCCACCAGGGCGACGACGTAGTTGGGCGCCAGGGCCGTCGCCGTATTGAAGATCAAAAAGCCGATGATGGCCAGCAGCAGCACGTTGCGCCGGCGCCAGCTGCTGGTGAGCGCCGTCAGGGGAATCGCCGTCAATATGGAACCGATGGCGTACACGGTGACCAGCTGGCCCGTCATGACTTCGGAAATGCCGAGGTCCTTGGCAATCTGCGGCAGCAAGCCGGCGGGCAAGGTTTCCGACAGGAGGGCGAGGAAGGCCGTCATGGCCAGGGCCAGCAAGGCCAGGACGGGAATGGAAGAGTCAGCAGCAGCCTGCGAGGGCGCCGTGGCGGTGATACGGTCAGTCATGGGGGTCTTTCTGGTTGCGCAAGCGGCTAAAAAACCAGCGCCTGGCGTGCTACAAAAGCGGTGATGCGCGTTGCGGTCGGCAGATACCGAAACAGATGCAGTCCACAGGAAACTGCAAAGGAAGGGCGGGATTATATAGGAGGCGGGCGAAAAGCGTGCGCGCCAAGACAGCCGTGCTCAAGCCGGCCGCGCTCAGGCTGGCGTCATGCAGGCGTCATTGGCCGCCTTGCGCGGCGAAAACCAGGCATTCGATTTCGGACTGTACAGCAAGGCGCAGATGACGGCGAACAGGAGCGCGCCAGGCAAGACGCTCATCTTCAGCGGCACGGTCGCCAGGCAGAATGCAATGTCGATCACGCCCCACACCAGATACACGGTGCGCGCGCCACGCTGCCTTTGCAGCATGGCCAGCGCCGCCACCACGGTAATGCCCTGACTGAAGATCAAGATCGCGTATTGCACCTCGGCGGGAATCGCGCCGTCCGCCATCCACGCCTGCATGGCGGGATCGTTGCGGCCGAGGTAGGCTGACACCAGCGCCGACAGCGAGCCGATGACCAGAAACCAGCAGCTGATGGCAACCGAGGCGGGACGCTTGAGCACATGAAGATTGCCGACAAAAACTTTAGAAAAAACAAGCATGAGGCTGACGCTATGGTTGAATGGACCTGATTGTAACGGATGTTGGCGGCCAGGCGCCCGCGCACAAAAAAAGCCGGCTTGCGCCGGCTTCCTGTGAAGAACGATAATTATTTAGTTCTTCGACTGGTCAACCATCTTGTTCTTGGCGATCCAAGGCATCATGGCGCGCAGTTTCGCGCCCACTTCTTCGATCTGGTGCTCGGACGTCAGGCGGCGGCGCGAGATCAGGGTCGGTGCGCCCGCCTTGTTTTCCAGGATGAAGCTCTTCGCGTATTCGCCCGTTTGAATGTCTTTCAGGCATTGACGCATCGCATCCTTCGTGGCCGAGGTGACGACTTTAGGACCGGTCACGTATTCGCCGTATTCGGCATTGTTCGAGATCGAGTAGTTCATGTTGGCGATGCCGCCTTCATAGATCAGGTCGACGATCAGCTTCAGTTCGTGCAAGCACTCGAAATACGCCATTTCAGGCGCGTAGCCCGCTTCCGTCAGGGTTTCGAAGCCGGCCTTGATCAGTTCCACGGCGCCGCCGCACAGCACGGCCTGTTCGCCGAACAAGTCCGTTTCGGTTTCTTCACGGAAATTCGTTTCGATGATGCCGGCACGGCCGCCGCCGTTGGCCGAGGCGTACGACAGGGCGACGTCGCGGGCGATGCCCGATTTGTCCTGGTACACGGCGATCAGGTGGGGCACGCCGCCGCCCTGGGTGTAGGTGGCGCGCACGGTGTGGCCCGGGGCTTTCGGCGCGACCATGATCACGTCGAGGTCGGCGCGTGGCACGACCTGGCCGTAATGCACGTTGAAGCCGTGGGCGAAGGCCAGCACGGCGCCCTGCTTGGCGAACGGCGCGATGTTTTCGTTGTAGACCTGGGCGATGTTTTCATCCGGCAGCAAGATCATGATGACGTCGGCCGCTTTCACGGCGTCGTTGACTTCCGCCACCTTCAGGCCCGCTTGCTCGACCTTGGTCCACGAAGCGCCGCCCTTGCGCAGGCCGACGGTGACGTTGACGCCCGAATCGTTCAGGTTTTGCGCGTGCGCATGGCCTTGCGAACCGTAGCCGATGATGGCGACGTTTTTGCCTTTGATCAAGGAGAGGTCAGCGTCTTTGTCGTAAAAAACTTTCATGGTATTTCCTATATATTTGATGATGCGTTGTATGGGGGTGCGGCCGTGGCCGCGTACTGCTGTTTTTATACTTTTATACTTTGAGGATGCGTTCGCCGCGGCCGATGCCGGACCCGCCCGTGCGGACGGTTTCCAGGATGGCGGCGCGGTCGATCGAATCGATGAACGCGTCGAGCTTGACCTTGTTGCCGGTCAATTCGATCGTGTACGTCTTTTCGGTGACATCGATGATGCGGCCACGGAAGATATCGGCGGTGCGCTTCATTTYCTCGCGCTCCTTGCCCACGGCACGGACCTTGATCAGCATCAACTCGCGTTCGATATGCTGGCCTTCGGTCAGGTCCACCACCTTGACAACCTCGATGAGGCGGTTCAGGTGCTTGGTGATCTGCTCGATGATGTCGTCCGAGCCGCTGGTGACGATGGTCATGCGCGACAGGGTCGAGTCTTCCGTCGGCGCCACGGTCAACGTTTCAATGTTGTAGCCGCGTGCCGAGAACAGGCCCACCACGCGCGACAGGGCGCCCGCTTCGTTTTCCAGCAAAACAGAAATAATATGGCGCATGATTAGAGATCCTCCGAGCCGAGCATCATTTCGGACAGGCCCTTGCCGGCTTTCACCATTGGCCACACGTTTTCAGACTGGTCGGTAATGAAGTTCATGAACACCAGCCTGTCTTTCATGCCAAACGCCTCTTTCAGGGCGCCGTCGACGTCGCCCGGTTTTTCAATTTTCATGCCCACGTGGCCATACGCTTCGGCCAGCTTCTCGAAGTCGGGCAGCGAATCCATGTACGACTCGGAATAGCGCGAACCGTAATCGATTTCCTGCCACTGGCGCACCATGCCGAGGAAACGGTTGTTGAGCATGATGATCTTCGGCGTCAGGTGATACTGCTTGCACGTGGCGAGCTCCTGGATGCACATCTGGATCGAGCCTTCGCCCGTGATGCAGGCAACGGTGGCGTCCGGATTGGCCATCTGCACGCCCATGGCGTACGGCAAGCCGACACCCATGGTGCCCAGGCCGCCGGAATTGATCCAGCGACGCGGCTTGTCGAAGCGATAATATTGCGCCGCCCACATCTGGTGCTGCCCCACGTCGGAGGTAATGAAGGCGTCGCCCTTGGTAATCTCGTATACTTTCTCAACCACCGATTGCGGCTTGATGACCAGGTCCGAGGTCGGATATTTCAGGCATTCGCGGCCGCGCCATTCGGCGATCTGCTTCCACCAGTTGCTCAGGGCATTGACGTTCGGCTTGGCTTCGGCCGCGTCAAGCTGCGCGAGGAACTCGATCAGCACGTCCTTGACGTTGCCGACGATGGGGATATCGACCTTCACGCGCTTGGAAATCGACGATGGATCGATGTCCACGTGGATGATCTTGCGCGGATGCGAAGCGAAATGCTTGGGGTTGCCGATCACGCGGTCATCGAAACGGGCGCCGATGGCGATCAGCACGTCGCAGTTCTGCATCGCCATGTTCGCTTCGTAGGTGCCGTGCATGCCGGGCATGCCGACAAACTGCTCGCTCGAGGCGCGGTAGGCGCCCAGGCCCATCAAGGTGTTGGTGCACGGGAAACCCAGGCGATCGACCAGCTTGTTCAGCTCGGCCGAGGCATTTGCCAGGATCACGCCGCCGCCCGTGTAGATCATCGGGCGTTCGGCCTGCAGCAGCAGCTGCACGGCCTTGCGGATCTGGCCCGAGTGGCCCTTGTCGACGGGACGGTAGGAACGCATCTCGACTTCCTTCGGGTAGTCGAAATGGCATTTGTGCATGCTGATATCCTTGGGGATATCGACCAGCACGGGTCCCGGACGGCCGGTACGGGCGATGAAGAACGCCTTCTTGATCGTGGCCGCCAAATCCTTGACGTCCTTGACGAGGAAGTTGTGCTTGACGACGGGGCGGGTAATGCCGACCGTGTCGCATTCCTGGAACGCATCCTGGCCGATGGCGTGGCTCGGCACCTGGCCGGAGATCACCACCATGGGAATCGAGTCCATATAGGCGGTCGACAGGCCCGTGACGGCATTCGTGACGCCGGGACCCGACGTGACGATGGCGACACCGACCTTGTTCGAGCTGCGCGAATAGGCATCGGCGGCGTGGATCGCGGCCTGCTCGTGGCGTACCAGGATATGCTGGAATTTGTTTTGCTGGAAGATGGCGTCGTAGATGTAGAGTACGGCCCCGCCCGGATATCCAAAGACGTGCTCGACGCCCTCTTCAGCCAGACAGCGCACGACAATTTCTGCGCCCGTGATCGGTCCTGTTGCGGAACCTGTTGCAGGTCCCTTTGCTTCGGTATTCATGAAACATTCCTTTCAAGGTCCATTGGAGATTGATCGGATGTTCTTTCCTGACGAGGTACGCCTAACGCAACAGTGCTCCTGCTTCCCTTTTCATGCGGTCACGCAATTTCTTTGGGCACCCATAGATACCTTACAAAACAACGCTTAACGCAACTCGTTTGGCCGGAGTTTCTGTGGCGCCTGTACGAACCGCTCGCGCTTGTGGCGCGGGTTAGAACAAACTGCCTACAAATGAAAGCGCGTCTTGCCGCTGCTGGCCTTGTGTGCCGGTCGCGACCTGACCATAGGGCTTTGGGGTGTTCAAAGCGTCCCCTACGTTATCGCGTTGCACCATTATGGTCAAGGAAAATGTCAGCCGAAAGCCCTTTTTGCTCGCACCACATGCAAAAACCCTGCGGAAACGCACATTTTTTGCTAGCATGCTCATGGTTGCAAAAAGCATACCCGCCTCCCTTTCGCCCACAGCACACGCAGCCGTTAGCTCGCCCCCATACCGCATGGCAACAGACAAAGAATTATCCGACTTTCTAGAAAATGTCGAGCGGCGCGCTTTCAAGCAGGCCGCCTACGCGGTCCGCAAGGATGAATCGGCACTCGACATCGTGCAGGACGCGATGATCAAGCTGGCCGAGAAATACGGCGACAAGCCGGCCGCCGAACTGCCGATGCTGTTCCAGCGCATCTTGCAGAACACCATACTCGATTATTTCCGCCGCGAAAAAGTTCGCAACACCTGGGTCAGCCTGTTTTCCGGCATGAAGCCCTCGGGCGACGAGCATGAAGATTTTGATATACTTGACACTTATGAATCGGAACAGGGCTCCAGCGCCGCCGAATCCTCGGCCGACCAGGTCGAACGCGCGCAAACCCTTGATTTGATTGATGAAGAAGTACAAAAACTGCCGTCACGTCAACGCGAAGCCTTCCTCATGCGTTATTGGCAGGACATGGATGTGGCTGAAACAGCGGAAGCGATGGGTTGCTCCGAAGGCAGCGTGAAAACACATTGCTCTAGAGCTACCCACACGCTCGCCGAATCGCTGAAAGCCAAGGGAATAAAATTATGAACACCGACGATCTCAATTTCGCTTACAAAGTGCGCCATGCACTGAACGAAAAACTCGACGACCTGCCCGCATCGGCCACCGATCGCCTGGCAGCGGCACGCAAGCTGGCCCTGTCGCGCAAGAAGGCGGACGCGCCCGCCGCCATGGCCGCGCGCGAAAACGTGTTCGCCGGCGTGGCCAGCCAGTTCTTCGCCGAGCCGCTGTCATGGCTGGGCCGCATGAGCGTGGTCATCCCGCTGCTGCTGCTGGTCGGCGGCATGGTGGGCATCTATCAGTTTGAGCAGGAACAACATATTGCCGAACTGGCAGAAATCGACGCCGCCGTCCTGTCGGACGAATTGCCGCTGTCTGCGTACATGGACCATGGCTTCAACGCCTACCTGACGAAACGCGAGCAATAAGCATGGCACGCTCAAGCGTACGCAATGGCTGGCTCGCCGCCGGTATCGGCCTGGGCGCCTGCGCCCTGGCCGGCGCCGCCTGGGTAGGCGCGCAGCAACATCCCGCGCCCGCCGCCGTCCCCGCGCCGGCAGCGGCAGCACCCGCCCCCG